>MWOS01000001.1 GCA_002026165.1 Prochlorococcus sp. HOT208_60m_813G15
AAAACTAAATAACCTTATCAAAGAATCATGTTTTAATTCAGCATCAGCATCCAAAACTAATAACCATTCACCATGGGTAAATTTCAAGGCATAATTCAAAGCTCCTGACTTTCCTCCTCCTGCATTTGGAGAACGACTTATGACTTTTAGCTTGTCATATTGTCTAGATAATCGATCTAAAATTAAAGGGGTCTTATCAGAACTACCATCATCGATTATGTAAATATTTAATTTATTTGTTGGATAATCTAAATTAAATAATCTTTCAACTAATCTTGATATGACATTCTCTTCATCTCTAGCTGCGACTAAAATATCAAGCACAGGTAACTCTTTACTGCTAATTCTTCTGCTTACAGTATTTAAAACGTTGTTCCTTTTGAAATTTCTAGAAATAACTATTAAACCGTAAAAAACAATCACAAAAGAGAGAGTCAATATTATGTAAAAGAAATTTTCGATATTGTTAGCA
>MWOS01000010.1 GCA_002026165.1 Prochlorococcus sp. HOT208_60m_813G15
AATTAAATACCAAAATTTTATGCGTCACTCATGATATTTCAACGATTACAAAAATTTATGACCGTGTCATAATGCTAAAAGATGGCAAGATTATCGCAGATGGAGAACAAAATAAGGTTATAAATAGTGAAAATCTTAATAAGTTATATGGTATTCAAGTAGAGGTAACTAAAAATAATGGACTTTGGAATATAAACAGATTATCTAAATAATAATTATTAAAATAGCTATCGCAATAGCAAGAAATATTAATTTTTTACTTTTAAAAATTGAAGAGGATTTATTTTTAAATGAAGAAGATCCACATTTAGAGCATACAATCTTACCTCCTAAAGATCGATCTGAGACAAATGAAGAACTTCCACAATTAAAACAAACTCTTTTTAAGCTCATCTAAAAAAAAATATTTAGCAATTCTATCTAAATTATATTAAATACTATGTAAAGAAAAACTTCAGAAATATGATGAT
>MWOS01000100.1 GCA_002026165.1 Prochlorococcus sp. HOT208_60m_813G15
CTTTTTTACCAGATTATTATTACCTTTTTAATTATCTAATAATTCAAATAATTTACTTATTAGAAGCTTTCTTTTTAAATAAGTTTTATCAATATATTTTTTATTCTCTTCTTTTAAAATTTCCTGACCATTTAAGCCTAATCCTTTTAGGACAAACTCTTTATCTTCTTTAATCCAGTTATTTATCATTCCCCCCGTCGTCTCAATATGGAATTGTAATCCGTAAGCAAAATTACCAATCCTAAAAAACTGTTCCTTACAACGTGCACTACTAGCAATGAGTACTGCTTTATTAGGTAATAAAATCCTATCTCCATGCCAATGCAGTACATGAAAAGGGTCTTTGAACAGTGCTTTAAAGTCTTTATTTGATTTATTAATAAAAATTTGAGACCATCCAATTTCTGGTATTTCTTTTGGAGGTGATCCATATTTAAGAATTTCTACATCTCCTCCAGCAGCACTAGCAAGCAGCTGAGCACCTAAGCAAACACCAATTATAGGTCTTTCATTTTCTAATTCTTTTTTTATAAAATCTCTTTCTAACTTGAGCCAGGGATATCTGTCGCTTCCAATATCTTTAACTCCCATTGGCCCACCCATAATTAAAATTAGGTCACCTTTTTTTGTTTGCGGCAGAACATTTTTATTATCTAAACGAATAATTTCGATTTTCAAATCTCTTTCTTTAGCAAATTGTTCAAAAAGACCTGGCCCCTCTATTTCTAAATGCTGCAAAACTAATAGGCGTCTTATTGCCTTCATTCACTTGCCATTATTTCAGCTAATCCAGAGCAGACATTAACGCTAAACCACTTCATTGCCGACCAAGTATCTTCTTGGTATGTACCTGCTGCAATACTTACAAAACAATCATTTTCATACCAACTTCGATAACTGGGAGTTACTCCCGTTCCTTTTAATCTGTTTTCTAAGCCTTTTCCATATTTTTTAATAACAAGATTTATAGCTTCATTCTCAATTTCTCTTTGCTTTTCATCAGCAAAACCTCCTAATGGGGAAAAAAAAAGAATTGATGCAATAAGTAAACGTATCATTGAGTCTTTAGTTTATATGTAGCTAATTTCATATCGATTAATTAATTTTTTAAAATCATCTACTCTATTTTGTCCATTTTTTAATGGTCTTGAGGAGTCAAGAACGGCTGCACAACATAATTGCCAGCAAGATTTTTCATCTAGTCCCAATTTCTTGCATATATTTTTTGGAGCTTTGATAACTGTATTTATTTCTGCGATATGTTGAGTGGTTTCCCATAATTCTCCTTCAAGAAAATCAATTTCAATACTTGATAATAATTCTGTAGCAACGTAATCCTTAATTAGCTCAGTTAATTCCACGATATTTTATTAAAGCAGAGAAGTTAAATCATCTCTTAGTATTTGTATAGCAAGATAAAAAAAAAGGAGCTAGTTTCTACCTCATCTTGAATCTACTATAGGTATTATGAGACTACATCATTTCGTATTGATCAAGTTTGGTTTTTAATTTTGTTGCTTGTTTAATCAATGAAAAAGCTTCTTTACTGCAAGTTGAATTACTAGTCTGAACTGTAAGATCGTCGTATTTCTTTGCGATTTTTTTTCCATAATTTAAACTATATAAACACCATTTTTGAATCTTGCAACTAACGAGTTACAACTAGAAGCAGATAAGGAGTCAACAAATTGGAACGGGTTAACTCGTGTTTTTAAATTTATAATCAATTAATAAAAAAGCTTTTGGTATTTACGATTACATTGTTTTCAAACCCTGATTTAATTTATAGTTATCCATGAATGGGATTGAAAATTTTCAAATAAACAAAAATGCTTTTTATTTAAGGGATCCCTTATCCATAATCGTGCGATACTTCTGTCCACCCTTTTTGGTGAAGTTCGTGCCACTTTTCCCAGGCTGAATTTATGTTGAGTTTCTCAGAGGATTTGTACCCTCCTGGTTCTCCAAGGTGATTTGTGTAGAAAAGATGAGTATGAATTTTTAAATTAAGTTTAGGAGAATTTTTGCATTCTTCGAAAAAGATAATTCTGCTGCCTTCGGGATTTAGTAGACATCCGTTTGGCTTGCTAGTGCTACAACCAAATGAGTAATTAGGCTTCATACTTTCACCTTAATAGGCTATTTAAATATTAATACGCTTGTACTATAAATTATATTTATTTTGTTTTGCTGTCAATCCTTTTAGGGTTATGTACTTATTTACTAATAATAATTTTGTTTTTTAATAAAAAAGATAATTTATTGAGCTTATGAACTACAGGGAAGATTTAGAAATCAAACTACAAAAAGTAACACTTGCAATGCAGGAGGTTGTGGAGGATATCTATAAAACTGAACAGGAGAAGCAAAAAATTATTGGCAAACTGATTGACTTTAAAGAAGCAATAATATCAAAAGGTATTGAACTTAATATTGAATTAGAGGCAGCCTAGAAATATTGTAAATCTCATGAATATTTAATAGCTTTTAGAATATTAGTATTTATAGAGAAGGTTAATTTATCAAATGCAGCCTGGAACTTTTGAATTATTGATTCTAGTATTTATCTTTTTAGGTCTTCAAGCCTGGTGGATTATCCCAATAGTTATTAAAAATAATAAATTTAATAAGAGAGGTAAGGATTTAAGAGAGGAAATTAAGCAATTAGAAAAGTTATATAAAAAATAAAGAGTTATTATTTTTGCAAAATTTCTATTATTAGTGAAACTTAAATATCTAATGAAATTAAAAAAATTTATTCCATTATGTTTCCTTTTTTTGGACTTTAGCTTTACCATAACCATCTCTTGCTGAAGAAAAGATTGAAGTTATACCTATTATTCAAAGTTCAAAAGGACTTAGTGGCAAAAATTTTAATTATCTCGAGGGTAAGCCTGAATTAAGACTATTAAAAGTAAAGATTCCGGTTGGCTTGAAAACTCCAATTCATACTCATCCTTCCCCAATGTTGATTCATGTCAGAAGAGGAAAATTAAAAACATGAGAGGGGTGAAGAAATTAATTTCTTTAAAGCGGGTGATGCATTTATAGAGAGTAATAATGGGGGGGACCACTATGTAAAAAATGTTGGAAAGAATCCAGTCATACTTCATGTGGGAGTTGTATCAGTAGTTGGAATGCCTACGACAATAAATAAATAATATTTTTCTGTATTTTGTTCAATCTGCATTTTTAGGATTCACCTTTTACGAAGAACAACTGTAATGAGATACTCCTCCATAGTTAAAATATTGGCTTGGTTTTAGTCGATTATATTTTTGATCTATTTCTGGGGGTTGTTCTACATATGGATTGCTAAAGACATCCTGTAACTCTTTTATTTTTTTGTAATTTCCCTTTTCAGCTTCTTCATATGCGGGAACGACCATCCATTCGCGCCAAGTATAGACTGGATTAAGGGATTTCATTGATGCCGATTTTGCTTTAATATTTCCCTCTTTCTTCAAGACTGATTGCCAGTTTTCAAGCCATACTTCCCATCTATTATTGAGCTCGTCATTAATTGGTAAATAGAAACAGTCTTTTAAAGAATCTAAGTTATCAGGGATTTCAGAGAGTGTACGGAACAAAACTGTATAGTCTGCTTTTGAAATGATCATGAGATTAAAAAATTCATTTATTAGAGTTTCGTTGTAATGTTCTAAACCAAGCTTGTTTGCCCACATTTTCATCAATTCCTTATTCATTAATCCAAAAAAGTCTTTTTCGATTTGATCTAACTTTTCTTGATCTTGTTTGCTTTGTGAAAGTAACGGACTAAGAGATGAACAGAATGTTTTAAAGTTGATTGCCGCTGCAGAAGGTTGGTTAAAAAATGAGAAATGTTCACCTCCACCTGTCCATGGTTGAAATCTTGGATCAAATAATTCACAGAATCCAAAGGGGCCATAATCCAAGGTATAACCTCCAGCAGCACAATTATCACTATTGAAATTACCCTGGCAATAACCAACTCTCATCCAGTTAGCTATAAGTGATATAAGTCTTGATCTGTATAAAGAAGCCAGTTTTATTACTTTACTTTCAATTGAAATCTCATATTCAATTTCATCTTTATAATTTCTATCAATTAGATGTTGAACTATCATCTTTAGTTCATTGAGCGCCTCATCATGCGCATTATTACGAACTCTTCTTGCAAAAAGTTCAATCTGGCCTACACGTAAAAAAGATGGAGCGACTCTCGTAGTAATTGCCGCTTGATTATCAATCATGACATCAGGTTCAAAATATCTGGCCCCTTTGGAATACCACGGTCTTCTAACTATTTCTGAACGTGAGACATAAAGTGTTAAAGATCTTGAGGTAGGGATTCCCAAGGCATCCATTAATTCCTGTGCGAGAAATTCTCGTACGCTAGACCTTAAGACGGCTCTGCCATCTGCTCCACGACAGTAGGGAGTTGGACCTCCTCCTTTAAGTTGCATTTCCATTCTTTTCCCATTGAATAAACCTTCAAAGACAGAAATTGCTCTGCCATCGCCATAACCATTGCCAGTGCCAAAGGGACATTGTTGAGTATATTCAGTCCCGTAAATTGATAATGCATAACCTGTTGCCCAACCAACAGGACTCATTGGATAATTAGCAACAGAAATATCACCTGAGAAAAAACGACAAAAATTTTGGTCCTTTGCAAGATCTGAGCTTAGTCCTAATTCTCTAAAAAGTTTCTTGCTATGGGAGATATATTCTGGGTCTGGAATAGCAGTTGGTAGAACTGGTACGTAATGGCCTGAATATACTGGACGTGGCTTATGATCATTTCCATCTTTTGTAGATTGAGGATCTGCTTTAAGACAATCCATAAAAGAATAGTCAGATAGTTGAGAAAATTCAGAAAAATCTTCCGTAAGCTTTTCTTTTAAAGAATCAGACTTTGTTGACATTAAATTTGTAATCTATTCTTGATTGCGTTGATTTTTCTTAAAATCCAACACCTAGATATATCTTATATATTTTCTAATCAGGAATGGTTTCTGCCAATACTTTTGAAATTAAATAGAAGTTAAAATTTAATATTTACCTTAAAAAGGTTCCGCAGTAAAACATTTTTTAACTTACCCAGCCTTTCAGCAAATCAAACACACTAATAAATAGTCCAAAACCAATAATTGGAGGTGCTACCCATCTTGTCATGAATTTTAGATAACGGGTAGTTTTGACTCCAACTTTTGAATCACTAAGCTCTTCATTGAACTTTCCTGGGACAACCCATCCCATAAAGAAAGTAACTAAGAATCCACCAAATATTAGTAATACTCCTCCAAAAATTGAATCAACTGTTCCAAGAATATTCAAATTCAATGCAGAAGGAATACCTGCTAAGAATAGGAACAGTGTTATCAACCAAACCGATTTCTCTCTTTTAAATGCAAATTTATCCATTAAAGAGGAAACTGGAACCTCTAATAATGAAACAGATGAAGTTATAGCTGCAATATAAGCTAGTGCAAAAAATGCAACGGCTACAATTCTTCCTACCGCACCATATGAACCTAGACCTGTTGGAATTGAGATAAATAAAGCACCAACAGTGGATTCGGAAATAGCGTCACTTAAACCAAATGTTAAAACTATCGGGAAAGTTATAAATCCAGCCATTAGTCCAACCAAAGTATCTAATGAAGCAACTCCAACACTTAGTTTTGGAAGATTACTTTTTTTATTTAAATAGGATGCGTAGGTAACCATAATTCCAATCCCTAAACTTAATGAAAAGAATGCTTGTGTAAAAGCGTTTCTTATTGTTTGAGGATTTCTCAATTCATTAAAGTCAAACTTAAGTAGAAATGTTTTATATCCTTCCCATGCACCTGAAAGTGAAGTAGCCCAAATAGCAAGAATCACAATAATTATGAAAAGGATTGGCATGAAATATCTAGTAACCTTTTCTATACCTTTTTTTATACCTGATGAAACTATTATTGCTGTAAGTACAAGACTTAATAGGTGGCCCAACAAAACACTGCTGCCACTACTAATCGAGCCAAAGAAGGTTTCTGCTTCAGTTAAATTCTTTGGTAATCCAAAAAATAAAGAATGGAACAAGGTATCTGCAGTCCATCCCATTATCACTGAATAATATGAAGCTATTCCTAGAGGAGCTATGAAGAAAAGAATTCCTAATGGATACCAATTCTTCCCAGCCAGCTTTACAGGAGCAAGCAATGTGCTTGCCATTGCGTTTCTCCCTAGAGCCATTTCAGCAACAAATACCGGAAGACATACAATTAAAACGATCAATATATATAAAAGTACAAACGCTGCACCTCCACCTTGAGAGGCTCTGTAAGCAAAACCCCAAAGGTTGCCTAGACCTACTGCACTACCAGCAGCTGCGAGAACGAATCCTAGCTTACTAGTCCATTGTTCTCTCTGAGAAATTTTTGAGTCCAAAATTAAAATCGTTTTTTATAGTTGATTTATAACTCATAAATGAAAATTAGTTAACACTTTGCTTAATAAAAACTAATTTTTTTAGATTAATTTTTTTGATAAAGATTTAGAATTAAAAAACTTTAATTATTCTTATGACTATTGAAACAACTATTTTAGATTTTCAACTAAGTAATACCTTTGAGGAGTATGAATCACATATGAATGCAAAAGAACAGCAGACGATGTTTAAAGAAATAGGAGTTAAAACATTTTATATTGGTAAATCATTAGATGATCCTCAAAGGGCAATTGTAATTTTTCAAGGACCAGAAAATGTTTTATATGATATTTTTATAAATCCTGAAACAAAACCAATAGTTGAAACTTCAGGACATATCTATGCCGGAACAAAAATCACTCGCTGGATTTCTTAAAAAAATAATTCTTTTATGAATTACCAACTTTTAATTGAATCATATTCTTATGGTTCAGCCCTTTCTGAGCAAGAAATAGAACTCTTAAGTCTGGAACTTGAAACTCAAATCATGAACATTAATATATCAACAGAATTTGGATGCTATAAATCTGCTCCCTCTCATATTTGCGAAAGTCTTAATTTAAAAAAAGATACTTATTGGATAATGTGCCTTGCTGAAATATTAGATTTACATAAGCCCCCACAATTTGGGAAAACGAAAAGTGTGGAGGTTTTCGATTTACTTCTTGAAAGAGGACTTGTTATTGGCTAATTAATTATTAAAAATGAATTCTTTTTCTTAATGCTGATAAGATTGATTTTAGGTCAGCAAAAAAAAATGGAAGATTCTGGGCTATTGACATTGGAAAATCTTGTTAACCTAACTAGATCAAGTGAAAATAAATTTAAACGAGGAAATTTTAAAGGAGCTTTAGAAGACAAAATTAAGGCTAATGCAATATTGAAATCCAAATCTTGTGATGAAAAAATGATTCAAGAATATAGAAAAGAATTATCTAGTTTGTATTGCTCAAAATTTGATCTTATATTCGATCATAAACTGAAAATTAATGAAAAAAAGATAAATGAAATAGTGAAAATGTTGGAACGTAAAAGTCAGGAAAAATTAAAAAATCTTGATTATAGAGGTGCAATAAAAGCATTAAGAAGGGCAGAAAAATATATATCAAATTAAAAATAATCCAAAATACTTTGAGTTTTAAGAAGTTTTGCTTATTGTGTTTTTTTTAGCTCAGTTTAAAGTTGAAATAATTAAATAATAATTTATGCAAAAACAAAATAAACAG
>MWOS01000101.1 GCA_002026165.1 Prochlorococcus sp. HOT208_60m_813G15
GTCAATTTTTTGTTTTAAAAAAGATTGTTTTTCTTCCATGGGAGAACTTTTAATAAAGCTTTGCTAAAAATGTCATATTCTATAATGACTTTAGATTTGAACTTTCTAGATATAAATACATACTAAATGATATCTATTAAACAAATAAATAAGAGAGATATTGATTTATGTTATGAATTAGATTCAAATACGATTTCACTATGGAGTAAAGAACAATGGGCTAACGAATTCAAAAAAGATGGTACAAAAATCTTTGGATTATTAATTAAAAATTTAGTTATTGGTATATGTGTTTTTGAAATTGTTCTCGATGAAGCTCAAATAAATTATTTTGTTGTAAATAAGAAATTTAGAAAAAAGGGATTTGGATCTTATCTTATGAGCTTTTTAATAAAAAAATGTGAAAAATTAAATTTAAAGAAATTACTTTTAGAGGTTTCTCAGAGCAATGTTACTGCTGAAAGATTTTATAGTCGCTTTGATTTTTCTACTGTGGGAATAAGAAAAAATTATTATAAAGATGGTTCACATGCTCTTTTAAAAGAAAAAAAATTAACAATAAAATAATGTAAAAATTTAAATGTTCGGATAACCAGAATGCTTGAAATTACTATAAATAATTGCTATACCACTAAAAAAGTAAATTTTACATAGTATAAAATATATTTTTGGGTATACACAAAAGCTCATTCTGAACACAAAATTGACATATTACTGGTAGGTTATTAATAGGATTTAACTTTCTAATGTTTGAAAGATTTACTGAAAAGGCTATAAAAGTCATTATGCTTGCTCAAGAGGAAGCTAGAAGACTTGGTCATAACTTCGTTGGAACTGAACAAATTCTTTTAGGTTTAATTGGAGAAGGAACGGGAGTTGCAGCTAAGGTACTTAAATCATTGGGAGTTAATTTAAAAGATTCAAGGATAGAAGTTGAAAAAATTATAGGAAGAGGTTCAGGTTTTGTAGCCGTAGAAATACCTTTTACCCCAAGAGCTAAAAGAGTCTTAGAATTATCGCTGGAAGAGGCTCGACAACTGGGCCATAACTATATTGGAACTGAACATCTATTATTAGGTTTAATAAGAGAAGGTGAGGGAGTAGCCGCTAGGGTTCTAGAAAATCTTAGTATTGATCTCACAAAAGTAAGAACACAAGTCATAAGGATGCTCGGTGAAACAGCCGAAGTTGGTTCTGGCAGTAACTCAAATAAGGGCAATGTAAAGACTGCTACACTTGATGAATTTGGAACAAATTTAACAAAGCTAGCAAGCGAATCAAAACTTGACCCAGTTGTGGGGCGCCATGCAGAAATCGATCGCGTTGTTCAAATATTGGGCAGAAGGACAAAAAAATAATCCTGTCCTCATTGGTGAACCAGGTGTTGGTAAAACAGCTATAGCAGAAGGCTTAGCCCAAAGAATACAAATGGGTGATATCCCCGACATACTTGAGGATAAAAGAGTTTTAACTCTTGATATAGGTCTTTTGGTTGCTGGAACAAAATATAGAGGAGAATTTGAAGAAAGATTAAAAAAAATAATGGAAGAAATTAAATCTGCTGGTAACGTTATCCTTGTTATTGATGAAGTACATACATTAATTGGTGCAGGAGCAGCTGAAGGTGCTATTGACGCTGCGAACATTCTTAAGCCAGCTTTAGCTAGAGGGGAGCTTCAGTGTATTGGGGCAACAACTCTTGATGAATATAGAAAACATATCGAAAGAGATGCTGCTCTCGAGAGGAGATTCCAGCCTGTCATGGTGGGAGAGCCATCTATTGAAGATACTATCGAAATCTTAAAAGGGCTTAGAGAACGTTATGAACAACATCATCGTTTAAAAATAACTGATGATGCACTAGAAGCTGCAGCCCATCTAGGTGATAGATATATATCCGATAGATTTTTACCAGATAAAGCTATTGATCTTATAGATGAGGCAGGGAGTAGAGTGCGCTTAATAAATTCAAAGCTGCCACCTGAAGCTAAAGAAATCGATAAAGAATTAAGAGAAATCCAAAAACAAAAGGAGGAATCTGTAAGAGACCAGAATTTTGATCAAGCTGGCCAATTAAGAGAAAAGGAAATGGAATTGTCTGCAAAAATTAAAGAGGTATTGGAAAATAAAAAAGAATCCACAGTTGAAATTGGATCTGATGTTGATACTAACCCTGTTAAAAATGATTCAAAACTCTTACAAAATCCTTTAGTTAGCGAAGAGGATGTAGCTCATATTGTTGCTTCATGGACGGGCGTACCTGTTCAAAAATTAACAGAAACCGAATCAGTTAAGCTTCTAAATATGGAGGAAACGCTTCACCAAAGACTAATTGGACAAGATGAAGCTGTAAAGGCTGTTTCTAGAGCTATTAGAAGAGCGAGAGTTGGATTGAAAAATCCTAATAGGCCTATCGCAAGTTTTATCTTTTCAGGTCCTACTGGTGTAGGAAAAACTGAATTGACCAAATCACTGGCTTCATATTTTTTTGGTAGCGAAGAAGCAATGATCAGACTGGATATGTCAGAATTTATGGAAAGACATACAGTTAGTAAGCTTATAGGTTCTCCTCCTGGGTATGTTGGTTTTAATGAAGGTGGCCAACTTACTGAGGCGGTCAGAAGAAGACCTTATACAGTTGTATTATTTGATGAGGTAGAAAAAGCTCACCCAGATGTATTTAATTTATTATTGCAATTACTTGAAGACGGCAGATTAACTGACTCCAAAGGTAGAACTGTAGATTTTAAAAATACATTGTTAATAATGACTTCTAATATCGGTTCTAAAGTAATCGAGAAAGGCGGAGGCGGTCTAGGATTTGAATTCTCAGGTGATTCAGTTGAAGATAGTCAATACAATAGAATAAAGTCCTTAGTTAATGAAGAACTTAAGCAATACTTTAGGCCTGAATTTTTAAATAGGCTTGATGAAATAATTGTATTTAGACAACTAACCAAGAATGAAGTTAAAGAGATTGCTGAAATAATGTTGCAAGAGGTTTTTGCAAGATTACAAGATAAAGGTATTAAATTAAAAGTAACTGATGCTTTCAAAGAAAGACTTGTTGAAGAAGGTTACAATCCGTCTTACGGAGCAAGACCTTTGAGAAGGGCAGTTATGCGTTTACTAGAAGATAGTTTAGCTGAAGAGGTTCTTTCTGGGAGAATAAAAGATGGAGATAAGGCTTTAGTTGATATAGATGATAATAAAAAAGTTACAATAAATATTTCTTCTGAAGAGTCTCCTCAAGAGTTAGCGAGTGCTAACTACTAAAATTCAAAGTAAATATGCAGTCAATCTCTCCAGAAATCATATTTAGGGGAAGTTATGCTTGGCAAGAATCTTTACCTCAAATTACTAAATTAACTAAAAGTCCATTAATTTTAGGTAGAGGTTTTAATACTAATAATCTAAGAAATAAAATTTTTAGTGATTTAAAAAATGAAAACCTCAATGTTAATTCTGCGAATTTAGAATTTGATTGTTGTTATGAAGATATTTCAAGAGTAAAGAATATTATTTTAAAGAATAATCATGATTCTGTTATTGCTGCTGGAGGTGGTAAAGTTCTAGATTCAGGGAAATATATAGCCGAATGTCTTAATATCCCTTGTATTACAGTTCCCCTTAGCGCCTCCACATGTGCAGGTTGGACGGCCTTATCAAATATTTATACAAAAGAGGGCCAATTCATAAAAGATGTTACCTTGGGATCTTGTCCAAAAATCTTAGTATATGATCATAAATTTATTCAAACAGCTCCATCTAGAACACTTGCTAGTGGGATAGCGGATGCTTTGGCAAAATGGTATGAATCCTCAATAACAAGTTCAACAATAGATGATGGTCTTGTTCAACAAGCAATTCAGATATCAAGAGTTTTAAGAGATCAACTATTAATAGATGGAGAAAAAGCATTTAAGGGTCAATTTGAAAATAATGTTTCTTGGAGAAATACTATAGAGGCGTGTGGACTCACAGCAGGATTAGTTGGAGGTATTGGAGGAGAAAAGTGTAGGACTGCTGCAGCACATGCTATTCACAATGCAATTACACAGATAATTACTCCTAATAAATTTTTACATGGTGAGATTGTTGGGGTTGGATTATTATTGCAATTAAGATTAGAAGAAATGAAAAATAATAATAAATTAGCTGATCAATCAATTAAACAATTGTTGGTACTTATGAAAGAATTGAACTTGCCAACTACTATCGGACAACTTGGAATAAATGTTTTTGAAAATAATAATCTAGAGAAAATTGCTGATTTTACTTGTCGAGATAAATCTGAGATTCACTTTTTGCCTTTTAAAATTCATAAAGGGGATATAGTAGATGTCATTGCTAATTTTGAACAACAAAAAATTAAAACATAAACATTTTTTTTGACTAAAAACAATTTTGAACAATTAAGTGATTTAAATGCAGAATTCTTTGAAAGTGCCAAATTGTCACTATTAGACCCTTTAGGTCTTTATTTGGCAAAGGATGTTAAGTGGATAAAACTCAACCAAAACTGGAACTCCTTAAAATTCCCAGTAGTTATGGGAGGAGAAGGACAACCTATACTTCTTTTACATGGCTTTGATAGTAGTTTTTTAGAATTTAGGAGAATATATAAATCACTAAAAAGAAATTTTCAAGTTATCGTTCCTGATCTGCTGGGTTTTGGTTTTAGTCCCAGATGCGCAACCAATGAATACAATTCCTCGAAAATAATTTCACATTTGATTGATCTCCTCAAGACTTTAAAGATAACAAAGAATCTAAAAATTATTGGTGCCTCTATGGGAGGCTCAACAGCTTTAAAACTTGCTTTTGAAATTCCCGATTCTATTGATAAGATTATCCTTTTGTCCCCCGCCGGATTGTTTGGAGAACCTAAGAGTATCCCTTTTCCTCTTAACCAAATTGGCGCCTCATTTCTTGGATTACCTCCGGTCAGAAAAAGTCTTTGTAGGCAAGCATTTGCTTTTCCAGATGAATGCGTTGGTAAGATGGAAGAGCAAATAGCTTCAATTCATTTAGGGTGTAAAGGATGGAGGAACTCACTCGCATCATTTGCAAAAAGTGGAGGCTTTGCTGGAACTCAAAAATATATCCAAAATATCCCAATTAAAACATTATGTGGAGAAAATGATCGAATTCTTGGAAAAAAAGAGCTTAAAAAAATAGGAAATATTGAAAAATTAAATTTTGTAGGCTTACAAAATTGTGGTCATCTTCCACATATAGATCTTCCATCATTATCAAGTAAAATTATCCAAGATTATTTTTTGGAATAAAAGATTTATTAATTAATTTAGATACTTGAGAATTATAAAAATGTAATACAAAACAGATGGAGTAAAGATGTAACTGTCAATTCGGTCAAGAATTCCTCCATGTCCAGGTAAAAAAGTTCCGGAATCTTTTATTTTTGCATCTCTCTTCATCATAGATTCAATTAAATCTCCAACTAATGCCATAAGAGAAATTGAAATTCCATAAATTATTCCAAAAATTAATGGATTTTCCCAATTCATTAAAAATGCAAAAAATATTGCTAGTAGAATTGAACAGGATATTCCTCCAATTAAACCTTCTATAGTTTTGCTCGGAGATATGGGAGATAGAGATGTTTTACCAAATGACTTCCCAATGAAATAAGAACCAATATCACTAGCTACAATTAAAAAACAAGAAGTTAAAGTTAAATTAAGACCTGTAGTATTTGATAAGTTCTCAAACGACATAAAACCCTGCTCTGAACTTATTATCACTGAATCTAGTCCCCTTAACTTAATCCAGTAACTAGGTAAAAAACCTAAATAGAATAATCCAAATATAGAGGCTGCAATATCTGAAATTGTTCCAGGTTTTGGTTGCAAAAGTAACCAAGTGCATATCCCAACTGAACAGATTGGCAAAATTGAATTTGAAATTTCTCCTTCAAGCACACCAATGGTCTCAAGATAAGTAGAGACTATAATAATAAAGGATGAAAATAATGTGGTTTTTGTAGCTGGTCTAATTCCTTTAAATTCTGCCATTCTAAAAAATTCTAATGATGCTAAATATGTAAGCAACGCAGTTGCAAATGTAAAAAACCATCCCCCCAACAAAACAACAATTAAACCAAAAATTCCTATAAGTAATCCGCTTTTTAATCTCATATGAAATTGCTATGTTTCTAAGACTCTTATATTAAAATTTACCAGATCTTTGTTTCTTAAACTTTGATTATTTATCCAATCAAACCTATCAATGTCAACTTTTTCGCCAGGAACTAGTAGAGGTATCCCAGGGGGATAAGGACAAATAATATCTCCAGATATTTTATTTAATGATTGTGAGAAAGGAATACTCCGAGTCTTACTTCTCCAAGCAATTCCAATTTCGATTTCGGGTGCTTGAACTAATTTAAAGGGCGATTTGAGCACTTCTAAACTTTTTGATTTTTTGGAATTTAAAAGTAATTTTTTCCATAACTTTTCAAATAAATTAAGAAAATCTTTTTGATTCCCAAATCCTAAGCAAAAAGTGAGTGTCATCATTTCTGGCAATTCAGCAATAAGACCATTTCTATAAAAAAATTTATCAGCAGTAAAACCATCAATTCCAGCCTTAGAGGTATTAACTATAATTTTTAAGGGGTCTTGAGTTTCTATGAGAGGGATATT
>MWOS01000102.1 GCA_002026165.1 Prochlorococcus sp. HOT208_60m_813G15
GAGAGAAATACTTCCAAGCCAAAACGCCAAAATAGAAGTTATTGGTGTAGGTGGCGGTGGCAGTAATGCAGTCAATAGAATGATAAATAGTGATTTAGAAGGTGTTTCATTTAGAGTCCTCAATACAGATGCTCAAGCCCTACTACAATCTTCTGCAGAAAGTAGGGTTCAACTTGGACAGAACCTTACTAGAGGTTTAGGTGCGGGGGGGAATCCAAGTATTGGGCAAAAAGCAGCCGAAGAATCCAAAGAAGAGCTTCAACAAGCTTTAGAGGGATCTGATCTTGTTTTTATAGCCGCTGGAATGGGTGGAGGAACTGGTACAGGCGCAGCTCCCGTTGTTGCAGAAGTAGCCAAGCAAAGTGGAGCTTTAACAGTAGGTATAGTAACCAAACCATTTTCTTTTGAAGGGAAAAGGAGAATGCGTCAAGCAGAGGAGGGGATCGCAAGACTAGCTGAAAACGTTGATACTCTTATAGTTATTCCAAATGACCGATTAAAAGATGTTATAGCAGGAGCTCCCCTTCAAGAAGCATTTCGGAATGCTGATGATGTTCTAAGAATGGGAGTGAAAGGTATTAGTGACATAATTACTTGCCCAGGATTAGTTAATGTTGATTTTGCTGACGTAAGATCAGTTATGACTGCAGCTGGCACTGCTCTTCTAGGCATAGGTATAGGTTCAGGAAGATCGAGAGCTATAGAGGCAGCACAGGCAGCAATGAATAGTCCTTTATTGGAAGCAGCTAGAATTGATGGAGCTAAAGGCTGTGTTATAAATATTACAGGTGGCAAAGACATGACTTTAGAAGACATGACCTCCGCATCTGAAATTATTTATGACGTTGTTGACCAAGAAGCAAATATTATTGTTGGTGCAGTGGTCGATGAGGCAATGGAAGGAGAGATACAAGTAACTGTGATCGCTACAGGATTTGAAACAACACAACCATTAAACCAGCAAAGAATAAAAAACAGATTATCTAATCAACCCTTATATAATTTTTCCGAAAATAAAGAATCAGGAGCCAGTATTCCTGAGTTTTTAAGATTAAGACAAAATAAAAAGATATAGTTTAAAAGGTAAAATAGAGTGACTCGGTTATCTCGCCTGCCTCAAGCATCCCTTGTGGCTGCTACCTTCCGGTCCTGACCAGGTTTAGGCGTTAAAACCGCGAAAGGCCGAGTCAAAAATATATTAGCAATTCTTGATTAAAAAAGATACATAGATTTATTATGTTACCTTCAGACCTAGTTAATTATAAAAAAAAATCTCGCAAAATCATTGCACTTACTGCATGGGACTCCATATCAGGATCTATTGCAGAACAAGCAAATGTTGATCTCGTACTAGTAGGAGATTCATTAGCAATGGTCTGCTTAGGATACAAATCGACATTGCCATTAACTTTTGAAAATATAATTTATCATACTAATGCCGTTTCAAGAGGATTTAAGAAGAAAATTGAGGAACAACCTTTAGTCGTTTCAGATATGCCTTTTCTGACTTACCAATGTGGTGAGGATAAAGCTGTTGAATATGCAGGGAAAATCATTCAGAGCACTTATGCAAAAGCTGTAAAAGTAGAAGGAGCCGAACCAGAAATACAAAAAGTTATTTCTAGATTAATAAGAATGGGAATCCCTGTTATGGGTCATATAGGTCTTACACCACAAAGCTATCTAAATATTGGATTAAGAAAACAAGGTGAAAGCTTAGCAAGCCAAGAAAAAATTAAGAAAGAGGCTTCAATTCTTGAAGAATTAGGATGTTTTTCAATAGTTCTTGAACATATTCCTGATTTGCTTGCTAAAGAAATACAAAATTCTTTAACAATTCCCACAATAGGTATTGGCGCAGGTAATTATTGCGATGGGCAAGTAAGAGTTACTGCAGATTTATTAGGCCTCAATGATGATCAACCCCCATTTTGCCAACCAATTATCCAAGGAAAGAAATTATTTAAGGATAAATTAAAAGAATGGGTAGACTCTGAAAGACTTAGTTAATCTCATCCCACCACTTAAACATAGAGACAAGAACTTGATTACTAAGTTCCATGCCATTAGGCTCACTTAAAAAGAATCTATTCCCCTTTCTTACTAGTAGTCCACTTTCAAGAAATCTTTCCCATTCTTCAACCAATTTACTGAAGTTGCTTTCAAATTTTTTGTTTTCCCAGTTTTGTTCTTTAAACACTTCTTTGATATCTACGCCCTCTTTGAGTCTTAATCCCAACATTATTTTCTCATCAAGTTCTTTATAAACAAACTCCTTATTAGTTAGTGATGAATCTAAATTAAATTCGTCTTGTCTAGTTACCCATTCTTTATATTCTTTACTAACTCTTGGTCGAGTAAACTTTTCCCCCCAAGGTGAACTTGTGGAACCTTGACCAAAACTCCACCAGCCTAAACCATTCCAATAAACTCTATTATGTCTCGACTGATGTCGCGGAAGGCAATAGTTTGAGATTTCATATCTTGAATACCCTGAGTTTTTTAAAATTAAATGGGTTAATTCACTATTCCTAAAAGCTTCTTCGTCACTTGGGAGTTTTAATTTTCCTAAATTAATTAATTTTTTAAAAACAGTGCCATTTTCAATATTTAAATCGTAAATAGATAAATGAGGTGGTGAAAATTTAATTGCTTTTTTTAAGTCATCTTGCCATTCTTTAAATCCACTTAGTGGCAAGTTTTGAATTAAGTCTAAACTCCAGCTTTTTATTAACCCAGAATCATATTCTCTCTTCAACCATAAACAAGATTTCTCTGCATCTTCTTTCAAATGTCGCCTTCCAGACTTTTGTAGTATCTGATTATTAAAACTTTGTACTCCAAGACTAAATCTATTTATCCCAGCATTTATGAATCCGAAAAGATCATCTTGAGTAAAACTTGCTGGATCAACCTCCATAGTGATTTCAGCACCATAGTCAATTCCATAATTTTCTTTAAAAAGATCAACTAATTCTTTGATTTGGGTAGGATCTAAAATTGATGGTGTACCACCTCCTATATAAATTGTCGATAGAGGTGATTTATCCTTAATTGACAATATTTCTTTATATAAAAATTGCAAATACTCTTGAACTGTTTTACTTCCATAACCTTTTAAAGTTTCAACTTCGTTTCCTAATGGAATAACTGCAAAATCACAATAAAAACACCTTCTGTGGCAAAAAGGAATGTGCACATAAGCACTTCTTGGAAACTTATTCATAATCTAAATTCATTTTTAAGCTCCAAAAAAGTATTAAGGATCGAAAAAAATAAAATCCTTATTTACTCAATTAATAAATCCTAGTAGATTATAGATATGACGGATATCTTAGTATTAATTTTATTTGTATTGTCTGGGGCTGCTTCAGGGTGGCTTGGTGTTGATTTATTGCCAGTAGACATACTTAAACAGTTATCTAATGTAGAAGGTTTTAGAATTGTTTTAGCAATAATTGGGTTTTTTGTAGGATTAGCAGCTGGTTTTGTATTCCTTCAACTTAGAAAGACTTTTCTTGATCAAATAAGAACAATGCCAACAGACTTACTAATAAGTAGGTCTGTTGGATTAATTTTAGGATTACTTGTTGCGAATCTCCTATTAGCTCCAATACTATTGATTCCTTTCCCTAGAGAGGTTTTTTTCGCAAAACCATTAGCAGCTATATTAAGCAACATTTTCTTTGGTGTGCTTGGTTATAAGTTGGCAGATACCCACGGAAGAACATTATTAAGATTATTCAATCCAAATAACACTGATGCATATCTAGTCAATGAAGGAATTCTCCCTGCTGCAAGTCCAAAAATTCTAGATACTAGCGTAATTATTGATGGAAGAATCAATGGTCTATTAAGTTGCGGCTTATTGGAAGGGCAATTAATTGTTGCTCAAAGTGTAATTGATGAATTACAAACTTTAGCTGACTCAAGCAGTAATGAAAAAAGGTCGAAAGGCAGAAGAGGTCTCAAGTTATTAAAAGAATTAAGAGATTTATATGGGAGAAGACTTGTAATAAACCCAACAAAGTATGAAGGCAATGGGGTAGATGAAAAACTATTGAAAATTACTGAGGATATGACAGGAACTTTAATTACGGCTGATTACAATCTTTCTCAGATTGCTGAAGTTAAAGAATTAAAAGTTATGAATTTGAGTGATTTGGTTATTGCCTTAAGGCCAGAAGTACAACCAGGAGAATCACTAAATATAAAAATCGTAAGAGAAGGCAAAGAAAAAATGCAAGGTATTGGATATTTAGATGACGGAACAATGGTTGTTATTGATGAGGCAAAGAATTTTGTGGGAAGCAGATTAGATATTGTTATCACGGGAGCATTACAAACTCCCACTGGAAGAATGGTCTTTGGAAAACTAATAAATAATCCTGAGTCAAACAAATCTTTTAAATCACCAGCGACACAGGGCTAAATCTAGCTAGAATCAGTTCAATCATAATTTTGTGATACATATGACTGTATCTGCTCCTTATTACGGCGAAAACACCGTTATGAGGACCCCGCCACCTGATCTCCCCTCTCTTTTACTGAAAGAGAGAATTGTCTACCTTGGTTTACCATTATTCTCTGATGATGATGCGAAAAGGCAACTAGGAATGGATGTTACTGAGCTAATCATTGCTCAACTTCTTTATCTAGAGTTTGAGGATCCAGAAAAACCAATCTATTTCTATATCAATTCGACTGGGACAAGTTGGTACACTGGTGACGCAGTTGGTTTTGAAACAGAAGCTTTCGCAATATGTGACACAATAAGCTACATTAAGCCCCCAGTGCATACAATCTGTATCGGACAAGCAATGGGAACAGCTGCAGTTATCCTTTCATCTGGTACGAAAGGGCAAAGAGCTGCTCTTCCACACGCTTCTATCGTTTTACATCAACCTATAAGTGGAGCGAGAGGTCAAGCAACAGATATCCAAATAAGAGCTGAGGAAGTTTTGAAAAATAAAAAGTCAATGCTTGAGATTCTATCTCGCAATACTGGAAAGACCATCGAAGAACTCTCTAAAGACTCAGACAGGATGAGTTATCTCAACCCACAAGAAGCCCTAGATTATGGAGTTATCGATAGAATACTCACAAGTCAAAAAGATTTACCAAATAAAATTTAACCTTCACAAAACTATTTTAAAATCATGCCAATAGGAACTCCAAGCGTGCCTTACAGACTTCCAGGAAGTCAATACGAAAGATGGGTTGATATATATACAAGACTAGGTGTTGAAAGAATTCTTTTTCTTGGACAGGAAGTGAATGATGGTATTGCTAATAGCCTTGTTGCACAAATGCTTTATCTAGATTCTGATGATAATTCTAAACCTATCTATCTATATATAAACAGCCCAGGAGGATCAGTTACTGCTGGCTTAGCTATATATGATACTATCAAATACGTAAAAAGTGATGTAGTAACAATCTGCGTAGGCCTCGCGGCCTCAATGGGAGCGTTCCTATTGGCTGCTGGCACAAAAGGGAAAAGAGTTGCTTTGCCCCATAGCAGAATAATGATTCATCAACCCTTAGGAGGGACATCTCAACGCCAAGCAAGTGATATTGAAATAGAAGCTAAGGAAATTTTAAGAATTAAAGACATGTTAAATATGTCTATGGCAGATATGACAGGCCAAACATTTGAGAAAATTGAAAAGGATACTGATAGAGATTATTTTCTAAGTGCGGAAGAGGCAAAAAACTATGGCCTAATTGATAGAGTAATCACACATCCAAGCGAAGCAAATCAGTCTTAAATTTTCTAAATAAATATTTTAATTTTCATTTTTAAATTAATAATTTTTTGGTTTATTTACACCTTTAATGTCTAAAATATTAATTATCTTATGTAAAGAAGCTACAACTAATGACCCAACTCTTTTACGACACAGATGCAGATCTAAGTCTTTTAAATAATAAAACAATAGCTATCATTGGATATGGTTCTCAAGGTCACGCACATGCCTTAAATCTTAAAGATAGCGGCATGGATGTAATTGTTGGATTATATAAAGGAAGTAAGTCTGAAATCAAAGCTATTAGCGATGGTCTACAAGTGTTTAGTGTTTCTGAAGCTTGCGAAAAAGCAGACTGGATTATGATTCTCCTACCAGATGAATTTCAGAAAGATGTTTACCTTAAAGAAATAGAACCAAATTTAAAAGAAGGAAAAATTTTAAGTTTCGCTCACGGTTTTAATATTAGATTCGGACTTATCAAACCTCCGAGTTTTGTAGATGTTGTAATGATTGCCCCAAAGGGACCTGGACATACTGTTCGTTGGGAATATCAAAATGGTCAAGGTGTTCCTGCATTGTTTGCAGTAGAGCAGGATTATTCCGGAAATGCAAGATCATTGGCGATGGCTTACGCTAAAGGGATTGGCGGGACAAGAGCAGGGATTCTTGAAACAAACTTCAAAGAAGAAACAGAAACTGATTTATTTGGCGAACAAGCGGTTTTGTGCGGAGGATTATCAGAACTCGTCAAATCAGGCTTCGAAACTCTTGTAGAGGCAGGATATCAGCCCGAACTTGCTTACTTCGAATGTTTACATGAAGTTAAACTTATTGTTGATCTGATGGTGAAAGGTGGCTTATCTCAAATGAGAGATTCCATTTCAAATACTGCAGAATATGGAGATTATGTAAGTGGTAAAAGACTTATCAACAGTGATACAAAGAAAGAAATGCAGAACATTCTAAAAGATATTCAAGATGGAACTTTCGCCAAGAATTTTGTAGAAGAATGCGATAAGAATAAACCCTTAATGACAAAATTAAGAGAAGAGAACTCAAAACATGAAATTGAGAAAGTAGGCAAAGGTCTACGCTCGATGTTCAGTTGGCTGAAATAAATTTATTTTTAATATTTCTTGGATCGATTGGTTTTGATTTGTTGATCGGCGATCCAAGATTCTTAATCCACCCTGTTCAGATAGTTGGCTTTTACATAAAAAAAATATCTGATTACCTCATCAATAATTTTGGAGAAAATAAAAGGATATTATTGTGGGGAGGTTTCTGTATCGCTATATCTTCTATTGGAATTAGTTTTAGTTTAGGAAAATTTATAGAACTCAGTTATGTGTTATCAAGAACTCATTTTTTTAGTGGATTATTAATTTTTTTTGGACTTTCAAGTTGTATTGCAACTAAGGGACTTATTTCAAGTGTGAAAGAGATTGTAGAGCTATTAGAAAACAAGGAAATTAATGACCAAAATGAGAGAATAATCAAAGATAGGGTTCAAAGAATAGTGAGTAGAGATGTAAGTTCATCTTCAAAAAAACATCTCTTGAGATCAAGCACCGAGAGTCTTACTGAAAATTCTGTTGATGGAATATTTGGGCCATTATTTTGGATTTTTATTGGAATTGTTTTTATGAAATTTTCAGTTTTTCTGCCAGGTCCTTTGTCACTTGGTTTTTCTTATAAAGCTATAAGTACTTTAGATTCAATGATAGGTTACAAATATGATTACTTTAGATATTTAGGTTATTTCAGTGCAAAAATCGAAGATTTTTTTACGTTTTTACCTTCAAGATTAGTTTTAATCTCATTACCTTTAGTTAGCTCCAAAGTTAATGAATATGGATCAATCATAAAAAAAAGCTATCTTGATGGCAAAAGATATGATTCGCCAAATGCTGGGATTTCAGAAGCTATATTCGCTTATATTTCTGGTATTAAATTGGGAGGAGAAAGTAAATACAATAATGAAATTATTGAAAAGCCAATAATCAATCCGACTGGAGATGATTGCACTGAAGGAAAAATCAATTTAATTTGTCAATTAATTTTGAAATTACAATTTTTATGGATAATAATTTTTGTCTTAATTTATTTTATAATCTCGAGTCTAATTTAATAATAAATTAACTTAAAAACCATTAATATAAATAAAAAACTTTATGCAAGAAAAAGACTCTTCAATAGAAAACCAAAATGATGATTTTACTGATAAGCTACCCACCGATAATGAAGACTCAAGATGGGTAGATAATCAGGGAGATGAAGTAGAGAAAGTTTTTGGATTTAATAGCAGCGCTGAGCTTGTTAACGGTAGAGCAGCTATGATTGGTTTCCTAATGCTCATATTAACCGAGTTGGTTTTTAGCGGCAGACCTGTAACTTCTTCAATTTTTGGTATCAATTAAAAATGGAAGAAAAACAATCCAATCCAATAAAAGTATTTTTATACATTTCTGTATGGGTAATAATTTGGGGAACATTAGGTTCTTTCATAGATTATCCTCTTTATAAAAATAAAATTTACTTAGAAGGAAGCATATATCAGTATCTTACTTTCACAATTACAGCAATAATATCCATAATTAGTGCAAAGTTTTTTTATAAGAAATTTGATTTATAAAAATTTGTACCTAAATTTCTTAATAATTTTAGCTGGTTCTTTGTTCTCATTTGACTCGTAAAGTATCCACTGATGTGTCTCAGTATCATGATCGCAACCATAATTTCCAGATGAATTATCGTAACTTGCAAGATATGAATGACAATTTTGATCTGCCTCAAAAGCAGAATCATAGCCTGTTAAAAAATATATCAAAAATAGAAGGGTTACCAACAAAAAAAATACTTGGAAAACTAAATTTACTTCCTTCATAAGCATTTCTAAAATTTAAATATATCATTTAAAAAATGTTTTTTCGATCTAAAAATATAGCTAACGACCAACATTAAATACAAAGTCATGGAATTCTTGATTTTTTAAATAGAGAATGACGAGCAATATTAAAATCAAGTTTAAGCCTAATACTATTGATCCAAAAATATTTATTTGTTTTTTACCTGGCAAAGTATATGTAAATTTCTTGCCTTTAAGAAAACCAGCTAAGCCTTTTTTTTCTTTTTTTGTTTCTTTTTTTTCTTTTTTTGTTTCTTTTATTTGAGTATTATTCTTAACTTCATTATCAGAAAAACCTTTTACCATTACAAATCAAATAACAATTTTATAATATTCCAAAAAAATAAATTATTTTAATAATTAACAATTTTTAATCACATAGGGGATCATTAATGAAATTCTTTCATATGAGGAATTTTCATAAAAATAAGCTTCAATAATTGCCGACTGCATCCCCAATAAGCTTGATTGACATTTGAATCTATTTTGATCAAATACAAGTAATTGAAGTTTTTCTATTTCAGAAAATAACTTTTTACAAACTTGGGCTTGAGAATCTTTAATACAATAACTTGCTTCTTTTAAAATCTTGGATTTTGTTGGTATTGTTTCTGCCATAACAAAATTAGATAACAACAAAAATTTTAGTAAAAAAAAAGTTAAATATTTCATTACTTCTTAAGACTTCAAAATTTGAGATGCCTTTTTAATAATTTTGGTCATTTAGCTACTTTCATTTTATTGAAATAAAAAAAAAGATGCTCTAAAAGAGCACCTTGGCATAAAAAGAGGAAATAGATTAAAAAGATTACCCTTGAACTCTATCCTTAAAAAGTTTACCGGCAGAAAATGTTGGAACTCTTTTTGCAGGTATTGCTATTTTTTCGCCTGTCTTAGGGTTTAATCCCTGTCTTGCAGAACGATCTCTTGGCTCGAAAGAGCCAAATCCTAGTATAGATACTTTTTTGCCTTCCACTACTGAATCAACAATAGTTTCAATAGTCGTATCAACTATTGAAGAGACAACAGTTTTTGTTTCCCCTGTTGCAGCGGACACCAGGTTTACTAAATCAGCTTTGTTCATTGAAATTTAAATTAAAGCAAAGGTTTAAAAAAAAAGATTTAAATCGAGTTTTAAACCTCGAACTTCCACATCATATGGAGCAAATACAAATACGGCAACTGAAAATGCCGGCGGCGCAAAGCTTTATACAAATCTTATGGACATTTTTAGCAACATTTTTTATTTTTATAGCCGCACTTTTTTCTTTTAAAAAAAATAGCCTCTTCATTTAGAAAACGGGTAAAAGCATTGGTGCCACTGGATTTAGTCTTAAAAATCAAACTACATTTGCAAAGAGGAAAAATGTCCAAAGAGGGGGGGATTTAAGAATTTGAGCTATTTATTATGTTTTATTAATTTTCAGATATATTTCCTTCTCATCACATGAAAAAGCATAATTTGTATTTTGAAATCAAGAAAAATCTGGTTTTCTTATGATTAAACTTTCTCTAAAAATCGTTTTATGCACTGAGCAGATGGATAAAGAAATTGTAATTAATTAGAAAATTAATACTCTCCAAGATCTAATAAAGTTGATTAGTGAAGCCTTAAATTTGCGTTTTTTTTTTAATTTTGTATCTATTATTGAATATCAGTAATTTAAATAAATTATCTCAAAATTTAATACATCAATGATAAAGAGAAAGTGATTCATCTCAATAAAGGCAAACCATTTCCTTTAGGGAGTTCTCTAACTTCACAAGGGGTTAATTTTTCCCTAATAGCCACAAACGCAGAATATGTAGAAATTTTGTTGTTTGAGAAAGAGGACTCAATTTCCCCAAAAAGTATATTCAAACTAGATCAGACTCATAATAAAGGTCCTTACTGGCATGCAGAAATAAAAAATCTAGATGAAGGTTGCATTTATGCTTTTAGAGTAAAACAAAAAAATAATGAGATTAATAATAACTTTGAAAAAAAAGTATTACTTGATCCATGCTCAAGGGGTATTACAGGATGGGGAAGTTATAAAAGAGAAAATGCATTAAAAACGCAAGAAAATACTAATTCTTGTCTTAAAAGCGTTGTTTGCGATAGGAAATTATTTAATTTTAAGGATTATCCAAGACCAAAACATTCTTGGGAAGAAACAATTATTTATGAACTCCACATCAAAGCTTTCACTGAATCGACTGATAAAGATGAAAGTTGCTTTAAGAAATTTTTAAAAAAAATTCCGTATCTCAAAGAACTGGGTATTACAACAATTGAATTACTTCCAATTTTTTGTTTTGATCCTACTGATGCCCCAAATGGTCTAAAAAATTTTTGGGGTTATAGTCCAATCAATTGGTTTACTCCTCATTTTGAATATCTTTCGAATGAATCCGCCGAAAAGAATAGAGAGGAATTTAGAAAATTTGTAGAGGAATGTCATAAAGCAGACATAGAAGTCATTTTAGATGTTGTATACAATCACACTTCTGAAGGTGATTCAAAAGGGCCTGCAATATCTTGGAAAGGTATAGATGAAAATCTTTATTACTTTATTGGAAAAGATAAAAATTATCAGGACGTCTCCGGATGTGGTAACACTATTGCAGCAAACAGAGGATTAGTTAGAAAACTAATAATTGAATCATTAAAATGTTGGGCAAGTGAATTAGGAGTTGATGGTTTTAGATTTGATTTAGGTATTGCCTTATCGAGAGGAGAAAATCTTTCACCGCTTGATAATCCTCCAATTTTTGAAGATATAGAATGTGAACCAGAACTGATTGATATCAAGTTTATAAGTGAACCATGGGATTGTGGCGGTTTATATAAATTAGGTGATTTCCCATCTAAGAATACTTTCACTTGGAATGGTCATTTTAGAGATGACTTGCGTAGATTTTGGAAGGGAGATAAAGATACAGCTTGGAACATGAGCGATAAAATAAAAGGGACACCTTCTATTTATAAAGAAGAAAATATTTTCCCAAAAACAATAAATTTTATTACTTCACATGATGGATTCACTCTAAAAGATTTAGTAACATTCAATAGAAAACATAATTTTGCCAATAGAGAACAAAATAGAGATGGTGATAACCATAACAATTCTTGGAATCATGGGATAGAGGGTCCAACTACAAACTTATTAATCAATGATTTAAGAAAAAGACAACAAAAAAATCTTATTCTTAGTTTATTTATCTCTAAGGGTGTACCAATGATACTTATGGGTGATGAGATAGGAAGGTCCCAAGGAGGGAACAATAATTCTTGGTGCCAAAATAATTTATTGGGTTGGATGAATTGGGAACATGCTCAACAAGATTTGGAATTACTAGAATTCTTTAAATACGTTATAAAAATCCGAAAAAAACTTATAGACATTTTTAATCCATCATTATTACTGAACAATCAAAAACATGTAAATATTCCAAGATATCATTGGCATGGAACAAAGTTAGACAACCCCGATTGGAGTAGTTGGTCTCACACAGTTGCCTTTAGCATTAACAAAGGCAATACTAATCCGCTGGTCTGGATAGGTTTAAATGCATATTCAAAAAGTATCGATTTCTCCTTACCGAAATGTAAATATAATTGGTTAAAAGTTGTTGACACTAGCATGTCTAAGATTTTTAAACCCTTAACTATTAATGAAAAATCTGTTTCAATAGAGAGTAGAAGTTCTTTATTAATCATCTCAGAAGAAGTATTTGGGACAAAAAACAATACATTCTAAAAGCGGGCGGCGGGAATCGAACCCGCATCTTCAGCTTGGAAGGCTGAGGTTTTACCACTAAACCACGCCCGCATTAAGTAATAGAATTACCACTGCAATAATACATTATCAAACAATCAACAAAGTAAAAAGATTGGAAAATTCACACTCGAAAAAAAATATTACTAGATCAACAACAAGATTAATGTTCTCTTATGGACTAGGAGACGCAGGTACAGGTTTAGTCGCGACGCAATTTGGTTTTTTTCTGTTCAAATTCTTTATTTCTGCTGGTTTACCAGTAATAATTGCAGGTTCATTATTAATGTTAATAAAAATATGGGATGCAGTAAATGATCCGTTAATTGGATGGTTAAGTGATCGTACCAAATCTAGATGGGGGCCTAGAATCCCTTGGATGGTGGCAGCATCTGTTCCTCTTGGTTTCTCTTTAGCTGCGATATGGTGGACGCCCACTGGTTCTGTGCTAACCAAGACTATTTACTATGCCATAATTTCTATAGTCGTAATGACTGCTTATACGAGTATTAATCTTCCTTTCGCAGCTCTATCTACTGAAATTTCTGAAAAAACAGCAATAAGAACAAGACTAAACGCATCTAGATTTACTGGTTCAATAATTGCAGGACTAACTGGTTTGATTATTGCTGGAATTGTATTAGGTTCTGAAGGATCAGCAAATAATGAATATTTCTTAATGGGTAAAATTAGTGGATGCATTGCAGTTGCTGCAACATTAATTTCTTGTTGGGGATTGGCTCCATTCGCCAAAAAAGCGAGAAGGCCTTCAGGAAAAGTTGAAGCAATAACACTTCAATTCAAAAGGATCTTCAGAAATAAAAAATTTCTAAAAGTTATTACTCTTTATATTCTTCTCTGGTGCGCCTTACAATTGATGCAAACGGTAGCGTTAATCTATGTAGAGGATGTACTGAATGTACCAACATATATTGCGAAGTGGATCCCGATACCTTTTCAAATTAGCGCTTTACTGGGTTTACAAATATGGACCAGAGTATCAAATAAATTGAATAGGATTTCAGCTTTAAAATATGGATCGATTCTGTGGATTATTTCATGTACGGCAGCTTTATTTTTACCTTCATTATCAAAAATTTCAGGAGTTGGAGATAATTTATTCCTAAATGCCGGTAACATATTTCTGTTCATTCTCTTAATTTTCATAATCTGTCTTATTGGTATTGGAGCTTCAACCGCTTTTCTTATCCCTTGGTCACTACTTCCTGATGCGATAGACGAAGATCCAGAGAAACCAGCAGGATTATATACTGCTTGGATGGTACTTATTCAGAAGATTGGCATTGCATTAAGTGTTCAATTATTAGGATTTTTATTGTATTTATCTGGTTATCAATCATGCATTGTTGATAAAGACGGTATAAATATTATTGAACAATGCTACTCAGCACAATTAACTATTAGGTTATGTATTGGTTTGATACCCTCCATACTGGTAATAATGGGTCTTTTAATAATGAGAAAATGGGATCGGAAATTAATTACAAACTAATATAAAGATATGTATTACCTTAATTTTCTCAAAAGACTTCTAAGCAGCTTAATCATTGGCGGGCAAGCAATTAATTTTATCTTTAAGGGTAAAATTTCCAAAAATGATCTCTTTGACCAACTTATGGAGTCAGGTCCTGGAAGTTTGTTGATTGTATTAATTACAGGAATTGCCGCAGGTACAGTATTTAATATTCAAGTTGCATCACAACTTACAAGCATGGGTGTTTCAAGTGAAATTGGAGGTTTATTAGCAGTAGGCATGGCGAGAGAAATGGCTCCTCTTCTAACTGCTACTTTAATGACTGGAAAGGTTGCAACTGCATATGCTGCTCAACTGGGCACTATGAAAGTTACTGAACAAATTGAGGCAATAACCATGTTAAGGACCGAACCAGTCCAATATTTGGTAGTCCCAAGGTTACTTTCAATGGTAATAATGTCACCAATACAGTGTCTTTTATTTTTATCTGTAGCTTTATGGAGCGGACAAATTTGGAGCACAATTTTTTATAAAGTTCCTCCAATAGTTTTTTGGACATCTGTTAGATCAGGTAATGTGAGTTTAACTAGTACAGACTTAACTTCAATGTTAATAAAATCTGTAGTCTTCGGATTACTTATTTCAATCATTGCTTGTGGATATGGACTCACAACTAAAGGTGGACCAAAAGAGGTTGGAACAAGTACAACTGGCGCAGTTGTGATGACTCTCGTTACTGTATCTTTAATGGATGTATTACTAACACAAATTTTATTTGGATGATCTTATGTTTAACACTAAATCAAAAAAAGAGGAACCAGTAATAATATCTCCATCATTTCAGTTGCCAATCATTCTAATAGTTTTAAGTTTTATGCTTTTGTTTTTGAATATTGGTTCTTTGCCAACAATAGTTTTTGCTTCTTTTAGCTTTTTTTTATTACTTCAGTCATTCACCTTAAGAATAAAAATAACAAATGATGATTTTATCGTTTTACAATTAGGGAAAGAGATTAGAACTTTTCCATTCAAAAACTGGATTTCATGGAAATTCTTTTTCCCTATTATCCCAGGTATTTTTTATTTTAGAGAAAAGTCCAGTCCTCATTTATTACCAATTTTATTTAATCCAAAGCAATTAAAAGATGAGCTCATAAAAAAAGTTGACTCACTGGAAATTAAAAATTCTTAAAATTCAGACTTTGCCTATTCATCAAAATTATTTAAATGACCAATACAGAAATTTCCGACAATAATCCTGAAAAGGAATTAATAATAGATAAGTCAATTTCAGATGATAAACCCAAACAAATTAGTAAGAAAAATACAACGCAAAATAAAAAAATTACACCAAAAAACGACAAATCAAAAAAATCTTTTGATGAAATTTCTAATGAAATTTTTAGAGATCTCTTTTCAAAAAAAGACTCTTTAGTTAAAGAAATAAAAGAGTTAGAAACAAAAAAAAATGAACTAGAAAAAGATATTGAGTCAAATTTCAAAGGACATTCAGATAATATCGCTAAGAGAGTAAAAGGCTTTCAGGATTATTTAACTGGAGCTTTGCAGAATCTTTCACAAAACGTAGAAAAACTTGAATTAGTTTCTCAACCAATAATCGTAAAGCCATCTCCACTCGATGAAAAAAAACAAAACAATGTAACGAGCAATATAGTTAATGTTCCTGCTCTTTCTGAAACATTTAAGCCAGATGAAGAGATTATAAAAAGCTGCTTTTCAAGTTTTACAGAACAACCTGACTTTTATGCAGAACCTTGGAAATTAAGACGGAGTCTTGATTCATCAGATATAGAAATTATGGATGATTGGTTCTTTAACATGGGCGGAAGAGGTTCTCTTGAAAGTAGAGGTTCTCGACAAAAAAATGCCTTGTTATCAGCGGGTTTAATATCTATTCTTGGCGAATTATATGGAGATCAGTTTCAGACTCTTATTTTAGCTTCTCAGCCTGAACGATTAGGTGAATGGAGAAGAATTCTTCAAGATTCACTTGGTCTTACAAGGGATGACTTTGGACCTAATAGTGGGATTGTTCTTTTTGAAAGGCCTGAAGGTGTCATCGAGAGAGCTGATAGATTAGAAGCGAATGAAGAATTGCCATTTATTATCATTGATGCAGCAGAAACATCTGTTGAAATTCCAATACTTCAATTCCCATTATGGGTTGCATTTGCTGGTTCAGATAATGAAATTTACGATGATCTTGAACTAAACTAAGCTTTATGAATATCTTAATAATTTTTACAAGTTATCTTTTAGGATCACTTCCGACAGGTTTTTTAATTGGAAAATATCTCAAAAATATAGATCTAAGAACTATAGGTTCTGGCTCTACAGGTGCCACAAATGTCTTAAGAAATGTTGGGAAATGGCCAGCACTTTTTGTATTTATCATTGACGTTGGGAAAGGCCTTCTTGCAGTAAAAATTGCTCAATATTATACAGATCAAGGATTAATAGAAGTTATAGCAGGGATATCCGCTATCTCAGGACATATTTGGCCAATATGGCTTAGAGGTAAAGGCGGGAAAGCTGTTGCAACTGGATTAGGTATGTTTTTAGCTCTTTCTTGGAAAGTTGGACTCGCATCTCTTGGTATTTTTTTAATAGTCCTAACAAAAACTAAATTTGTTTCTTTATCCAGTATTTCAGCTGCAATCTTACTTCCTATTTTTATGTTTTTTTACCTAGGTAAATTTATGCACTCATA
>MWOS01000103.1 GCA_002026165.1 Prochlorococcus sp. HOT208_60m_813G15
TCAGATGGAGGAGCATATTGGTGGCATAACAATATTGCATGGGGGCTTCAAATCGCAGCACTAAAAATGAAAAGAGAAAATAAATTGCTTGAGTGGGAAGAGATAAGATTAGCCTTAGAAAATAAAAGTTACTTAAGGGAAGGAATTGATACTTTAAAAAAATTTGATCCTAATAGCTTTATTTTGGAATGGCTTAAAATTTTAAATAATGCTGGCCAATTTGAAGAATTTCAACCAATTTCAACATGGATTAAACAACCTATGTTAATTATTGGAGGACTTTGGGATCCACATTTAAAAGGTGCCTTTAATCTTTATAAAAAATCTAAAGAAGCGGGTGGAAGCCCAGAGATTATTATTGGGAATGCGACACATCTAAATTGGTGGGAGGGATCACAAGAATCTTTATTAAAATTTTTTGATAAGCATTTAAAATTAGATGGTAAATTTAATTCTAAGAACTTTAAATATGAGAAAAAAATATGGAATATTTCATTAAATAAATGGGAAGAATTAGATAATAAATTTTACCCTGAATTTATTTTTGGGCTCAAAAGCGACGGCACAGCAAATGTAGAGGTTGAAGATGGAAGTCTAACCATAAATTCAAAAGGGTCAGGATGGTTCACAATTGTTAATGACCCATGGAGACCTACTCCATCTGACGGTGGTCATTTAGGTCCTAATCCAGGAAAGTTTAATAGAAGTATTATTGATAAACGACTGGATGTAGGTGTTTTTCAAACCAATTCTTTTGAAGAAGATCAATATTTAAGAGGAGTTCCCACATTAGAAATCCAAGTAAAAAGTGATCAGCCCAATTTCGATATCTGCCTTGCTTTATCTCTAGTTGAAGAAGATAATGAAAAAGTGAATCAATTTTCAACAGGATTCTTAAGGGTTAAAAACTCCAAAATAAGTGCAGAATGCATTTATCAAATAAAAATGCAACCAACAAATATTTGTTTGATAAAAAATAGCAAGCTTCGCTTATCTATATCTGCAGCAGCTTATCCCGCTATTGGAGTTAATCCTGGATTTGGGGAGGGAAATGTTGGAGCACCTTCAGCAAATCATAGAGTTATTACTCTAAGTTTTAGCCTCAATAAAACATTTATGAAAATGACCCCTTTTTTTTATAAATAATTATTTTTTTGGTTAATCATTTGATATTATTAATCCTTAATATCTACCAGTCATGATCGAGACAATTCAAGCAGACTGGATTAAATCAGAAGCTATCAACCTAGAAAATTGTTGCAATGATAATCCATTAAAAATATTAGGTCCTCATTTTTATGAAGAGCAATGGGTAATAAGGGTATGGATGCCTGAAGCCGACGAAGTTAAAATAAATTTTAAAAATAATACTTATAAGGCGGAAAGCATAAACCATAAATGGCTTTTTGAAGCTATTCTGCCTGAAAATCCTAATTATAATTACGAGTTAAATATTTCAAGAGGAGGGATCACACATACACAACATGACCCTTGGTCATACAGAGAAGAGTGGATGGGAGAAGTTGATAGACATCTTTTTGCAGAGGGTAATCATCATCATATTTGGGAAAAAATGGGAGCACATCTCATTGAAGAAAAGAATCAAAAAGGAGTCATGTTTTGCATTTGGGCTCCAAATGCAAAATCAATCTCGATAATTGGAGATACAAATTCTTGGGATGGAAGACATCATCCAATGCAAAAAAGATTAGGGGGAATTTGGGAACTATTCATGCCGACAATGCAAGAGGGCGACACATATAAATACGAAATAAGAACACAACAAGGTCATATTTATGAGAAAGCTGATCCATATGGTTTCCTTCATGAAATCAGACCTCAAAATGGTTCAATAGTGTCAAAATTGAAAAACTTTAATTGGAATGATAGTTCTTGGATTTCAAATAGAGATTCTTCTAGTCAAATTAACAAGCCAATTTCAGTTTATGAAATGCATTTAGGAAGTTGGCTCCATGAATCAACAGATAATAAATATCTAGAGGACAATGGTGAGGCGAGAGAATCAGTGCCTGCAGCCGATTTAAAACCTGGAACAAGATTATTAACTTATCCAGAATTAACCGAGAAACTCATCCCTTACGTAAAAGAGAGAGGATTCACTCATATTGAACTAATGCCAATATCTGAACATCCTTTCGATGGTTCATGGGGATACCAAGTTACAGGCTGGTATGCACCAACAAGTAGATTTGGCACCCCAAATGAATTTAGAGAGTTTATAAATAAATGTCATGAAGAGGGTATAGGCGTAATTCTTGATTGGGTGCCTGGTCATTTTCCAAAAGATAAGCATGGTTTAGCATTTTTTGATGGTTGTCATCTTTATGAACATGGAGATTCACGCATAGGTGAACACAAAGAATGGGGAACCCTAATATTTAATTACAGCAGAAACGAAGTAAGAAATTTTTTAGTAGCCAACCTCGTTTATTGGTTTGAAGAGTTTCATATTGATGGTATAAGAGTAGATGCTGTAGCTTCAATGCTTTACAGAGATTATCTACGTCCAGATGGAGAATGGATACCCAATGAAAATGGTGGGAATGAAAATATAGAAGCCGTTAAATTTCTTCAACAGGCTAATCATGTACTCTTCCAACATTTCCCAGGTGCACTTTCTATCGCTGAAGAATCAACAACTTGGCCAATGGTAACCAAACCAACTGACATGGGAGGGTTAGGGTTTAACTTGAAATGGAATATGGGATGGATGCACGATATGCTTGATTATTTTGAAATAGATCCTTGGTTTAGGCAATTTCATCAAAATAGTGTAACTTTCTCAATTACATATAACTATACAGAAAACTTTATGCTTGCACTTAGTCATGATGAGGTTGTCCATGGGAAAAGTCATCTTTTGCATAAAATGCCAGGCGATGACTGGAAGAAATATGCAAATACTCGAGCATTACTAACTTATATGTGGACCCACCCTGGTAAAAAAACGATATTTATGGGAATGGAATTTGGGCAAAGACAAGAATGGAATGTTTGGGACGATCTGCAATGGGAGTTACTAGAATTTGAGCCTCATAAAGGCATCAGAAACTTGATTGATGACCTAAATGTTCTTTATAAAAATGAACCTGCATTATGGAAAAATGACTTTGATCCTTATGGATTCCAATGGATTGATTGTGATGACAAAGCTAATTCGGTTATAAGTTTCATGAGAAGAGAAAACGATACCAATGAATGGCTTGTTGTTGTCGCTAACTTTACACCTAATACTCATGATTCATACAAAGTAGGTGTTCCTTTGGGAGGATTCTATAAAGAAATATTTAATTCAGATGGCTTTAGATACGGGGGCAGTAACAAAGGAAATATGGGGGGTAAAGAAACTATAAATTATAATATTCATGATTATCAAAATGCTCTAGAACTTGCTTTGCCTCCATTAAGCGTGAGTATCTTCAAACATCAATCAAAAAAATAAGAAGGCTCATTTAACTTAGTGCTTCATATAAATGTTCATATAACGCTTTTGCTCTGCTTCACATTGTAAGATTTTTAAGTTGGATTTTAATTTTTTTTTTAAAATATCGAATTGAAAAATGGGTCAAGATTTACCACTACTACTTTCTGCCGCATTAGGTAAAAAAGTAAATAGGCCTCCAGTATGGATGATGAGGCAAGCAGGAAGATATATGAAAATCTATAGAGATTTAAGAGAGCGTTACCCAAGCTTTAGAGAGAGGTCTGAAAATCCTGAGTTATCATATGAGATTTCAATGCAACCTTTTCATGCTTTCAAACCGGATGGTGTGATTCTTTTTTCAGATATTCTCACCCCTCTTCCAGGGATGGGCATAAATTTTGAAATAATAGAAAGTAAAGGTCCAATAATTGAGGACCCAATAAGAACTCTTAACCAAATAGAAAATTTAAAAGAATTAAATCCAAGTGAGAGTTTAAGTTTTGTTGGGCAAGTTCTTTCTTCACTAAAAAAAGATGTGAATAATGAGGCAACAGTTTTAGGTTTTGTTGGCGCGCCTTGGACTCTTGCCGCATATGTAGTTGAAGGTAAAAGCAGTAAAAATTATTCTTTAATAAAATCAATGGCCTTTAAAGAACCAGATTTACTTCACAAACTACTTGATCATTTTGCAAAATGCATTGGTGAATATCTTAAATATCAAATAAAATCTGGAGCGCAAGTAGTACAAATTTTTGATTCATGGGCTGGTCAACTAAGCCCACAAGATTACGATATCTTTGCTGGGCCGTATCAAAAAAAGGTTGTTGACATTGTAAAAGCGGAATACCCAGAAACACCAGTAATTCTATACATTTCAGGAAGTGCTGGTGTCATAGAAAGAATGGCAAAAACTGGAGTCGATATAATCTCATTAGACTGGACAGTAGATATTGAAGAGGCTAGTAAGAGAATCCCTAGCGGGATAGGAATTCAAGGTAATGTTGACCCAGGCATTTTATTCGGGAACAAAGAATCAATAAAAGAAAGGATAGATAATACTTTCAATAAAATTAAAGACAGAAAATATATTCTTAATTTGGGTCATGGGATTTTACCTGGGACTCCAGAAGAAAATGCTCAAACATTTTTTGAACATGGGAAAAAACTCACTTACTAGTCAAAGTCTTGGCATATAAAAACTTATTAATCACAGGTGCGAATGGATGTGTTGGCCAATATTTAGTTGATTGGTTTTTAAAAAACACAAAATTCAGGCTTTATCTAATGGTAAGAGACAAAAGTAAGTTGCCAATTTCTGTTCAAGAAAATAAAAAAGTCAAGTTAATGGTATGTGATATTAGGGAATCATATAGGTATAAAAAGGAAATTAGTAAAATTAATTACCTAATACATACTGCTACAGCTTGGGGAGATCCAAGAAGAGCCTATGAAGTAAACATTAAAGCTTTTGAAGAATTACTTGAAATGCTTGATATTAAAAAGTTAGAAAAGATTATTTATTTTTCAACAGCTAGCATTCTTGATACCCAAACAGAATTAATGAGGGAATCATTGATTTATGGAACAGAGTATATTCAAACAAAATATGAATGTTTCCAGAGACTTAGAAAAAGCTCATTTGCAGAAAAAACTTTCGCTGTTTTCCCTACTTTGGTTTTTGGAGGAAATCTTGGAAAAAAAAGTAAATATCCCGTAAGTTATTTAACTAGTGGATTGAAGGAAATCGCAAAATGGCTTTGGTTAGCAAGATTTTTAAAACTCGATTCTAAATTTCACTTTATACACGCAAATGATATCGCCCAGATTTGTGGGTTTCTAATTAAAAATCATAAAGAAGAGCAATACAAAGGCTTTAGAAAATTTGTCCTAGGTCAGAAATTTATTTCAATTGATCATGCCATAATTACACTTTTAAAAAGAAACAATATGAGTAGATATTTTGCGATACCCCTTACAAAAAAAATTCTAAAAATATTATTAAGAATTCTTCCCATCCAAACCACCCCTTGGGATAGCTTCAGTATCAAGAAATATGACTTTAATCATGTCCCCATCACTAATCCTGAGACTTTCAATCTTAAAAGTTATGCCAAATCACTAAATGATATTTTAAGGTTATCAAAGTTACCAAGCTGTAATAACAATTAAAATTCTCACAGTTAGGCTACCAAAGCCTTGTAATATATATAAATAAGTAAATTCTAATTATGTTACGTTCAATCTTTGCAGGGTTATTCGCAATAGTTTTAACTCTAGGTCTAGGAATTTCATCAGTTTCAGCTAAGACTGTTGAAGTAAAACTTGGAACAGATGCAGGAATGCTTGCATTTGAACCAAGTACAGTAACCATCAGTGCTGGTGATACAGTTAAATTCGTCAATAATAAATTAGCTCCTCACAATGCTGTTTTTGAAGGTCATGAGGAATTAAGTCATGCAGACCTAGCTTTTGCTCCAGGAGAATCTTGGGAAGAAACATTTGATGCTACAGGAACTTATGATTACTATTGCGAGCCTCACAGAGGAGCTGGAATGGTAGGTAAAGTTATCGTTGAATAAATCTTTTAATATTTAAGTACTTTTTACTTAATACTTACTGCAGTCATAATTATTTTTGATTAATGAAAATAGTTCCAAGCGAATTTTCTAATTCTGCTTGGAACTGTTTTATTTTTGCCAAAGAAATTGCCTATAAAAATCATCAACAAAACGTAGACTCTGACAATTTATTTTTAGCTCTTATAAAAAAAGACAATCTTACAAAAAAAATCCTAAAAGAAAATAATGTAAATATCGAAGAGATTGAGAAAGAAATAATGTCTTCATTAAATTTGAAGGCAAAAATGAAAAATAAACAAGATAATTTATATATTGGTGATACTCTTCACAAAATATTTTTGAAAGCAAATGATATTAAAAATACTTTAAATGATGTAGTGATTTCAACAGAACACTTAGTTTACGGTTTCACTTATGATGGTAAATATGGATTTCAAATTTTAAATCAAAAAGGCATTCCAGAATTTCTTGAAACTATAAAGAAAATGAAATCAAATCCAACAGTAAAAAACGAATTTGATACTTCTAATGAGTCTTTGGAAAAATATGGTATTGATCTAACTCAATCTGCACGAGATGGAATTTTAGACCCAGTTATTGGTAGGGATGAAGAGATTAGAAGAACAATTCAAATATTGAGTAGGAGAACAAAAAATAATCCTGTTCTTATTGGAGAACCTGGGGTTGGCAAAACAGCCATTGTAGAGGGGTTAGCTCAAAGAATTATTAATGGCGATGTACCTTCTGCGCTACAAAATAGGAAACTAATTTCGTTAGATATGGGTTCACTTTTAGCTGGAGCAAAATATCGTGGAGAATTTGAAGAAAGAATAAAAAATATTCTAAAGAAAGTGAAAGAATCAGACGGTAAGATTATTCTTTTTATTGATGAAATTCATACGGTAGTTGGTGCAGGCGCTAGTGGAGGTTCTTTAGATGCGAGCAACCTATTAAAACCAATGCTTGCAAGAGGAGAACTAAGATGTATTGGTGCTACAACTATTATTGAACATAAACAAAATATAGAAAAAGATCCTGCTCTTGAACGAAGATTTCAGAAAATAAAAATTGAAGCTCCTTCAATAGATGATACTGTATCAATATTAAGAGGATTGAGAGAAAGATACGAAGTTCATCATAGTGTGAGAATTTCTGATAATGCTTTAGTTGCTGCCGCAACACTTAGCGAAAGATATATTAACGATAGATTTCTTCCTGACAAAGCAATAGATCTAATCGACGAAGCAGCCTCAAGATTAAATATGGTCATAACTTCCAAACCTGAAGAAATTGATGAAATTGATCGAAAAGTTCTGCAGTTTGAAATGGAAAAATTATCTTTAAAAAGAGAGACAGATGATTTTTCTATAGAAAGATTAAAAAAAATCAATAATGAACTTATATCCCTTAAAGATAAACAAGCAGAATTAGGCGCTCAATGGAAAAAAGAAAAAGATGAAATTGATGAGATTAGCACCATAAAAGAAGAAATTGAATCTGTTCAATTACAAATAGATCAAGCCAAAAGGGGTTTTGACCTCAACAAAGCAGCAGAATTAGAATTTGGGAATTTAAATTCTTTGCAAAAAAAATTGAGAGAAAAAAGTGATTCCCTTGTAAATTCACAAAAAAATGGAGATACAAGTCTTTTAAGACAAGAGGTAACTTTTGATGATATTGCAGAAGTTGTCTCAAAGTGGACCTCTATTCCAGTACAAAACTTAAACCAGTCAGAAAAAGATAAACTTTTGAGCCTCGAGTCAATTCTTAAAGAAAAAATTATTGGTCAAGATAGTGCAATTAGGGCTGTTGCAGATTCCATTAAAAGATCTAGGACTGGTCTAAATGATCCAAGCAAGCCATTAGCCAGTTTTCTCTTTTTAGGTCCAACTGGTGTTGGGAAAACAGAGTTAAGTAAAGTAACAGCCAAGATAATATTCGATTCAAATTCTTCAATTACAAGACTTGATATGTCTGAATATATGGAAAAGCATTCAGTGAGCAAAATTATAGGTGCTCCTCCTGGATATTTAGGTTTCGAATCAGGGGGTCAACTAACTGAAGCTGTACGCAAAAATCCTTATTCGTTGATACTTCTTGATGAAATAGAGAAAGCTCACAAAGATATTTTAGATATTCTCTTACAAGTTCTTGATGATGGAATCATTACTGATGGTCAAGGTCGTACTATCAATTTCAAAAATTCAATTATTGTTCTCACAAGTAATTTAGGAAGTCAATCAATAAATGATTTATCAGTTCGAAAAGAAGATACAAATGAAATTAAAAAAGTTGTAGATAATGAAATTAAAAAATTCTTCAAGCCTGAGTTTTTAAATCGACTTGATGAAATAGTTATTTTTAATAATTTAGGATTAAATGAAATAAAAGAAATTGCAAAGATCCAGTTGCAACATTTAGGAAAAAGGCTTAACAAAAAAAACTTAAAATTCAAAATTACGGATGAGGCAATTAACCAACTTGTCGTAAATAGTTTCGATAATGCCTATGGTGCAAGGCCTTTAAAAAGAATTATTCAAAAACAAATTGAGACAAAGATTTCAAATAATATATTGAATAATCATTACCTTAATAAAGACGAGATTAATATTTATCTAGTTAATGAAGAGATAATTGTTGATTAAAGATCCGAATTAAAGAATCCTATGTGATTTGAAATTTGACAACTTTAATCTAATATTTGAACCAATCAGGAATTTCCTCATAACTTGCTTTATTCGATTTATTTTCTTTTGACTCTGTTTTCCAACAACATGTTCTGCCCTTATCCTTATCGTGTAAGTATTCATTAGCCCATCTCCAAATTAATTCAGAGGTGAACTCCATTCCCACATTATCCATAATTCTCAGATCTAAAGCATCTAAGTCATGTAATTTTTCCCAGTAATTCAGCAAAGGATCATCTTTATTTATTAAAAAAGTATGGTCAAATTGCTCCTTAAGTTTATTTTCTAGGGGCTTTAGACTTGAAAAATCGACGACAAAACCATTTAGGTCTAATTTTTTTGCAGTGAACCAAAAGGTGAATGATCTTGAATATCCATGCACAAATCTGCAGTGACCTTTATGGCGCCATTGCCTATGTGAACAGGGAAAATCCTCGTAACTTTTGCTGCATGAAAATTTCAGAGAATGAATATACATCAATTAACTGTTAGGATAATTTTTAATAAAACACATTGAACAGGATTTAACATAAAGAACATAATGACTTATTCAACTAATTTTTCGATAGAGAATCTACGCTTTGATAATTATGGATTAATCCCTGCAATAGCACAAGATTGGCTTGATGGATCAATTCTTATGCTTGCTTGGATGAACAAAGAATCTTTGACAATGACACTTGAAACCAAAAACGTTCATTATTGGAGTAGATCAAGATCCGAAATTTGGAGAAAAGGAGCCACAAGTGGTAGTACCCAAATACTTAAGAAAATAAGATTCGACTGCGATAATGATGCACTAATCCTCTTGATCGAACAAAATGGTTCAGGAGCATGTCACACTGGGGAAAAAAGTTGTTTTTTCAACGAAATCCAAATTAATCAAAGTGATAAAAAAGAGAAAAAAACAACTCCCTTCTCAAATATTTGCTCTGAACTATTCAATACAATTAACGAAAGATCAATAAATCCATCAGAAAAAAGTTACACAAATAATTTATTAACAAAAGGCAGTAACACTATATTGAAAAAAATAGGAGAGGAATCTGCAGAATTTATAATGGCTTGCAAAGATAATGATAAAAATTCAATCTCAAATGAAGCTGCTGATTTAATTTACCATCTGCAAGTAGCTCTTATGCATAAAGGCGTTGAGTGGAGAGATGTACTTGCTGTTCTAGAATCAAGAAGAAAAAATTAAATAATTAAAATCTATAATTTATAATTTTTTAACCTAAAAATTAAAGAAAAATGTTAATTAACTAATTGATATTTATTAATTAATTATTAATTAATTATTAATTAATTATTACATGTATGGCTTATTACTGAATTGACTATAAGTTGAATATATCAACAATGAGGTAAATCGTGAGTTCATTAAGCGATTTTCTTGGTGAAATAGGTCGTCATCAACTATTGACTCCCGAAAGAGAACTCACAATGGGCAGAAAAGTCCAAGACATGGTTGTGCTTGTTAATAGATGTCAAGAGGCAGGAGGGAAAGGCCCCGCTTGTGAATATTCCGAAGCCGAGAGAAAAAAGATCAAAATCGGTGAAAAAGCTAAAAACGAGATGATAACAGCCAACCTAAGACTAGTTGTCAACCTTGCCAAGAGATACCAAGGGAAAGGATTAGAATTACTGGACTTAATTCAAGAGGGAACATTGGGTCTTACAAGGGCCGTAGAAAAATATGATCCGTCTAGGGGACATAGATTTTCTACTTATGCTTATTGGTGGATTAGGCAAGGTTTAAATAGAGCATTGTCAACCCAAAGTAGAACGATAAGGATCCCTGTTAACATTAATGAAAAACTTACAAAACTAAGATCAGCAAAATCAAAGCTTATGCAACTGAAGGGTATTCCACCCACCAGTGTTGAGCTAGCTGAAGAAATGAAAATAACCAAAGAGGAAATTGACGAACTCCTTTCTTGTGAATTGAGAAGCATCACTGTTAGTCTTCAAGGTACTGTTAAATCAAAATCAGATCCTTCCGAGTTAGTTGATATTCTTCCAAGTGATCAAACTCCCCCAATGGAACTAGCCGAATTAGCCGAAAGGACAGCCTCGGCTTGGAAGTTATTAGATAAAGCAAATTTAACTGAGAAAGAGAGAAAGATAGTAAGTCTAAGATTTGGTTTAGACGGCTCAAATGAATGGAGAACTTTAGCTGAAGTTGCAAGACATATGAGTTGTAGCAGGGAATATTGCCGACAAGTTGTTCAACGTGCTTTAAGAAAACTTAGAAAAGCAGGAATACAGAATGGATTAGTTGATAGTATTAGCTAAAAATTCCATTAAAAATATTTAAATTTCTTTATAAGGATGAAAGAGAATTACAAAACCCAAGAAAAAATCTATGATGCAGAAGTTTTAGAGAGTTCAACATTTGATGAAAATATCATTATCAAGATTCTTATTAAAGCAGGAAGAACAATTGCCAAGCCTGCCTTAGAAGTTTTGGAGATGGCTTTAGATCCTTATACTCCAGCACAAGTTAGAGTTTCATTAATGGCTGCTCTAGCATATTTGATTATGCCATTTGATCTTTTCCCTGACTTTATGCCTTTAGTTGGTTTTAGTGATGATTTTGTAGCCCTCACAGCAGTACTCAGTATATGGAGCAAATACATGACTCCTTCAATAAGAGCAAGAGCAGAGAATAAGCTTAATAAGTTGTTTCCTTTTTATTGAATGAGTAAAATATCCATACAGGAAGAAAAAGAACTCGTCTCCTTCATTAAAGATTGGTTAAAATCGCATAGATTAACCCAAAAAGACTTAGCAAATGAATTAAATATTAAATCGAGCAGAACCTCGGAGATTATTCTTAAAATTAAAGAATTATATAAAAAAGGCGGCATGTTCAATATTGCAAAAAATCTAATAAAGATTGAGCAAAAATGGTTAAATAATATGAAGAACGATTTTCGAGAAACAAAACAAACTCCACCATATAATCAATTAGATATCGACTCATTAGTAAACCAGATAAATCAAGATACTAGTAAATAAATATTATTTAAAATAATATATTTTTAATTAAAAATGATATGACCTCTTAAAACTAATCTTTAAATAAATATCGTTTTAACTCCTAAATATTATAAATAATTGAATTATTAAAGCAAAGTATTATGTATTTTCACTATGATTGATTATTTTTTAATTAATAGTTAATA
>MWOS01000104.1 GCA_002026165.1 Prochlorococcus sp. HOT208_60m_813G15
TGGGATAAATTAACTGGAAGATTGAGAAATGAAGAAAAAGCGAGATTTAGGGCAAAAGAATTAACAAATTTATTAGTAGAACTTGGTCCAGCATTTGTTAAGGCTGGTCAAGCTTTATCAACAAGACCGGACATCATTCCAGGAATTCTTCTTGAAGAATTATCTGAATTACAAGATCAATTGCCAGGATTTGACGGAGATAAAGCTATGGAATTAATAGAAGAAGATTTAGGATCCAATGTAAATGAAATTTTTTTAGAAATTGATAAAGAGCCAATTTCTGCAGCCTCGTTAGGTCAAGTGCACAAAGCCAAACTAAAAAATGAGGAAATTGTGGCAGTTAAAGTCCAAAGACCAGGTTTAAGAGAACAAATAACTTTAGATCTTTACATAGTAAGAAATATTGCTTATTGGCTAAAAAACAATATTGGATTAATAAGAAGCGATCTCGTGGCATTAATTGATGAATTAGGCAAAAGAGTTTTTGAAGAAATGGATTATTTAAATGAAGCTGAAAATGCTGAAAAGTTTAGAAATATGCATAAACATAACGAAATGATTGCTGTACCAAAAATTTATAAAGAAATAACTTCAAGAAGAGTTTTAACTATGGAATGGATTGATGGCACAAAATTAACCAATCTAGAAGATGTAAAAAAATTAGGAATTGACCCAGACAAAATGATTGATATAGGAGTACAGTGCAGTTTAGAACAACTTTTAGAACATGGTTTTTTTCATGCTGACCCTCATCCAGGAAATTTATTAGCTCTGAAAGATGGAAGATTGTGTTATCTAGATTTTGGAATGATGAGTGAGGTTTCTAGAGATTCCAGGTCTGGATTGATACAAGCAGTTGTACATTTGGTAAATAAAAACTTCGATAAATTATCTCAAGATTTTGTAAAGTTAGGATTCTTATCAGAAGAGGTAAATTTGGAGCCAATTGTACCGGCATTCCAGGATGTTTTTATCAACGCCGTTGAACAAGGGGTTTCAAAAATGGATTTCAAAAGTGTTACAGACGACATGTCAGGCGTAATGTACAAATTTCCCTTTAAATTACCTCCCTATTATGCTCTTATAATTAGGTCATTACTGACATTAGAAGGCATTGCTTTAAGCGTAGATCCAAACTTCAAAATATTAGGCGCAGCTTATCCATATTTTGCAAGAAGATTAATGGAAGACCCGGATCCACAATTAAGGGAAAGCCTTAAAGAAATGCTTTTTGATAATAAAAAGTTCAAATGGGATCGTTTAGAAGATCTACTTTCTAACGCTGCAAAGCAAACAAATCTCGATTTAGAAAAACTTTTAGACGAAGTTATAAATCTTCTTTTCTCTCCAAATGGAGGATTTCTGAGAAATGAGATAGTTGAAAGTGTAACAAATCAGATAGATTTACTTAGTCTAAAAATATTGAAAAGTTTGAATAACTATCTTCCACAATCAATTAAATTAAATACTATTAACGAAAATAACAACTTGAGTAATCTTATAATGTATGTAGAGCCATTAAGAAACTTTTTGGAAATTTTACAAAAAGTACCTGGTTATTCAATTGATATTTTTCTAAAAAGAGTTCCAAGACTTATAAATGAGCCATATACAAAAGAAATGGGTATAAAAATTGCAAAAAAAATAACTGAAAAAGGAGTAGTAAGACTTGTGAAGATTGCCGCTGGTGCAAATATTTAAATGAAGCTTAGTAAATTTTTAATATATAAAATATTTTTTATTTTAGTAATTACTCCATTATTTTTTCATTTTCCAAAAGCTAATGCCGCTGAAGAAATTAAAATCACATACAGCATATTTTCTAGAACAATTAAAGTAAACTCTTTAAAAACTTTTGCTAAAGAGGGTAAATCCACAAGAAAATTAAAAAGGATTTTGAAAGCAACCAAATCTCCCGATAAAGAAATTAGAAAAGTTTTAAATAAAGATTTTGAAGTTCCTATTACCATTGCGAGTAAATTAATATATTCTGAAATAGGAAATGTTTTTTTAACAAGACTTTCATCTATTATTCACCCACCCAGAGCAACTGATGAAAGAACAGGCATGTTGGCTCTTAGAGCAAGCGTAATTAAAGGAATTAACATTGGAAATGGAAAAATAAATCTAATAAATTTTTTTGAAGGATATCCAACTAAAACTGTAATTTTAGATGTCAACGCTTTGAGCAAAGTTATGAATAAAGTAGAATCTATTTCAGAATTATTAACCTTCTTCACCAATTCTCCTCTAGAAAAAATCAAAACAAATTAAACAACCATGGTGTTATTAAATAAAATCAAAAATAAACTGCGTATTAATTACAGAAAAAAAAGATGGCCAGGTCTAATAGAAGCTTATAAACAATATCTCCCAGTTACAAAGAAAACTCCTATCATATCTCTCAACGAAGGAAATACACCACTAATTCTAAGCGAGTCAATTAGCAACTTAATTGGTAATGGAACAAAAGTTTTTTTAAAATATGATGGCCTTAATCCAACAGGATCTTTTAAGGATCGTGGTATGACTATGGCAATTAGCAAAGCAAAAGAAGAAGGCCGTGAAGCAGTGATTTGTGCAAGTACTGGAAACACCTCTGCTGCTGCAGCTGCATATGCTTCGAGAGGAGGATTAAAACCTTATGTTCTCATCCCAGAAGGATTTGTTGCACAAGGAAAGCTTGCACAAGCATTGATGTATGGCGCTGAGATAATATCTATTAATGGGAACTTTGATAAAGCTCTTGAAATTGTTAGAGATTTATCGGCAGAACATCCTATAGAACTTGTTAATTCTGTTAATCCATATCGAATACAAGGACAAAAGACTGCAGCTTTTGAAATTGTTGATGATTTAGGTCATGCTCCTGATTGGCTTTGTATTCCAATGGGTAATGCAGGAAATATAACAGCTTATTGGATTGGGTTCAAAGAATATTCAAAAATAAAAAGAAATTTGAAATTACCAATAATGATGGGTTTTCAATCCGAAGGCTCTGCTCCATTAGTAAAAAATATAATAGTTAAAGATCCAGAAACAATCGCGACTGCAATTAGAATTGGGAATCCTGTAAATAGAGAAAAAGCAAAAAAAGTAAGAAAAGAGAGCAAAGGAGACTTCCAGTCAGTTACAGATGAAGAAATAATTAATGCTTATAAAATCCTTTCCAAAGAGGGAGTATTTTGTGAACCTGCCAGCGCAGCATCAGTTGCTGGACTGATTAAAAATAAAAATAGAATTCAGAAAGAATCGATTATTGTTTGTGTTCTTACTGGAAATGGATTAAAAGATCCTGATTGCGCCATTAAAAACAATGATGCTGTCTTCAGGAAAAATATTGAACCTTCATTAAAAAATATAACTAAAATTTTAGGATATTAAAATCCAAAAAAAATAGTGTCTGTGGAAATCAATTAAAAACAAACATCATTTGTTGAAAAATACATAATAAATAATTCTATTTGTTGAATAAATTTAAATATTTCAGATGAAGAAGAAACTATTCAACAAATTAAAAAATTTTTTCACATATTTTTGAGTAAGAAAACTAGGTTAACAAGATATTAGATTTAAGAATTCCACAATTTCCACAAGAACTACTACTACTAATTCTTTTATTTTATTGATTATTATTTATATTAGAAATAAGAAAAAAAAATTTATTGAATTTAATTTACGAAAAAAGTATATTGTATTTGTAAAAAGTTCCAAATTCCGATGGAAATTATTTGTAATCAAAATGAATTAAATAATGCTATACAACTAGTGAGCAAAGCAGTTGCTTCAAGACCTACGCATCCGATTCTTGCAAATATACTTTTAACAGCTGATGAAGGAACCAATAAAATTAGCGTTACGGGATTTGATCTTAATTTAGGAATTCAAACTTCCTTTGATGGAACTGTTAAAAATAGTGGAGCTATTACTATACCTTCAAAACTTTTGTCCGAAATAGTAAACAAATTACCCAATGAAACTCCTGTTTCTTTAGAAGTTGACGGGAATTTAGATAATATTTTAATAAAAAGTGATAGGGGTTCTTTTAATCTTAAAGGTATCCCTTCTGATGAATATCCTAATTTGCCATTTGTTGAGAGTGGTACTTCTTTGAATATTGATCCTAGCTCTTTTTTAAAAGCTTTAAAATCCACTATTTTTGCTAGTAGTAATGATGATTCAAAGCAATTACTTACAGGTGTCAACTTTACTTTTAAAACAAATTATTTAGAGTCTGCTTCTACGGACGGTCATAGATTGGCTGTTGCTTTAATTGGTAACGAAGAACATATCGAACATAAAGAAAACTTATCTTCAAATGATGGTGATTTATCAGTAACTATTCCAACTAGATCATTAAGGGAAATTGAAAAACTAGTATCTTTGAAAAGCTCAGAAAGTTCAATAAAACTTTTCTATGATAAAGGTCAAGTAGTATTTATTTCTTCTAATCAAATAATTACGACAAGGACCCTTGAAGGTACTTATCCTAATTATTCACAATTAATTCCTGATACTTTTTCTAAAATTCTTAATTTTAATACAAAAAAATTAATTGATGCACTTGAAAGAATTGCTGTTTTAGCTGATCAGCAAAGTAGTGTTGTAAAGATTAAATTAGATAATACAGATTTAGCTTCTATTAGTGCAGATGCCCAAGATATTGGAAATGCAAATGAATCAATACCTGTCTCTTATAAAGGAGAAAATTTTGATATTGCATTTAACGTTAGATATCTTTTAGAGGGTTTAAAAGTTATTGCTTCTAAAAATGTACTTTTAAAGTGTAATATTGCAACTACTCCAGCTGTTTTTGTACCAGAAGATAATCTTAATTCTTTTACTTATCTAGTTATGCCTGTACAGGTTCGTTCTTAACTTGAAATTACCTAAAGAAATTTTATTAAGTGAATTATTAAATTATTGTGTTAAGGGGAATATGGTCCTTAATTACGGAAATGGTGAAAATGTCTGGATGCATCCTCCAGTTCATCGAATTTTAGGGTGGTATTCTCGCCCTTCAAATTTTGATTTAAAAAGAAAT
>MWOS01000105.1 GCA_002026165.1 Prochlorococcus sp. HOT208_60m_813G15
CAATACATTATAAATATATTTGTGAAAATGATTAAATTAGAAAAAATTACAAATTTTATCCAATCACCTTGATTAAAGATTTTGTATAAAAAATATATAAATCCGCTAAAAGATGTAAAGCACGATAAAAATCCACTCAAAATTATTTTTTCATTTGAATAACTTAATCTTTTTGCAATCACGAAACCAAAAAGCAATGATCCAATAATTGTTACAATAAAATTATTATTTATAAATAACCTTAAAAAAGGTAGCTCCATAACAAGTTAAGAGTAAATAAATATAATTTTTTGCTTTCATAATATAATTTGCATCAAATAATAACCTAAGTAAAAACAAATAAACGAAATTATTATTACCTCAAAATAGTGAAAAAATAAACGAACGAATTTCTTCTTCTTAAATAAGACAAAAAGTTGATAAATAAAAGAAGAAAATGTACTAAAACATCCCAAAAAACCGGTATAAAATAACAATAATAAGTTGTTATTAATAAAATTTAATGCTACTAAAATTCCTAAAAAGAAACATGATATGAAATTAACTATTGAAGTATTTTGGATATAAAATCCAATATTAATTCTTAATTTATTTTGTATGATCATTCTTAGAATTAATCCAATAGTACTTCCAAATAAAAGGAAAAATACTGAGTTAAGATCCAAAATTTAGATTTTTATCCAGCCTTTTGTAATCTTATTAGGATCATCAAATAACTTATTAGAAGCTAATTCGACCCTAATCCAAATTTGATGTTCACTAACTTTCCAATTTCGTAAAACTGATAAAGTTGTTCCTATATCAAGAACTAATAATTCTTTAGCATTAAGTTCAGGATAAGAATAAAGAGAAACATTAGAACTCAATATAATTTCTTTTGAATTATTAAAAAACTTATTTTGATCTAAACTTTTTTGAATTCCACCAGCAGGTAATGTAATTGGAGCAATTAATGCAAAAGTGATTAAGCAAAAATTCTTAATAAAATTGTTAATCATATATCTAAAGCTGCCACATCTAATTTGCTACTGTGCGTTTCGATAAATTCTCTTCTTGGGGCAACTTTATCCCCCATTAAAATATTGAATATTCTGTCAGCTTCAAGTGCATCCTCAATTTCAACTCTTTTCATCATCCTCGTTTGAGGATTCATAGTTGTATCCCACAGTTGTTTAGGCATCATTTCACCTAATCCCTTAAATCTTTGGATATTGTAATTTGCATTTTCTCCAAAACCTGTAATTGTATCCTTTAATTGATTCTCGTTATAACAGTATTTATGATTCTTGCCTCTTTCAACTTTATATAAAGGAGGACAAGCAATATATATATAACCTCTTTCAACAAGTTCTCTTTGGTACCTATAAAAAAATGTCAATAACAAAGTTCTTATATGAGCTCCGTCAACATCAGCGTCTGTCATGATTACGACCCTATGATATCTCAGAGAGCTCACGTCAAACTCTTCTCCCTTAATTCCTAATCCTAGAGCTGTTATCAATGACTGAATTTCTGTGTTTTTGTATATCTTAGTATCATCAGTTTTTTCGATATTAAGAATTTTGCCCCTAAGAGGCAAAATAGCCTGAAAATTTCTATCTCTTCCTTGTTTTGCAGAACCTCCAGCAGAATCTCCCTCAACTATATAGATTTCTGATTCAGAAGGATCTCTGGAACTACAATCTGCTAATTTACCCGGTAAAGTTGAACTTTCAAGAACACTTTTTCTTCTTACTAATTCCCTAGCTCTTCTTGCGGCTTCTGCTGCATTAAATGATTGAATTGCTTTTTCAAGAATCAACTCTAAAATCCCAGGATTGAATTCCATATATTTTGTAAGAGCTTCCCCAATTAGAGAATCAACAATTCCTCTTACTTCGGTATTTCCTAATTTTGTTTTTGTCTGTCCCTCAAATTCGGGATCTGGAACTTTAACCGATAAAACTACAGTCAAGCCCTCTCTGATATTTTCGCCAGCTAAATTTTTTTCAATGTCTTTTCTTTTCCCTCTCTTTTTTGCAAGATTATTAAATGTTCTTGTTAAAACTGTCTTCAATCCTTCAATATGAGTGCCACCATCAATAGTTCTAATATTATTCGCAAAACCTAAAATATTATCTGAGTATACATCAGAACACCATTGCATAGCTGCTTCTACATAAACGTTTTCTTTCTGTGAATCAACATAAATTATCTCAGAATGAATTGCCTCCTTTTCTGCGTTCATATATTGAACATATTCCTTGATACCTCCTTGATACAAGTAAATTTCTTCTTTAAAAGAACCATCTGACAATTCATTTCTCTCATCTCTAAAAACTATTTTTACACCACCATTCAGATATGCTAATTCCCTTAACCTAGAAGAGAGAAGAGCATATTCGAATTCTATTCCTCCAGAAAAAATCGTTTTATCGGGTTTAAAACAAATGGTAGTACCTTTTTTAAAAGGTTTTATAGATTGCTTTTTAGTTTGTAATTCGCCCTTCGATATCCCTTTTTCAAATCTTTGATTAAACTCTCTGTCATCTCTATAAACTGTTACGTTTACCCACTCGCTTAAAGCATTAACTACAGATATTCCTACTCCATGCAAGCCGCCAGAAACTTTATAACCACCACTTCCGAATTTACCTCCCGCATGAAGAACAGTAAGTACAGTTTCTAAGGCACTTTTCCCAGTCCTTGGATGAATATCTGTTGGGATACCACGACCATTATCAGAAATCGAAGCTGATCCATCTGCTTGAAGGACTATTTCTATATGATCACAATGCCCAGCGAGAGCCTCATCAACTGAATTATCAACGACCTCGTATACTAAATGATGCAAACCTCTTGGACCTGTAGAACCTATATACATTCCAGGGCGTTTACGAACAGGCTCTAAACCTTCTAAAACCTGAATCTGTTCCGCACCATAATCATTTGAGATTTTATTAGATCTTTTGTCCTCACTCATTTAATATAAAAAAAAAACATTAAACTTTTAAAAAGTTATTTTTAAAAAGTCTTTAATTAAACTTACCACCGCAACAAGAGAAAGGCTCGAAGATTATGAA
>MWOS01000106.1 GCA_002026165.1 Prochlorococcus sp. HOT208_60m_813G15
ATAGACTTAAAGCTTTAGAAATAGCCTCTCAAAGAGAACTTGATTTAGTGTTAGTGAGCGAAAAAGCAAATCCTCCTGTTTGTAGAGTTATGGACTATGGAAAATATAAATTTGAACAAGAAAAGAAAGCAAAAGAGGCGAGAAAAAAATCTCATCAGACAGAAGTTAAAGAAGTTAAAATGAGATATAAAATTGATAAACACGATTATGACGTACGAATAGGTCAAGCTACTAAATTTTTAAAGTCAGGAGATAAAGTAAAATGCACCGTATTTTTTAGGGGCAGAGAAATTCAACATTCAAATTTAGCTGAAACACTCCTTTTAAAAATGGCCAATGATCTAGAAGAGCAATCGGAAGTACAACAAAAGCCAAAAAGAGAGGGGAGAAACATGATTATGTTTTTGAGCCCTAGAAAAACTCCTTTAGTAAAAAAAGATGAAGAGTAAAATTTTATCCAAAAACTATGACGAATGTTAAAGTGTCACTATTGCTAAAAACTAATTAGTCAGGATTTTTTCTAAAGTGAAATTCCATATTCAACAAGAAAGTGATATTCCAGCATCTACTCAACTATATAATCAAATATGCTTTGCTATAGCAGCTAGACATTATCCTCCTGGGCACAGACTCCCCAGTACTAGGCAACTTGCTATGCAGACTGGACTCCATAGAAATACTATAAGCAAAGTTTACAGACAACTTGAAATGGATGGAGTTGTTGAAGCAATAGCTGGTTCAGGAATCTATGTAAGAGATAATCTTACTAAAAAAGACTTTAGTAAATCAGTTTACTCCAAAGACAAAATAAGTAATCCCCCAGATCAAGAAGCAAAGAAGGCTGTTGATAAGTTCATAAAACTTGGCTGTACCTTACAAGAAGCGAGGGCAATATTTACCAATGAAATTGATTGGCGTATCAAATGCGGCACAAGAATTATAGTAAGTACTCCAAGAGAGGATATAGGCGCTTCAATGCTCATAGCAGAAGACCTCTCTCCGAAAATTAATGTACCAGTAGAAGTTGTTCCCATGGAAGAATTAGAAAAAGTTTTGAGTAATTCAAATAATGGAACTATTGTCACAAGCAGATATTTTTTACAACCTCTGGAAAAATTTGCCAAACAATATGGACTTCGAGCTATTGCAGTTGATTTAAGTGACTTTCAAAAGGAATTGAAAATTATCAAAGAATTAAATGCTGGAAGTTGTGTAGGTATTGTTAGCATTAGTCCTGGCTTATTGAGGGCAGCGGAAGTTATTATACACAGCATGCGAGGAGGTGAATTAATGCTTATGACGGCAATATCAGATAATAAAAATAGATTACTATCACTTCTAAAAGCCTCAAATCACATAGTGTGTGATGGACCAAGTTTATCAGTTGTAGAAAACATGTTATTAAAAAATCGGTCTCAGCTTATAAGGTTACCTCAAATAATTTGCTCTAAAAATTATTTAAGTATCGAAACAATAAATCAATTAAAAAAAGAAATTGGAGTTGTAAATTAGACCATTATGCTAAAAACTTTGAAATCTGATATTGAAATCATTAGAGAGAGAGATCCTGCTGCTAGAGGCATACTAGAAATTTTTCTTTGTTACCCAGGCTTTCAAGCAATAGTTATACATAGGTTTACTCATAAATTATGGCAATTGAAAATTCCTCTAATTCCTCGCTTATTAAGTCATCTTAATAGGTTAGCAACAGGCATTGAAATCCATCCTGGTGCAAAAATTGGTAAACGGGTTTTCATAGATCATGGAATGGGAGTTGTAATCGGGGAAACAGCTGAAGTTGGAAATAATTGTCTGCTTTACCAAGGAGTAACTTTAGGAGGTACTGGTAAAAGTCATGGAAAAAGACACCCAACTTTAATGGAAAATGTTGTAGTTGGAGCAGGGGCAAAAGTTCTTGGATCCATCACAGTAGGATCTAATACTCGTATTGGTGCAGGTTCAGTAGTTGTTCGTAATGTAGAGGGTAACAGTACTGTTGTTGGGGTTCCAGGCCGAGTGGTACATCAAAGTGGAGTTAAAGTGAATCCATTAGCTCACTCTGCTTTACCAGACGCAGAAGCTAATGTAATAAAAAATTTAATGGATAGGATAGACTCTCTTGAAAGTGAAATTCTCAAATTACAAAAAACTCTTGATTGTATGACCGAATCAGAATCTTTCGATATTTCTAAACTCGGCGATGCTCAAAATTTAAAAGACAAAGAAATAATAGAATTTCTTGGAGATGATTAAATCTTGATTTAATTTTTATTATTTGTATCAGTCTTAGGTTGAAACATAAACATGGAATAAATAACATTTCTCCTCATATTAGTCATCATTTCGAGAAACATGTCATATCCTTCATTTTTATATTCGATTAAAGGATCTTTTTGGCCATAACCCCTTAAGCCTACTGACTCCCTTAATGAGTCCATGGATTGAAGATGTTCTCGCCATAAATTATCAATTTGCTGCAAAATAAAAAATCTTTCTGCTTCTCTCATTAATCCTGGACGAATCTTTTCTATTTGCGATTCCTTTAAATCATAAGCTATTCTCAACTGCTCTTGAAGGTAGTTTTTTAATTCTTCTATTGAAAGTAAATTAATATCATCAGCTTTAAGATCATCTAACAGATATATAAATTCTTTGGCTTTAGAAATTAATTGCTCTATATTCCATTCTTCAGGAGGAAGATCAGGATTAATATAGGCCTCTACAATTTCACCCATTGTTCTCTCTCCATATCCTATTACTTGTCTCTTTAAATCAGTTCCTTTTAATACTCTTAGTCTTTCGTTGTAAACTGCTTTTCTTTGATTATTCATGACTTCGTCATATTCAAAAACTTGTTTTCTAATATCGTAGTAATAAGTCTCTACTTTCTTTTGAGCACTTTCTAAAGACCTAGTAAGCATTCCTGACTCTATAGGCATATCTTCGTCAACCCTAAACGCATTCATTAGATTTGCCACCCTATCACCTCCAAAAATTCTTAACAAATTATCTTCTAGAGACAAAAAGAATCTAGTGCTTCCAAGGTCACCCTGTCTCCCTGCTCTTCCTCTAAGTTGATTATCTACTCTTCTTGATTCATGTCTTTCAGTACCAATGACATGTAAACCGCCAGCTTCTCTTACTTTTTCCTCTTCATGAATTAAAACTTTTTCATATTCTTTCTTTACATCTGATAAAGATTCTCTCAAAAGCTTTATCAAGTTATCATCGGTTGGTGCTTTTTCTGCGGCTGTAGCTATTTTGTCATCTATATCCAAGATAGAAAGTTGTCTTTCTCCCCAATTTTCAACAAGTTTATTAGATAAAAAAGAAAGTTTCTTTTCAATTACTTCATCTAG
>MWOS01000107.1 GCA_002026165.1 Prochlorococcus sp. HOT208_60m_813G15
GAATTTAATGCTTGAGCTTCTGGATTGTTTTTTAAAGCTACTTCCATAGCTTCTTTTTTATTATTAGCTATAACAACCTCATCAAATTCCTTTCCATTTTTTTTGAGACTTACTTTGAAACGCATAAAAATTATTTAATTAATCAAAAGTTAACCACTAAGCAACTAGATTTAAATACTATTAAAAGTTAATTGATGAAATAGAAACTTTAGTTATTCTGAAGTTTTTCTACTACAGATTCTTTATCAATCTTAGCTACATCCTGCAATCCATTAGCATCAAACCAAGGAGCGTTTTCCCAATTAAATCCTTCCCCAAAAGTATTATCGGGAGCAGCTACGTACCAGTGACATGAAGAATCGGGAACATCTACAGCACATTTTGACCAGTCAGCTTCCCATTGTGGAACTTGTACCCACATAACAGATGCTAATAATAAAGAAAAAATAAAATTCATAATTATCGGTTAGCAAAATTTTGAAAGATTTTTTTCACATTCTTTCTTTCTTTTCTTCCAGTAATTTTCAAGTATTTGATATTTATGCTTATTTTTAAATTGACTTAAATAAATATTATTCTGATTAAGAACGGAAGTGTTTTTGATTTTCATGACTCAAGCTGTCAATATAGATCATATTTAAGACACTTTATAGATTTTTTGAAGTGAATTTATACTTAATTTTTGTCTTACTTTTGTTTAGGTAATATTTTTCGGGATTATTTTCAGTATAAGTAACCGAATATTTGACAACACTTACTATTACTGAAAAAAGAGCAATTGCTGAAATAACAAAAATGATTTTCTTGTAAATGCTTTTCATGGATTTTTATGTTTTTTGATTATTTTTTTCATCAACGCCCAATTTTTCTGAAAGTTTTAAATAATTAGTAATTTATACTGTAGCCTCTTAAATTACCTAGGGAGTAAATTAAATACATCAGAAACTCCTCACACACTTTTTTCTGATAACTTTAAAAGTACTCAACCTCGATGTTTGAGTACTTTTTGTATTTTTTGCCATGTGACAGTTAAGATAGAGGTCTATTAAGCATTACATTTTTTGAATTTAGGTGTGATATTAAAAATGTGTGTAGGAGGAATTGATTTATTTCAGTGGAAACAAGGAAACACTTGATATAAATCAATTTTAAAAAGATCTCTCTTTGAGGGATCTTTTTTTTGGATTATTAGAAATACATATTAAATTCTGAATATAAAAACATATATGCTTTCTTCGAAAATAATTAGGACGTCATTACAAATTGGTAATTTAATTAGTTAGATTATGAGTTGTTAAATTCTTCTCTTAATGCATATACTTTTTTTAGCTATTTTAATTTGTTCAAGCTTTTTATTCCCTTCTTCATCATTTGCCTCACATATAGAACTAAAACCTTGTGTAGAGATTGCTCATTGTGTACGAGAAGAATGGGAGGTAAACAATATTGAGAAACCTTTTGAAGAGATTAAAACATTTATTGAAAACACTCCAAGAACTGAGATTGTAGAAATTGATGGCGATTATCTTCATGCTGAGGCAACCAGTAAATGGATGAAGTATGTAGACGACTTAGAAGTATCCTTTCTACCTGAATCAAATATCTTATCAATAAGGTCAGAATCAAGAGTTGGAGAAAGTGATTTGGGAGTGAATCAAAAAAGAGTTGATTTACTAAAATCGAAAATGTTTTAAGATAAAAAATAATTTTTTTATTGTTTTTTGTATAACTTTTCCATTTTAAAAAAAAATTAGCAAATAAAAAAGTGATAATTGAAATCATGCCTTGATAATGGCAAATTTATTAGATTTTCTCTAAAAGATGATCATAAATTTTATATATTTATTGTTATCTAGTTTTGCTTTTTTCTGGTTTTATATAAACATTAAAAAAAATGGAATTAAATGGATAATCAAAGGTCTTTTTCAAATTGGAATATTGGTATTATTCATTGGAGGGTTTTTCAAAATATTTTTCAACTTACCCCCTAACTTATTTATAAAAATATTTTTTCTTGTTATTTATACATGGTGCACTGTTGGAATAAATGTAAATTTCATGATCCCTTTGATTAGTTTGATTGACCAAAAAATATTGAAAAAATAAAATTAAAATATGCCTTAATTGTTAATACAAAAATAAATCTATCTCCTTAATCTGCAATATTAAAATTTATAAGATTTATTTTTTTCCTTTTGAAAGTCTTTTTCTTGTATACCTAGTCTTTAATCCCAAGTCTGTCATTATATATATTCCAAATAAAAGAATGACAATTCCAATAAAGTATTTCATTATTTTTTATGTAATTACTATTTTTGAGATTTATTCATTATGCCAACTAATTTTAATATCTATTTCTTGAGATAAATTTCTTGTAACTGGACATTCTTTGGAAGCTTTTTTCAAAAAATCAAAAGTGTCACTTGAAGTGCTCTCTGGTATAAATATATCTATTATTAGTTCTTTTATCTTCCTCTCGCTATTTTGTGTCATTACTTTTTCAATATTTAAATATATACCTTTCAAATCAAATCCTTTCGATTTGGCTTTGATTGCCATGATGGTTAGCAGGCAAGTACCTAGAGATGTTGCTAATAAATCAGTTGGGGAAAAACTTTCACCTTTACCGCAGTGATCTAAAGGTGCATCAGTTCTAATAAGACTTCCAGATTGTAGATGAATAGCCTCACAGTTTAAATTTCCTAAATAAGAACATTTAACTTTAGTCATTTTTGTAAATTAAATTAGGAAAATATTATTAATAAAAAATTATGGAACATAACAAGATTATTGATGAGAAATTTTTATTTGCATATTAGTAGAGTATTAAGGAAATTCATCATTCAAGTTTTGAAATCAGTTTTTATATCCATATTCCTCTAAGCAATACTCAATTAATTCAATTGATTTGTTAAGAGTTCTTTTATTTTTATTTTCTAGATCGAAACATTCATTTAAAACACGTATAGATTCATTTAAGAATGATTCTTCTTTATTTTTTATATCTTTAACTTGATTTATATAAATTAATTTTTTAATTCCAATTAGGGAAAATATGATTATTGAAATTGTAAAAATTGCTATTTTGAATTTATTCATATAATTAGTTATTTCAAATATTCTAATTTACTTAAAATCTGCAAACTTTACATAGCTTATAGAACTAAGTAATTACATATGTAGCTGCTGTTATTGCTATGGCAGTAATTGAAATGAAGATGTATGGAACAACCTTTAAAGGTATATATAGATTATTTTTAGACATAACTAGAACCTTTATACAAATAATTACATTCCCTTTAAAATTTATAAGTCTTCAAATATACAAATTAATTTTCTTTGTATAAATTCAATCCTTTTAAAGATTAACAAATTTATATTCATTGAATTTTCATTAAATAAAGTATCTCTAAATCTTGTCTTGAGTCCGATATTTTTCTTTTTAAAAAGATTAATTCTTCTTGGCTCATTTTTGATTCTTTTATCATCAATTCTGCTTGTTCAATAGCATGTTCTATATTTCTAATTTTAATATCTCTTATTGAGGGATCATCTTTACATGCTTTTTTAGTATTTGCATCTAACATATGTACGAAAATATCACCTTGAATATAATCTAATTTAAAACTTGATTATGCTACGACCGCAAATTTAATTAAAATAAATTATTATTAAGTTAAGAACTTTAACCTTAGCTAACCCTCTCTTCAATTGATCGATTGGGTTTTTTTTTATGGTGTAATATACTCCTAGCATTTACTATTAATTTGGAAGATTCAAAACTTAATCCTGAGGAAAATAATTCAATCGAATCGTCCCCCAATTTGAATGAAGACAATAAAGATCTTAATGAGGGGAATAAAAAAGAAGAAAATGTTAAGGCATTTACAGAATTTCTAGAGAAAGCAAGTAATCAAGATTCTTCAGAAGAAAAAGTAAAACTTGATTCTGAGCAACAAAAACTAAAAATTGACAAATCACTTTTTAAAAGATTTCTTAATAATGGATTTGATGGCATTTCAACTAATCCAAACTATAAAATGTTGGCATTATTAATAGTCCTTTTAATTAATCTGTCTCTATTTTTTGTAATTGGCAATATGGGTAAAGCGTTTTTAAGAAATGCAGGAATTATGGGTTAAAAATTATTTATTTCTTTTTGGATATTCATCTTTACAATTTTGATTCTTCAAATGAAACTGTGATATTTTCTTGTCAAATTAATATTTAAAAAAAATTTGGATAATAAAGAGCCAGAAAATCCAGTAGTTTATCTTTCTAATTTAGTCAAGAAATTAGATGTAAAAAACAGAAATGGTTTAGTAGCCCTAGCAATAGTAAACCTTTTAGTGATTCTTTTATTTAAATTTTATTTGAAAGGATCTGGATTATTATCTTGAATTTAACTGCTGGTAGTATTATTCAGCATTCTCAAATTGTTTTGCTAATCTAAATGCCTTCTTAATTATTAGAAAGCCACCATATGCTCCTGCCAGTAAAGGGAATACTATTAAAGGGTTAGGTGAATAATTTGAATAATTTTTCACACCCTCAACATATTCATAACCTGAACATTTAAGAAAGATAAAGCTAAAAAATGTGATACTCCAACCAATGATTGATAAAAAGCCACCTTTCTTATCACCTTCGTAGAATCTGTCTAGACCTAAGCCCCAACCTCCTATTAGGAATATTCCTCTAACAACAGAATTTTTTTCTTGATTTCTAAGCATAATAAAAAAATGTTCACTATGAACATATCCTATTTGTATTTAAGATGTGAGATGTTTTTATTAATTAATCTTTAAAATCAATTTTTATTGGTTTTTTCTATAAATTACAAAATTATTATTCAGTGTTTTAATTAATCATTAGAGATTGTATTTGTATTCAACAAGGAAATTGAAGGCCTTATATAAATAAAAGTAGACCCATACATATCCTGCATAATTCTCATTTCATCGTCTAAGTATATAATTGAAACCTGGCAATTTGGCGATTCTTTATTCCAAGGTAACTTATTCCATACCTCTTTAACTGGATACCATCTATCCATAAGTAATTCACTAAAAAATGGAATCTTATTAAGTCCATTAACTTTGGAAACTTTTGTCTTTTGTAAGTTCATATCAAGTAAATTATTTCTTAAAACTAAATCACTTGCTAGGGTTATTACCCTCCCACCAAAAGTAGGCAATAGTTTGAACCAACCTATGATAGGAATAGTTGTAAGCCCAAATATTGTAGTGTCAAAAGTAGATATAAATTCTTTTTTTTCAAAATCAATCTTTTGAGCAATTCTCCCAATAGTTGATATGCCAAAGGATCCTACTTGCAATTGATGTAATTTAAAAAAAAGATTACTTTTAAATTCATCATTTAATGCCTTTTCAATAGCAAGGAAGAAAGGAGAACTTCGAAATAATTCAACATTAGAAAAAATCAATTCCCACTCTCCAGACAATAATTTTTCTGATATGTCAAAACTAAAGTCTTTAAGAGCATCAATTAATTCATCCATTTCATTAGCTTTTTCCTCATACATAGGAGAAATTAATTTATTTAATCTTTGCCCTCTATCTGTAACAGCAGCTATTTTATATATATTTGACTTTATCTCTTCAATTTCTTTCATAACTCCAATACAAGAAATACTATTTAATCTTAGGAATTTAATTTGATGTTGATGGCATTTTTAATAATGCTGGTAATAAAATCAATTAATATTCTCCCCACCTTTTACCAATATCAAAACCCCATTCAGTGGTTAATTTAATTACTTCATCATGATTCTTGCATTTTGAAAGGGATAACTTTTTACTAGGATTATTTTTTATTAGCTCAGCAATTTGATTAAGTTGCTCTATTTTTTTTAGAAAATTACTTAGATCCTTATCTGACATTTATCTAGGAAGTAAATTTTTGATCATAAGTAAATATGTAATAAAGAACCCAGGCAACACCAATAATAAGAAGTGCAATCATTATATTTACTGACCAAACTACTTCTATCATTTAATTATTTTTGTATATTATTAATATATCCAAAATTTAAATTAAATTAACCGTTAATAATTTAAATCTAGAACAATACACTACTACTACTAGGTATATAGAATAGTCATAAATAGTTTAAAAATTATGGGAGAAGCTAAGAGAAGGGAAGAGTTAGGCTTACCACCTAGAGAAAAGAAAAAGGAAAAACAAACAACAAAAAATCAGCTAAACAAAATTTTAAATAAATATCCTTATTTACCTTTCATTTTAGGTTTTTCATTACTAGCAATATTAATTATCGATTTAGTTAATTACTACAAATAGATATATAAAAAGGGGATACTTTTAGCAGAAGAGAGGATTATCTTCGCAATTGCGAAATTATTTTTCCATAATACAAATAAAACTAATGAAACCTATTAACACCTCATGCGCCCTAATTTTAGGGGCACTAACTTTGTTTTCAATATCTAATGCAAATGCAGGGGGCTGCAGTTCTCATACTGAGAAGAAGGCAGAAATTGAATGCTTGTCTGATGATAAAAAATGTATAGAAGCGAAAGAAAAAGAATCACTATACAAAGTTGAGGCCTAAATGTTTGATAATCTTGGAACTGCTCTAGTACAGGCATTAGGCTTCTTTGCTGTTTTTGGTTTTTTTGTATATCAAACTTTATTTGCAGATAGCAAATCCAAAAATTCAAAATCAAATCCTAAAAAAACAAAGATTTCCGACAAAAAAGAATCAATTA
>MWOS01000108.1 GCA_002026165.1 Prochlorococcus sp. HOT208_60m_813G15
TAAAAGATTCATAATGTATTTATTAAATTACTACAGCATGCTTACACTTTGCGAAAAAACATTGTAAATAGTTTCAAATCTTCTTTCTTAATATGATAAATAAATCCAATAATAAATTTTTACTTTCTTTTTAAACTTTTCTCAATTTAGAGAATTAGATAGATATATTTTTTTCTGGCGAACTTGCTACTGCAAAGTCTTGTTTTTTAATTCTTCCTGCCAGAAAAGCTTGCCTGCCAGCTTTTACACTATAATTTATCGCTTGAGCCATTAGAGGAGGATTTGCAGCTTGTGCTATTGCACTATTGATTAAAACACCATCAGCTCCAATTTCCATAGCTTGAGAAGCTTCACTAGGCACTCCAATTCCTGCGTCAATTATTACTGGCACTTTTGCATTCTCAATAATAATCTTTATATTTGATAAATTTAACAAACCTTGTCCGGAGCCTATGGGAGAGCCTAATGGCATTACAGTTGCACAACCTATTTCTTCTAGTCTTTTTGCAAGAATAGGATCTGCATTAATATAAGGTAGTACAGCGAAACCCTTTTTTATTAAAATTTCGGCTGCTTTAAGAGTTTCTATTGGGTCGGGTAGCAAATACTTTTTGTCAGGAATAACTTCTAACTTCACAAAATTATTTTCTTCTTGACCAGATAATTTTGCAAGTTCTCTACCTAAAATTGCTATTCTGACTGCCTCATCGGAATTAACACAACCAGCTGTATTAGGAAGCATCCAGTACTTTTCCCAGTTGATCTTTTCGAGTAAATTTTCTCCTGCCTGATAATTTTTAATTCTTCTAACAGCGACGGTTATAATTTCCGTTTCAGAATTTGACAAACTTTCCACCATATCTTGAGTAGACTTGTATTTGCCAGTACCAACCATTAATCTACTGGAAAATTGTTTTCCGCCAATTAGTAAAGAAGAATAATTTTCCATATTTAGAATCCCTTATCTTTAATACCTTTATAAGGTTCATAATTGTTTCT
>MWOS01000109.1 GCA_002026165.1 Prochlorococcus sp. HOT208_60m_813G15
GTTCTCAACTATGTAGATGTACAGATAATAAAAATATAATTTTGAATTTTGATTCTGATAATGCAGGTATCTTAGCTACAAAAAGAGTAATTAAAGAAGTAGAAAGTCTATCCATTCATGATCAAATTAATCTTAAGATACTTCAACTAAGTGATTTTAAAGATCCTGACGAATATTTAAATAGTAATACTCCTGAAGATTATTTTAATTTAATTGATAATTCATCCTTTTGGATTGATTGGGAGATTGATCAGATCTTTAAAGATAAAGATTTAACTAAGTCTGAAATTTTCCAGAGTGTTATTTCATCATTGGTAAAATTGTTGAGTAAATTACCTCAATCATCAACCAGAACTCACTATCTACAAAAAATTTCTGAAAAATTAAGTAAGGGACAAGCTAGGTTAGCAATACAGTTTGAACAAGATTTAAGAAATCAAGTAAAGGGATTTCGTTGGCATGGTAGATCAAAAAAATTTGAACAACCAAATGAAATTTCTCGACGGGAGAAAAATGAATCGGAAATAATTTTTTATTATTTACATTGTCCAGATCTTAGGATATTTATTCGTGATGAATTTCTCAAAAGAGAAATTAATGGTTTTAATACTAGTTATATTCAAAGTCTATGGGAAGCTATTTCAAAAATTGAACAAAATAATTTAGGTTTAAACTACTTAAATGATTTAAAACAATCAAATAGTCAAAATCTTCAAAAAGATTTTTCTTCTATTAACTTAATTTCACTTCTGCCTGATTACTTAGCTCTCAATAATCCTGAATCATCAAATAAAATTAATATTTTTATTAATCCAAATGAGTTGTTTTTAACATTGCTGAGTAATCCTAAAGAAAATTTACTAGGAACATTATCACTTCTTGAGAAATATAATTCTCTTAAAAGATGTAGACACTTAATCGAATCTTGGGGATCTCAAAGATTAAAAACTTTAGAAAATTGTATATCTATTTTAATTGATAATTCTTCTTCAGGTTCTTCAAATACAAATAAAGAGATAGATGATCTTTTTAAGGATTTAAACTCAGATGCGATCAAATTTCAGGAATTATATTACTTAGAAAGGCAACATATTAATTTTTTAGATAAACAACGTTGTGGCAATTTCATCGCTAGTTAATATAAAAATTTTTAATTTATAGGCAGTATTTTTTAATCAAGTTTTTAACTTTTTTGGGTTTATCTTCAAGAATATAAGCTTCTACTTCTTTCGCATAAGTCCCAGAAAAATTTGAACTAGAGAACTCTAATGCTTTTCTTTTACTTTGATGCAATTTGCTTTCTAATTTTTTTATATCCCCTATTGTTTTATTGTCATTACATTTTTGTATCGCATGAGTTGCTTCGTGTCTTAATGCTTTTCTTATCGCTCTTTCTGTTTTGAAGTTATCTTTATTTGGTTGTTGATTCTTATTTCTATAATTTGTTTTCCTTTTTGCGTTTTCAGTACATATTATTATTTTATTTTCTTTAAAATTATGTAGCCCTTTTATTTCTTTGTTTAATAGACATTCAATTTTATTTTCTTCAACTATGTAGTTTGCTTTAATTAATAAGTTAAGAATCTCTTTATCTAATTTGCTCAAAAATAATATGAATTCCATTCTATTTTGTTTACTTCACTATAGTTGGGATTTGTTCTATATCAGTTGTAGATGAGCGACTTAAGAAATTCTTATTCATCTTCCAACTTTGTGGATTTTTTGTAATGGCCCATGTAATTGCATTGTTATTAAATCTTTTATTTAATAAATCAATCGTTCTCATAAGATTTGCTGATTTTTTTAAGTCTTTCTGAGATTTGTAATTGATAACTGATTGCTGTAAATATTCGCTATTAGTTAAATCCTGCATTAGAACACCAGCTTTTGAGAATTTATATTCAGGATTATAAATTTCTTCAGATAATTCAACTACTATTTTTAAAATTTTATTTGTGTCATCTGTTGCATTTGTAAGTTTTCTATGAGCACTTCTTTGATAATTTTGACTTGAATATTTACTGGTTCTGGCAAATACTCTAATATCAGATGATTGCAAATTCTGACTTCTCATTTTTTCAGAGGCTTTTATTGCGTGAGTTGCCAGTGCTTGAGTTAAGTCTTCTAATTTTGTGATAGGCGTGCCGAAACTCCTGCTCACCTGAATTTCTTTTTTTGATTTCTTGTTTTTTTCTATGGGCAGGCATCTATGGCCTTTCAGTTCTAATTGCAGTCTTTTCCCTACGATGCCTAATTTCTTAATGATTTCATTTTCTTCCATATCTCTTAGTTCTCTCGCATTTTTAATACCTTTACTTTGCAACCAATTAGAGGTTTGTTTCCCGACTCCCCATATCTTATCTATACTAATTCTTTTCAAATAATTATTATCATTTTCGGTTTTAGCTAAATCAAATATTCCAGCTGAATAATCAATATTTTTAGCTAGTTTATTAGCAATTTTTGCTCTTACTTTATTTTCTCCTATTCCTACTGTTATGGTAATCCCTAGATTCTGATATATTAATGATCTTATGCTTCTTGCCCAAGGATATAGATTCTCATCATTAGGTCTAGAAATCGAGACGAATGCTTCGTCAATAGAATAAATTTCTATCTGTTCACAGTAATTTTTCAGTAAATTCATTAGTCTTCTGCTCATATCCCCATAAAGCGAATAGTTTGAGCTTAAGACTGCTACATCTAATTTATTTAGTCTTTCTTTGACCTTAAAATACGGAGTTCCCATTTTAATTTTTAAAGTTCGCGCTTCAGGGCTTCTTGCAATGATACATCCGTCATTATTAGATAAAATTACTACTGGTTTATTTCTCAAATGAGGATTAATATTTTGTTCACATGACGCGTAAAAATTATTAGCATCTATAAGAGCTATTGCATCAATATTTGAAATTTTCATAAATAGCTATGTATTGAATAAATAACAACTCCCCATATCTGTACATCAATATGGTTTTTAAATCTAAAATCAGGATAATTATGATTTTCTGCTTTCAAATATAATTCATTATTTTTTATAGATAATCTTTTTATTGTAAATTCTCCGTCTATCATTGCAATGATGATATTCCCTGGTCTGGCTGTTAAGCTCTTGTCTACTATTATTAAATCTTTATCTTTAATTCCTGCATTTATCATTGAGTCACCTTTAACTCTGAGAAAAAAAGTGCTAAACGGATTAGATATTAAATGTTCGTTTAAATCAATATTTTCTTCTGTATAGTCATCTGCAGGAGAAGGAAACCCTGCTGATACCGAATCAGTTAATAAGGGGATTTTAACTTTTTTAGTAGTTGAATCAAAAGAATCCAAGGTTAAATTAATAGTATATATGTACTATATAGCAAAAAATCAAAAAATAGTTAGTTATTAAACTTTTATAGATTAATTTCAGAGGTGAATCTAATCTTTTTAAGAACGATGATAAGGGGAGTTGTTAGATATAGAAATAGCTCTATAGATTTGCTCGATGAGGATTAATCTAGCTAATTCATGAGGAAAAGTTAAAGGAGATAGGCTTAGTACAAGATCTGATTTTTCTTTTATTTCTGAACTAAATCCATCAGTATCACCGATTAAGAAATTAATTTTTTTATTTTTATAATTCAAGAGTAAGGAACATAGTTCAACTGAATTAAACTGTTTACCTTCTTCACTTAGGCAGATAATAATATTGTTATTGGATCTAAGATTATTTAAATTAAAAGTCTTTAACTCATTAATGACAAGTTCAGGCATTCTTTTTTTGTATTGATTAATTCCATCTCTAATCCAAAGTTTCTTTATTTTGCCGATAGCATAAATTGCAAATCTATTACTCTGAAGCATAAGTAAATATTAAAACTAATTATTCATCAAGAAGATAATTAAATTCATCATATAGTTCCTCTTCGGTTGTTAATTTCTTGGATAAATTATGTTTTTTAGAATTCATATTAATTTGATTAATCTCACTATCTCTTAGTGAGTTATTAATGTTAGAGGTCTCTTCTAGGGATTCTGAATTATCAATTAACGAATAAAAAATTTTATTGGGATCTTCTGAATTAAGTGGATCAGAGATTAAATTATCATTATTAGTTATATTTGTGTAATTAGTTATATTTATATTTTTACTTTCGTTATTTAAATTTTTCTTTTTTTTAAATTTATTGAGTTTATCTAAATTTTTTTTTGATAAGCTCATGATATAAAGTATTAAATAAATTCATATTTAATTTAAACATATTATTTATCTTTTAGATGAATTCTAAAAACTATCATCAAAAAAAAAGATTTGGACAACACTGGTTGGTAAATAAAAAAATATTAGAA
>MWOS01000011.1 GCA_002026165.1 Prochlorococcus sp. HOT208_60m_813G15
CCGATCTTGAGTAAGTGAAATGTCATTATTTTTTAAAATTTGTCTAGACTTTTCTTTTGTTAAAAGAATACCGATCCCTTTTGGACCTCCAAATTTATGAGCGGATAAACTTAAAAAATCACATTTAAGATCTTTCCAACTGAATATTCCATTACTTAATATTTGAGTTCCATCTAAATGAAACATTATATTTAATTCTTCACATTTGGAACCAATAAATTGTACAGGTTGTATTGTCCCAATTTCACTTTGTCCCCAAATAATTGATACAAGCTTAGTATCATTGTTTAAAAATTTTTCGATATTAGAAATATTTAAAATTCCATCATTATTTACCATCCATTCGTAAATATCCCAATTTTGTTTTCTTAGTTTATTAGCACAAATAGTTGTTGCTTGATGTTCAACATTTGAAATAACAACCCTACCATTTTTAAATTTCTCATAAATATTATTAAATACAATATTTGTCGATTCCGAAGAACCAGATGTAAAAATTATATCCTCTGGATCCGCTTCAAATATATAAGATCG
>MWOS01000110.1 GCA_002026165.1 Prochlorococcus sp. HOT208_60m_813G15
ATTCGAAGATAAGTGTGCAGAAATGTACTACAGGGGGAAAATGTTTGGTTTTGTTCATTTATATAACGGACAGGAAGCTATTAGCACTGGAGTAATTGGTGCCATGAAAAAGAAACATGATTGGTTCTGTAGTACCTACCGCGATCATGTCCACGCATTAAGTGCAGGTGTTCCTTCTTTTGAAGTGATGAGTGAGCTTTTTGGTAAAGCTACTGGCTGTAGTAAAGGCAGAGGAGGATCAATGCATTTATTTTCCAAAGAGCATCACTTATTGGGAGGATATGCATTTATTGGAGAAGGAATTCCAGTTGCTCTAGGAGCAGCCTTTTCAAGTAAATACAAAAAGGAAGTTGCAGGTAATAGTAATAGTGATGCGGTTACTGCAGCATTCTTTGGGGATGGGACTTGCAATAATGGACAGTTTTTTGAATGTTTGAATATGGCTCAATTATGGAAATTACCCATAATTTTTGTTGTTGAGAATAATAAATGGGCTATTGGTATGGCTCACGATAGAGCAACAAGCAATCCCGAAATCTGGAGAAAAGCCTCTGCTTTTGGCATGCATGGTGAGGAAGTTGATGGAATGGATGTACTAGCAGTAAGAGGAGCAGCACAAAGAGCAATTGAACGAGCCAGAGCAGGAGAAGGGCCCACCCTTTTAGAATGCTTGACTTATAGATATAGAGGCCATTCTCTTGCAGATCCTGATGAATTAAGGTCTGAGAAAGAGAAAGAGTTTTGGGGGCAAAGAGATCCTATTAAGAAATTAGCGAAAGAAATTGTTGAAGAGAAATTAGCAACTCAAGATGACTTAAAAAGTATAGAAAAGAAAATTGATACGGAGATCTCAGAATCCGTTAAAAATGCTTTAGAAGCACCGGAACCTCCCTCAGAAGAATTAACTAAATATATTTGGGCTGAAGATTAGATTAAATCCCGCTAGGTAATTTTCTAGTTAAATTTCTTAATTTTCTTAACGCCTTGAGTTCAACTTGTCTTACTCTCTCCCTAGAAACTTCTAATAACCTTCCTATTTCAGCAAGCGTATGTCTCTCATTTCCATCTAGTCCAAACCTCAATTTAAGAACATGTTGCTCTTGTTCGCTTAAATGACTCAACCACTTCCCTAGTTGCTCCTGATGCATTTTTTGTTCAACTTGAT
>MWOS01000111.1 GCA_002026165.1 Prochlorococcus sp. HOT208_60m_813G15
TAAAAAGGCCATTAGATGAAAAGTCTGCTTTTGAACTCAAAGCACAATGTTCAACCAAATATAATGAGATTTTAACTAATGATTATTATGCCTCTTTAAGAGCTTCTTATACTTTTAAAGAGTTAAAAAATTTCATCTTAGAGAATGATCTATCCTCATTAGATGTGTTTGAGGAAGGTGAAAATTATTTAATAGTCTATGGTAATGTTTAAGAACTAAGTGAAAGGCCCTTATATTATATAAATGAGCTTAGATACTAAAATTCTAAATAATAGAGAAATACTGGATGCGGTAAATAAAAGAAGAAATTTTGCTATTATTTCACATCCAGATGCTGGGAAAACTACTCTTACCGAGAAGCTTCTTTTGTATGGAGGTGCCATTCAACAGGCAGGAGCAGTAAAAGCTAGGGGTAATCAGAGAAAAGCCACCTCAGACTGGATGGAACTTGAGAAACAAAGAGGTATTTCTATTACATCAACTGTATTGCAATTTGAATATGAGAGATCTGTAATTAATCTATTAGATACACCAGGACACCAAGATTTCTCCGAAGATACTTATAGAACATTAGCTGCTGCTGATAATGCAGTTATGTTGGAAGATGCTGCTAAAGGACTAGAACCTCAAACTAGAAAATTGTTTGAAGTTTGCAAGATGCGAAAAATACCAATATTTACTTTCATAAATAAAATGGATAGACCAGGAAGAGAGCCATTTTCTTTACTTGATGAAATTGAATCAGAACTTGGATTAAATACCCTACCTATAAACTGGCCAATTGGGAGTGGCGAGGAATTTAGAGGGGTTATTGATAGATTTTCGAGAGAGGTGATTTTATTTGATAAAGCAGTGAGAGGGAAACAATCGAATGAGAAAAGATTAAGTCTTGAAGATAAAGAGCTATCAAAATATGTAGAGAGAGATTTACTTGAAAACTCACTTGAAGAATTGGAGGTTCTTGATGAGGCAGGATCTAAATTTGAAAAAGAAAAAGTTTTTAATGGCTCTTTAACCCCAGTTTTCTTTGGATCTGCCATGACTAATTTTGGCGTAAGGCCATTTTTAGATAGTTTTTTAAAAATGGCGCAAAAACCAACTTCAAGAAATAGTAATAAAGGGGATATTGAACCTGCAAGCGATGAATTTAGTGGGTTTGTTTTTAAGCTTCAGGCAAATATGGATCCAAAGCACAGAGATAGGGTTGCTTTTATAAGAGTTTGTAGTGGAAAATTTGAAAAGGATATGTCAGTTAAACATTCCAGAACTGGGAAAACAATTAGATTATCAAGACCACAAAAAATATTTGGGCAAGATAGAGAAGTAGTTGATGATGCCTATCCTGGAGATGTTATTGGTTTGAATAATCCAGGGATGTTTTCTATTGGAGATACTCTTTATACGGGTGCTCATCTGGAATATGAGGGCATACCATCCTTTAGTCCTGAAATATTCAGCTGGTTAAGAAATCCAAATCCCTCAGCATTTAAAAACTTTAGGAAGGGTGTGAATGAACTTCGAGAAGAAGGAGCTGTTCAGATTCTTTATGACTTTGATGAGAGTAAAAGAGACCCTATACTCGCAGCCGTTGGTCAATTGCAGCTGGAGGTAGTAACTCACAGATTAAAAAGTGAATATGGTGTAGATGCAAATCTTGAAGCAATGCCATATCAATTGGCTAGATGGATTTCTGATGGATGGCCAGCCATTGAAAAACTAGGCAGAATATTCAACTGTAAAATAGTTAAAGATTGTTGGAATAGGCCAGTTATTCTTTTCAAAAATGAGTGGAATCTAAATCAGTTTGTTGAAGATAATAATCAACTAAATTTAAACAAAGTTGCGCCCGTTGTTAGTGGAGTAGAACCAATTGTTTTATAAAGTCTTAATGGATTATAAAATTAGTTAATCTGTTAGTATTGGTAAAAAATTTTGGATTCAAACAGTAATAAAAATAATAACGAAAAATCACCTTATGAAATTTTAGGTGTGAAAGAAGGTGCTGCTTTTGAGGATATTCAGAAGGCTAGAGATATTAAAGTTAAAGAGGCTGGTGAAGACTTAATTTTAAAAGCGAAAATAGAATCTTCCTTTGATCAATTACTCATGGGTAGTCTGAAAGCCAGGCAATCAGGAAATGTAAGCTATGAAGCTGTGAGTGCCTCAAAAAAAGAAAAACAAATTAATCAACTTAACAATAATAAGTTCCCACTTCTTTCTAAGATAAAAAATTTAAATAATAACTCTAACAATTCAAGTCAGTATAGTCTGCCAAAAATAACTACCCCCTCATTTGATAATCTTTCAATAAAAATATCTGTTGGGCTATTATTTTTAATTTTGTTATTTATCAGTCCAGACTCTAATAATAGACTTTTACTCTCTATCTCAACATTAATACTTACCTATACTCAAATTAAATCAGGGAAAAGATTTATAGGTTCTCTGGGTTGGAGTGTTACCTTTCTCTCGATAGGATTAATATTTGGTGGATTGCTTGAAAATAATTCTTTCATTCAGGAAGTATCAAACAACTCTTTATCAATACAAAAAATTCAAAGTATTCCGGCCATGGTTATTTTATGGCTAGGCGTAATTTTTTTATGATTGATTTTCTATCATAGATTTAATTTCTTCATAATTTATAAGATATTTATTTTTACAAAATTCACAAACCAACTCTGCTTTGCCATCTTTCTTGAGGATGTCCTCTAACTCGCTCTTATCAAGCATTTTCATCGCATTTAAACTTCTTTGTTTGGAACACTTGCATTTAAAACTCACTTCTTGAGAACGAGCTTTTTCAGAGATTGATTTATCGTCAATATCGGGAAATATATTTCTAATTAACTCAAGAAGATTATCTTTTGACTTAAATAGATCTTCGCTGAAAGAATTAATTTCTTTGCATCTTTCTTCAAGTAGTGAGACTAGCAGAGGGTCAGTATCTTTTTTAGGTAAAACTTGAGCTAATAAGCCACCACTACAAATAACACTTTCATTTTGAATTTTTTCTCCAATAAATACAGCAGAGGGAGTTTGCTCTGAATGATATAAATATGAAGCTAAGTCTTCAGCAATATTCCCATTTACTAATTCAACAGTGCTTGTAAAGGGTTCTCCAAATCCACTATCTCTAATTACATTTAAATATCCTGTACCTAATGCTTTCGTGAAATCAAAAGAATATTTATTATTATCTATTTTGACTAGGTCCAATTCTAAATTAGGATTCCCTACATAACCCCTAACTTTCCCGTCTCTACCTGCATCAACTAGTAATCCCTTTAAAGGTCCGTCAGATCTAACTCTTAAAGTGACTCTCCCATGCATTATTTTCATCGAGCTTGCTAAAAGCAGTGAAGCACTAAATGCTCTGCCTAAGATACAGGTGGTTAAGTAAGAAAGGCCGTGTCTTTTTTTTGCTTCTAAAGAAGATTCTGTTGTTAAGACCGCAACTAATCTTATTCCTCCATTGGCTGCAGTAGCCCGAACTATCCTATCCTGCATGATTTTCTTTCATAAAATTTTTGATTTTCCCTTTTTCCAAGAATAATATCCTAGAAGGAATTCCCTCAAATAAGGCAGGTTCATGAGTAACAATAATAATTGTATTTTTATTTTTTAAATCAAGAATTAAATTCTTCACATCATTTCTCATTGAATAGTCTAATCCAGCAGTTGGTTCATCAAGTAAAAGAATTGAGGGGTTTCTAAGTAGTTGAACTGCTACAGCTAACCGCCTTTGTTGTCCGCCACTTAGCTGTTCTGGTGGTTGAGTCAGATTGATTTTTTTCAAACCAACTTTATTTAAAACTATTTCTATATTTTTTTCTCTTAAAGATTTATGGCCTATTTTTAATTCTTTACCAATGGTTGTACCTATAAAGTATCTTTCAGGGAATTGGAATACTACTCCACAAAACCATCTTCTTTGTCTAGAAGATAAAATTTTATTCTTCCAAGTAATTTTCCCTTTTTGTGGATTTGTTAATCCGCTTATTATTTCGAGTAGGGTTGTTTTTCCAGAACCACTATTGCCGCAAATTAAAATGATTTCATTTTCATGAACTTTTAAATTAAGATTGTCTATTATTTTTCTTTCTCCAGTTTGAGGTTGATAAGATAATTCTTTTAAATCAAGCATTATTAATTAAGTTGTAGGTATGAATTTTAATCTAGTATTAACTTACTTATAATAGCTATAGATTTTAAAAGCTATTAGTCAATATGAATATTATTTTTAGAGAAGTTGATCCTTTTAATTGTTGGATATGGATAAGGTTTTCAGAATCACCAACTCAAGATGAAAAAAATTATTTAGATGGCGTTTTTGATAGTTGGTACGTTTTAGGAAGGTTAGGTGGATTTAATTCTGAAAATTTGCAAACTCATGAAGAGGGTTCCGATTTAAGTTGGATGTCCTATGATAATGATCAAAAAAACGCATCTCTTCCTGCTTTAATGCACAATTTGGGAATTATGGAATATCAAAACCTTTGGGGAAGATGTTGGGTTGATTTTGGAACATCAGACTCCATTTCAATAGATATATTAATTAATTCTTTAAATGAGATATCAAATAATTATGTAAAAATTGAAGAGTTAATAATTGGAGGTGAAAATAATGATTGGGCAATTGAGGAACATGAAGATTTGGTTTTTAAAGATTAAGTGTTTTAAATGGAAGACTTAACAAGATTAATTATTTCCAATGAAAGAATTGAAAATATTAAAAACAATAATTTAGAACTTTCAAAAGAAGAGGCTCATTATATTAATAAAGTAATGAGGATCAAAAATGGCAAAGAAATATTTATAGCAAACGGAGAGGGTTCATTATGGAAAGCTAAAAAAGTTAAAAATGATTTTTTAGAAATAAGTCAATTAAAAAATCCTTACTTATTTCAAGAACAAGAAATTAACTTATTAGGCATAGCTGTTGTTATACCAAAAAGTGGTTTTGAGGATATTTTGAAAATGTGTACTGAAATAGGAATTGATTTTATACAGCCATTATTTTCAGAAAGACAGGTAAATAAAAATTTAAATTTTTCTAGAAAACTTTTTAGATGGAATTCAATTATCAAAGAAGCAGTTGAGCAAAGTGAGAGATTATGGAAACCATCTATTTTAAATGGTATGGATATTATTGAATGGCTAAAAATTAGAAATAATCAAGAAAGAGTTTCGATTTCTATAACTAGAGAAGAAACTCTATATGACTTAAATCAATGGTTAAGAAAACAACAAAAATTTGTAAATAAAAAAGGAGGTATTTTTTGGAATGTAATTGGCCCTGAAGGAGGTTGGTCCTCTAATGAAATTGATTTTTTTAATAAAAATAATATTACCTTTGTTAAACTTTCTGACACTATCTTGAGAACTTCGACGGCTAGTATTAATGCATCATCAATTCTAAATCAATGGAGAATTGATTTTAAATTAATTAATTAGATAAAAATGAGTTTGATTATAAATCAATTTTTTATAGGTTTTTGCATTAACTTTATTTTGATTTATATTTTCTTCAAGATTCCTTTGATGACAAAAGGTGGTTGGATAAGTGCAGGAATTTTAGGCACAATTTTGTGGGGATGTTTGTCATGGAAGGGTTGGATGTCAGTTGTTTTTTATTTATTATTTGGATCTCTTGTAACTAAAGTAGGTTATAAATTTAAAAAAGAACAAGGCATAGCTGAGAAAAGAGGTGGCCGAAGAGGTCCTGAAAATGTATGGGGCTCTGCGGCTACAGGATTAGTTCTTGCCATGATGACTAAATTTAATCCTGCTAATGAAGTCTTTTTTAAAGTAGGTTTTGCTGCAAGTTTTGCTGCAAAGTTGGCGGATACTTTTGGTAGCGAAATTGGGAAAAGATTTGGTAAAGACACATACTTAATTACTTCACTTAAAAAGGTGGATAGAGGAACTGAAGGAGGAATAAGTATAGAAGGAACATTAGCTAGTTTCTTTGGATCAATATTTATGGCTTTTATAATGCTTCGTCTATCAATTATTTCTACAAAATATCATTTTATAGTTGTTGTAGTTTCTGGATTCTTCGCAACACTTTCTGAAAGTATTATTGGTGCTAGATTTCAAAACAAATATAAATTAAGTAATGAATTAGTAAATGCTATTCAGACAAGTATTGCTTCTGTTTTTGCTATCTTTGGCCTTATTTTATATTCATATTTTTAAAATTAATAATATTTGGAAAGACCTAGGATTCCTTCCATTTTGTAAGAATCTCCCAGCTTTTAAGTCTTTGGAAAAGCCAGAAATGACCTTCGGAATTTAGATGAATTCCATCATGCGTAATCCAATTTTTACTCCTTTTATCAGAGTACATTTCTCTAAAAGTAGGAAGAAATGGGACATTTTGATTGAGGCATACTTCCTCCATTCTCCTTTCATAAGAATTACAAAAATCATTTGAGTACCATAGACATCCTGCGAACGGCATTTTGCTTTCTTCAATAGGTGTCAAACCAATAACAAAGACATTTGTTTGAGAGTTCATATCATTAATAAGTCTCTCTAATCCATATTCAAATCCATCTATATCTAATTGATGTCTTCCGTTTTTCTGACCAATTGCGGCAGTGTCGTTAAGTCCAACATTTAGCAGGATTGCTTTAGGTTTATTTCTTCTAGTTTCTCCTCTAGATGACCATTCTTTTTCCCATCTAGATGAAACTTTTTCTATCCCATCTCCCCTTACGCCAAGTTGATAAATTACTGGCCCATTGTGGTTTTTGCACCAATCTTTTCTAAGTCTCTCACACCATCCGCCACCTTCATTATCTCCCCATCCATAAACTGAGCTATCTCCAATTACAACTAGTTGTTTTGGTAAACTAATCACTATAACCGGAAAAAAATAATTACTTGATTCAACAAATTATTCTTACAAATCAAGTTAAACTATTTTTGATTTTACCATTTATTAATTCGCCAACTATTGCAATGGAGCTATAAGCTATCAAAACTATTGTAACTTCTTGCCATGCGAAGGAACTTAGTGATTCTTGCAATTGCCAACCTAGACCAACACTTCCAATAACCCCAACAATTGCAGTTTCTCTAATAATGATGTCAGATCTATAAGCGCAATATGCTAAGTAACTTTTTGCTTGTTGAGAAAATAAACCTAAAAGCCAACTAGTCTTTTTTGAGATTCCTAGAGATTTCATTGCCATATAATTTCTCTTGTCTTGGCTATCTAGATTTGTAAAAAGTAATTTGCTAGTAATACCAGCGTTGTGGAGACCTAATGTTAAAGCTGCTAAAGATAAAGAAGGATTATTAAAAGTTAATAGAGTTAGAAGTATTACAGGTGTAGGTATTAAACGTAATAAAAATGCAAAAATTTTTATAAAAATTTTAGAACTATTGTTGTTAAAAATTCCTATTACTAATGGAGGTAAACTAATTGCGATTCCTGTTGATAAAAGACTTAAAATTATTGTTTCTAATATAAGTTTTAAGAAATCAAATAATCCTAAATCTGATCTTGATTTAAAAAGAGAACTAACGGAATTAAAATTTTCAAAATTATTATTAAAAATAAAATAAAGAAAATATGAAAAAGAAAATAAAATTGTTATGAAAAAAACTGCAATAAAAAAAATAGATAGGATTTTATTTTTTGTATTAAATTTTATTTTTTTGAATATTAATCCAGAAAGAATTATCAAAATTGCCAAGGACCATAAATAAGTCCATAACTCTCTAAAATTCAAAGTTTGGAAAGATAAAAAAATACTGGTACCTATTCCTCCAATCCCAAAAAGTCCTAAAATCACAGTACTTCTTATTGAACACTCTAATCGATATAAACCAAAGTTTTTAAATGTATTTATTATTGGATTCCATATTAAAGTTAGTAAAGAAGAAAATTTAGGTGCATTTATTTGATTTATAGATTCAAAACTTTTGTAGTCAATAGTTTCTAATTGTTCAGCAAAAACTTTTGAATTTACAGCAATATAAGGAATACATATAGCTATTATTCCTATTGAAAAATTTATTCCATATATTTGCATTAATATTATTCCCCAAACCACTTCGTGTATAGATCTAATTATTGTTAGAAAAAACCTTATTGTGAGGTAGAAAAAATTTGGAATATTAAAGATTTTATAAAAAATATTTGAGGAAATTATTCCAAAAATTGCTCCAAAAATAATACTTACTAACCAACTAAAAAAACCAATTAAAATAGTTTCATTTAATCGCTTAATTACGGTAATAATAATTTCATTATCGATCTTGGGATTAAATGCAGAAATTAAGAATTCTTGGAATAATTTAAATCCTCCAAAATGAATATTGTTTATTAATTGATACCCTAGAGGTATGCATACCAAAATTGGAAGAAAAGATAATGAGGTATAGTTTAATTTTAATTTGTTCAACTAATTAATATATTTTCTCTAAATGAATCTTCTTTAAGTTATTTCTTTTGATATTGAAAAAAATTTTACCATCCCTTATTCCAATAACTTTATCGAAATCGTTAAGCAAATCTAATCTATGTAATGCAACTAATGCCGTCTTTGGGGATTTTTTTGTTTTATTTTTATCTACATTTTCTAGCAGAAGGTTTTTAATTGTTGTTATCAATTTGGGATCTAGATTATTAAAAGGCTCATCTGCAAGTAATATATTTGATTCTTGAATTAATGATCTAGCTATAGCCACCCTTTGTTTTTGCCCCCCAGATAGTTTTCTGATTTTTTTGTCGTAAATAGAGTTATGAAGTCTACATAATTTCATATATTTATGCGCCTTCTTAAAAGAACTTATATTTAGTAAATTTTTAAAAGCGAAATAAAAATTGTTTTCCGCTAGTAGTCCAAAATTAACATTTTGTTCTGCAGAGAGATCTTCTATTAATCTTAAATCTTGCCATATAGTTGTTATTTTACTTTTCTGCTTTCTATCTAATTCCTCGAAACTTTCATTGAATAATTTAACCTCACCTTGAGTTGGCTTTATAGTGCCATTAAGTACTGATATAAGTGTAGTTTTTCCTGAACCGCTTTTACCTAAAAGTGCAATTTTTTCCCCAGAATTTATTTTTAAATTTATTTTATTTAGGATCAGATCATTTTTGTATTTATAAGATATATTTTCTAATTCTAAGACAGTATTATTCATCTAATTTTATTTAATTTCCTTCCGATTTCCTCTATATTTTTATATTGTTTTGATTCTGCCTTTATAAATCTTTTTGCATTGAACATATCTAATATCTGTTTATGTGATTTTTGCTTTATATCTAAATTTAGAATTACTGATTTAAGTTCTTTTGTAAACCCTTCCCCGAATCTATTTTCAAGATCACCTTGAGCTACCCAATGATAGTCAACATATTCTGGTGTGATCCAGAATAATTCTAAATTACTTGTTCTTTTGGGATTATTTTTAAGATTGTTTTCCCAAACCTGTTTATTTAAAGCTCCAGCATCAAATGCCCCACTATTAACTAAAGCTATAGTGGCATCATGACTCCCACTAAAACCTGCTTTTTTTCCTTTAAAATGTTTAATTTCAACCCCTGCTTGATTTAAAAAATATTCTGGCATTAATCTTCCAGAAGTTGAGTTTTCAGAGCCAAAAGTAAATCTTAAATTCTTTAGTTTTTTAAGTCCTTTAATGTTTGAAATTGAGTTAAGTTCTAAATTTTTGTTTACTATAAAAGCACTTTTAAATTCCTTATCGATATCTCTTTGAGCTATGACAATTGAATTAGGTGTTTGTAATCTTGCTTGAACTCCTGATAAACCGCCAAACCAAACTAAATCTAAATCTTTAGTTCTAAATCCAGTTACTGCTGCAACATAATTAATAACAGGAATGTATTTGACTTCTACATTAAGTTGTTTGGATAATTCTTTTGAAAATAAATTAAATCTTTTGTCCAAAACATCTTGGTTTTGATCAGGTATTGCTCCAACTTTTAAAACTTTGGGATTTGAAAATACAGGTGATGAAAAAACAGAAAATAATATAGATGAACTTAGTAGGAAATTCTTTAAATTAAACATAATTTAGTAAATTTAATAGTATTCAGAGATTGATTTTTCAAGCCTCTGTAGTCCATCTTTTATTTTAATTTCTGAAACTGCACAAGATATTCTTATACATTGATCAGCCCCAAAAGCTTTTCCAGGTACAACAACTAATCCGTAATCTTGAAGAGCTTTATTGCAGAAATCAACAGAAGTAATTGAGGAGTTGGGTAATTTTGGAAATGCGTAAAATGCTCCGTTAGGTTCTTCAATGTAAATCCCATTTATATTATTAAGGCCCTCATAGAGAAGTCTTCTTCTTTGATCATAATGGCTATTTATCATTGAGAAAAACTCATTATTAATTTTTAAAGCCTCTAAAGCACCTTTTTGAACAAAAGAGCAAACATTACTTGTACTTTGACTTTGTAATGCTGAGGATGCTTTGATTACATCTTTGGGACCTACTAAATAACCTATCCTCCAGCCAGTCATAGCCCATCCTTTCGCAAACCCATTTATTATAAAAATTCTATCTTTTAAGTCATTTGCTAATGAAGATAAACTGTAGTGTTTAAATTCTTTTTTAAGGATTAGTTCGTAAATCTCATCAGAAAGAATATTGATATTTGGATACTCTCTAGCTAAATCGGCAATTTGTAATAATTCTTCCTTTGACATAACTCTTCCAGTAGGGTTATTAGGAGAATTGATAATTATAAATTTAGTTTTTGAAGAGATTTTAGACTTCAAATCTTCTATATTTATTTTGAATCCATCTTCTGCAGAAGAATTTGTAAAAATTGGCTTCCCACCCGCCAATCTAACCATCTGGGGATAACTTAACCAATATGGAGAAGGAATAATAACTTCGTCTCCAGTATTTAACAATACTTGGAAAAGATTATATATTGCTTGCTTAGCACCATTTGTGACCATTACATTTTTAAATTCATAATTTAAATCGTTTTGAATTTGAAGTTTATTTGCAATTGCTTTTCGGAGATCTAAATTCCCCGCTGCGGGCCCGTACTTTGTAAATCCATCAAATATAGCTTTACTTGTAGCCTCTATAACTTCTTTTGGGGCATCAAAATCAGGTTCACCTGCACTTAAATTGCAAATATCTACTCCTTCTGCAGATAATTGATTTGCTTTAGCACTTATCTGTAATGTAAGAGAAGGCTCAATTGAAAGTGCCCGATCAGATAAATTAACTTGACTCATTGACTTATGACTTTTCAAATATGACTTTTAATAATGACAAATGCATAAATTAAGAATAAATAAAACTATCACACTATGGTTTAATTTAGTTCATTTTCTTAATCTATTTTATTTTCATGTTTTGAGTTCTTAAGATAAAAATATTTAAAGTTTTATTTTCGGTGAAAAGGTTAGTAATTGGGAGAGGAAGTGTATTTGCAGATTTGTTAGTAATTGGTGAGGCACCTGGAGCCCAGGAAGATTTAGAAGGAAAACCTTATGTAGGTAAATCTGGTAAGTTATTAAACGAATTATTAATACAAGCTGGAATTGATTATAAGAAGGATGTTTATTTTTGTAATGTAATTAAATGTCGTCCACCAAATAATAGAAAACCCACGGCTAGAGAAATTAATATTCATAAACCTTGGTTATTACAGCAAATAAAGTTAGTCGATCCAAAATTTATATTACTTACTGGTTCTACTGCTATGAGAGCTATTTTAGAAGTTAAAGATCCTATAAGAAATTTAAGAGGTCAATGGATTAAAAAAGATGGGAGAGAAATTATGGTAATTTTTCATCCATCTTATTTGTTGAGATTTCCTTCAAAAGAAATCAATAAACCTTACCATCTAACTTTGAAAGACTTAGAGAATGTAAGTGGTAAACTATATGCCGTATAATTTAGTGAAATCCTTTTTGAATATCAAGAATTTTAATGTCATTAACTCAATCTAAAGAGGTTAATAGTCTCTCCAAAAGATATTCAACTCATATTGAGAGAAGGATAACTAGAACAGTAATGGTGGGTGATATAGCTATTGGAAGTGATTATCCAGTAAGAGTTCAATCGATGATAAATGAAGATACTATGGATGTCGAAAATGCTTACTTAGCTATCAAAAGACTTCATGATGTGGGTTGTGAAATAGTTAGGTTAACTGTCCCTTCCTTAGCACATGCCAAAGCAGTAGGAGATATAAAGGCAAAATTACTAGAAAATAATATCAATACCCCCTTGGTGGCTGATGTTCACCATAATGGTATGAAAATTGCAATGGAAGTTGCAAAACATGTTGATAAAGTAAGAATTAATCCTGGATTGTTTGTTTTTGAAAAATCAGACCCTACAAGAACTGAATATACAGATGAGGAATTTGAAACTATTAAGCAAACAATACTTAAAAGATTTACCCCTTTAGTTGAAGTTTTAAAGGCTGAAAACAAAGCTCTAAGGATTGGAGTTAATCATGGGTCTCTATCTGAGAGGATGCTTTTTACTTATGGAGATACGCCATTAGGAATGACAGAATCTGCGATGGAGTTCGTCAAAATTTGTGATGAGCTTGATTTTCATAACATAATTATTTCTATGAAAGCTTCCAGGGCTCCGGTCATGATGGCAGCTTACAGAATGATTGCAGATAGGCTTGACTCAGAGGGATATAACTATCCCTTACATTTAGGAGTGACCGAAGCTGGTGATGGTGATTATGGAAGGATTAAAAGTACTGCTGGAATTGGAACGCTTTTAGCAGAGGGATTAGGAGATACCATCAGGGTTTCTTTAACAGAAGCTCCAGAAAAGGAAATACCAGTGTGCTATTCAATTTTGCAATCTTTAGGATTAAGAAAAACAATGGTTGAATACATCAGTTGTCCTAGTTGCGGTAGAACACTTTTCAATCTAGAAGAAGTTGTAGATAAAGTTAGGAACGCCACCTCACATTTAACGGGTCTAGATATAGCAATAATGGGATGTATTGTTAATGGGCCAGGAGAAATGGCAGATGCTGATTATGGTTATGTTGGAAAAGGTAAAGGAACTATTGCCTTATATAGAAGGAAAGAAGAGATAAAAAGAGTACCTGAGGATGAGGGGGTTAATGCTTTAATCCAACTTATTAAGGATGATGGGAAGTGGATTGATCCTTAAGGATTTGTCAAAATTTTGAATTATAAATAAATTCTTTTTATAATAAAAAATATCGAATTATTTGAAGATAAGAAAATTGCTTAAAAAAAAATTTATATTTCTATTTGCGACATCCTTTTCTGGACTATTTTTAAATAATTTTGCAGAGGCAACAGTTTTAAATAATAGTTATAAAGAAGTAATTGATCATGTTTGGCAAATTGTATATAGAGATTTTCTTGATTCAAGCGGCAAATTTCAAAAGTCCAATTGGATTAATCTAAGAAAAGAAGTTTTATCAAAAACATATTCAGATAGCAATGAAGCATATGATGCGATTAGAGATATGCTTTCTAACTTAGATGATTCTTATACAAGATTTTTAGAACCTAAGGAATTTAATCAAATGAGAATCGATACCTCTGGTGAATTAACTGGAGTTGGTATCCAAATAGTTAAAGATAAAGAATCTGATGATTTAATAATTATTTCTCCCATAGAGGGCACCCCTGCATTTGATGCTGGAATTAAAGCTAGAGATAAAATATTATCCATAGATGATATTTCTACTGAAGGTATGAATATTGAGGAGGCCGTGAAATTAATAAGAGGACAAAGAGGTACTAAAGTAAAGCTTGAAATTCTTAGAGGTCCTAATTCCTTTTTTAAGATTTTATCAAGAGAAAAAATTGAAATAAAATCTGTATCAAGTAAAGTCAATCAAACCAAAAACGGCTTATCAATTGGCTATGTAAGGATTAAACAATTTAATGCAAATGCATCCAAAGAGACAAGAGAGGCTATTAAGGATTTAGAAACAAAAAAAGTCGCAGGATATGTTCTTGACTTGAGAAGTAATCCTGGAGGTTTATTAGAATCAAGCATTGATATCTCAAGGCACTTCATTAACAAAGGAGTAATAGTAAGTACGGTAAGTAAAGATGGTTTAAAAGAAACAAAAAAAGGAAACGGTCAAGCTTTAACAAAAAAGCCCTTAGTTGTGTTAGTTAATGAGGGTTCTGCTAGTGCTAGTGAAATAGTCTCTGGTGCAATAAAGGACAACAAAAGAGGAAAATTAGTCGGGAAGAAAACGTTTGGTAAAGGTTTAGTTCAATCTATGAGAACATTAGTTGATGGTTCAGGTCTAACTGTTACAGTCGCTAAGTATTTAACTCCGAATGGCACTGATATAAATAAATCTGGAATTATTCCAGACATAGAAGTAAGAATGAATATAAACCCTATACTTCAAAGAGAGATAGGAACTAGAAAAGATAAACAATATAGAGCTGGTGAAAAAGAGCTAATTAATATAATTAATAGAAAGAATCAGATAAGCGAATTTAAGCCCGACACCGCAAACCTTAATGCATTCCTAAAAATTAATAAGGAAGATAAAGTATTTTCATTAAATTAATTACTCATATCCAGCATTCTCTTTATTGGCACATAGGCTCTTCTTATTATTTCTGGGTCTAGTTCGATAGACGGGGAATTGTTTTTCAAACAATCAAGAATTTTTTCTAAAGTATTTAATTTCATATATGGACACTCGTTACATTTACAACCTTCTACATCTGGGACTTCAATAAAAATTTTATTAGGTTCTTTCTTTTTCATTTGATGAATTATTCCAGGTTCAGTTAGTACCATGTAAGTTTTAGATGGATCTTTACTTACGAAATCAAGCAGCTTACTTGTTGATCCAATAAAGTCTGAGAGAATTAGTAAATTTTGACTACATTCAGGATGAGCAATTACTTTTGATCCTGGATTTTGATATTTTAATTTTAGAAGCGCTTCTTCACTAAACGATTCATGAACAATGCAGCTGCCAGGCCATAATTTAAGATCTCTTCTTGAATTTTTCTGTACCCATCTCCCAAGGTTCTGATCTGGTGCAAATATTATCTTTTTATCTTCAGGTATCTTTTTAATTAATGAGACTGCATTACTGCTTGTACATATCAGATCACTTTGAGCTTTTACTTCTGCAGTACAATTTATATAACTTACGACATAGTGATCTGGATTTTCTTCCCTGAACTTTTGAAACTTATCTGAGGGACAATCGTCTGCTAATGAGCATCCTGCGTCGATATCTGGTAAAAGTACTTTTTTATTTGGGCTAAGTATTTTTGCGGTTTCGGCCATAAAGTGCACACCGCAAAAAATTATTATGTCTGCGTCATTATTTGCCGCTTTCCTAGATAGATCTAATGAATCGCCAATAAAATCTGCAATTTCCTGAATCTCTGGAGCTTGATAATAGTGCGCAAGAATAATAGCATTAGCTTTTTCGCAACGCTCCTTTATTTCAGAAATCAAATCCTCTTCATTTTGAACTGATTTCTGTTTTGCAGTAGAAGTTATACTGGTCAGGATTTAGAATATCTCTAAATAGATTATATGCCTTTAAACAGAAAAAATTCTGACAAATTTAAAAATTGCTATTGTTGGTGACTGTCATGGTCAATGGTCTGAATTAGACTTGGAAGTTTTATCGATTATTAAACCAAATATTGTTTTATTTGTTGGTGATATTTCTGATGGGAGTGTCAAAATAATTAAAAAAGTCAAAGAGATCAAAATTCCTACTTTTGTGATTTTAGGAAATCATGATAGAGGGAAAGATTCTACAGGGGAAACTCTCTCAAAGCAGATACGTGTTCTTGGTGAAAAATATTGTGCATGGGATTTGAAAGTTTTTAATAATCAAATAAATTTATTGTCTGCTAGACCATGTAGTTCTGGCGGCGGCTATTATCTTTCGAAAGAAGTTAAAGGTGTTTATGGACCTATCACCGAACAAGATTCAATAAATAAAATTATCAAATGTTCGGAAAAGACTGTAGAAGATATACCTTTAATAATTATGTCTCATGCTGGCCCCTCGGGTTTGGGCTCAGAACCTAAAAGCATTTGTGGGAAAGACTGGAAATTACCCTCATTAGATTGGGGAGATAGAGATTTGTCTGTGGCTATTTCTCAAATACAAAAAAGAAGAAAAGTTGATCTTGTAATTTTTGGTCATATGCACAATCGGCTTAAAAGAAATCTTGGTTTAAGAGAGATGTTTAAAATTGATACCAAAGGGACAATTTATTTCAATACTGCTGTAGTGCCAAGATATAAAACTGATGATGATGGGAAATTACTAATTAACTTTTCATGGATTGAGTTTGAAAAAAATGAATTAAAACATGTCTCTCACCGATGGTATTCAGAGTGTGGTGAAATTTGTGAAGAAGAAAATTTTTTTTAGGATTAGATATCTTTGATCATATTTTAAGTATTTTTAGGCTTTTCATATCTTGAAAATAACGTTTGAGATAAAATATAGCCGGCAATTCCTGCTGCTGTAAAAGCTAAACCATTTTTAAATAATGGTAATAAATCACTTGTTCTTGATATTATCGGTGCCAAACCAAAAATTCCAAATAACATTCCCCATAAAGGAGAAAGAAGAGCTAAAAATCCAATTGATATGACTTGACCTTCTTTTCTTGGAGCAGATGCAAAACCTGCTACTAAACCTCCAAGAATCGATGTACATAAAGTCCATATATATTGCTCTTTGGGTAGGCCAGGGACAACTTGGCATCCTCCTCTTTCAAGGCAAATCTTTACTGAATCAATTGCGTCTAATACTGCACCATCCTCACCATGATCTTTAACATAATATTGGTTGCCAAATCTTGTTTGAAGTTCAACCCAAAATAACCTTGGCATAAAATTAAAATAAGCCTCTCCGACGTTAAAGTTCAGTAAATTTCCCCCTCTAGGATCTGCAACTATCAATAAACTTGTCTCATCTAAATCCCAATAGTCCTTTATTGCACTGCCAGGTGAACTCTCAAACTGTGATAAATATTTAATTTTCCACCCACTTTCAATTTCTAGATTGTTAAGCTTTTCCTCTAAAGATTTTTTCTGATTAGGGCTTAATGTTTTTGCTAAATCAATTACTGGTGTTTTTTCTTCTGGTAAGAGATTTGGATTATTTATAGCGAAAACGGGTTTATGTGAAATTAAAACTAATATAGATAGAAATATTCCTAATAAGTAGTTAATCTTTGAAGGCATAAATAAGTTTTGTCTCTTTATATTTTCGCCGATGAATAGCTTACCCGCGAATAATCCAGATTGGTTAGTAAAAAAAATAATAAAAATGGGTGGGACTATAAGTTTTTATGACTTTATGAATTTTGCATTAAATGATCCTATTAATGGTTATTACGGTAGCGGTAAAGCTGAGTTAGGTGTTCGTGGAGATTATGTTACATCACCCTCTTTATCTGATGATTTTTCTTTTTTGGTTGGTAAACAAATAGAAGATTGGTTTATTCAGTTCAAAAGTAGTTTTTTATCTAATCAGAAATTAGCTGTAACTGAATTTGGGGCTGGAGATGGAAGCTTTATGTATGGATTAATTAAATATTTTTTAGAAAACAGCAAGAATTTTTTAGAAGGAGTTTCTTTTGTAATTATTGAACCTAATGAAGGGATGGTAGAAAAACAAAAAAATAAATTGGAGGAATTTTTGAACTTAGGTATTGATATTTTATGGAAAGGTTTGGATGAAGTAGAGGAAAATAATATAAATGGAATAGTTCTAGCAAATGAGGTTTTGGATGCTTTGCCTGTAGAGAGAATAACCTTCTCAAATGGGAAATTAATTCGACAAGCGGTTTCTATAGATAAAAAATCTCATAAATTATTTTTTGATAAAATGCCAATCACAAGTGAATTGGAAAACAGTTTTGAACTTGCTAAAAGAGAGTTAGGAATAACTATTCCGCCTGAAGATGCTCTTGAAGGATGGACGACAGAATGGCATGTAGATAATTCAAAATGGTTAGAAGCTATTTATGGAAAAATCAATAATGGTATTTTATTGATAATTGATTACGCTAAAGAAGCTAAAAAATACTATAACTCCAAGAATCCTGATGGGACGATAGTTTCTTATGAAAATCAAAAAATGATGAATAATGTCCTAGATTCTCCTGGAAATTGCGATTTAACATCTCATGTTTGCATAGAAACTTTAATTAATGATGCTGAGACTCTTGGATTTAATACTCTTGGAATAACTAAACAAGGAGAGGCTTTGTTGGCACTTGGATTGGCAGAGAGACTTTATGGAATTCAGAAGGAATTTAAGGAGGATTTATCAAATGCTCTTTCAAGAAGAGAGGCGTTACTTAGACTTGTTGATCCTGTATGTCTAGGTAATTTTAAGTGGTTTGTTTTTAATAAGTTTAAGGAAAAGGAAATGAATATAAATTCAACCTGTTTGCGTTAAGAAAAAAACTTTAAAAATAATGAATCTTCTACGTCATCATATATATCCACTGCACCAATTTCTTTCGGTAATATAAATCTCATTTTGCCATCACGAACTTTCTTGTCGCCCATAAGTATTGTTAGAACCTCTTCTTTATTTATTTTGGGGATCTCGGTAGGAAGATTGTAACTCTCTAATAGTATTTGTTGTCTTTCTAATTCTTCTTGAGACCATAACCCTTTCTCAATTGCTATTTTCCCCGCAATATTCATACCAATTGATATTGCCTCACCATGTAGAAATTTGCCGTATCCACATAAATTTTCAATGACGTGACCAAAAGAATGACCATAATTCAATATCGCTCTAACACCATTTTCATGTTCGTCTTGAGAAACAATATGAGACTTTGTTTTTATTGAACTATTAATTATTTTAATTAGATAATCATTCTTGAGATTTATAAGTTCATTCTTGTGTTTTTCAATTTCTAAGTATTCGAAAAGTTCTTTATCTCTTATTACTCCGTATTTTATTACTTCGGCCATGCCTGCATTAAATTCTCTTTTGGGCAAACTTTTTAAAGTTTCTGGATCTATAAAAACTGCTTTAGGTTGATTGAAGGCTCCAATTAAATTCTTACCTTTTGGATGATTTACTCCTGTTTTTCCTCCCACAGATGAATCAACCATCGATAATAATGTTGTTGGAATCTGAATATATTCGATGCCTCTTAGCCAAGTAGCAGCTGCGAAGCCACTTACATCTCCAACAATTCCTCCTCCAAGGGCAATAATTATTGAATTTCTATCTAAGCCAAATTCAAATGCAACATCATATATTTCACTTAAGGTTTTTAAGTTTTTATGTGATTCTCCAGCCTTGATAAGGAACATTTTGGCCTGGTATTGATTATCTTTTAAATTATTTAAGAATTTTTCTCCATAGAAATTTGATATTTCTTCATTTGATATCACAAGTACTTTTCTATTCTTTGTTATTCCAATTTTTAAGAGTTCTTCGCTGATATTATTCAGTATCCCTGCTTCTAGAGTTACTTCGTATGACTTATCACCTAATGGGACTAATATTTTTCTCTTATTCACAATTGATTACCTAGTTAAAATTTATAAATATTTGGTATTAAATACTTTATATATTAGCAAAATCTAAGCTCTAGATACTTAAAAATTCAGTTGTTAAGAATTGGAAATGGTAATAAAATCATGCTATGAGTTTAAAAAAAAATATAAACGCTATTAAGAAAAATTATTCCCTAGGAATAATTGGAGGTGGTCAACTGGCATTGATGTTAACCGAGGCAGCAAAAAAAAGAGATTTAGAAGTATGTGTGCAAACAAAATCTTGTGATGATCCTGCTGGTTCAAAAGCAGATCATGTCATAGAAGCTGATCCTTTAAAGATAAGAGGTAACAAATCATTAATTAATGAGTGTGAAAAAATAATTTTTGAAAATGAATGGATAAAAATTGATAAATTAAATTTAATTGGCAATAACGATATTTTTGTTCCAAGCCTTAATGCAATTAAGCCATTAGTAGATAGGTTTTCTCAAAAAAAATTAATAGATAGAATGAATTGCCCCTGTCCAAAATGGATAAGTATTGAAGATTTTAAAAATCTCTCGGATGAGGAAATCAAAAATTGGACTTTTCCTCTAATGGCAAAATCAAATAAAGGTGGATATGACGGTAAAGGGAACAAAAAAATAAAGACAAAAGAAGATTTAGATTCTTTTTTAACAGAGAATAATTCTGATGAATGGTTAATAGAAGAATGGATAGAGTATGAAAAAGAACTGGCTCTTGTTGGTTCGAGAGATAGGGCCGGCAAGATAAGATTCTTTCCAATAGTTGAGACGTTCCAATTAAACCATGTTTGTGATTGGGTTCTTGCACCTGGAACAAATGAATATGATTTGAACTTATTTGCAATAAATATTTTCTCTTCAATAGTCAATGAACTTAATTACGTTGGAGTTTTAGCTATTGAATTCTTCTATGGAGATAATGGTCTTTTAATTAATGAAATAGCTCCTAGAACACATAACTCAGCACATTTCTCTATTGAAGCTTGCACTTCAAGTCAATTTGATCAATATGTTTGCATTTCTTCTGGGATAATGCCACCTGAAATTAAGATGAACTATGAAGGTGCAATTATGATAAATCTACTGGGGTTAAAAAAGAATTTCCCAATCTCAATGGAAACCAGAATTAAAATGTTATCTGAAATTGAGGGTTCTAATATTCATTGTTATGGCAAATCTCGCGAAATTCTGGGAAGAAAAATGGCTCACATCACATTTTTATTAAATGGTAAAACGCATTCAGAAAGATATGATGAAGCTCAAATTTTATTAACTATGGTAAGAGACATTTGGCCATCTCCAAATGCATAAAAAAATAAGTTAGAGTTAGATTACTGGATCTTTGGTTAAGTTCTTCTTTATGTGCTCTGATCTGACTCTCTTTCGACATGAGGAGACTGTCGTGATGCGGTAGTAAACCGATCTTGTAATCGGAAACGAAAGCCCACTTTGAATCCTCTTCTGGCATTTCCAGGTCGATGCAGCAGAGAACTGACGGGGATCCGGTGTTACCTATCAAAATGCCTGCTAAAACAGGTTTTTGGTAGGTATTTTATTTTTTTGGAATAACTGAGCTGTTTTTATTCTCTATCAGTGTAAATAATTTATTTGCCAAAATACTTGACGATCCATTTCTAATATACTTATATTTATAGTACACATGTATTACTAAGTTATGACTTTAGGAGGAGCTAATGTTTGGACTAATTTTTCTTACGGTTATCGTAATGAGTCCCCAAGTGGTTGGTTGCTTAGCCCAGAACGCAACAGATTAATTTTATTTATAAGGAATAAAAAATCTCCAAGAAATAGTATGAGAATTTTTGCTCATACATATTATGCAAATGATCTTGGTGAGCCAATGGCAATTAAATCATCCACTCAAATGTATTTGGATAATGCTTGGGATAAATGGCATGACCTTCAATTAGAAGGTTGGACTTTTGAAGAACTTGAATTACCTGAATCTGTATGACTAACTTAAATCCAATCAAAAAGAAATTATCAAAAGTAGATAGAAAGATATCTATGCAAGACCCATCAAAATTATTAGCAGAATTTTTTAATGGTGTTGTCATTGAACTTGATGAAGAATATAAATATGACTCATAAAGAATTGATAGATCAAGTTTCCGCAAATTTATTTAAACAAACTGGAAAGTTAGAAAGCAGAAGATCTTGGTTGGCAATGAGAAATTATCTTGAACAATTAGATATCGAACAACTTAAATCCATGCTTAAGGACCACGGATGATTTAACAACTTTATTTAGTTTTTATTTTTTTCTTAATTCTCAGAAAACCGTAAGTTGCAAAGCCAACCAAAAACATATCCAAGTAAATATGCCAAATAGGAAAAATCTGGTGTATTAATTTCATTATCGTTTTATTGCCACTTGCCAATAAGGATAATCTAAATTTGATTTTTCTCTAATCAATTGTAATTTTCTAGAATTTATTTTTACTACTATTCCATCTGTTGGATATTTACTAAAAAGCTTCCCTTCTAGCCATTGTTTTCTAAAAACTTCAACTTGGCTCGTAAAGTTGCATGAAATATCCTGAGGGATCGTGAAGCCAAGCTTTGAAAGACTTTTTTTGGACTCATGTTGGTTAAGTTTTGAATTAAGTATTTGAAATGCGCAGAAGCTAAGACTTTCAGGAAATCCTTCTTTAGCTCTTAGAAATCCAGAAGCGATTCTCTGGGAGATATTTGGAATTTGGTTGGGTGCATATAATTCACCTCTAACTTGAAGAACTCCTCGTAAAGGGAGATTATTGGGAATTTCTTGGACTTTAATGAGTTTACTAGTAACGTCTTCTCCTTTTCTTGAAATTGCTTTCTCCAAGATTCCATCCCTATATTGCAAAGCAACAGCACAACCATCAATTTTTGGTTCAATTAATAATCTGGTATCTACTAATAATCCTTTCAAAAATTCATCTATTGAATCCTTCTCTAATGAAGGTAAAACTAGTTTATTTTTCTTTTTAAAGTAATCACAATTGGGGTTTTTTCTTAATAAATTTTTTTCAAGTTGGTCGAACTGCTTATCAGAGATTAAAGCATTACCATTTCTATAATTATCGTCATACCATTCAATTCGTTCTTCTAAATAATTCTTCATTTAATACGATGGCTTAAGTTTTTGGCTAGGTATCCAACTTGGTTGATCTATAATCCATTTTTCTCTATCTTCATATTTAACAGTCCATAAAAGATATGAAGAAATTTCTTTTAGAGTTATGCCAACCAAATATCTTGTTTTTGGACTTATTGATATAAATCCAAATAATAATATTAATAAAATAAGTTTAAATATACCTTTAATCATTTAAAACTCAGCGTAATTTTGCAAACTTTTTAATTAATGCAATTCTTATAACCTTCAATCTTTGCTAGTTCATCAATGTTCAAACCTGTTTCCTCTAGTAAAGTTTCTTCTATATCGTCCTTATTAAATTTAGTTAAAGCTCCTTTAGTAGAGAAATTAATACATTGGTTTTTGTATTTTGCTTCTTTGATAATAGGAGATAAATAAAAACCAAACAAGATAATAAAAGCTCCATAGGTTACAACTTTTCTATGGTTTTTCCACCATTCATAAAATTTATTGGACACGAAAAATAAATCACTATTTTCTATTTTAAATAAACTGTCAACAAATTACTTTAGTAATTAAAGGATTGGTTAATTTATTGTTTTTTAATTAATAGATTTAAGCCAAGAATAATATCTTGATTTTCTAATCCTTTGCTCTTTCGAGACTAGTCTATCCGCAGATTCTAGGGGTGATTCTCCTTTCTCAACTTTAGTAGTGATTGATATACCAAAACCTTTTGCTTCAATTTTCGCAATGCCACCTTCTAAAAAAAATAGAAAAGACCAACCTTTATTCCATCCTAAATAAAAGGGATTTCTATACATTTTATTTTTATGGGTCTATTCTTTAATGATATTTCCCTTTTGAAAGCGTTACTTGTATATCCTATTACCAAATAAGAAGTTTCCGGCGATTATTTCTGAGAAATAATTTTGGTATTTAAATAATGACCTGGACGAATACTTGACGTTTATTAGTAGTACATTTATATTAATAGTACAACTGTATTATATGAATGACATCAGGAGTAGCTAATGTTCGGACTATTTTTTATCGTGGCAGCCTTATTGACCCCCCAACTGGCTGGTTGTTTAACAAAAAAAGTGGTTTATTAATTTTTTTTGAGAGTTATAAGAAATCTTTATCTAATAATTTAAAAGTTTATACTCACCTTTTCTATGCAAATGAATTAGGTGAACCAGCCCAACTTAAGAATTCAAGACTACATTCTATTGAGTGTGCTTGTGAAACATGGGATGAATTAGTTTCAGGTGGTTGGCAAATTGTTACTAGTAAATTCCACTAATCATGATTAGGGTAGATCCGTCAAAATGGGAATATCTAAAAGAATCTACTCTAAAACGAAAACGTACAAAGATTTGTATTACTTGCAGTCACTTTCGCTACAGCACTACAGAAACTTTTGCTACTGTTTTGATATGTCCAAGATACGAAAAACGTATACCACAGGGTGATCATTTACTTAAAGGTTGTGAGTCTTGGCAAAAAAATAGGATTATATTTTCTCCTGAAGCATCTTAATCGTTATCTAATTAAACTTTTTTTAAGTACAGGTATTTAATTATGTAAACAAAGCATTATTTTATACAACTTAAAAAAAACTTTTTAAGTAACTTGAGGATTATGATTCAATTTTACTTTTCTATATTTCTATTAATAGTGCTAACATTTTTTGCACTTTTATTAGATGCACCAGAATTGGCTTCTTTAATTCAAACATTTTAGAAAATAATAAATCAGCATTTTTACTGATTTACTTTCTTTATAAGTAAGGCGTAAGTTTAATTTGTTGAATCGGAGGGATCTAATGATTGACAGTCCACCAGAGGATTTAGATTATAAAATTTAAAACTAGATAAAACTTATGCTAAATCTGGAATGAATCTTATGTTTGGGATTCATTCCTTTTTTATTCTTTTGAGAGTACGAAATTATGAATATAAAATTATTAATGTAAAAAATTTGTTGAAATTAAAATTATTTGATGCCAAAGACTCCTCTAAATAGTAGCTAACTTTACCTGAATCCAAAACCAGTTTTTTGTTCATTCTTTTCTTCCCATTCATTCATAATTAGTTTAAGTAAACTTTTAACTTCTAAATTAGAAGCATCAGTATCTTCTTGAAGATTTATGCAAATGTTTTTTATTTCCTCATAAGCATTATCAATTAATATTGTTTTTTGATCTGGATTAGCCATAAAGTTTTAAAAAGCTCCATTACAGTTAAACCCACTGCAATTAATAACTCTAAAAATATTCATCACAAAGTTGTGGAATCTTTCATCATAAAAAAATGCCCAAGTTGTAAATATAGCAAAACCAGAGACAGCAAAAGCAGCATATTGGAGCCAATGTATTCCAAAGCTGTCTAATCCATTTTTATCAAAGTCAGAGTTACTCAATTTCTTTTTTATTTATAATAAAAATTTTTTTTTTAAAAGGAGAGTTTGTTTTGAACGAGAGATATCTTTTTTAAGTCCTTAATATATTGATAGTTTAAATAAAACCAGGTATTATCCACCCAAAAAGACCGTAGTTTATTATTAAAGCTAAAAAACCAATCATAGCTAATCTGCCATTAGTTATTTCTGCATTTTTCCAAAATTTACCCATATAATTTTTAATTTTTTTCGAATCCTTATCCATCAAATAATTTGGTTCAAAAGGTTCTTGTAACCTTTTGATGGCATATAGGGAAAATTGAATTGTAATTGCGATGATAACAACTATAAAACTAGTAAGAGCATCCATTTTTAGATTTCATATGTGATCGAATTAGTAAGCCAAAGAGTAAATGACGTTTGTATGTAACAAACAACTTCTTATTTCTGCTTTGTTAACAGAGGAAACCCTAACTTGAATTATTAAAGAATGTAACATATTTAAAAAAAAATTAGTATGAAATCTTACTTTTTCTTTGGATTTCACATTTTTAAAGACTTAAATGTCGCATATATGTGTCAGTTATATTTAATGAGTAGTCTTAATTGAATTACAGAACAAGATTTGAAGTCTTTTTTCTCCAAAACTGATGAATCATTGAAAAATTTTTTAATAAGAGTAGTACATTTTCAATGTTATTTATTTAAAATATATTTAATAACTAGAAATTATTACTTTTGTTTGATTTCGGGAAGGTAAAATTTATTGCCTAATGTATAACCAATTGACATAAGTACGAACCCAATAAGTTGAGGTAAATGAGAATTTGCTAGAGAGATTTTTTCAATCATTTCTCAATATATATAAATAAATATAATAATAAAAAATTTTTAATAATGTAAGTCTATTTTCTTTTTGATTCTTTAATTTCCCCAGATTTTTTTAATGAATTAACAAGTCTTTCATTTTCTGTTTTTAAATTTTCTAATGCAGATTTTGTGAATTGTTCTTTAGCCTCAAATTTTGCTGAACGTATAACTTTTTTATTAGGGAGTTTTTTCTTCGGTTCTGACTTCATATTAAACAGCTTTTCAAAAATTTTAGAAGTTATTTTTTTTGTATTAGGTATTATTTTTTACAGTTTTCTGGTTAATAATATTTGTTTACATAGACAAATTAATCTTTATCTTTTGGGAGACTTAACCATCCAGAAGTCCATTCTGATTTTAGTTTTGTCCATAAGATCCTTTTAATATCTTTTTTATTTTTGGTAGGAAAAATATCAACCCATCTATCTTCATTTTTGCCACCATAGGCTTTAACTTGAAAATGCCTATTACCATTAATAGTTTTTGGTGATGTCCAACAAAGAGTAGGAGGCCATTTCATGAGAAATTTTAAAAGTTGAAAAAACTAAAGGTTACTTTGCCCAGTCAAAACTAAACCATAATATGCAATCGTACCAAGGATAAGTACGATACCTAGTATTCGAATAATCATGCTTTAATATTTTTAAATTCAAATTATATTAAAGAAGTTTTATAAATTTGAGTTGAAGATTTAATATTTTCTAATTTTTCCTTTTTTTATTTCTAACTATGGAGTGGCAAGATTCAGGATGCCATTCATTCTGAATTTTGCCAATAAAATCATAAATAAATGAATCGGGACATCCAGTTTTTTTTTGAAGTTCTGAAAGTTCTTCTTTAATGAATTCATATACACTCGTTATTACCCCTAAATTATCTTCTTGGGAGGGAGCCCATTTATTATTCTCCATTAATATTTTTTAGATTATTTTCCACAATATCGTAATAGGTTATGCCTCCATAATCAGCATCTGAACAACATAAATCTCCATATAGTTCCTCTAACAAATCGTACGCATCTGAATACTTATCAAAACTTTGAGCTGTTAATTCGTCTTCTTTCCCATCAATTCTAATTATTTTGTACGTCATATTTTATTTAGATGCAAAAAGTATTTTTTTTGATTCATTAGTTCATCTTATAAATAAAAATCTTATTTAGGAGTATTGGTTGGGTAAAGCTTCTGAATTTTCTTTTTCTGAATTTCTATTTTTCTTTGTTCATATTTTTTTGCCATTATTTTTCTAATAAATAATTGCGGGATCAGCCAGACTAATGCAATAGCTATAGCCATGAAAGCGGGATTTCTCCAGGTTAACCGAATAATCTCTTGTATAAATTCTTGATTAAAAATTTCCATACATTAAATTTTGATGATAAAAATATCTTTGCTTTCTTTTCTAAAATCTTTTAAATTTCAAATTCTATTATAACCTTAAAAAATCTTATGAGGAATTTTATAAATTTTTTTCCTTTTCTAGTTTGTTTTTTTTTGTATTTAGATTTAGATTGATTTTTATTTTTTTGTTTAGAGATGTCGACTTATCTAATTACAGGATCAAATAGAGGGATTGGATTAGAACTATGCAGGCAAATTCATAAGAGGGGAGATAACGTAATTGCAACGTGTAGGAAAGCTTCAAAAGAACTTAGAGATTTAGGAGTGAGATTTGAAGAGAATATAGAAATTTCTTCTAATGAGTCGATAACAAATTTGTGTAAAAAATTATCTGGAGTTAATTTAGATTGCTTAATTCATAATGCAGGAATTTATGAATTTAATTCTTTCGAAAACCTAGATAAGAAAAGTATTTTGCGGCAATTTGAAGTTAATGCATTAAGCCCAATATTTATGACTCAATCACTTAAACACCTTTTAAAAAGATTTTCTAAAGTTGCTTTTATCACAAGTAGAATGGGATCAATTGAAGATAATTCATCTGGAAGTTCTTATGGTTACAGGATGTCTAAAGTCGCTTTGTCCATGGCAGCAAAATCACTTTCTATAGATTTATCAAATGAAGATATTTATGTAGCTATTTTGCATCCTGGGTTAGTAAGTACAAGAATGACTGGCTTTACAAGAAATGGAATTAGTCCTGAAGAATCAGCAAATGGCCTTTTAAAACGTATTGATTCTCTAAATAAAAATAACTCGGGTACTTTTTGGCATGCCAACGGAGAAGTTTTGCCATGGTAATATCAATGCATTTATATTAAATAGATTTATATCTTTAATTTGTTAAAAAACTTTTAAATTTTTACCGTATTTCTTTCCTTGTTTGATTCTTTTAGTTATCTTTAAAAAAACATTAGTAAAGGAGGTGATTCATTGTCGTATCTACCGAAAAATGCGGTTATCAAAGGGGCCGTGAATTCAGTATCTTCATCACATTCATCGGTCTCTTTTTCTTTAATTAAGAAAAAAGGTTTTATCATCAATAGATTTATATAAATCAAACACTTAATACTTAAAAGCTCTGCATCTCAAGTAGTTGCGGAGTTTTTTTATGAATTTAAATAGTCTTTCAAAATGTACTCTAACTTTTTTGGCCAAAGTAAATTAAAGCTAAAAAAGATAAAGTGCTTACCAAAGCGATTAAGTACCATCCAGTTGAGGAGTTGCTAGTTACTTCGTTCATTTATTTTGATTTATCGGAGGAATTGATTATTTGAGTGAAAATCACAATTGATATCATTAAAAAAACTAAAAGGATGTAAGTTACGTTCATTTATAGAAAAATGCTAATTATTAAAAAGATTATTCCTAGAACTACAGTAACAATTGCTCCATCTACTAATAAGTCTTTCCATGTATAACTTTTGAGCATCCTTGTTTTATCTTCTTCACTCATAAGGTTCTTTAACCACGTCCAATCTAAAAGCTGTGTCAATGCAACACCAAAAATTAAATGACCAAACAAAATACCAATTAGATCAATTCTAGATATATCTTTAGTGAGACTCGTAATAATAAAAAAGTCCACTAGCTTTTTTCTTTATTAGATAAGGCACCACCTTCTTCTTTGTATTTTTCCCAAGCTTCACTTATTTTCGCTTTAGAGAAATTTTGTTTTCCCTCAGAGAATTTATTTTTGAGGTTATTTAAACTATTAGTCAGTTCTTTTTTTGTTGGTTCATCAAGAAAGTTTGATGTTAATTTCCATAAATACCAGCTACTAGCTAGAAGAAGAATCAATCCGAGTAATTGCATATTAGTTTTTTCCCATCCTACAACTTTTCAAATGGTTTCGATAAATTAATTTATTTAATACCTGTAGAAATTTTTTTGACCTAAATAAAAATTAAATCTTTAACCAGTGGAAAAATATTCTATCTAGCAGCCATATAGTTAGACCCCCTTCCAGGAAAGCCAACCAATACATCCCATAATCAGAAAATCCCATTTGCTCTTTAACTGTTTTAATCAATTTTTTGTGAGCTTGAATGAGATCTTTCATGAACAATCAAAATTTTTTAAACCTGCTGAATTTCTTTAATTAAAAAACCCTTCCCATAGCAAGATAGACATGTTTTAGTCTCATCTAATGAAATTCTTAGAAAACCTGCTCCATTACACCTAAAGCAATTTACTTTGGTGTTTGAATAGATCTTTGATTTAATTTTAGCAGCACGATTTAAGTACGAAACAGTTTCTTTACGACCGTTTGCTTGAGCAGCTTTATTTAAAAGCTTTTTATAACTGACTTTTAGTTCTTGGGTATTCATCTTTTGAAAGAAACTTTGATGCTGATACAGGAAAAGCTGATTGTTTAAATAATTTAAATAAATTTTCCCGTTTATATTTCTGATCTGATCTCTTACTGAGATCTAAATAATATAACTAGGATTTGCTTTATATGTTTAGTATCTGGAGTAATTAGTTTGTATATTTAATAGAAATTTTATATTTGAGAAACTAAAACTTTTGTGGGTGATCATTCAAGAAATATTTTTTTGTCTTTGAAAGGAAGCTTAAATAATTTATTCTTTGAAAAGTATTTAAAAGCTCTCGTAGATCATCCAGCCTTTTTGAGGTTTTTAACTAAAAAATCATTTTCATTAGTAAGAACTTCGAGCTTGTATTTTTCCAATTCTTTCTTGATTTCGGGATTTAAATCCTTTTTTGTCTCATTTAGATTCATAAGATTTGTTCTTAAATTTACTTAAAAGACATTCAAAATCATAATGATCCCAAAAAAAATTTGTGGATAGTTTTTTCTTAAAAGAAGATAATATTTTATTTTGCACATAGAAATTCAAATTTAATCAACATATTGTGGAAAACCCTGTTGAAAAACGCTTAAAAAGTGGATAACTCTTCGGGAGCATTATCAAAACAAGCTTTTCTGGAAAAATTTTTAAGTATTAATACTTCATCAAAAAAAATAAAATATAGTTTAAAAAGGAACATAATCTCTTGTTATAACTATGGGATCATTACTTTTTAAAAAAGATAAATTTTCTATACCTGAAGATCATGTTGATAAAAAATTAAAAAAGTTTTTTCTTCATGATGTATCAAATTGAAAATTAAAGTGAAGAAAAATCAATCAAAACTTGAAATTTTTAATTTTTGTCATAGATGAGAATAAATTGTTTAATTCGGTTTTCTCTATGCAAATATTTCTCAAACCTAAAACTAATCAAATAGGGTTAATTTAATTAAAGAAATTTTTAAATGACAGAAGAAAAAAAGGATTCAAAAAAATGTTCTGGAAAGAAAAACATTATGTTTGCCTATGGTTTTATACAACTTGGTTCTAGTTTCGTATCTGCAATAGCTTTAGCTGCAATCGCTTTTGGATTCTGTTCAGTAAAAAAGGAATCTAAACTTTTCAATAAATGTGTTGCAGAAATTACTGAAGATGGTGGTACCAATTCTGACGCTGTAAGGTATTGCAACGGGGGCAATTAAAATCCCTCTAAGATTATTTAAATGGACTCAACCTGTGATTTGATTATTGACTCTTTAAAAGAGGAGCCAATTGGAGAAACTGATCATTTTATTTGGTTCATAACAGATATTGGCATTGTTGCCCTATTCAAAAGAGAGGAAAACTTTGAAACTTATAGTTCGAATGTCGAAATTGAGGCAAATAAAATTGCTTTGGATATAACTAAAGAAGAGAATGAATACCTCAAAATAAAAGAGAGACAGCTTTTCTTATTTTATTCATAATCTAGGATTTAGTAATTGATTTAATAGGATGGCTCAAGGTTAAAGGCCGGCTCCATAATATTGTTTTCGCTAATTAATTCGTAGGTTAGCTCTTTATTAAGGGCATTTATATAGGATGTATAAAGTTTCCCCCAAACAAATTCAAATTCATCTTTACTTAAATTCTTGAAAAGAATTTCTCCTTTGAAGTAAATGTGATAAGAATCATTCATCATGAAAAATTAATCTTATCCTTTTTAACGCAGTGATATATGTATGAAGTATTGGGTGCTACTAAAAAGAAATTTATTTAGAAGTTAGAAATATTTTTAGACTATCCTTGTATTCATTTTTTGTTTTTTGAATAAACCGACTGTCTCATCAAGATCCATACACGGCTGAATACTTATATCCATTAATCTTCTCCAGGGGTGCCATTGCTTCCAAATCGTCTCAAGAGAATCAGCACTGACTACAGAATGTCCAATCCCATTTTGAACCATAAAAATCCAAGAATGAACTTCATAGTTTTCAGGTCTGTTTTGGGGACCTCCTGATTCATACCAATTAATTAGCATTTCTGCTCCTTCTTCTTGATCCTCGCCATCTGTAAATTCGTAGGAAATTAAATACCTTTGCATATAAATTATTTTTAAAATCTCTAAACTATTTTAACTCTAGATTTAGATATTGCCTCCCAATTTAATTAATGCTATGAAGTTTATAGAAGTGATTGTTTTAAATGACCGAAAGATTTGGGAAAATTAAAAAGAATTTTATTACTAATTTATCTTTTATAAATAAGACGATTTTGAAGTATTTTCAAAACCATGATCTTTTCGTATAGCTCTAATTAACAGATAAAATTTGATACTTTTTAAAATACCTTAAATTAGTTACGATATTTATACTGTATAGATACCAATGATAAATAAAAAGGATCAAAGCGATCCAATTGATAATTTAGAGTATGAAAAAGTTCTAGAAGAAGAAATAATTAATTCGTATGAAAGTAAATTTCAGAATGAAACTGAAGAAGATAGTAAAAAGATTAAATTTTACAGACTTAAAAGAACTCCATTAGAAATATTAAATAGGTCATTTTTCTTTTTCTTTATTGGAAGTTTTCTTTTCTCTTTGTTTTTAGCTTATTCAGAAAGTAAGTTGTGGTTCATACTTTATGTAATAAGTGCATTGTCTTGTGTTTTTTATACTCCTAATAGAAAAGCACTTAAAGAATTAATAGCAGCTTGGCCAAATATTGAGGATCTCATTAAAGGAAGGAGTTTATGGAGAAAAGGCAAATAAATAGATTATGAAACCTTTAAATGCATTTAAAAAGTGGTTATTAAATATTCTTGTGCCATACATTGAGGGAACCAACAAGAAAAAAGAGGATAAAAAATGAGTTTAATAAAGGTCGGAATTATTGTTGAAATCTTTTTGTTTGTGGGAGTTTTTTTATGGGTTAGGAAACTAAATAGTAAACAAAATAGGCAACCATCTCTATCAAAAAAAATAATAAAAAATCTCAAATTTTAGAATTTTGATCACAAAATAAGGAATCTTTATAAAGAGATCAAATTTATGGGAAAATTCTTTACTTTTTTCTCTCACTTTGTGTATGAAATCGGTTAGAACATCTACATCGTTATTAAAAAATATGGTTTCCTCCATCCAAGGTCTTGCTCCAATAACTAATCCATTAAATAGTGTCTTAGTAGAAAAGAAGCTAATAAATGTTGATCAAAAGTTTATTCAACTTGTTTCTCTGGCAGAAGGGTTACCTCGTACAGAAGTTATTGAAAGTGGTAGAAATTATTGGAGAGGTGTTTGTAGAAGCTTGATTTTTAGATTTCCTGATGACCTTGAAATTTTAAAGCTTGATGTAAGAAGTTATGTAGATAGATCAAAAGGAATTATTCAGATAAGATCTGCAGCAAGATTAGGGCAATCAGATTTAGGCGTTAATCTAAGAAGAGTGGAATACTTGTTTAATCAATTAGAGAAATTTTAATTAATCTGTTTTTTATAGATTTAAGGTTCTTTTTACTAAATAGTTGTGCTTTAATTCATAAGAATATTTGAATTGCCATGGTAAAGATAATCTTAGTTGGAATTATTGTCGCGCTTGTATATTCTCAACCGGACCTTCGTCTTACAGTCGCTGATTGGTTAAAAGCAGCTTCTGATTTTCTAATTGAATCGGTACAAGTAAAACCTTGAATTAATTTTCAATGAATTATTAAATAAGACCTGAGACAGTAATCATTTGTTTAATGCATACAGCTACGAAAATAAATATTATTATCCTGCTTAATATGTATTTCACTTAAACAAATAAATAGTTTTAGGAACATAATAGAAAAATTTTTTGAAATTTCTGAATAGTTAACGATAATAAGGGATATGAAGCTTAGATTATTTGAGTTCTATTTTATTAAAGACTATTTAAGGCCTTGGTTTGGTCTTATTTATTCTTTATTCTTTCTGTTTTTTTTAGGTGCAATTGGCTATCGAATAACAGAGGGATGGGAATGGAGTGATTGCTTATGGATGGTTCTAATCACAATAACCACTATTGGTTTTGGAGAAGTTCAACCTTTAAGTCCTGAAGGCAGGATCGTAACTGTTTTAGTAATCGTAGGCGGATTGATCTTTATTCAATTTACCTTTCAAAAAGCTGTTAGATTATTCGAATCCGGCTATTTTCAAAGAGTAAACGAATTACGTTTTAAAAGACTTCTTAGAAAAATGGAAAATCATGTAATTTTGTGTGGATATGGGAGGGTAGGTCAGGAAATATCTAACCAAATAAAGACGCAAAATATTCCAATTATTGTGGTTGAGAGCGATGAAGATAGAAAAAAGATTGCTGAAGAAAATGGTTTAGAAGTGCTTTGTGCTGATGCGACTCTTGATGAGACTTTAAAACTGGCAGGATTAGAAAAATGCAAAAGTTTGGTCGTAACTTTACCTAATGATGCCGCTAATTTATATGTAGTTTTAAGCGCTAAAGGGATAAGAAGTTCAATAAGAGTAATTGCAAGAGCTGGAACTGAAGAAGCTGCAAGTAAGTTGAGATTAGCCGGAGCAAGTATAGTTGTAAGCCCATATATTGCAGCAGGAAGAGCAATGGCCTCAATGGCTTTAAGACCAATAGCCATTGATTTTCTAGATCTTTTAGCAGGAAGTGAATGCGAAATTGAAGAATTTGAATTAAGTAATGATATTAGTCTTTTTGAAACTGCGGAGAAAAGATCACTTTCTGAACTTGGAATAGGTAAAAAAAGCGGGGCAAAAATTTTGGCTATAAAAGAGAACGAAAAATTATTTACGAACCCTGGCGGTAATTTCATACTTCAACCAGGTCAGGTATTAATAGCATTTGGTAGTAAAGAACAGCTAAATATTTTGAACGGATTATTAGGAAATCTTGTCGTAGCAGTAGAGCTATTAAAGTAGATAGATCAAGATTCAGAATTAATTGCTAAATTAGTTTTGAGAGAAATAAATCATATGAAAATATTTAAATTTCTATTTGTAATTCCTTTAATAACTTTAATAATTATTTTTCAAACCTCTTTGCAAAATAGATATCTAATGGCTTCTGATATTAGAGATGGAGAAACAATTTTTAGAAATGTTTGTGCAGGCTGTCATGTAAGAGGTGGATCAGTCGTTCTTAAAGGATCTAAATCATTAAAACTTTCTGACCTCGAAAAAAGAGGAATAGCAGATGTAAATTCAATAAAAATAATTGCTAATGATGGGATTGGTTTTATGAAAGGTTATAAAAATAAATTAAAGGATGGAGAGGATAAGGTTCTTGCACAATGGATTATTCAAAATGCAGAAAAGGGTTGGGAGTAAATGAAAAGCTTATTTTTTGCATCGTTTTTATTTTTATTAGCTGAATATTCTTTTGCTGAGGAATTAATTAATTACACAATTACGTCTGATTCTCAAGTAAATACTTTAGAAGGTGATTTAGAGGCTATTGGAAATGTAGTTATTAAAAGCAATAATGGTAATTTTGAGGCTTATTCTGACAAGCTTTCTTTTGACAAGGATGATAAATCTCTAAAACTTATTGGGAATGTTTTTGTTAAAAATTTAGAGTCTGAGGGAATTGCAATTGAAGAAACATCTGGAGATGAGTTGACCATATTTACTGAAACAGGACTTTTTGAATTCAAATCTCAAAATAAAAAAAGAGTAACAACAAAAATAAAATTCTAAATAAAGGCTTCTTTAATATGTTTGTGTGAGGAAAATTAAAGAAGCATTTTAATATTAAATAAACAGGTTTAAGGACAAATTAAAAAGCAAATAAGATCAAATAAAAAATAAGCATCGAATGTAAAGTAAATATGAAATAATTACATCAAATAAATTTGATTATATAAAATTAATTTGTTGGGTTTTCAAATGACTATTAAAGATCATAAGAGTTTGCAGGGCTCAAAAATTCTTCTTGTAGAGGATGATAAGAGTATTAGGCTGACAGTAAGTGAATCATTGAAAGGCGAAGGTTTTCAAGTGTTAACTTTTAAAGATGGTTTAAGTGCCTCAGATTTTATTTGCGATAATACTAGAAATGATATAGACCTTATAATTCTTGACTTGATGTTGCCAGGGCTTAATGGATTAGAGTTATGCAGAAAAATAAGAAATGAAGAAAATTATACACCTATATTAATTTTGAGTGCTAAAGATAATGAATCAGACCGGGTTCTTGGATTAGAGGTTGGTGCTGATGATTATTTAACAAAACCTTTTGGTTTAAATGAATTAATTGCCAGATCAAGAGCATTAATAAGAAGATCTAAACGTAATAAGAAATATATAGACAAAACACAAACAATCATTGAGTTTAATCATATAAAAATGTTTCTGGAAGAATGTAGGGTAACTTCTTTTGATAGGGAAATAACTTTATCTCCAAAAGAATTTAAATTATTAGAGTTATTTATGAAAAGTCCAAAAAGGGTATGGTCAAGGGATTTAATTCTTGAAAAAATATGGGAAATTGACTTTATTGGTGATACTAAAACAGTAGATGTTCATGTTAGATGGCTTAGAGAAAAATTAGAAGAAGATCCCTCAGCGCCAAAACTTTTGAAAACTGTAAGAGGTTTTGGATATAAGTTTGGATGAAAATGAAAACACTACAACAGGTATTAACTTTTTTTTATGAAAAATGGAAAACCAAGGTTAAAGGATTTTCAAACAATAATAACAATATTGAACTGACTAAAAATAAGAACCAACAAATTTTTGATTTTCCATTTGATAAAGTTAAACCCCAGCAACTTTTATCTTGGTTAGATTATTCATCTGAAGGATGGATGATTTTGTCATCTGATCTAACAATAAAATTTATCAATCAGAAAGGTTTATCTCTCATTAAGTTTATTAAATATAAAGATGTTATTGGAAAAGCAATTAATGATATTAATGAGCTCGAAGTACTAAGAAATAAGATTCTATATTCAAGAAAAAAAGATTTCCCAATCAGCCTAGATTGCACTATTTCGGGGGAACCCATTTCTGTAAATATTGTTAGAGCAAGGAAAAAAAATTATTTAATATTGTTGGAGAGTAAATTATCAATTGAATCCATAAAAAAAAGACAGAATCAATTAATCAATGATGTGTCTCATGAACTGAAAACACCTCTTACATCTCTTATTTTGATAGGCGAAAGACTGGAAGAAGTAGTATCAAAGAAAGATAGATATCTTGTTAAAAGACTTAAGAAAGAATCTAAAAGATTAAGAAAAATGGTCGAAGAAACTTTAGAACTTTCTAAGCTAGAAAGTAGCGAGGCTTGTAATAAAAATAAAAAAATATCTATTTCAGATTTAGTGATGGAATCTTGGCAAACCTTAAAACCACTTGCAGAAAAAAAAGATATAAAAATAAATCTATTGATACCAACAAAATATTTTATATCTGCAGATAATGAAAATTTAAAAAGAGCTTTTATAAATATTTTGGATAATGCTATTCGTTATTCCCCAGCTAGTGAAGAAATTCAAATTGAAATTTTTAAAAGAGATAGCTCGGTTGTTATGAGAGTTAGAGATAAAGGTATTGGATTAGAAGAAAATGAATTTAATGATATTTTTTCTCGTTTTTATAGAGGTGATCCATCAAGGACTAAATTCAAGAAAAGTGGTAGTGGTTTAGGTCTTTCAATAACAAAAAAAATAATCAATAACAATAAAGGTTTTATAAAGGCTTTTAATCATAAGGATGGTGGAGCAATTTTTGAAACTATTTTTCCTTGTCTGAATACAGATTTATAGGAAAAATTTAAAAAATATCAGGACATGATTTTTCTTCGATAAATCTTTCTTTAGGCTAAAAAAAGGCCTGCAATAAGCGCAGGCCTTTATTGTGTGTTGGAGATTTTCTAAATTAAATTTAGAAGCTGAATGATGTCTTAACCATTACACCTGTTGTATCGTCAGATCCTGCAGTTGCATTTTCTTTAACATATACCAATGGAGTGATTGTCATGCCATCATTTACTGGATAATCGTAGTATGCCTCATACATGTACTCTTCATCAGAACCTTCACGAGTACTATGACCTAAAGCAACACCGGCAGATCCTGGACCTACTTCATCCCAAGTTAAACCAACAAAGAAGCTTGTGTTTTCATCAACACCATCAGCTGCTCCGCCGATATCACCGATTTCATAACCAACACTTATTGAAGGTAAACCTTCAGGAGTGTAATAGCCATTGAAAGCTGTATAGGTGTCTTCTTCTGTAGCAGATGACTCTACAGTGGCGAGAGTTAGTGATATACCGTATTCTTCGCCTGTGTAAGCTGCATTAATTGCATATTGATCAAGACTTTCCTCAGTCATTACACCTGACGCAAGTCCTGAATAACCAACTGCAGTTGTAAATCCGTTATCGAAATCATAGCTTAAACCTGCATTTGTCTTCTGTCCTTTACCAATATTGGCATTAGGATTACCGCAATCATCTAATGTGTCAGATGGACCACCATATGCACATGCAATAGTGAAAAGACTTCCTCCATCAACAGTATCTCCAACAAATGCTGTCATATCACCGATTGGGAATGTGTACGAAATTCCATCGACTATTAGAGCATCTGCGGTAGTATTGTTCAAACCAAATTCAGAAAGGGAACCAGCTTTTGAGTTTCCAGCATCAAACTTGGTAACTAATTTATCCTCTCCAGTAAAACTGGTAGTAAGTTTCATCCCAAAACTGTAGCCAGCTTGAATCGCATCATCAGTATCGTTTGCAGTAGCTGAACCATCATCTGAATCTTCTGATCCGAAAACAAAGGCAGCTTTAAATGAAGCAGTTGTTGTATCTGAAAAACTTCCAGCCTCTATTGTATTTACACGAGCTTCAAGGCCATCTACTCTTCCTTTCATTATTGCCAACTCAGAACCAAGCTCATCGCTTAATCTATCAATTGCAGTTCCGTTCATTAGGCCTTCACCGCCAGCAATTAGATTGTTTAATTCGGCAGCAGCTTCTAAACGAGTAACTGAATTTCCGTTGAATTTTGAGCTATTTGTTAGATCCTTTAATGAATCGTAAGCCCAATCTCCTGGAAATAAAGTATCTGATTTAAAATCACCTAAAGATACTAAATTACTAGAATTTGAAAATTTACTAAGATCAGAAGGATTAATCTCAGAAGCATTTACTGCGAAACCTGTAGCCATAGAAAGGATGGCAGGAGCAGCAATTAATTTTTGAAAAAGTTTCATGAACCTCAACACGTAAAAATGGATATATATCCATCTTTATGAGAACGAATTAAGGTTAAGAAATGAGTAAGAAATAAAGTCAATAAGAAAAATTTAAACAGACCTTAAACTCCTTTTAAATTTAAAGGGAAATTGTCTATGATTTTCAAAATGTTTATCAATAAAAGTCAAAAATCTAAGTATGCTTTATTTCAAATATTTTCAAAACTAAACGAAAAAAACTCTAATCAAGATTTAGTTTAAGAAAGGGTTAAGAACTAATTAATTAAAAGATAAGCTTTAAATTAAAGAGTATTTGTGTTCATATTAAGTGCTATAAATATGTTGTCTTTCGTTAATTCATGAAATCAATGAACATAGCTAAGAAAGCTTTGGTCTTTACTTCTTTAGTTGCTATTGCTGCTGGCACAAGTGTTTCGGCAAAAACAA
>MWOS01000112.1 GCA_002026165.1 Prochlorococcus sp. HOT208_60m_813G15
TTTAAATTCGAATCATTCAAATAAAAAAATGGTTGCAATTGCATGTGGTGCAAATATGAATTTTGAGCGGCTTAGATTTGTCGCAGAAAGAGCAGAACTAGGTGAGTGTAAAGAAGTAATGATGGCTGTTGAAATTCCTGAACGTGCTGGAAGTTTAATTGATTTTTGTAAGTTACTTGATAATAGAAATTTAACTGAATTTAGCTACAGGATGTCGAATTCTAAGAATGCCCAGATCTTTGTAGGAGTTCAAGTCTATGGATTAAATGATAAAAAAATTCTTTTAAATTTATTTAGAAATTCGGAGTACTCATTTATTGACATAAGTGATGATGAATTATCTAAAAATCATCTAAGACATATGGTAGGAGGAAGATTACCAAAGAATTTTAAAGAAATGGATAATAGAAACTTTGTTGAGCTTTTATACAGATTTGAGTTTCCAGAAAGGCCTGGCGCATTAATAAACTTCTTAAATAATATGAAATCTAATTGGTCTATAAGCGTATTTCACTATAGGAATTATGGGGCTGATGTTGGGAAAATTGTTATTGGAGTTTTAATCGATAAAAATGAGATTTTAGAGTGGAATAAATTTGTAAGAATTCTAGGCTATAAATTTTGGGATGAAACTCAAAACGATACATATAAATTATTCCTTGGTGCATCAGATTAAATTTAAGGTAAATTAGGTAAGATTTCGGTAATTAAAATCAATCAATCTGATCTAAATAACACACAAATATCTGATATAGATCTAGTTACTAAAGTTGAAGCTGTTCTATATTTGAAAGGCAGACCAATAACAAAAAAGGATCTTTCAGAAATTACTAATTCTGATATAAACTCAATAAATGATGCAATTAAAGATCTTAAAAATAAATACTCTAATCCTAACTCAGCTATTGAATTAAATGCAGTTAATAACAGTTTTTCTCTCGAACTAAAATCTAGTCTGAATGAATTCGTCGATGATTTACTCCCTTCTGATTTGAAAACATCCGAATTAAGGACATTGGCTACTATTGCAATCAAAAAAAAGATCCTACAATCGGATCTAATACTTCTTAGAGGTTCAGGTGCTTATGATCATATTAAGGAATTATTAGAAAAGAAATTTATCGTCAAACGAAAGCAAAAAGATGGTAGATCATATTGGTTATCATTATCAGAAAAGTTTTTTCAAACTTTTGCTGTAAGTAATGAATATCTCTCAAATATAGGAAGCAGTAATAATAAACAGCAATAATAAGTAAATGTTAGAATATATTAAATTACGTCAAGATAATGTTATCTGAGATTTTTGCAGTTCTGGGCCAAACTTTATCAATTTATTCTTTCATATTGATAATAAGAATATTACTTACATGGTTTCCAGGTATTGATTGGAGTAACGGTGTTTTATCTGCATTAACCTCTATCACAGATCCTTATTTAAACATTTTTAGAGGTATTATCCCTCCAATAGGTGGATTTGATATTTCATCCTTATTAGCTTTTTTACTTTTAAATGTTATACAAAATTTAATAACAAACCTCCAGTATGCAAGCTTAGGTTATAGCTGAACTTATCTATCATCTCCAGAACCTCTTATATTTCCTTTAGCAACTCTTAATTTTAATTTTTCAAGGTTTTGTAATGCTACATCCTCTAAATTGAAATTTAATTCTGTACAAAGATTTGATATGTACCACAAAACATCTCCTAACTCTTTTTTAATACCTAATTTTGATTCGTTATCAAATATTCCATTTTTATCTCTTATGATCTTTTTCACTTTTTCTGCCACCTCACCAGCCTCTCCTACTAAACCAAGAGTTGGATAAATATAATTTGAGCCTAAATCTGGATATTGTGCTGTTTCTCTAGCTTTTTTCTGATAAGTTTTAAAATCCATGACTTAAATAACTAACTTTGGGTATGGTAAATTTATTTATATCTAGCAATATTATCTATATATGTCGAATATTGATTTAAAAAGAAGAACAAAAATAGTAGCAACTATAGGCCCTGCAACTCAATCTGAAGAGATAATTACAAATTTAATTAAAGCTGGGGTAACAACATTCAGATTAAATTTCTCACATGGAGATCATAAAGATCACGCTGAGAGAATAAAAACCATAAGGGAAGTATCCAAAAAGTTAGATATAGATATTGGAATATTGCAAGATCTTCAAGGACCTAAAATACGATTAGGTCGCTTTAAAGATGGGCCAGTAAAAGTTAAAAAAGGCGATAAATTCACACTCACATCTGATGAAGTCGAATGTACAAATACTATTGCAAATGTAACCTACGACAAACTTTCTCAAGAAGTTAGTGAAGGGAAAAGAATCCTTTTAGATGATGGAAAAATAGAAATGATTGTAGATAAAGTTGATAAAAAAGCTAATATCTTGGAGTGCATTGTAACTGTAGGAGGGGTTCTTTCAAACAATAAAGGTGTAAATTTTCCAGATGTTCAATTATCAGTAAAAGCATTAACAGAAAAAGATAAAGATGATTTAAAATTCGGTTTATCTGAAGGAGTTGATTGGATAGCACTAAGTTTCGTAAGAAATCCATCCGATATAAATGAGATAAAAGATTTAATAAACAAGAATGGGCATTCAACTCCAGTTGTCGCAAAAATAGAAAAATTTGAAGCAATTGATCAGATCGATACAGTATTACCCTTATGTGATGGGGTTATGGTTGCAAGAGGTGATTTGGGAGTAGAAATGCCTGCTGAAGAAGTTCCTCTTTTACAAAAGGAATTAATAAGAAAAGCTAATACATTAGGTATCCCAATAATTACAGCGACTCAAATGCTTGATTCTATGGCTTCTAACCCAAGACCAACTAGGGCCGAAGTTAGTGACGTTGCAAATGCAATTCTGGATGGTACAGATGCTGTAATGCTTTCAAACGAAACTGCAGTTGGCGATTATCCTATAGAGGCAGTTGAAACTATGGCAACCATAGCAAGAAGAATTGAAAGGGATTATCCACTTAAGGCTATTGAAAGCCACTTACCCAGTACCATCCCAAATGCTATTAGTGCAGCAGTAAGTAATATTGCTAGACAACTTGATGCAGGAGCTATTATCCCTTTAACTAAATCAGGTTCTACCGCCCGAAATGTAAGTAAATTCAGACCACCAACACCTATCTTGGCAATCACTACAGAAAGGAGTGTAGCGAGAAGATTGCAACTTGTTTGGGGAGTTACTCCCATAGTAGTTAAAAACGATGAAAGAACTGCAAAAACTTTTAGTTTAGCGATGCAAATTGCTCAGGAAATGGGAATCTTAAATCAGGGAGATTTAGTAGTTCAAACTGCAGGTACATTAACTGGCATTAGCGGCTCTACAGATTTAATAAAAGTCGGTTTAGTAAGAAAAATTGTATCAAGAGGAATTTCAATAGGGGAAATCGGTGTTACTGGTAAAGCAAGAATAATAAAAAATGATCTTGATATGTCCTTAATTTGTCCAGGAGAAATTTTATTTGTTCCCGAGGAATTAATGAAAAATATTCCACTAAGTAAAAATATTGCGGGCATTGTTACCAATCAAAATGTAAATGATGTTTATGTTTTGTTTAACAAAAATAATAAAAAAATCTCTACGATATGTAATTTAGATAATATGGATAATCATCAAATTAATAATGGCGACCTTATTACACTTCAGCTTAATGAGGGTGTTATTTACATGGGGCAAATTGAAGATGATGATGATGCAATAGATAAATATAAATATGTCTAGGAATATCTCAATAAAAGAAGCCTTAGGCATGGCCACAAAAACATTAGTTTCGAACAAATTAAGAAGTTCGTTAACAATGCTTGGAATCATTATAGGAAATGCATCAGTTATTACACTTGTTGGACTTGGAAGAGGTGCTCAAACATTAGCAAAAAACCAATTAAGTAATTTAGGTGCAAATGTTTTATTCATTGTTCCTGGTAATAATGACACAAGAAGAAGAGGTATTTCATTTCCTAAAAACCTAGTTTTAGAAGATGCATTAGCAATAAGTAATCAAGTCCCAACAGTTAAAAAAGTTGCTCCTCAAATTTCTGCTAATGAAATAGTACAATCAAACTCTAAAAGCCTAAATATATCAATTGCAGGAGTAACTCCTGAATTTCTTGAAGTAAGAAGCTTTGAAGTAGATAAGGGAAGATTTTTATCAGAAAGCGATGTTAATAGTGCAAGAAGTTATGTAGTAATAGGTCCTGATCTTAAAGATGAATTTTTCAAAGATAAATCATCATCACTTGGAAGAAAAATTAGAATTAAAGATCATACTTATGAAATCATCGGTATATTAAAACCTAAAGGTGCTGTATTTGGGAGTAATCAAGATAAAAATGCTTATATTCCATTAACCACGATGGTAAATAGAATTACGGGGAAGGATCCTACATATGGTGTAAGTTTAAGTTTCATTAGTGTTGAAGCGATAAATAAAAATTCAACCAGTGCCGCTAAATTTCAAATTACTAACTTATTAAGGCAAAGACATAAAATAATTAGAGATGATGACTTTGCAGTTAGATCACAAGAAGATGCATTGAATATAGTTACCAATATAACAAGTGGGCTAACATTTTTATTGGCAGGTATTGGAGCAGTATCTTTAGTGGTTGGAGGTATAGGAATAATGAATATAATGCTCGTTTCTGTTAGCGAAAGGACTGAAGAAATTGGTCTCAGAAAAGCAATAGGAGCTAAACAGTCAGATATATTAATTCAATTTCTAATTGAGGCATTGATTTTATCTTCAATTGGAGGATTAATAGGAACAACAACTGGATTATCAGGTGTTTTTCTTTTATCTTTGATAACACCACTTCCTGCATCTGTAGGAATTACAACAACTTTCTCGACCATGATCATTTCAGGATCAATAGGCTTAATCTTTGGCGTTTTACCCGCAAAAAGAGCTTCTAAATTAGATCCAATTGTTGCATTGAGAAGTTTATAAATAGAGTTTTAATCATGCTCAATTTATATAAATTAATTGAGATACTGGTGAGTCTTCAATCAATAGTATTAACAACAATGCTACCTGTTTATATCCCACTACCATTTCTAGATAAATCTAGTAATAACTTTGAGTTGCCTATAACGTGGCAAATTCCAACCATAATTTTGCTAACTCTTATATTTGACAAAAGGGTTGTTTTCAGAGCATTTTCTATATATTTAATTTTGGGGTTATTTATATTTCCTGTCTTTCATCAAGGAGGTTCAATAGGTTATTTGCTAACTCCAAATTTTGGATATTTATTAGGTTTATATCCATTAATCAATATAATTGATAATTTTAATACTAGAAATAAAATAAACGTTAGAAACTTTTTAAAAAATGGATTTATAGCAATAGGTACTATGCATATAACTGGAATATTTTACAACTTCATACAAACTATTTTCTACAATCAAATTAATTTATTTTTATTTAATTTAGGGAAATACTCATTAGGTAAGATTGGATATCATTTATTAATGCTTTTTCCACTTTTATTACTTATTAAACCTATAGAACGTTTAAAACGTAGCAAATAATGATTATTAATATAAAAACAAAATTATATTTTGTATCTTTAAGTATTTTTATTGTTCTAATAGATCAATTTACGAAATATTTAATGTTTTATAATAAAAAATTATTTATTAATAAAGATTTTCTTTTATTCAAATTAGACTTTGTAAAAAATTACGGAGCAGCATTTAACATATTTAGTGGAAGTAGAGTTTTTTTATCTTTAATAAGTATTTTTTTTTCTATATTACTTATTTATTTCATATTTAGGAAGAATACTTTAAACACATTTGATCTATATTCTTATAGCTTTATTCTTGGAGGAACTATTGGTAATGGTATAGATAGGATATATAGAGGTTTTGTAGTTGATTTTATAAATTTAAACATTATAAATTTTCCAGTATTTAATATTGCTGATATATCTATTAATATTGGTTTCATTATTTTACTGTATAACATTTTTAAAAATAATCGATAAAATGAATTACTTGAAATTAAAGTATATAAAGTATGTAGTTTTGATATTATTTCTTTATATTTTATTTTCGATATTTGTAAGACTAGTAAATATTTATACTCTTTTATTTTTAATTATAATTATTTATACTTTTTATAATTTTGATAAAAAATTATTTAAAAAAATAGTTTATAAAGTTATATATAAAAATAAAAAAAATACACTTTCATTTAAAAATACATATGGTGCTGCCAAGATAAGTTTGGAAGGAGTCGAGAAAATTAACAAAAAAATTAGCGATAAAGTAAAATCTGAATTGTTAAATTACCAAAAAAATAAACTAGAGTCCCAATTAAAAACAGGAGATTATAAAGTTACTCTTTTTGGAGCAGGTTCGTCAGGAAAAACATCTATAGCAAGATCGTTATTGAAAAATATTGTCGGACAAACCTCAGCAAAAATAGGAACAACAAAACAAATTAATAGCTATAAAATTCGTATACCAATTTTAAAAAGAAACATTAATATAGTTGATACTCCTGGTTTATTTGAACCATCTAAATTAGGAGAAGAAAGAGAAAAAGCAACAATTATACAAGCATCAAATTCTGACTTAGTTCTTTTTGTGTTAGATCAGGACATAAATAAATATGAAAACTATTTAATTAAAGAATTATTAAAATTAAGAAAAAAAATAATAATAGTTTTAAATAAATGTGATTTGAGGTCTACATATGAAAATAACCTTATCAAAGAAAATATAATTTCTATAACATCAGCTAGAAAAAATAAAATTTCAGTCGTTCAAACAATTGCAATCCCTCAAAAATCTCCCTATACAAAATCCGATGCTTTAAATATAGTTCCAGAGGTAGGAAGTTTATTTAGAGAAATAATTGAAACCCTCGATAATAATGGTGAAGAGTTATTGGCGGAAAATATTCTTTTTCGCTCAAATAAGTTAGGTATTAAAAGTAAAAATTTCGTACAAGAACAAAGATATTTAATGTCAAATAAAGTGATTAATAAATATATGTGGATAACCGGAGGAGTAATACTAGTTAATCCACTACCAGCTGTTGATTTTCTTACTACTACCTCCGTAAACCTTCAAATGATAATGGAGTTATCAAAAATATATGAAATAAAGCTTACAAAAAAAGATGCAAAAGATTTGGCGACTTCATTGCTAAGCGCATTGGCTAAACAAGGAATACTAAAAGGGGGTCTCGCCATTCTTTCTCCTGCTTTAGCTACAAGCTTGACAAAAATAATATTATCTAAATCTATACAATCAGTTACAGCAGGCTGGTTAATAAGAATAGTAGGACTAAGTTTGATTGAATATTTTAAAAATGGTCAAGATTGGGGAGATGGAGGAATTCAAGAAGTAGTAGATAAGATCTATAGGATAAGTAAAAGAGAGGATATTTTAAATAATTTCGTAAAAGAAGCTATTTCAAAAATTGAAATGAAAAAATATTTTAAATCAAATAAAAGTTTGCCTCCATTTACTAATTAATATTGGATAATTGATCATTTAGATAAGTTCTGAAATCAAAGATAGTTATTAATAGTAAATAAGCAATGCAAATAGCTATAGAGATAAACCCTGTTACTATTGCAATAACTTTTGGTCTTCCCATGTTCATTAGTTAAGCATTTAGAAGTCTCAAAAGTTCTTCAATATGAGAATCCTTTGTATTGTAATTTCCCATGACAACCCGTAAAAAATATTTACCTTTAAATTTTGGTCTAGAAAGCATAAAATTATTATTAATTAGTTCATTTACTTTAGTTTGAGTCCATGCATCAGAGTCTTTTGGCTCAAGTTTATTTGGTAAGAAAGAAACAATATGAAGAGGACCCGAATATATATCAAATTTATTTTTACTAATATTTCTTACAAAAAAATCTTTTCTTTTAATTGATGACTTTAATATATTTTCTATTCCTTTGAGACCTAAAAAACGTAACCCTAGCCATAGTTTTATTACCTCTGCAGGTCTAGAACCTTGTATGCCTATTTCTCCTCTATTTATAATATTATCTTTAGATGATATATATGGTAGTCCAGTATTAAAACTATTTTCTAAAGTACTCATATTTGAAACCAATAACAAAGATGAAGTCTTTGTTATGCCAATAATTTTTTGTGGATTTATCGTTATCGAATTAGCCTGACTAATATTATTTAGACCTTCTATAGGAATAGAAGTTATAGCAAAAATCCCTCCAATTGAACCATCAATATGTAACCATATGTTCCTTTGTTTACAGATTTCACTTATTTCTTCAATAGGATCAATGGCTCCTCTTACAGTTGTCCCAAGGGTGGCAACAATAGCAAATATTTTTTTATTTTCTATTGAACATTTATCTAATGAGTTTCTCAGATCGTTTATATCCATTCGACCTTGATTATCAGTTTTAATCCTGACAAGATTCCTAGTATCAAGACCCATTACTCTTATACATTTAACGAAAGAAGAATGAGCATCTTCACTAACAAGTAATACAGAATTAGGATTCGTACCTAATCCAGCATTATTTCTAGCGGCAATAAGTGCATTCAGATTACTTAATGTACCTCCGCTAGCAGCTATACCTCCTGAGAAATTATTAAAACCTATTTTCTTGGCAAACCATTTGCATAATGATTCCTCAAGCAAGGTTACACTTGGTGATAACTCGTAAGCGAGAAGATTATTATTTAAACCAGCAGCAATTAAATCTCCCAAAATAGAAAAAATTAAAGGTGGGGGATCAAGGTGAGCTAGTGAGCCAGGATGAACGGGATTAAATGAATTATTCAAAAGAGATTCAATATCAGAAAACAAATCTTCCTCAGTGTTACCATCCTCCGCAGGCATAATACAATTAAAACTCTCATCAAAAGGTAAAGGACCATTTTTATCAGCTTTAGAGAACCAGTCACAAAGAGTTTGACTTGCTCTATTCAGAAGAGTAATCAATTTGTCATTAGTCCCTAAATTCGAGGGGAAATATATATCTTTATTATTAATTAAATCTTCAGCCATCAGATAAGATATCTATTAATAATTCTATTCTCAATCTTGGTAAATGAGATATATTTTTGAAAATGGAAATAGTAATGAAGAACAACAAAAAAAAACAAATAATTCAAAATACACTCTGTGGATGAATTCGATATTAAGAAGATCTAAAGAAATTGGGAAAGTTGAACTACCAATCTGTTCAATAATTTTAGATGAGAGAGGAAGATGTATCGGGAGAGGGGTTAACAGAAGGAATATAAATAAAGACCCATTAGGTCATGCTGAGATAATGGCACTTAGACAGGCATCTCTAATAAAAAATGATTGGAGATTTAATGAATGTACTATTATCACAAATTTAGAACCTTGTACTATGTGTTCATCTGCACTTATTCAAGCACGGATGGGTAAAGTTATTTTCGGGGCTTACGATAAGAAAAGAGGTGGATTGGGTGGTTCAATTGATCTATCAAAACATGAAAGTGCTCATCATAAAATGGAAATAATAGGAGGTATCCTAGAAGATGAATGCAGTCAAATTTTACAGATTTGGTTCAAAAAGTTGAGGACTCAAAAATAGAAAACTTCTTAAGCTCGGTATCAAATAGGTTTAATAATCTATCAACATTTTCCTCACATGAATTAAAACCCATTAGCCCAACACGCCAGACCTTTCCGGATAATTCTCCAAGTCCATTTCCTATCTCAATTCCAAAGTTTCTTAAGAGATGATTTCTAAAACCATCCCCATCAACTGATGGAGGTATTTTAACTGTGGTTAAAGTTGGCAATCTATAATCCTCTGATACATGTAATTCCATTCCAAGACTTTCTAAACCATTCCACAATTTCTTTGCATTAGTATTATGTCTATTCCAAACATTTTCTAAACCCTCATTCGCAATTAATCGTAAACCTTCACGAATAGCAAAATTCATATTTACGGGGGCAGTATGATGGTAAATACGATCAGAACCCCAATATTTATTTAATAGAGATAAATCTAAATACCAGTTAGGTACTTTTGTTTTTCTTGAACTTAGTTTTTCTTCAGCTCTCTTATTCATTGTAAAAGGACTTAGTCCAGGCGGGCAGCTTAATCCTTTCTGGCTACAACTATACGCTAAATCTATTTTCCATTCATCTATCAATAGTTCTAGAGCCCCAAGGGAAGTAACTGCGTCAACTAAAAACAAGCAGTTATTTTTTCTACATATATCACCAATTCCGTTAAGAGGTTGTAAAACCCCACTAGATGTTTCAGCGTGAACAATTGCAAATATAGCTGGTTTTTTAGTCTCTATTTCATACTTAATTTCTTCATAAGAAAAGGATTCACCCCAAGGTTTTTCCATAACAGATACATCTGCTTTATATCTAGTGGCCATATCAACAAGTCTGTCTCCAAAATATCCTTTTTTAGCGATAAGAATTTTTTCTCCTTCTTCTATAAAATTAGCTATTGAAGCTTCCATAGCTGCACTACCAGTACCACTCATTGGAAGAGTTAGACGATTATTACATTGCCAGGTATATCTTAAAAGTTGTTGAACATCAGACATCAATGAAATATATGCTTCATCTAAATGACCAATTGGATTTAAGGAAAGAGCATTTAGAACTTCTGGATGTGCATTTGAAGGACCAGGACCTAATAAAAGTCTTGAGGGAACATAAGTTTTTGAGAAATGAGATAAATTCTCTTCATTTAAAGCCGAAATAAGTTTTGCTTCTGTCAAAGCATTACATTCAATTACTTTTAAATTAAACTAATATCGACACATAAGCGATATTTATTTAAAGAAATTCATTCAATTTAAATATTTAGGTAAACAATTATTAAACTTATGACTTGAAATACTAAAAGAAGACATCAAGTCTTAAAAAAAGTTACCGTTGATACATAACAAGAATCATCATGTTATTAATTTCATATAAGGTATTACAAAATTATGTCTAAATCTCCTCAAGATGTCTTAAGTCAAATTAAAGACGAAGGAATAGAACTCATCGATTTAAAATTCACTGATATTCATGGAAAATGGCAACATTTGACTCTTACCTCAGACATGATAGAGGAAGATTCTTTTACAGAAGGTTTGGCATTTGATGGCTCATCAATAAGAGGTTGGAAAGCAATTAATGCCTCCGATATGTCAATGGTTCCCGATGCAAGTACAGCTTGGATAGATCCTTTTTATAAACATAAAACTCTAAGTATGATTTGCTCTATTCAAGAGCCAAGAAGCGGGGAACCTTATGATAGGTGTCCAAGATCTTTAGCCCAAAAGGCATTAAAATACTTAGACTCGACTGGTATAGCAGATACTGCATTTTTTGGACCTGAACCAGAATTCTTTCTATTTGATGATGTTAGATATGATTCTAAAGAAGGTGGTTGTTTTTATAGTGTAGATACTATTGAAGCGCCATGGAATACCGGGAGAATTGAGGAAGGGGGAAACTTAGGATACAAAATACAATATAAAGAAGGATATTTTCCAGTAGCTCCAAATGATACTGCTCAAGATATCAGATCTGAGATGCTTCTTCTTATGGGTGAATTGGGTATCCCCACAGAAAAACATCACCATGAAGTTGCTGGTGCAGGCCAACACGAGCTTGGAATGAAATTTGATTCATTAATAAATGCTGCTGATAACGTTATGACTTATAAATATGTTGTCAGAAATGTTGCAAAAAAATATGGAAAAACAGCAACATTTATGCCCAAGCCTGTTTTTAACGATAACGGAACAGGAATGCATGTTCACCAAAGTTTATGGAAGAGTGGACAGCCACTATTCTTTGGTGAAGGATCATATGCAAACTTATCTCAAACAGCAAGATGGTACATCGGAGGCATACTTAAACATGCGCCTTCATTCCTAGCATTTACTAACCCAACTACAAATAGTTATAAACGATTGGTTCCAGGATTCGAAGCGCCTGTAAATCTAGTTTATTCTGAAGGTAATAGATCAGCTGCGGTAAGAATACCTTTAACAGGTCCAAGCCCTAAAGCTAAAAGATTAGAATTCAGATCAGGTGACGCACTTGCAAATCCTTACTTAGCATTCTCTGTAATGATGCTTGCTGGTATTGATGGAATTAAAAATCAAATTGATCCTGGTGATGGAGTAGATGTAGATTTGTTTGAACTTCCAGCTGATGAACTTGCAAAAATTGATACAGTACCTTCATCTCTAAATGACTCGCTTAACGCGCTAAAAGCAGATAAGGATTATTTATTAGCCGGTGGAGTATTTACTGAAGATTTTATTGATAACTTTATCGATATAAAATACGAAGAGGTACAACAACTAAGACAAAGGCCTCATCCCCATGAATTCTTCATGTATTACGATGCATAATTAAAAGAAGAAATTAGTTTACAATAATCAATTTGAGAAATATCACAAAATATTCTCAAATTGATTTTTTTTTTGTTGGAATATATATATATAAATTGAAAAATGGCTAGGGAATCTATTTCAAAAATTGCATATAAAACGCTACAACAAAGTAAAAGCATTGCAGGTTTCGCTCACAAGCAGATCAGTTCAAGATTAATGAATCTTATTCTTCCCGATTCAAAGCTTGAAAATTTTAATATAGATAAGGATCTTCTAATGCAAATCCAAAATTCAATGGATATCTTAAGAGAAGAAGATTGGAATGATGCAGAAAAAAATATATATCCAAAAAAATTATTGTTTGACGAACCATGGCTGAGATATCTAACTCAATATCCTAAAATTTGGCTCGATATGCCTAACACATGGGATAGACGCAGAAAACAAAACTTTGATGATCTTCCAAAATCAATTGATAAGGATAATTATCCTCAATATTACTTGAGAAACTTCCATCATCAAACAGATGGTTATTTATCAGATTTTTCAGCAAGTATTTATGACCTACAAGTAGAAATACTTTTCAATGGTAGTGCTGACTCAATGAGGAGAAGAATAATTAAGCCAATAAAAGAAGGACTTGAAATGTTTAGCGATAGAAAAAAAAGTTCTATAAAAATACTTGATGTGGCTACAGGATCAGGAAGAACATTAAAACAATTAAGAGCAGCATTTCCTAAAGAAAAAATTACAGGAATTGATTTATCTGATTCATACTTAAAAGAGGCAAGTAGATATATTTCAGATTTAGATGGAGATTTAATTGAGTTAATAAAAGGTAATGCTGAGGAATTACCTTTTGAAAATGATAGTTTTCAATGCATTTCTTGTGTTTACTTATTTCATGAATTACCTAGAACAATTAGAGCTAAAGTATTAAATGAATTTTTTAGAGTTCTTGAACCTGGGGGGATATTAGTTTTAGCTGATTCAATTCAAATAAGTGATTCTCCTGACTTTACATCTGTAATGGAAAACTTCTATAAATCATTTCATGAGCCTTTTTATTGTGATTACATAAAAGAGGATATAAATTCTAAAATTGAGGATGTAGGATTTAAAAATGTAAAATCAAATTCCTTTTTTATGACCAAAGTTTGGTCTGCGGTAAAGTAAATAAAAACTTCTATGACCTATTGGGATAAAGATACAATTCAGCTTGTTCAAAGTCTTAATGACAAATTAAAAATTGATCATTCTAAATGGCATAAAGATAAAGGTAATAAATATAAAAGATCAGCAGAACTAATTTCCGCGGGATTATGCCAATTAATTATTTCTTGCAATGAGAAGGAAACTATTGAATATATAGAAGAAAGTATTAAATGGTTAAAAGAAATTAACGTAGATCAACCTTGCCCTAGTAAAAATCATCTTTTTAAAGCCAACTGAAGCCTATTACCTTTACTACTCCATCTAATGTCATCAAAACATTCATTAATAATGTATAAGCCACGGCCATTTACACTACTTATTTTTTTTGGTAACTTATAGTCTCTTTTTTTTATTTCTAAACCATTACCTTGATCTTGAATTTGCCAAACACACCAATTAGGAGTGATTATTCTTCTTACTCTAATATTTTTTTTAGGATCTAATTTATTTCCATGTTTTACTGCGTTAACTAAAGCTTCATGTAAACCAAGTTTTATAAGATAGCTTGATTGAGAATTTTTAATAGGTTCTAATAATTGATCGACAAATTCATTTAACTGTAATGATGATTCAAATTCATAGTTTGACCAGTTTATCTTTGGTCTTTTAAAAAATTTTTTTAAAATATTTTTGCCCCGAAGTAAGGACATAATAATATTTTGATACTGTCTTAATTTTAACTTATTAAATACCTTAATTTAAAGAACATTATCATGTCTCTCTGCAATTGCAGGATGCCGTAGGATGGAGTCCATAAGTCTTACACCTCTTAATTGATTTATTAAAGGCATATGTCCATCAGGGGCATCCAATGACCAGCTAAAAGATCCAGGATATCTAGTCCATAAGCCTTCTTTTTTCCAACCTATTTTCGGCCACATTAATTCATATTTTTTACCTACTGATTTTAATATCTTTGCTTGAATTGAGAATCCAAATCTACCAGTAGAATAAATAGTCCATAATCTATCTATTGTTTGTAGATCCTTACCAGACATATTCTTAACTTCACTATAGAAAACATATCCACGTTTCTCAGCTAATTTTCCAGCTAATTTCCGCAAATAGGAACTTGTTAATCTATCTGCCTCTTCAAATTTTTGCTCAACTAACTTTAATTGCAAATCTTCATAATTAATATCAATATCTGAATATGTATTAAACCAATTATTGAATTTTGAATTTTCAAAGAATTCAGGCTTAAATTTTTTTAAAACTTGCAATATCCAACCAGCAGCCCAGTCATCACCATCTCTATCAAAGAGATCAAACAGTGAAGGTCCAAGATTAAAAATATTTTCGATTTCAGATTCTATTTGAGATAATGAATTTATTCTTTTTCTTTGATTGGAATCTACAAATTTTTTTATCAGATTTAATGTAGCATTATAGATATCTTGTTCTTTGTTATTCATTTTAAAAAATCATTCTAAAAAAATAAAACTATCCATGTGTTTCAAAAGAAAAGAACTAGAGAAATTTAGACGTTTTAAAGGACCACTTATAGATGTTAGAAGCCCAGGTGAATATTATAAAGGACACCTGCCTAATTCTATTAACATTCCACTATTTGATAATGATGAGAGAACTATAATTGGCACGATTTATAAAAAAGAAGGAAGAAAAAAAGCAGTCATAGAGGGATTAAAATTTTTTGAAAAGAAAATGGAATTACTTCTTGATAATTTATTCATGAATATTGATTCTTATAAAACTATTCATAATAAAAATAATGAATTTCTTATCAAAATATATTGCTCTAGAGGAGGAATGCGTTCACAAAGCATTGCTTGGCTACTAGAAAAATACAAATTAAATCCAATAACACTTAAGGGAGGATACAAAATATATAGAAGGTGGGTATTAGATAGTTTCTCAAAAAAAATGAATATAGTAGTTATTGGCGGGAAAACAGGAACAGGGAAGACAAGATTATTATCATTACTAGAGAAATATAAATATCAAACTATTGATCTTGAAGGATTTGCCTGTCATAGAGGAAGTACATTTGGAGGTCTAGGAATGAGAGAACAACCTTCGAATGAACAATTTGAAAATATAATTGCGGAAAAATTAAATTCTTTTAAATGTTCTAATAATATTTTTGTAGAAGCTGAAAGTGCAAATATAGGTAAATGCAAAGTCCCTCATGAATTCTTCAATCAGATGAAAAATTCTAGGAGAATTGAAATTATAAGAAGTGAATCTAACAGGTTAGATGAGTTGATAGATACTTATAGTGTTTTTAAGAAAGAGGAACTCCAAGAATCTGTATTAAGGATAAAAAAAAGATTAGGACCGCAAAGAACAAAAATAGCTCTAGAATCAATTGACAATGAGAAATGGGACTTAGTTTGCAGATCAGTTCTAGATTATTACGATAAGTGTTATGAATTTGAAAAGGTTGGCAAGACAAATATAAAGTTATTAGATTTAACCGATAAAAAATATGATGAAAGGATTCTAGAGTTAATAAATAATGTTTTATAAAATAATTACAAACGAATGTGAAAAATATTTCCTAAGATAGAAAATTATTGACAGAATATTATGACCGCAAATAAAACTGCAAAAATACAATTTTATGAAGGAACCGATGAACCAGTAGTGCCTGAAATAAGACTGACTAGGAGTAAGGATGGTACAACCGGCCAAGCACTATTTTTGTTTGAAAAACCTCAGGCATTATCTTCAATTACAGACGGTGAAATCACGGGTATGCGTATGATTGATTCCGAAGGTGAAATACTAACTAGGGAAGTTAAAGTAAAGTTTGTTGATGGAGAACCCATATTTTTAGAAGCAGTTTATATTTGGAAGAATACATCAGACTTTGAGAGATTTATGAGATTTGCAAATAGTTATGCCAAATCAAATGGATTAGGATATTCTGAGAAGAAGTAGAATGTTCTGAAAATTGAATAGTTCATCATATTTCAAGTTATTAGTAATTTTAATCACTTCTTTAATACTATGGACTTTAAGAGATTTTCTCCTCTTAATAATTTGTTCTTTAGTTATTTCAAATATTGTATGTAATTTATGTAATCAAATACAAAAGGGCTTGAAAATCCCCCGATCGCTTTCTTTGTTTCTTGTCTTAACCGTTATATCAGTAATAGTATTTACTATTTTCATTCTTGTATTGCCTCCTTTTATAAAAGAATTCAATGAAATACTAGTTGATATTCCAAATGGTTTATCAAAAATAAATATTTTGATTAATACAAATTTGAACAAATTTAATAGCTTATTATATGGAGAACAATCAGAAAATGTTATAGACATATTCAGTCTTTTAAATAATGTAGTTACCATTCCAGATGCTTCAACTATTGCAAAAGCTATTCAAGAAAGTTTTAAGAATTTAATAAATATAGCGGGGAATCTGGGTTCAGGTCTTTTGAAATTAATATTCGTATTAGCAGTGAGTTTGATGATTTCTATTGAACCAAAACAATATAAAGAAAATATACTTCTTTTAATTCCAAAAAATTATCGCAACAAATTTAGAAATATTCTGGAAAAATGCAATATTGCATTAGCAAATTGGACCTTTTCTATGGTTATAAGCTCATTATCAGTAGGTCTATTATCATTAATAGTTTTGTCTATATTAGACGTCAAATATGTTGTCTCAAATGCTTTAATAGCAATGGTTCTTAACATTATTCCAAATATAGGTCCAGTTATTAGTGGGATATTTCCAATCTCAATTGCATTACTAGATAATTTTTGGAAACCACTGGCTGTTTTAGGAGCATATGTAATCATTCAAAATATTGAAAGTTATATAATAATGCCATCTATTATGAAGAAAAAAGCAAACTTACTTCCTGGTTTAACATTAATATCACAATTTGGATTTACCTTCATTTTTGGTCCATTAGGCTTAATCCTTTCTCTTCCATTAGCTGTGGTAATTCAGGTTTTAATCAAAGAATCATTTAAAGATATTTAAAAACTACATTATTTTTTTATATAAATATGGGTAAGAAAAAAGTATAAAGAAAGCTAAGGGATGTTTACCAATAGCAAAATATAGTGAATTAAAAGTAAAATGATCAAATAATATTCTTAGCTCAGTAGAAAGATCTATTAAAACTAGAGAAAATAAAATTATCAAGTAGTAATTCAATTTCATAAAATTAGAAGCCTAATCTCAGTCTTTAAGCAATAAAGAGGGAGCCAATAAAATACTTGAATAACTTCCAACTATAATTCCTAATGATAAGGCCAAAGAAAACCAAAATAGTGAGTAAGATCCAAATAAAATTATGCTTAATAAAGGGATAAGGGTTGTAATACTCGTAAAAGTTGTTCTTCTAAATGATTCGTTAACTGATAATTGAATAGTTTCGTTATAGCCTTCTTTCTTTGATTTTAAATTTTCACGAATCCTATCAAATATAACAACTGTATCATTTACAGAATAGCCAGCAATAGTAAGCAAGGACACAGCAAATAAACTGTTTACCTCGACGGATAATATAATTCCCAACCAAGAGAATATACCGAAAACAATAAATAAATCATGGAATAAAGCTAATAATGCAAATAATGCATATTTTTTATCAAATCTTATGGTTATATATAGAGAAATTGCAAATAAAGAAACTAATAATGAAGTAACACAATTAGTAAGTAATCTTTTCCCAAGCTTTGGACCTATTAATCTTGAATCCTTACTCTCATAATTCAGAGGTCCAATAATATTATCAAGATTAGTAATAAGATTATTTGATTCTTGGATACTCAAATAAGGTGTTCTTATTGAAATCAATTTATTATTATTTTGGGATTGTAATTTTATGTTATTTAATAAGTTTTTATTTTTAGAGTTCTCTCTTAGATTTTCTAAAACCGAATCAGGAGAAAAATTAGAACATTCCTCATTACAAATTCTCTCTATTCTTAGTTCATTTCCCCCAACAAAATCCATCCCTAAATTTATAGGTTTTTTATAAGAAGTATTAAAAGTAGAATATAAAATCCCTAAAAGACTCAACAAAATAAGAACAGTTGAAAACCCAATTATCTTTCTTTTATTTTTTATTAGTTCAAGATTGTATTTCATGGGAAATTAGAAATAAAAGATTTAGTTTGAAAAATTATTCCTTGGCAGATAGAGATCTTTCTGTCTCAAAGATTGATATGTTGTAAAAAATCGCAAAATATTTTTAGAACAATTTAATGAGGTAAACAAGCTTATTAAGACTCCAATACCTAATGTTGCCGCGAAACCCTTAACAAAATTTGTTCCTAATAAAAATAATACAAAACAACTAAGAAGAGTTGTAATATGGCCATCAACTATGGATGAATTAGCTCTCTGAAAACCGCTATCAATAGATCTTGTAAGAGTATTACCATCATATAATTCTTCTCTAATTCTCTCAAATATTAGAATATTTGCATCAACAGCCATACCAATACTAAGTATAAGCCCAGATATTCCAGGTAAAGTCAAAGTTACAGGAATTAGAGAATATATGGCTAAGTTAAAGAAACCATAAATTACTAGAGAAAGAACGGAAACAAAACCAAGAATTCTATAATTAAAAATCATAAAAATACCAACAAAAATTAACCCACTAATAGCTGCATAAAGACTTTTTAAAATATTTTTGGATCCCAATAGAGCCCCTATTGTGTTAGTTTCTACTATTTCAATTGGCAATGGCAATGAGCCTCCTTTAAGTTGAACTTCTAATTCTCTAGCATTTTCAGCACTAAAATTACCACTTATTGTTGCTGATCCACCTGTAATCCCAGTACTAGCAAACTGATTACCAACACTGGCTTCACTAATTGATTCACCATCTAAAATGATACCCAATAGTTGATTAGTGCCAGCAATTGACTTTGTAATTTCTGCAAACTTTTCACCTCCTGAATTACTAAAAGTTAATAAAACTTCCCAATTACTATTTGTTTGTTCTTGTCTCCTTCCTGCGTTAATAAGATCTTTACCAGATAAGTCTGTTTTAATAAATAAATTTGTAATTTCTTTATCAACATATTTTTTGATTTCAATTAACTTCCCATATAAATCATTACTAGTAGATGAGTAATTCAATTCTTGCTCTATATTTTTAAGATCTTCTTGAATAACTTTTAAGTTATTATCATTTTGACTTTTTTCTGCAAAGGAATATTGTTCAATTAATTCTTTAATTGTCAATCTCTGTAGTTGCAGGGTTTTTAAATCTATAGATGTTCCTTCTTTTTGGGTTCTAAATTCTAATAAAGCAGTCTTACCTAATACCCTTGAAGCAACTAATGGATTTTGTTCACCTGGTAATTCTAAAATCAATTGATCTCCACCGAGGGTTTGCAAATTAGACTCAGAAACTCCTAAATTGTTAACGCGCTTATCTATAACCGAATTAACTGCTTCAAGTTCATCCCTTGTTACCTTACCTTCCTCTTTAATAATTTGTAGAGTAAGTTGAGAACCCCCTTGTAAATCCAATCCCAACTGTAAAGGATAATTTATTAATAGATAAACAGATAAAGTAAGTAGAAATATAATAAAAAAAAGCCAACCTTGCCTTCTTTTCATTGTCTATATACTCCCACTAATTAAATCTTCAACTTTTTCGACTATTTGATGTGGTTGGATTATTGTCAAATTCTCGAGATTTCCATTATAAGGAGTTGGAATATCCTGACTAGATAATCTAATTGGTCGGGCATCAAGATCGTCAAAACACTCTTCTGTTATCAAGGCAATTAATTCTGCACCAATACCTCCAGTCTTCATACATTCTTCAACAATAACTACTTTATTTGTTTTTCTTATTGATTTTGAGATGGTTTCCATATCAAATGGTTTTAAACTTATTAAATCTATTAACTCAACATCTATTCCTTTTTTTTCTAATTCTTCAACAGCTTTAAGGCAGTGATGTCTCATTCTTGAATAAGTCAATAAAGTAATATCTTTGCCTTCTTTTACAACGTCAGCCTGATCTAAAGCGCAAGTATAATCACCCTCAGGTAATTCTTCAGACAAATTATATAGAAGAACATGTTCGAAAAATAGAACCGGATTATCATCTCTTATAGCTGCTTTCATTAAACCTTTAGCATTTGTGGGTGTACTACATGCAACAATCTTTATACCAGGAACTGCATGAAAATATGCTTCAAGTCTTTGACTGTGCTCAGCACCAAGTTGACGACCAACTCCTCCAGGTCCTCGAACTACTGCTGGTATTTTATAATTTCCTCCGCTTGTGTATCTAAGCATACCCATATTATTTGATATCTGATTAAAAGCTAAAAGCAAAAAACCCATATTCATTCCTTCTACTATTGGTCTTAAACCAGTCATTGCTGCACCTACAGCCATACCCGTAAAACTATTCTCTGCAATTGGAGTATCTAAGACTCTTAACTCTCCATATTTTTCATATAAATCCTTAGTTACCTTATAAGATCCTCCATATTGACCAACATCTTCCCCCATAACGCAAACATTTACATCATTTGCCATTTCTTCATCAATTGCCTCTTTCAAAGCATTAAATAATAATGTTCCAGCCACAATTAATTACCTAATTAATCACATATATAATCCTACCACTTTGAATAATTCAACCTCCTTCAGCGAAGGTTATGAGTAGTAATATTGATAAAATCATGCCAGGTGACAGCAAAAGAACTAAAAGGCCTAAGTCATGTAAAGACATTAAAAAGAAAGTGTTTACTTAATAATATTGGTAATTCAATTTTTCTTCAGAAAAAAACTGCGAATAAATACAATAAAAAGTCCTATACCTATAAAAGCAAAAGAGAAAGTTAGCAAAAATGATAATCCAATTATTAAGGTATTAATACTAGAAGAAATATTTTGGACTATTTCAGAAGAATTAGATGGTTTATGTACTGAAAAATAAATTGCAATTTTATTACTTAAAAAATAAAAAAATATAAATAATAAAAAACTTGTTAATGATCCTACAATAAAATTTACCGGTCCTTTTTCGGGAATGTTTTTTTCAATATTTTCATTACTATTATCAGACACAATAAAATTTTGTATAAAAAAATTTAAATGAATGTTATTCCCTTTTCAAGGAAAGTGCAAACCCATGAATCGTAACCTTTATTTCTAAAAAATTTATAATTTGCAGTTAATTCTTCTTTAGCAATCTCTATATCTTTAAATAGTGCAAAGCATGTAGGTCCTGATCCACTCATAGAAAATGTGAGACAATTTTCTAATTTAGAAAGTAAATATAATGCCTGTTTTACAGAATCATTTTCATTTTCAACAACTAACTGCAAATCATTTTTAATAGATAAATGTTGATTATTATAATTTAAGTTATTTAAACCATTATCTCTTAAATTTTTTCTTATGTTCTCAATCATTTCTTTATCAGTAAGATATTTATCACAAAATTTATTACTATATTTTTTATAAGTTTCAGCTGTAGATACTGATACATTTCGATTTTTTAAAAGAATTACTCCATATTCAAAGATTGAATCTAATTTTTCCAAAATTTCTCCTCTTCCAAAACATAATTGAATACCGCCATTTATAAAAAAGGGAATATCAGATCCTAAGGTTGATGCTAATGAACATAATGTTTCTTGATCTAAGTTCAAATCCCATAACTTATTAAGACCAATTAATGTTGCTGCTGCATTACTGGATCCACCAGCTAATCCTGCGCCAATTGGAATATTTTTTCTTAAAAATATATTCGCACCGTAATCTATATTTGATTTTTTCCTTAATATATTTGCAGATTTAACAATTAAGTTATCATCAGATAGGCTTAAATCATTACAATCAGACTCAAGTTTAATTAAACCTTCATTATTAATTTCAAATTCTAAATAATCAGAAAGATCGATATTTTGCATAATCATTGCTAACTCATGAAATCCATCCTCTCTTTTACCAATAACTTCAAGGTGCAAATTTATTTTGGCAGGAGATTTTATATTAATTTTTGTTTTAGCTAAATCTTGCATATACTTATATTTTTATTTTTTAATTTTAATACAATTTTCTGCAAGCTTAATCCATTGGTCAATTGAAATATCTTGTGGTCTTAAATTAAAACAAACTTTTGAAGATTCAGATAATTCATTTATCTCTTCATTTGAAAGTATCGAATTAAGAGTATTTCTAAGCATTTTTCTTCTTGAATTAAACGAAATTCGAAGAAGTTTATCTATATATTTTTCTAGACTAATATCTAATCTTAAATCATTTTTAATTGGTTCGAAAACTACTAAAGAAGAAAAAACTTTTGGAGGCGGACTAAATGATGAAGGCGGCACATCACATATTTTTTTTATTTTTGATAATAGTTGCATTCTTATACTAAGCGCACCAGCATTGGGACTACCTTCTTTTGACAAAATCCTATCTACAACGTCTTTCTGCATCAAAAATATTATTTTTTCGTAATTATAGTTTCTTATGATGCCCAATCGACCTATGAAAATATCCAATATTGGGCCAGTTATATTGTAAGGAATATTTGCAATCACTTTTGTAATCTTCTTATTAATCGAATCTAAATTTACAGAAAGAATATCTCCCTGCTGAAGTGAAAACTTATCATTATTATTGAATTTATCATTTAATAAATTTATTAAATCTTTATCTAATTCAATTGCATGTAATTTTTTAATTTCTGAATCTAACAACGTAGATGTTAAAGCTCCTTTACCAGGACCAATTTCTAAAATAAAGTCATTTTCATTGAGAACAGCAATTTCTTTAATTTTTTCTAATATTTTTTTATTTAC
>MWOS01000113.1 GCA_002026165.1 Prochlorococcus sp. HOT208_60m_813G15
TTCCAGTAGAGATTTCTGTTTTTGAAGATAGAAGCTTTACTTTTATCACAAAAAACACCTCCTGCTTCCGTCTTAATAACAAAAGCAGCNGCTATAGAGAAAGGTTCAGGTGAATCCGCAAAAGGCTCNGTTGGGAATATAAGTAAAGCTCAATTAGAAGAAATAGCCAAAACTAAGCTTCCTGATCTAAACTGTTCTAGTGTTGAATCAGCAATGAAAGTAATTGAGGGTACTGCTCGTAATATGGGCGTCTCTATCACTGATTGAGTTCAGTACAAAATTTCTCACTATTTAGGGGAGGTTAGTTAATAACCGTTTGCACCCAACATTATTATGAAAAAACTATCCAAAAGAATGGCGGCTCTATCAACAAAGATAGAAGATCGCATTTACGCACCACTTGAAGCTCTTAGTATTATCAAGGAAAATGCTAATGCAAAATTTGATGAAACTATTGAAGCACATATACGTTTAGGTATTGATCCAAAATATACTGATCAACAATTAAGGACCACTGTTGCATTGCCACATGGTACTGGCCAAAGCATCAAAATTGCAGTAATTACAAGTGGTGAGAATGTATCGAAAGCTAAGTCTGCTGGTGCAGATTTATTTGGAGAAGAAGACCTAGTGGAAAGCATCAATAAAGGAAATATGGAGTTTGATCTACTTATTGCCACTCCAGATATGATGCCAAAGGTTGCAAAATTAGGAAGAGTTTTAGGACCTAGAGGTTTAATGCCTAATCCTAAAGCTGGTACAGTAACTAATGACATTGCTAATGCAATAAAAGAATTCAAAGCTGGTAAGCTCGAATTTAGAGCAGATAAGGCTGGAATCGTTCATGTCCGCTTTGGAAAAGCAAGTTTCACAAAAGAGGCTCTATTTGATAACTTAAAAACCTTACAAGAATCAATTGATAAAAATAAACCAAGTGGAGCTAAGGGAAAGTATTGGAAAACTTTTTATGTAACTTCAACAATGGGGCCTTCAGTTCAAGTTGACATAAATGCTGTACAAGATTACCAACCTGAAGGTTAACGCTTTGTAGTATAATTTAAAGTGCAACAATACGGCCAAAGAAAGTAGGTTAATTTAGTTATTCTAAATTTTTAATTCCTACCGAGGACTCGTCTTAAATTATTTCTTTTTGGATCTAATAAAAGCGGCCTCTTTAAAAGGACTTTGCCGCATTTCCTGCTCTCCCTAAATTACGATCCAAAAAACATCAATGGGCCGAACACTAGAGAATAAGCAACAAATCGTTACTGAGATTAAATCTCTATTAAACGACTCGGAAATGGCTGTAGTTCTTGACTATAAAGGTTTAACTATCAAAGAGATGTCAGATTTGCGATCTAGATTGCAAACAACTAACGGCATTTGCAAAGTTACTAAAAATTCATTAATGCGTAAAGCTATTGATGGAGATAGTAATTGGAACGATCTTGAATCTTTACTGACCGGAACAAATGCTTTTGTCTTAATCAAAGAAGATGTTGGTGGTGCTGTAAAAGCTATCCAATCTTTTCAAAAAGACACCAAAAAATCCGAAACCAAAGGAGCTTTATTTGAAGGCAGACTTCTAAGCGATTCCGAAATAAAAGAAATTGCAAGTCTTCCATCTAAAGAAGTATTGATGGCAAAAATTGCTGGCGCTCTTAATGGCGTTGCAACAAAAATTGCGATCTCTATTAATGAAGTACCTTCTGGACTTGCTAGATCACTTCAACAACATTCTGAAAAATCAGAATCCTAAATTCAAAACCTAATTAACTTTAAGAAAATGTCCGCAAAAACTGAAGAAATTCTTGAATCATTAAAATCTCTATCACTTTTAGAAGCATCGGAGCTTGTAAAGCAAATTGAAGAGGCTTTTGGTGTATCTGCTGCAGCTTCTGCAGGTGTAGTCATGGCAGCTCCAGGAGCAGCTGGCGGTGACGCAGATGGTGGCGCTGCTGAAGAAAAAACTGAATTTGATGTAGTTCTCGAAAGCTTTGATGCAGCTGCAAAAATCAAAGTACTTAAGGTTGTAAGAAATGCAACTGGTCTAGGTCTTGGCGATGCAAAAGCACTTGTTGAATCTGCACCAAAAACAGTAAAAGAAGGAATTGCCAAGGCAGATGCTGAATCTTTAAAGAAAGAGATTGAAGAAGCTGGCGGTAAAGTTACACTTAAATAAGAGTACATTTTTTCAAGCCGATAACCTTAATATCGGCTTCAAAAATTATGAATAGTGATAGTATTGCGATTGAAGCCGCAACTGACGGAGCCTGCAGTGGTAATCCAGGCCCAGGTGGTTGGGGCGGTTTAATAATTTTTGAGGATAACAGCGAATTAGAAATAGGTGGTTCCGAGCAAAATACTACTAATAATAGAATGGAACTCACTGCCGCTATAAAAACTCTTGAGAAATTAAAAACCTACAAATTAAAAGAGAACTTTAAACTAAGAACTGATAGTAAATATGTAATAGAGGGTTATACAAAATGGATTATTAATTGGAAGAAGAATGGATGGAAAACAAGTTCAGGGAAACCAGTTCAAAATCTTGATCTATGGCAAAAAATTGATCAATTAAGAATTAATGGCCTTGTAATGGAATATGTTAAAGGTCATAGCGGGGATAAGCAAAATGATAGGGTTGATAAAATTGCAACTAATTACAGCAAAGGTATATCTATAGAAAGTAACTTAAAAAAAATAGAATCCTCAGTTGATTTTTTTGAAAAAAATGCACCTGTAGAAATTCAGGAATTATTTTCCCGCAATGAATTAATTCAAAAATTTGCAGAAAAAAAGTACCTGTTAAGTTCCCCTGAACTAGAAACCTTATTAGGTGATGAAAACCAGTTAAAGATAAAACAATATTCACTTTTTGAATGGCGTAATTGGAGATTGATTCCTAAAGATAAAAAATATTGGATAATAGAAAAAAAAGAAGCCTAATTTTTTATGAATGATAAGAAGGGGGGATTTAAAAATCTTTATAAAAACTTGATTACCCCTGTATTAAAAAAAGACTCTGGAATTGATGCAGAATACTTAACAAATTTATCTCTTAGTCTCCTGTCATTCAGTTCAAGAAAATATAATTGGCCTATAGTATCTTCTATCTTAAAAAATCTAAATGAAGAATTTTCTGTAGTTGATAAAAGGTTAACTCAAAACATATGTGGAATAAATTTTTGTAATCCAATTGGTTTAGCTGCGGGTTTTGACAAAAATGGAAATGCCGCAAATATATGGAAAGATTTTGGTTTTGGATTTGCTGAGCTTGGTACAGTAACTAAATTTGCTCAGAATGGAAATCCCAAACCAAGGTTATTTAGATTGGCAGAAGAAGAAGCAGCATTAAATAGAATGGGTTTCAATAATAATGGTGCTGAAAATCTAGTTAAAAACTTTGTCGAACAAGGTATTGAGTTTAAAAAAAACAGGGAGAATATTTGTTTAGGGATAAATTTCGGGAAGTCAAAAATTACAGGTTTATCTCAAGCAAAAGATGATTATTTAACTTCTCTAAAATTATTAATTCCATATTGTGATTACGCAGCAATAAACGTTAGTTCTCCAAATACTGAAGGACTAAGAAAATTACAAGATCCAATTCTTCTAAAAGAACTTCTTAGAGAAATTAAAAACTTACCTAATTGTCCACCATTATTTGTAAAAATTGCGCCAGATTTAGGCCTTAAAGATATTGAAGATATTTGCCAATTAATAATCGAGGAAAACATCGATGGAATAATTGCTACAAACACCAGCATTGATAGATTAGGTCTTGAAAATAGAAAGATCAGGCAAACTGGATTATTACTCTCTCAAGAGAATGGAGGATTAAGTGGGAGGCCTCTCCAAAAAAAAGCAAATCAAATAATAAAACATATACATAATATTGATAAAAAGATTATTTTAATTGGGGTTGGTGGAATAGATAGTCCTGAGTCAGCTTGGGAAAGAATTTGTTCTGGAGCATCATTAATTCAACTTTATACAGGATGGATATATAAGGGTCCACAATTAGTACCAGATATACTTGAGGGAATTATAAAGCAACTCAATAACCATCAATTATCTAGTATAAAAGATGCAATTGGATCAGATTTAAAATGGGTTGAATAAAATTAGAGAATGAATAATGAACCTCTTGATTACTCAACGTTAGCCATGCAAGGATCAAACTTGAAGCACGGTGGAAATGTATATGCAATTGCGAAAAAATTAAATTTATTACCATCCGAAATCATTGATGCAAGTGCATCATTAGTACCTTTTGATCCCCCTCAAATACTAATAGATTCAATAAATGCGGAAATTAAGAATCTTGGCTTTAGATATTACCCAGAAAGAAACTTGAGTGATCTGAAAGAAATAATCGGCAAATTTCATGGGATAAATCCAGAGAATATATTGCCTGGGAATGGAGCTTCTGAATTAATAACCTGGGCAGGTTATGAAGCATCCAAATTCGGAATAAGTTGTATTCCTTCTCCATCATTTGTTGATTATGAAAGATCTTTAAATTGTTGGAATAGCAATTTTATACATTGCGAATTACCAAAAAACTGGAGTGATATTTTTCCTCAATCATTTCCGCTTCATCCAAAAGGTGATGTTATTTGGATAACAAATCCACATAACCCTACCGGCCAATTATGGGAAAAGAATTCATTGGAGGAAGTTGTGAAAAAATATAAATTAGTTATCTGCGATGAAGCTTTTTTATCCATAACACCTAATGGAGACAAAGAATCTTTAATACCATTAACCAAAAGATTTGATAATTTATTAGTCTTGAGAAGCTTGACCAAAATCTTCAATATTCCTGGACTTAGATTAGGTTACGTTATTGGCTCATCGAAAAAACTTAAACAATGGGAAATAAATAGAGATCCTTGGCCTTTAAATTCATTTTCTATTAAAGCCGGGATTGATCTACTAAGTAATAAGAAATTCTATAAACAGTGGACAAAACAGATTCACAGCTGGATAAATATTGAAAAAAAGAGAGTATTTGAAAAATTATTAAAAATAGAAAACCTTAAAATTCATAACTCTTCAACCAACTTTTTTTTAATAGAAAGTGAAACATCCTTGTCGCCAAATATAAAATACTTAGAAAATAAGGGAATATTGCTTAGAGAATGCACTTCATTTAGATTTCTTGACGAAAAGTGGGCAAGAATAAGTCTACAGAATAGAAAAAATAACACTCTTTTATGTGAAGAAATTCAGAATTCCTTTAAAAAATAATCAATATACTTTTTAATCTCATTTTTAGATTTAATTTTATTATTATTTTCCATATTCTTCTTCATGAGATCTAATATTTCATAATGTTTTTTTCCCTTTTTTGATTTTATTTTAAAAATTCTTTCTAGAGTTTCTTCAAAAACTTCTTTAGACATATTATTCTGATTGATTAAAACTGAGCCTCCACTTGCAGCAAGAATCATGGCATTTTTCTCCTGATGATTATTTTTAGAATATGGATATGGGATTAAAATTGAAGGTTTTTCTGCCTCCATTAATTCATTGATTGTTCCTGCACCAGATCTTGATATTACAAGATCACAGTTTTGAATTAAAGCTGCTATTTCATTAGTAAATTTCTTTTGAATATAATTTTTGGAGTTTTTTACATGAAAAGGTTTTAGATTAGATTCGCCAACAATATGAACTATCCGAAATTGTTTTTTTATTAAAAAATCTAGAGATTCATAAAGAATTTGATTTATAGCTTTTGCTCCTTGACTACCTCCCATAACAATCAAAAGAGGTCCATTTCCTTTTGGAACCCATTCTGGCAAAAAATTAAATTTATAGAATTGCTCTCTTAAAGGTGTTCCAGTGAAAATAGTTTTACAATTTTTTAAATAAGAATTTGTTTCTTTAAATCCTAAAAGAACATAGTTACATAAAAAAACCAAAATATTTCGTGACCATTCCTGGAACTACATTTGATTCATGAATAATAATAGGTATCTTTAGAAGTTTTGAAGCAACAATAGTAGGGGCAGATATATAACCTCCAGTCGTAAAAACCAAGTTAATTTTTTTTTCTTTTAAGATCCTAATTATTTGGAAAGTTGACATTAAAATTTTTATATATTGATAAAACAAAAAAATATTTTTTCTTGGTGTCTTTAAATTCAAAGTCTTCAAATTATATTTTTGGGGAATCAAATTCGCATCAAGTCTTTGCTGAATACCCAACCAATGAATATTCCAATCATCTTCCACCTCTTTAGAAACTGCTAAAGCTGGAAAAATATGGCCTCCTGTTCCACTAGCTGCAACTAATAAATTATTTTTTTTAGACATAAAAACTTAAATTAGTAGAATGAAAATAATAAATAATAAATATGTTGAATTTAAACTTATTCAGAAATATAGGATTCCCTCTCTACTTATTTATTTATCTCATTCTCCCCTATTCAGCAATAACGCAAACTTTAAAAGTTGATTTTATAAGAAATTTAGAAACCTCATTAAATAAGCGAGACTTAGAGTTTATTAAAAAAAATTTTAGAAATGATGAAAACCAAAATATTCCAAAACAATTTTCAAAGATTATTAATGATTTCCCTAACAGCAAATGGAAGATCAAAAGATTAAAATCTAATATTCCAGATGAAGATATTTTGCGAATAAAAGTTTCTGGGGAAAAAATAGTTAACGGAGAAATATATATACTCGAATCCAAATTTGATTATTTATTTTCAATCGTAAATGGGAAAATAAGTGAAGGGATTATCAAAAATTTATTCACCACAATAAGAAACGATAATAAAAAAATAGATATTAGTTTTAAAATTCCTGATAGAGTTCTTACTGGTTCAAAATACGATATCGATATAATTCTAAATAAGCCTCTTGAAGAAGTGATTATTGCTGGAGCTATAAAACCTCATCAAGTTAATTCATTGTTTGAACAAGAAATATTATTGGAACCATTGGCGTCTGGAGGGATTTTTAAAATTACAAGAGCCCCTTCAAAACCAGGGATGCAAATTTGGTCAGGAATCATAACTCATCCTGAGGGAATGATTACTTTCACAAAGAGCATTGATATTGTTGATGAGATATAGCCTAAGCGTCGTTTAACGCAGCCACACCTGGTAAAGTTTTACCTTCTAAAAGTTCCAAACTAGCCCCACCTCCGGTAGATATATGAGACATTTTCTCAGCTAATCCTGCTTTTTCAACTGCTGCAACTGAATCTCCACCACCAATTATTGTACAAACTTCAGAAAAAGCACTTAAGTCCGCAAGAGTCGTAGCTATTGCATTTGTACCATCTGCAAATTTATCAAATTCAAAAACTCCCATTGGACCATTCCAAATAATTGTCTTACATTCTGCAAGAGCATTCTGAAAAACTTTAATGGAATCTGGACCAATATCTAGACCCATCCAATTCCCACTAATTGCATCAATTTGAGATATTTTACTATTGGCGTCAGGAGAAAATTCATCAGCCAAAACAACATCAGTGGGTAATAATAACTCTACTCCTTTTGCTTTTGCTTTTGCTTCTAAATCTTTAGCAAGCTCGAGTTTATCTTCTTCTACAAGGCTCTTTCCGACATCTAAACCTCTAGCTTTATAAAAAGTGAAAATCATACCTCCACCAATCATGATTTTGTCACACTTATCTAGTAAAGAATCAAGTACTCCTATTTTGCTACTAACCTTTGACCCTCCAACTATTGCTGCCAATGGACGATTTGGGGAATCTACTGCTCCTTGTAGGTATTTCAATTCTTTTTCTAAAAGGAATCCAGCTACTGAGGGACTTAAATAATTTGTAACACCCTGAGTTGAAGCATGCGCTCTATGAGCAGCACCGAAAGCATCATTTACATACATATCTGCATGTGATGCTAATTTTTCAGCAAACTCCAGGTCGTTCTTTTCTTCTTCGCCAAAAAAACGAACATTCTCAAGTAAAAGAACATCTCCATTAGATAAGCTATTTGATTGTGCAACTGCTTCATCACCAATACAACTGTTAGTAAGAGCAACATTTTGCCCCAACAATTCACTTAATCTTGCTGCTACTGGAGTTAATCTCATTTTTTCATTTACCTGACCCTTCGGTCTACCAAAATGAGCAGCTAAAATGACTTTTGCAGAATGATTAATAAGATATTCAATAGTTGGGATCGCTGCACGAATACGCGTATCGTCGGTTATTTGACCGTCTTCATTTAATGGAACATTAAAATCTACTCTTACAAGAACTTTTTTTCCTTCTAAATGTGTCTTATCAAGACTGGAAAGAGATAATTTTGACATTAAACAAGCTATATTTATAATCTCAAGACCCTAACGTTAATTTGGGCTTATTGGGTTAAAAAGTAGTTACTGTTACCTATGCCTTAATAAATTTTAAGAATTAACGATTATAAAAATTTTTAGTTATTAAATTTATACTAAAATTTAGAAGTAAATACTTTTGAAACTTATAAAAACTAAAAGGAATACAAAATTTTATTTGATTTATTGAAGTGGACATACCCAAAATCCAATGGTACCCAGGCCATATCGCAAAAGCAGAAAAGAAATTATCTGAAGTTATCAATAAAGTAGATTTAGTTATAGAAGTGAGAGATGCACGAATTCCTTTGTCAACAGGACATCCACACTTAAATAAATGGATAAATAATAAAAAACATATTCTTGTCATTAACAGATCAGATATGATCTCCCCGAATACAATCAATAGTTGGAATAAATGGTTTAATTCTAAAGATCAATATCCTCTTTGGTGTGATGCTAAAAGAGGAATAGGGATTAAAGAAATTTGTAAGTCAGCCAAAGATTCTAGGTCGTCAATCGACGAAAGAAGACTCTCTAGAGGAATGCGAATTAGGCCAATTAGAGCCCTTACACTTGGTTTTCCAAACGTAGGAAAGTCGGCATTAATTAATAGAATCGCAAAAAAAAGAGTTGTAGATAGCGCTAGGAAAGCAGGCGTGACTCGTAATTTAAGATGGATAAAATTAGAAAGTGGTATAGATCTGCTAGATGCTCCTGGTGTTATACCTCCAAATTTAGAAGATCAAAAATCAGCACTTAATCTTGCACTGTGTGACGATATTGGAGAAGCTGCTTATGAAATAGAGAGTGTCGCAATTGGATTTATCAAAATTATATCCACTCTCAACAAAGATAAGAATGCGAATATCTCAGTTAAACAAATATCTAATAGATATGGAGTTGATATTACTAAAGGCTTTAAGAGTCCTTCTGCTTGGATCGACGAAGCAGCTTTTAAACATACCTCTGGCGATAAAAGGAGAATGTCTCATAAGTTATTGGAAGATTATAGAAATCAAATGCTGGGTAAAATTGCTTTAGAAGTCCCACTATGGAATTAAATAATCAAAATTCTTTCGGCATTGGAGAAGGTGAGCTTATAGAAATTATTTATGAGCTACCTCTTCCTATGAGGCTAGACAGATGGTTGGTAAGTAAAAGGCCAGAACAAAGTAGAGCAAGAATTCAACATTTTATAAATTCAGGTTTAGTACTTGTAAACTATAAGACTGCGAAAGCAAAGACCCCATTAAAAAATGGCGATAATATTCAAATATGGATGCCTCCTCCAGAACCTCTTATTTATTTGAAACCTGAAAAAATGGATTTAAATATCCTTTTTGAAGACGAGCACATCATAGTAATTAATAAACAATCAGGACTAATTGTTCATCCAGCCCCTGGACACAAATCTGGAACTTTAGTGAATGGATTACTTTTTCACTGTAAAGATCTACCTGGAATTAATGGGAAACTAAGACCTGGGATTGTTCACAGATTAGATAAAGATACCTCCGGATGTATGGTTGTTGCAAAAAGCCAAGAGGCATTAGTAAATCTCCAGAAACAAATTAAAGAAAAAATAGCATCACGCGAATATATTGCAGTAATTCATGGAGCACCGAATTCTGAAGAAGGCCAAATAGTGGGAAACATTGGCAGAGATAAATTAAATAGATTGAAATATAAAGTAGTTGAAGAAACTTCAGGAAGGTATGCCTGTACCTATTGGAAATTAGAAGAAAGATTTGGCAATTACTCATTAATGAGTTTCAAACTAGATACGGGGCGAACGCATCAAATAAGAGTACATTGCGCTCACATTAATCATCCAATTGTGGGTGATCCGTTATATGGAAGATGTAAAAAACTACCATGTAAATTAGATGGCCAAGCTTTACACGCCATTAAGCTTGGACTTATACATCCAATAAATGGTAAAGAAATGATATTTGAATCAGAATTACCATTAGATTTTCAAAAATTACTAAGTGTTCTTAAAATTAAATAAGATTCAAAGAGGAATTTAGAAGCGATTTTGTATACGTGTTTTGAGTTTTAGTGAATATTGTGGAACTTTCTCCTTCATCAACTATCTTTCCGTGATTCATAACTAGCAACCTATCACAAAATCTTTTAGCAATGCCCAAATCATGAGTAATAAAGATAATCGTTAAATTCATTTTTTCTTGCAAGACTCTAAGTAATTCAAGAATCTCTATTTTTACTGAAGCATCCAACATATTAACGCTCTCATCACAAATCAAAATTTTTGGTTTCAACAATAGCGCTCTGGCTAATGAAATTCTTTGCAATTGACCACCAGATAATTGGCTAGGATAAGAATTAAAAAAATCATTATTTAAGGGAAGATTCAAATTTCTAAACATTAATTTTATTTCTTTTTCGATTTTTCTTTTATCTGAAATTTTTTGAATAAAAAATATATCTTCCAAAATACTTTTAATTGTCATTTTCGGGTTCAAACTTGAAAAAGGATCTTGAAAAATAATTTGCACTTTATTGTTCTTTTCAAAAGATTTATTTTTTTTCGATGCATGATTTTTATCATAAATTTTGATTTCACCGCCTCTTACTTTAAGAAGTCCAATTAAAGCCCTACATAATGTACTTTTACCACTCCCTGAAGAACCAACTATTCCAAGAGTCTCATTCTCATATAACTTGAAACTAACTTCATTTAAAGCCTTATTCCATTTATTAATGAAAATTGAAGAATTTAATTTATACCAATGTCTTAGGTTATTTACCTCTAGAACGACCTGATCTCGAGCATTATTTTTAGTATTTGGTTCTAATACTATTTTTGAAGCATTTACTAACTTTTTCCCGATATCTGATTTTGGTGATTGAAAAATATCTAATATGTTCCCTTTTTCAACAATCGATCCCTTTTCAATTATTGCAACTTTTTTACACCACTTTGCTGCAAGATTAATATCATGACTAATTAAAATTAAAGTTGTATCAAATTCATTACATAGATGAATTATTTCTTGCATAATTTCAAAACTTGTTTTGGTATCTAAGCTTGTTGTAGGTTCATCAGCTATTAATAATTTAGGTTTCAAAGCAAGTGCCATTGCTATAGAAACTCTCTGTCTCATTCCGCCGCTAAATTGATGTGGGAAAGAATCAAGTCTACTTTCTTCAATTCCGACTTTTTGAAAAACTTCTCTTACTAATTTTTTAATAGCTAAAGATGATTTAGTTTGATCATGTGTTTTAAATAATTCATATAAATGATCCCCAACTCTCATTAGCGGATTAAGTTTTTTTATAGAGTCTTGATAAATAAATCCAAAATTCTTTCTTCTAAATAATTGTGCATCTTTGTTGTTTATTTTCCTAGGATCTACATTAGAAATCGATAGAAACCCTTTAGAAGTGGCCTTTGCAGGCAATATATTTACTAATGTTTTTGCAAAAGTGGTCTTTCCGCATCCAGAAGGTCCTATTATGGCCAAATGGTCTCCACTATCTATTTCCAAATTAAAATTTTTGATAATAGGTTGCTGTTTTAGACCATATTTAACAGTAAGATTTTTAACTACAATAATATTTTCTTTATTTTTTTCCATGATTTATAGCAAATTTTTCTAGACATAAATAAAATACATCTAAAGCAATATAAAATGTCCGAGGCAGCTGCAAATTCAAAAGAAAAAAACGAAATTGAAGTTTCCAAAACTATTTTGCCTGAAAATAAAAAATATGAAAGTGAATCTTTGAATTATCAAATAAACATTCCCGATTGGCTTCTTAAAGATATTCATAATTTTGAAAAATCAAATAAAGAAAATGATGAGAATCAAAACCTTATTGTAAAGGCTTTTAAACTTGCTTATAAAGCTCATGATGGACAATTCCGTGCGAGCGGCGAGCCATACATTATCCACCCGGTTGCTGTTGCAAATCTCCTTAAAGAAATAGGTGCTAGTTCATCTGTTATTGCTGCAGGCCTTTTACATGATGTAGTTGAAGATACTGGCATTGATTTATCTGAAATAGAAACAAATTTTGGATTAGAAGTAAAAATACTTGTAGAGGGTGTAACAAAATTAGGCGGCATTCACTTCAACAACAGGACTGAAGCACAAGCTGAAAATCTTAGGAAAATGTTTTTGGCTATGGCCAGCGATATCAGAGTTGTCTTAGTTAAACTTGCAGATCGACTTCATAACATGAGAACAATTGAATGGCTAAATGACGAGAAAAAACTAAGAATAGCGAGAGAAACAAGAGAGATTTATGCACCATTAGCTAATCGACTAGGAATAAACAGATTTAAATGGGAATTAGAAGATTTAGCTTTTAAATTCCTAGAGCCTAAAGAATATCTAGATCTTAAAGATCAAATCGCCGTTAAAAGAAGTGATAGAGAAAAAAGATTAAAAGTAACTTTGAATCTTATGAAGGAAAACTTGATTTCAGCTGGTTTGAAAAATTTTGAAATAACAGGAAGGCCAAAACATCTTTATGGCATCTGGAGCAAAATGGAAAGACAACAAAAGCATTTTCACGAGATTTATGATGTTGCTGCCCTAAGAATTATCGTGGACAATTCAGATAGTTGTTATAGAGCTTTAGCAGTTGTTCATGATACTTTCAAACCAATTCCAGGTAGATTTAAAGACTATATAGGATTACCAAAACCCAATGGATATCAGTCCTTACACACTTCTGTGATTGGAAGACATCGACCTATTGAAGTTCAAATTAGAACTATTTCGATGCATCAAATTGCTGAATATGGTATTGCCGCTCATTGGCAATATAAAGAGGGTGGTTCTCCTGCTAAAAGTAATGCCGAGAGATTTAATTGGCTAAGACAATTAGTAGAATGGCAACAAGAAGGTAATGAAAGGGATCATAATGATTATTTAGCTTCAATTAAAGAAGATTTATTTGATGAAGAAGTATTTGTAATCACTCCAAAAGGAGATGTTGTTGGTTTAAGGAAAGGATCTACCGCGATAGATTTCGCCTACAGAATCCATTCTGAAGTTGGAAATCACTGTAATGGAATAAGAATTAATGAAAAGCTTTCTCCATTATCTACAGCACTTCAAAATGGTGACTTCATAGAAATTTTGACAAGTAATAATGCTACTCCAAGCTTGGATTGGCTGAACTTTGTAGTTACGCCAACTGCTAAAAATAGAATTCGCCAATGGTATAAGAAAAGCCATCGTGATGAAACGATTAAAAGAGGTAGAGATTTACTTGAAAAAGAAGTAGGTAGAAACGGTTTTGAAGCATTACTTTCTAGTGAAGCCATGAAAAAAGTTGCAAATCGATGCAATTTAAAAACTACTGAAGACCTTCTTGCATCTCTTGGTTTTGGTGGTTTAACTTTGCATCAAGTATTAAACAGACTAAGAGAAGAAATAAAATTACAGACAGAAGATGTAAAAAATGATTCTGACTCTGAAATAGCAAAATCTCTTAAAAGTAATAATAATTTATCCACTAATCAATCTAATACAGCAGCTAAATCACCAATTTCCGGGATAGAAGGTCTTGATTACAGAATAGGTAAATGCTGTTCCCCACTCCCAGGCGAGGATATTATCGGAACTGTGTCGCTCGGCAACCATGGGATAACTATACATAGGGAAGATTGTGAAAATGTAATACCAATTCCAATAGAGAGAAGATTACCTGTCGGTTGGAATCAAGATAATAAAACTGGCGATAATAAGTTTCCAATTCAGCTACGAATAGAAGTAATTGATCGAGTTGGAGTTCTTAAAGATATTCTTATGCGGTTATCTGATAAAGGTATAAACGTTAGTGATGCCAATGTTAAAACTGCTTATGGTAAACCAGCTATTATAAATCTTTGTGTAGGTCTTGAAAGTTATAATCAACTTCACAAAACAATTGAACAAATTAAATCAATGGCAGATGTTTTAGATATTGCCAGAGTTGGACAAAGTTAATTTTAAAATCAGATCAATCTATCTTTTACTTTTTATCTTGTAGACAAAGAAAACAATACTGCCGCAAATCAAAGCTAATAAAATACCTACACAAGATGAACCTAAGAGTAATTTTAAGGAAAAAATTCTACCTTGTTTCCATAAGTCATCAATAACTAAACTTTTTTCAAGAATTTTATTAGAAGGATTATTTAAAAAAATCGAACCAACTTTATAGTTAAAATAATAAAGTGGAATATAAGTAAAAGGGTTGCTGATCCAGGTACCAATTGCAGCTAGAACAATATTTCCCTTAGCTATTTTCGCAAAAAATACTCCCATTAAAGTCTGAAAACCAAAAAATGGAAAGCAACCACTAAATACCCCTATAGCTAAACCTTTAGCATTAAAGAAAGGACTTCCATTCTGACTCCTAAATAATGATAGAATTTTCTTATATGTAATATCTCTTTTAAATCTCATTCAGAAAGAAAATTTCAAAATTAAATTCTTGATAATCTTACTTAATTATCCATAACAAAGCGAGAGATGGATTCGATAGTTACTACAGAAGATACGATAGCCGCAATTGCTTCAGCTATAAGTATTGGGAAGGGAGGAGTTGCGATAATAAGAGTATCAGGGAAAGACGCAATAAATTCTTGCAAAAAGATTGTTCAAACTAAATCTAAATATGCATGGGAATCACATAGAGTTTTTCGTGGTTTTATCCAGGAAAATAAACAAAATAAATTTATAGATGAGGTTTTAATTTTAGTGATGAAATCCCCAAATAGCTTCACAGGAGAGGATGTAGTTGAACTTCATTGCCATGGCGGAATTATCATAGTAAATAAAGTTTTAAAGATATTATTATCTAGTAATTCTAGAGTTAGACTTGCAAACCCAGGAGAATTTAGTCAAAGAGCTTTTCTTAATGGGAAAATAGACCTTACTCAAGCCGAGTCGATTAATCAATTAATTAATGCAAGCAATACCAGATCAGCAGAGTTAGCCTTTAGCGGGGTTCAAGGAGAAATCAAGAAAAAAATTGATGATATTAAAAATGACCTTATAAATCAACTTTGCGAAATAGAAGCGAGAGTTGATTTTGAAGAAGACTTCACAGATTTTGATTACACCAAATATCTAAAAAACATTAAAAAAGTAAAAGAAAAAATAGAATTACTAATAGAAAATGCAAAAAGAAATTCATATATTCACAATGGAATATCCATTGCGCTTATAGGTAAAACAAATGTTGGCAAAAGCTCTTTATTAAATTTGCTTGCAAAAAAAGAGAAAGCAATCGTAACTAATATTCCTGGAACAACTAGAGATGTTATTGAAGTTAATTTAACTATTAATGATATTCCAATGAAAATAATTGATACTGCTGGCATAAGAGAAACTCATGAACAAATTGAAAGTATTGGAATTAAAAAAAGTTTTGGGAAAATAAAAGAATCAGATTTTATAATTTATATTTATAGTCTTGAAGAAGGATTTAATGAAGAAGACAAAAAAATAATACAAAAAATTCCCAAAGAAAAATTAATTACTATTTTGGGCAATAAAAAAGATTTAATTGATTGCAAAAATATTAATTCAAATGAGTTAAAAAACACAATTCTTATGAGTATTAAGAATAATGATGGTGAAAGATTATTAATAGACACAATTATAAAAAAATGCGGATTAAAACAAGTAGAAAATATCAATATATTTTTAAACGAAAGACATCTAACAAATTTGTCTGCTTGTTTATCTAATTTAAATGATACTGATGAAATAATTGAAAATAAATTGCCATTTGATTTGTTATCAATTGAGCTGAGAGATGGAATTCAAAACTTATCTAAAATAACTGGTCAAGAATTAACAGAGGAACTTCTAGATAATATTTTTTCTAAGTTTTGTATTGGTAAATAAATTTGAGTTAAATTACATAGTGATATATAGTTGATTCTCTAACTTCAGTTTAATTTTTATTAATTAATTATTTCTTAGTTTAGTGGATTTAAATACTCCAATAATAAGTAAAATCATTGATAATTGGATCGATGAAGATATAGGTAGGGGAGATCTTACAAGTTCCTCTATTACAGAGGAGAATGGTAATGCATATTGGATTGCAAAAGAAGAGGGTATATTCTGCGGGGTTGAAATTATAAAAGAAATTTTTAGAAAAATTGATTTAAAAATCAGTCCAAAATTTAATATCTCTGATGGAGATCAATTTGTTAAAGATCAAAAACTCTTAGAAATATATGGGCCTTCAAAAAGTTTGCTAGCTAGTGAAAGAATAAGCTTAAATATAGCAATGCATTTATCAGGAATATCAACATACACAAAGAATCTTGTAAATAAGTTAGAAGGTACAAATATAAAATTAGCAGATACTAGGAAAACGACTCCTGGCTTAAGAATATTTGAAAAATATGCATTCAAATGCGGAGGTGGAGTCAATCATAGAATGGGATTATACGATGCAGCTATGATAAAAGAAAATCACATTGCATGGACAGATAATCTTAATAATGCAGTAAAAAAAATTCGACTAAATTCGCCCTTTACAACTCATATCATAATTGAAGCTGAGAATATCGAACAGGCAAAAGAAGCAGTATTAGCAGGAGCAAATAGTGTCTTATTGGATGAACTTAGCCCTGAAATAATCAAAAAAAACGTTCAAGAATTAAGAGATTTATCAATGAATAGCTTAAAAAAAGAAGTAAATAAAAATTTGATAATAGAAGTTTCTGGAATTAACCCTGAAGAAATTAGTAAATATCTAATAAAAGGTATTGATTTGATTTCAACAAGTTCTTCAATCACCAAAAGTAATTGGATTGATTTGAGTATGCGTTATATTAATTAATTATATAGATAAATAATTTAATAATTAATGCTAATCATTTTTAAAGAATTAACAAAACAATTTGAACAATCTCTTTTAGATAGTCTTGAAAAAAATGATAAAAAAGGAGAATTCGAAATTCTTCGAAAAAATTTAATTACACAATCATCAAAAGAAGAATTTGGTGATTATCAATGTAATGTTTGTTTAAGTTTATCTAAAATATATAAAAAGAACCCAAGAGATATTTCTAATGATTTTATTAACCTTTTAAATAAAAATAAAAGCATATCAAAATTATGTAAGAGTCTAGAAATAGCTGGACCTGGATTTATAAATATAAAATTAAAAGATGAGGTTCTAATAAATGAAATTAAGTCAAATATTCAATGCGATAGGGCTGGCATACCTCTAATTAGAAAAGATTTAGATAGTGGTTTGTCCAATAAAGTTATTGTAGATTTTTCTAGCCCTAATATTGCTAAAGAAATGCATGTAGGGCATTTAAGATCAACAATAATAGGTGACTCAATATCTAGAATTTTCGAGTTAAGAGGTTATGAAGTATTAAGACTCAATCATGTTGGTGATTGGGGAACACAATTTGGCATGCTTATTACTCAGCTCAAAGATTTATATTCAAGTGATCTAGAGGAAATAGGAAAGATCAAAATAAGTGATTTAGTTGAATTTTATAAAGAATCAAAAAAAAGATTTGATAATGAATCTGAATTCCAAAAAAGATCTAGAGAGGAAGTAGTTAAGTTACAAAGTGGAGATATTAAATCGATTAAAGCTTGGAAATTATTATGTGATCAATCAAGGAATGAATTTGATGAAATCTATAAAAATTTAAAAATAAAAATAGAAGAAAGAGGTGAATCTTTTTATAATCCCTTCTTAAAATCAGTTATTGATGATTTGAATTTAGAAAAAATATTAGTAGAAGATCAAGGAGCAAAATGTGTATTTTTAGATGGGATGACTAATAAAGAAGGAAAACCTTTACCGCTAATTATTCAAAAAAAAGATGGGGGTTTTAATTATGCCACTACAGATCTTGCTGCTATAAGATACAGATTCAATAAACCTCCTAATGGCGATGATGCTTCGAGAATTATTTATGTAACTGATCATGGACAAGCAAATCATTTTGCTGGAGTTTTTCAAGTTGCAAAAAAAGCAAAATGGATCCCAGACAATTGCCAAGTAGACCATGTCCCTTTTGGTTTAGTTCAAGGAATTGATGGCAAAAAACTAAAGACAAGGGAAGGTGAAACAATACGTTTAAAAGATTTATTAAAAGAAGCAGTTAGAAGAGCAAAAGAAGATTTATTGAAAAGATTAGAAGATGAAAATCGTTATGAGACAGAAGATTTTATTGCAAATACTTCAAGAATAATTGGATTAGGGGCTGTTAAGTATGCAGATTTGAGCCAAAATAGGACTACAAATTATCAATTTAGTTTTGATAAAATGCTGTCCCTAAATGGTAATACGGCTCCTTATTTGTTGTATACACTTGTAAGAATTGCAGGAATTAAAAGAAAAAATGATTTTGTTTATGACTCTAAAGATTTTCAATTTACAAATTATGAACATAAATCTGAATGGAAACTTATCAGAAAATTACTTAAGTTCGATGAAGTCATAATATCTATTGAAAAAGACTTAATGCCAAATAGATTATGCAATTATCTGTTTGAGCTATGTCAGACTTTTAATAGATTCTATGATCAAGTTCCAATACTAAAAGAAGAAAAATATAAAAAAATTTCTAGACTGAATTTATGTGATCTAACTGCAAAAACACTAAAATTAAGTTTAGAACTTTTAGGAATTGAAACTTTAGAAAGAATGTAATGAATGATTTTGATCAATTAAATAATCTTTTCCCAAGACCAAGAGAAGAAATTATAAATATGCAGTCTTACTCTGCACCTTTAGAAAATAGAAGAAATTTACTCCGATTAGACTTTAATGAAAATACTATAGGTCCAAGCCCTAAAGTTTTCGAAGCATTACAAGCGATAAAATTAAATGAGATTGCAATTTATCCAGAATATAATTTATTAAAAAATTTTTTATGTGATAAATATCTTGATTCAAGAAAATTTGATAATAATGAAATAGGAATTTTCAATGGAGCAGACGCAGCAATAAATGCAATCTTCAATTGCTTTGGAGAAAAAGATCAAATATTTCTAACCACGAATCCAACTTTTGGTTACTATTCTCCTTGTTCAGAAATGAGAGGAATGAAGAAAATAACTTGTTCTTACATTGGAGAAAATTTTCTATTTCCCATCGAAGAATTTAGTGAAAAAATTATAAAGTATGATCCAAAGTTAATATTTATTTGTAATCCAAATAATCCGACAGGAACAGTTTTAAGTTCTCAAGAGATAATTAACTTAGCAAATATCAATAATAATTCATTAATAATTGTTGATGAACTATATGAGAAATTTAATGGAGATAGTCTTCTAGAATCGATAGATTTTGAAAAGAATAACAACATACTAATAATCCAATCTCTCTCAAAAACAGCAGGTTTAGCTGGTTTAAGAATAGGTTTTACTTTTGGCAATAAAAATTTAATTAATTACATTAATAAAGTTACAGGACCATATGATGTAAATAGCTATGCCATAACGGCAGCATTAGCAGCACTTAAAGACAAATCATATATTGATAATTATGTTTTAGAAGTAAAAAAAGCAAGGGAATGGATTTTAAATAAATTTAAATCAACAAAAATTAGAACTCATTTTAGTGGTGGTAATTATTTCTTAATTTGGCCAAAAAAAGATCCGACAATTTTAATACAAAAGATGAGAGAAAAAGGTATTCTTATCAGAAGTATGGAAAACAAAAAAGATATTGGTAAGTCAATAAGGGTTAGTATTGGAACAAAAGAACAAATGATTTTTTTCTGGGACAATTATAAGGTCTTAGATTTAATAAATTAATTGCCAAAAATATAAATTGTATTTTGATCGATTCTTTTAGGTTTTATTTGAAAATCTTTTCCAACATACTTTACTTTAAAATTTTTCATATTTTCGATAAACAAATCAGCATTTGAGAAATCACATTCTTTGTTAAATTTTTTGCCACGAGCAAAATGAACCGGAATAACTACATTAGGTTTTAAAAGCTTAACTATTCTTGAAGCCTCTTGCCCATCATAAGATTTTATTCCTCCTCCAATTGAAATAAATAAGATATCTGGGCGAGACAAAATAATTTGATTATTGATATCAATATCACCTGCAGCGCCTCCCATATGAACAATTTTAAGATCATTCTGCTCCCAACTCCACACAGTTGCCATCCCAAATCTTCTTCCATCTACTCTGTCATGTGGAACGGAAATTCCATTTAATAAAATATCCTCAAATTGATAGATTCCTGGCTCTACAAACATTAATTTGTTATTAGGATTATATCCTTCATCTAGAAGCCTAGAACTAGCCAAAATAAAATCCGCGTTGACTTCTTTTGGCTCTTTTAAATTGCTTGCACAACCTATTGCTTTAAAGGGATTTATAAGAATCGATTTTTCAGAACTATTAATTAAGAAACTACTATGTCCAAGACTTTTTATTACTAAATTCCTTGCCAATAATGAAGTAGGTAAAAAAGAGCTAAATAATATAAAAAAGAAAATGTTTTTAATTTGAGAAATCATATTATGAATTTTCTTGTATTTTACTTTTGTTCTGCCATTTTTAGAAAATTACTAATTAATTTATGACCAAATTGTGTCAATACACTTTCAGGATGAAACTGTACTCCATGTAAATGCTTATATTCTTTGTGAGAAATAGCCATAATAGTTGAGTCTTCTAAAGTCGCAGTTATATCGAAACAAGTTGGTAATGAACTTGAATCAACTATAAGACTATGATATCTAGTCGCCACAAATGGAGTCTCGATATCTTTAAACAAACCTTTTTGATTATGAAATATTTTGGATGTCTTACCATGCATAAGTTCTTTCCCAACTATAACCTTACCTCCAAAAGCTTGGGCCAAAGCTTGATGCCCTAAACAAACTCCTAATGTCGGAATATTTTTAGATAATTTTTTAAGTATTGGCAGACAAATTCCAGATTGATCTGGATTTCCAGGACCTGGAGATAATAGGATGCCACTAGGATTTAGTTTGATAATTTCATCTAGAGTAATTTCATCATTTCTTTTAACTATTAATTCTTTAGTTATTTCATGCTCAACAGAAAGTTCTCCTAAATATTGAACAAGGTTATATGTAAAACTATCGTAATTATCAATAACAAGAAACATATTTATATAGATTCAAATAACAACTTAATTTTAGGAACAAAAATATATACAGCAATAATAACAGAATTAATAGAAGCTAATAACACTGCTCCTGCAGAAGTATCTTTTGAAATTTTAGCCAAACTACTAAATTCTTTTTTCACTACTAAATCAACTATTGATTCAATAGATGTGTTTAATATTTCTAATATTAAAACAGACATAATTGTGGCAATCAAAATTACATAATTACTTTGACTAATTTGCAGTAAAAAACCAATCATTAAACTTGTAACTGCAAAAATTAATTGAATTTTAAAATTTCTTGAAGTTTCTAATACGTAACTAATTCCACTAAAAGCATACTTAAAACTTTTTAATACATTACTAGAAGTTTTATATGGTTCTATTCTATTTTTTAGAGAGTTTATTTTTTTGTCCATAGATTTTTAATCTAATTTTTTAATTAAATATTCCTGAAAATTTAACATATTTTCTAAATCAAGATCATTATTATGTTCCCATCCCAAAAGATGTAAAAATCCATGACTAGCCAACCAGAGCATTTCTTTATAGATTGAATGTTTATATTCATAAGATTGCTCAAGTGCGATCTCTAATGAGATAAATATATCTCCCAACTCTATATGATCTAAATTATTTAGAGATTCATCAGAAATAATTGGAAAAGATAGAACGTCAGTTGGTCCATTTTTTTGCATCCACTTTTGGTTCATAAAAGCAATTTCTTGATTTGATATTATCTGTAAGCCTAATGAAAAAGATTTTTTTTCAAAAATGAAATTTGGCAATTTATAATCGTCTTTTTTTAATATTATTTTTATCCAAGATAAAAAAACTTTCTCCCAAAAATTAGATTCAAAAATTAGCTTATTTTTAGAATCTTTTAACTTATTTGAAAATTGAGAAAATTCATTACATTTAAAAACCAAATCTAAATTTAGTTCAGAAATAATTTTTTCTGTCATACATTCTTATAAAGGAATATTAGGCTTACCTATTGTGGCTACAAGTATTAATATCCCAATTAAAACTAGAAAGGTTATTGAAAAATGAGAAATACTTTTTGAACCCTTCTTTACCATATTTCGCATAGCAAGCTTTATAAAGCTTGGAGGGGCAACTTGTTTTTCTATATTTTCGTTTTTATTTTTCATTAGTTATTCAATAGATTCATTAGAAGAAATATTATTGCGTAATAATTCATGAATAAATGGTTCAAGTCCACCATCTAAAACACTATCTAAGTCGTTAGTCTCCTGCATAGTTCTGAGATCTTTTACCATTTGATAGGGATGGAAAACATAATTTCTTATTTGATTTCCCCATGCAGCTTCCACGATATCACCTTTAATATCAGCGACTTCTGCAGCTCTTTGTTCTTTAGCAATCACTAGTAGTTTAGACTTAAGAAGTAACATAGCTTTTTCTTTATTTTGTAATTGAGATCTTTCTTGTGTACATCTTACTGAAATACCCGAAGGCAAATGAACAATTCTCACCGCTGTTTCTACTTTATTAACATTTTGTCCTCCAGCCCCACCGGATCTACTTGTTGTAATTTCTAAATCTTTTTCAGGTATATCAAGTGAAATATTATCATCTAGTTTTGGCATGACCTCCACCCCAGCAAAGCTGGTTTGTCTTTTACCATTAGCATTGAAAGGAGAAATTCTTACTAATCTATGAGTTCCTTTTTCATGTTGTAAATATCCGTATGCATATTTTCCATCAATTTCAAAAGTTACACTTTTGATACCTGCTTCTTCTCCTTGAGATAATTCATTGATAATTAACTTCATTTGATTATTATCGGCCCATCTTGAATACATTCTCAATAAGATCTCTACCCAATCCTGAGCATCTGTTCCACCAGCACCTGCGTTAATAGAAACTACTGCTCCTTCCTTATCGTATTCACCACATAACAATCTTTCAAATTCCCATTTATCTAAATTCTCTCTTAATTTCTTTAAGCCATGCTTGGATTCCAAAATCATTTCCTCTTCTGGTTCTAAATAATAAAGCTCAAGAGAGGCATTAGCATCAGAAATAAAAGTTTTCCATTTATCCAACAATTCAAGTTGTGCCTTAACATCATCAAGGATTAACATTTGTTTTTTCGCTTCTTCTTGATTCTCCCAAAATTCAGGCTGAGCAGAAATTTGCTCTAACTCTCTCCTTTTCGCTTTTAATCTTGGAACGTCAAAGACAATCCTGAGCATTACCCAGGCGCTCTGTTAATTCCGAAAGATCTTTTTTGAAATCTGTAATATCTATCAAAATAGAATTTAATCGTTATTTATAATCTAACAGGCACTTTTGTTTAATAGTATAAACTAAGTATTATTTTAAAAAAATGTCCAAAGTTGAAATTTATACTTGGCAATACTGCCCATTCTGTATTCGAGCAAAATCACTTCTAAAGAAAAAAAATATAAATTTTACAGAATATAAAATAGATGGCGACGAAGATGCCAGAGCATTGATGATTGAAAGAGCTGATGGTAGAAGAACATTACCACAAATATTTATAGATAATGAGGGTATCGGAGGCTGCGATGATCTCTATACATTAGAAAATGAAAATAAATTAGACTCATTATTGAACTAGATCTTATGAAATTTCTATTCGTAATAGATCCAATAAAAAATATAAATCCCTTAAAAGATTCAACTGCTGCTTTAATGCAAGCATCATCAAAAAAAAATATTGAAATCTGGAGTTGTACTCCTCAGGACCTTGAAGCTAGAGGTGATGAAGTATGGGCATCTTCCGTAAAAGTTGAAGTAAATCCGTGGATTTCTTTCAAAGATAATGATTGCATACCTCTCGCCGAATTTAATTGCATTTGGATGAGAAAAGATCCTCCTGTAAATGAGGCTTATTTATATGCAACCCATCTTTTAGAAGTTGCCGAAAGAAAAGGTGTAAAAGTAATCAACAAACCCTCATCGTTAAGAGCATGGAATGAAAAGCTAGGTGCTTTGAGATACAGCCACTTAATGGCACCTACAATAGTTGCGAGTAAGGTGAAAGATCTTATTAATTTTGCAAATATAAATAATGAAGTAGTCATAAAACCTCTTGGAGGAAAAGGTGGTCAAGGTGTTATAAGGATAAATAAAAATTCTCCAGGTATTAAATCAATTATTGAATTAATCACTTCTCAAGAAGAATTACCCGTTATGATGCAAAAATTTATCCCTGAAGTCATAGAGGGTGATAAAAGAATAATTATCGTAAACGGTGAAGCAATTGGATCAATAAATAGGATTCCTCAAGGAGGCGATTTTAGGAGTAATTTAGCAATGGGAGGAAAGGCTGAACCAACATTATTAACAGAAAAAGAAAAAAGTATCTGCTCAGAATTATCTCAACACTTCAAAGATGAAGGTTTATTTTTTGTAGGTATTGATGTAATAAATGGAATGCTAAGCGAGATTAATGTAACCAGTCCAACAGGTTTAAGAGAAATAGAAAATTTATCCAATAAGAAAGTTTCAGAGGAAGTTATTGAAAAATTAGTTGAAATTATCTAGGACTTTTAGCGAAAAATATTTGTTTTACTATAGATTCAAATTTTAATTTAATCTCATCTATTTCTTTCTCTAAAACGGAGCCTGAAACTATACCTGAACCCGCAGTAAATTCAATATTTTCTTCAATATACCTTGCTCCTCTTATTGCTAAAAGAAATGAAGCATTTCCTGATGAATCAACCCAACCCATTGGAGAAGCATAATTTCCTCTAGGAAAAGACTCAAGAGTGTTTATCCAATCCAATGCTGCATTTTTTGGGTAACCACAAACAGCCGGAGATGGATGTAAGTTTTTAAGCAATTCAAAAGGACATATATTTTCAACTTTAGAGAAAATGAGTGTTTGCAAATGAGAAATCTCTCCAAATGAATTAACCTTAATATCACTTTTTTTAAAGTTTTTTATTTTTGAAACATCTAAACATTTAATCAAATACTGTGTTACGTAATTATGTTCCTTTAAGTCTTTAGTACTTTTTAGGAGTTTCTTAAAATTTGAATTAGTAGAGATAGTTCCAGCAAGAGCCTCCAAAGTTAAATTAGGGTTAATAAAAGAAAATAATTTTTCTGGAGATGCTCCAAACAAAATATCCTTACTATTTCTTTTCCAAACGTATCTACATGTATTTGGATGATTCTTTTTTAATCTTTTTAAAATTTCTACTAAATCTAATTTATTTTTAAATTTTATTTTAATCCTATTCGCTAAAACTATCTTTTCGAGAATACCTTTTTCTACCAATTGAATTCCTCTATTTACTACTTTTTTCAAACTTGTATTAGAAGTTTCTAAGGAGTGCAAGAAATCATCAATAATAGGTAAATCAAAACTAGTTTTTAAGCCAGATGATTTTATTAATTCTGAGCCAGAATTAATAACTTGATTTCTAATTGTCCATATTTCTTCAATTAATGTTCTTAATGATGATTTACCTTCAACATGGCCATTGATTCTTAACCAGCAATTATTATTACTTTGAATAATTAATATTTTTGGTAAGATAGCTTCCAAACTAGGGACATCAGAAGATAAATTTTTATTATTCAAGTTTTCAGAAAAAGAAAATAAATAAATTATTTTTGAAAGTGCAGAGTTAGATGATTCATTAGTTAAGTTAATTAAATTTTTAAAATTCTCAGAATTAAACTCTTTTGCCACCTCAAATCTTTTTGGACCATCCAAAGTAACATATTTACATTTCTCAAAAGCAAGATATGAAATTCCATTAGATTCCTCCCAAAATGAAGAAAACGGATATTTATTTATAAACAATTCATATACTTCTAATAAATCAATACAAGGAATCTCAACACAAATACTTACTAATCCAGAATTCTCCACTTTCTTATCGAAAGAGGAAAATACATCTTTTAAAAAATCTGTTAAGTTTAAATCATTTTTCATTACTTATTGAAAATAACTAAAAATCATGCAATAAAGTAAAAAATGTAACTCAATTTATAAACTACATTCAATAATGATCGAATTTTGTGAGTTAAATAAAAATGGACGAAGATAAAAAAAAATTATGGAAACAAGCGATAAAATGGCCTCTTTATTCTGTTGCCATACTTCCGGTATTAATAACAGGGGCTTATATACTCAATCAATATGAAAATGTAAAAATTTTTAATTTGATTGCATTTACTATAGCTGCAATTTTTATATTACTTTGGGAAAACCTAACTAATGATTTATTCGACGCAGAAACAGGAATCGATGAATTTAAATTCCATTCAATTGTTAATCTTGTAAAAAATAAAAAAATCATTTCATTTATTGCATACACATCTTTAGTTATTGGTTTATTAATAATTTCAATTATTTCAGTATCAACAAATATAAACATTTTAATTTTGGTGGCATCTTGCTGCTTCTTAGGATATTTATATCAAGGACCTCCTTTTAGATTTGGCTATCAAGGCTTAGGAGAACCATTATGTTGGCTTGCATTTGGACCTTTTGCCTACTCTGCAGTCTTAATTGCTTTAAATCCTTCTAATATTTATTTCGAAGATATTCCCTGGAAAGTTTCTTTATTACTTGGTTCAGGACCTTCATTAGCAACTACTCTCGTATTATTTTGTTCTCATTTTCATCAAATTTCTGAAGATAAAAAGCATGGAAAAAATTCACCTTTAGTTCGCCTAGGAGCAAAAAAAGGTTCTCAATTTGTACCTTGGATAATTATTACAATTTATATTTTTCAACTTTTAACTATAGTTACTGGATTTATTCCAGTGTTTTGTATCCTTTATTTGATTAGTTTTCCTCAAGCTATAAGACTTATAAATTTATTAAAATCTTCATATAAAAGACCTTCTTCAATAAAAAATTCCAAATTCGTCGCAATAAAATTTCAAACTCTTAATGGACTTGGCTTAATCACAGGATTAATATTTAATTACTTGCTTTATAAATGAACTTAATATTTAAAAAAAAATCTTATAGTTTTCAGTTATCCACAAAATTAGAAAACTCTAAAACCACTTATCTTACAAAACTGGGTTGGATAATTAAATTAACAAGTAATAATAAAAAAATTGGGTTTGGAGAAGTTTCACCACTTCTAGAAGAAGACTTAAAAAAATGTGCAAAACAACTAAATATGATCCCTGAGAATGTAGAAGTATTTAATTTATCTAAGAAAATAAATATTTTTCACCCATGCATTCAATCTGCAATAAATTCTGCATTAGCTGAGATAAATGGAAAAATAATTTTTAAAGAAAACTATGCCTTTGATGATATTGATAAAACAGCCATACTTTTAAATTCTGAAAATGTAATTTCAGAGCTAAATGAAATTAAAAAAAGACAATCTAATATTGGAAAATCAGTAACCATAAAATGGAAAGTAGCATTAAGAGATAATAATGAGGAAGAAGCAAATTTAGAAGAAATTTTAAGCCGAATAGGCAATAATATTAAGTTAAGAATAGATGCTAATGGTTCTTGGGGGAGAAAGATAGCTAATAGATGGGCTGATATTCTGAAAGATAACAAAAATATAGATTGGTTAGAACAACCTCTCTGTGTTGATGATATTGAAGGAATGAAAGAACTAAACAAAAAAATCCCAATAGCCTTAGACGAGTCACTTTTAAAATTTCCAACTTTGATTGATGAGTGGAAGGGTTGGCAAATTCGAAGGCCTTCTCAAGAAAATAATCCAGTTAAGCTTTTAAGAGAATTAGAAAATAAAAAAGCTTTAATATCTATAAGTACCTCATTTGAAACTGGAATTGGGAAGAGATGGCTTTATCATTTATCATCTTTACAATTACAAGGACCAACTCCAAAAGTTCCTGGTTTAGCAATGAATAAATTCCCTAATTCGTTTCTATTTATAAATGAAGCAAAAAAGATATGGGATCAATTATGAAAAATAAAATTCATACTATTGAAGTTGAAAATAATGAAATTCAATCTGTAGAGAAAATTATTAAAAAAATTAGAGAGAATAAAATTATTTATGTAAAAAATAAATTATATGAATATGAAGATGTATTAGATTCAATTACTGAGCATGGGCCAGCAATTATCTTAAACAGTAGTGGTAGTTCAGGAAAACCAAGACAATGTTTTCACCATTTAAATAATCTTAAATTATCAGCAATTACATCAGGACAATGGCTAATAGAGCAAGGATTTGAATTACAAAACTGCTTAATTTTAAATACTTTACCCCTGAACCATATAAGTGGATTAATACCAATTTTTAGAAGTCAAACTTGGGGATGTGATTGTATTAATATTTCTCCGAATCTAATAAAAAAAACTAGAGAACTTTTACTTTTCACAATTAAATCTAAAAAAAACAAAAAACACTTGATTACATCATTAGTACCGACACAATTACAAAGACTTTTAGTTCAAAAAGATGGTATTAGTTGGCTAAAAATTTTTGATCTAATTTGGGTAGGTGGAGCTTCAATTTCAAGCGAAACTATAGAACAATGTATAGAAGAAAAAATAAAATTAGCACCTTGTTACGGCTCAACTGAAACAGCAGCAATGGTTACGAGTTTAAAACCAAAAGAATTCTTAATGGGTTTTAAAAATGTTGGCGAAATACTACCTGATACAAAAATAAGAATTAACGCACAAGGATTAATCGAGATTAAATCAGCCAGAATTGGAATTGAAATAATAGACTCTTCAAAAACTAAAAATTTCAAAAATAAAAATGGGTGGTGGTGCACCGGTGATTTAGGTGAAATTAATCAAATCAATAATTCTTTATATTTAAACTTTCTTGGAAGAAGTGATAACGCTTTTAATTCAGGAGGAGAAATCGTTTTTCCAAAAGTAATTGAATCTCGATTAAATGATTTCATTATGAAAGAAAATATCCCAATTAATAAATTCAATATTTCAAAAGTATCCGACAAATTATGGGGAAATAAAATTAAAATAATTGTTGAATATAAAGAACATACAAATAATAAAAATATTGAAAATTCATTAAATTTATTAAAAAAATTTTCTCAAAGTTGGCCTAAACATGAAAAACCTGAAAAGTGGATTGTTCAAAACAAAAAAACCAGTACAAAAAAAAACTATAAATTTAAAAAATAATAATTAGCATTCTTTTAAATTTGTGCTTACATTTGAAGCCTCTATCCATCTTTCTAACTGATCGGGAAGTTCTATTTTATTTCTTGAATCAACATCTAAAGAACAATGTATTATTTTTCCTTCTGCTACTTTATTTCCATTTTTTATAAAAAAGCTATTTACTTGGAACAAATGTGTATTAATTTTATGAGGGGCAATTTTTACTTCTAAAAAATCTCCAATTTTTATAGGCGCAAGAAAGTTTGCTTCACAATTTACTATGGGAAAAATAATTTGACTTTTACGTATAGAAAAATCTGGGAAAATATCTTTGTAAGGAATCCCATAAATTTCAATACTCTCTTCCCAAGCTTCATGTGACCATTTTAATAAGTTATGAAAATGAATTACACCTGCAGAATCACAATCGCCAAATCTTACCTTCTTCTGCAATATTAACCAATCAGCGGGTTTCATTTAAAGAACTTATCTATCAACAGATCCCATAATTACATCTATTGAGCCAAGGATTGCCATAATATCAGCGATTTTTGCACCTTTAAGAATATGAGGCAATATTTGCAGATTATTTAAATCAGCTGCTCTGATTTTAAATCTCCATGGGGTAACTTCATTATTTCCTTGAATAAATACACCTATTTCACCTTTACCGGACTCTAATCTTGTATATAATTCTCCGTTGGGAATTTTAAAAGTTGGAGCAACCTTCTTAGCTACATATTGATAGTCAATACCAAATATTTCACTTTTCTTATCTTCAGTCGCCATTCTTTGAGCTTCTAAATTTTCTGTTGGACCTCCAGGAATCATTTTGCAGGCTTGGCGAATGATGCTTAGTGATTGTCTCATCTCCTCGACTCTTACTCGATATCTCGCGTAACAATCACCTTCTTTTTCTGATGCAATCTGCCAATCAAAATCGTTATAACATTCATAACTATCAACTTTCCTTAAATCCCAGGAAACTCCAGAAGCTCTAAGCATTGGCCCAGACAAAGACCAATTAATTGCTTGATCTCTTTGTATTGTTCCAAGACCTTCAATTCTTTTTCTAAAAATTGGATTATTTGTAATTAATTTTTCGTATTCATCTATCTTAGGACCGAACCAATCGCAAAAGTCTATACATTTTTCTAACCATCCATATGGAAGGTCACATGCGACACCACCTATCCTAAAGAAATTATTATTTATTAGCCTTTGTCCAGTAGCAGCTTCCCAAAGATCATAAATCATTTCTCTTTCTCTAAAAATATAGAAAAATGGAGTTTGAGCTCCTACATCTGCTAAAAAGGGACCAAGCCATAAAAGATGATTAGCAATACGATTAAGTTCCAGCATTAAAACTCTTATATAACTAGCTCTTTTAGGAACTGGAATATTAGCTAATCTTTCAGGAGCATTTACTACAATAGCTTCATAAAACATTCCTGCTGCATAATCCATTCTGCTTACATAAGGGACATACATTACATTTGTCCTATTTTCAGCTATCTTTTCCATTCCCCTATGTAAATATCCAATTACTGGCTCACAATCAATGACATTCTCACCATCAAGAGTTACAACTAACCTTAAAACCCCATGCATTGAGGGGTGGTGAGGGCCAAAATTGACCACCATTGGTTCTGTTCTAGTCTCTAGCTGAGCCATTCGAAATTTAACTTCTAAATAAATCTTAGTCGAAAGTTATGCAAACTGACCTATCTGATTCATCTTTTTTCAATCATAAATCAGTCATGACAGATGAGATTATGGCTTCATTAGAGCATTACCCATTAATACATTGCAACCAACTTAAAGGAATAGACGCAACTTTAGGCGGAGGCGGGCACTCTTATCATTTATTGAGAAAATATTCGGATTTAAATATAATTGGACTTGATCAAGATCCATTCGCGAGAAAATCAGCATCAAAAAAACTTGATGAATTTAAAGATAGGATTGATATAAGGGCTTCAAATTTTGCGGATTTTGCACCAAACGAAAAAGTTTCTTTTGTGATTGCAGATCTTGGAGTAAATAGTAACCAAATTGATGAGCCTAAAAGAGGCTTTAGTTTCCAAAAAGATGGGCCTCTTGATATGCGCATGAATCCTTCTCTTGAGGTTGATGCAGAGAAATTAATTGAGGGTTTAAAAGAAAAAGATCTAGCTAACCTAATTTATAAATACGGAGATGAGAGATTATCAAGAAAGATTGCTAGGAAAATAAAAATGCATTTGAAGGAAAATGGGAAATATTCTGGGACAAAAGAGTTAGCTTATTCTATTGCCGGCTGCTTCCCACCAAAACAAAGATATAAAAAAATACACCCAGCAACAAGAACATTTCAAGCACTAAGAATTGCCGTTAATAAAGAAATTGAAGTATTAGAAAAATTTTTGCAAGTTGTCCCTGAATGGCTTTTGCCGGGCGGAGTTGTTTCTATTATTAGTTTTCATTCCCTGGAAGATAGATTAGTTAAAAATTATTTTAAAAATGATCTAAGACTAAAAAACCTGACAAAAAAGCCAATAACTCCTTCCGAACAAGAAGTCGAACTAAATAAAAGAGCCCGAAGTGCAAAATTAAGAATTGCTCAATTAAATTAAAGAGCCAATAATTTCTAACGTAATGATTTAATTGTATGTGTAAGAATTTGTATTGCTTGTTTTATATCTTTTGAGTTAGTTCTTAATCCAATACTTAACCTTATTGAAGATTCTGCTTCTTTAAAAGATCTTCCTAAAGCTAGTAAAACATGAGATGGTTCACCATTACTGCACGCAGACCCACTAGAACAAATTATTTTAGATTTTAAAAGTTTGTGTAACTTTGCTCCGTTTAAATCCAATATAGTCAAATTTAAATTGTGAGGTAATCTTTTCTTTATTGAGCCATTAATTAATAAACCAGAATTATTTTCTAACAAACCCTCTAAAAGGGTATCTCTGTACAAAAGTAATTGCTCAGCATTATTTTTTTGATTAAAAACTGCTATCTCTATTGCTTTAGCAAAACCAACTACCAACGGAAGAGGTAATGTCCCAGACCTTAGACCATATTCCTGACCTCCTCCAACAATTAAAGGCTCAAGATTAATTTCTTCATCTATCAAAAGAAGTCCTATCCCTTTAGGACCATATATTTTGTGAGAACTTATCGTTATCATATTTACATCTGATAAAAGATTGTCTAGTTCGATATAACCTAAACATTGTGCGAAATCAGAGTGAAAAGTTATTCCTCTCGATTTACATATCTTTGAAATACTCTCTGCAGGCTGAATAACTCCTATTTCGTTATTTGCCAACATGACACTAACCAGAAAAGTATCTTCTCTTATATTTTTTTTGAATTGTTCCTCTGAAATTAAACCATCCTTCTCAGGATTAATTTCTGTAACCATAAACCCCTCTTTTTTTAGTTGTTTTAGAGGCTCTAAAACAGCTTTATGCTCTGTTGTTAAGGTAATAATATGTCCATAATTTCCTGTTTTTGTATAGTAATTTCTAGCAAAACCTAATAAGGCTAAGTTATTAGATTCAGTTGCCCCACTTGTAAAAATAACTTTTTTATTCTTAAGAAATAAATTTTGTTCTATTTTTTCTCTTGAGGCTTCCAATATAGCGCTTGCATTAATCCCAGCCAAATTTGATTTGCTTGCAGGGTTAGAAAATATTTCACTCCAAAAAGGTTTCATAGAATCAACAACATCTTTAGAGCAAGGGGTCGAAGATTGATAGTCGAGTAGTATGGGAGTTGATAGCATTATGTTTAGTATATAAAATTCTTTTTATTACTAGAAAATCAAATTAAAGAATTTAAAAAATGAATGAAATTAATCACGTAAATAATGAACCGGTAAGAAAATCAAGAATTTTGTTAGTTGATGATGAGCCTGGTTTGAGAACAGCTGTTAAAACATTTCTAGAAGATGAAGGCTTTGAAATATTTATTGCCGTTGATGGAGAGGATGGTTGGGAAAAAGCTCAAACAGTTTTCCCAGATTTGATAATTAGCGATGTAATGATGCCCAGAGCCAACGGTTATGCTTTATTAGAAAAAATTAGAGAGGATGAAAAATTAGGAGGAACCCCAGTTATTTTTCTAACTGCAAAAGGAATGACTCTAGACAGAACCGAAGGTTATCTTGCAGGAGTTGATGATTATATTTCCAAACCTTTCGATCCCGATGAATTAGCTGCAAGAGTTAAAAATGTAATCAACAGACAAGAACGTTTACTAAAAGAAGCAGCACGATTCGCAGATATTGATGTAAGCAAAATGGCAAAACAAATTACTGAAATAAAATCTATGCTTACAGACCAAAACCAGACTAATCCAGAAAATAAAATCAATCTTCCTAGTTTTACTCCAAGAGAAGCGAGTGTGCTCCAACTAGTAGCAGAGGGACTGATGAACAAGGAAATTGCAAGACAGCTTGAAACATCTATTAGAAATGTTGAGAAATACGTAAGTAGGCTTTTTATCAAGACAGGTACATCTAGCCGAACCGAATTAGTTCGTTATGCACTAGAAAATCATTTAGTAAAATAAATTATTTAATTTTTTCGAATTCAATTAGTTTTGAAAAATAAAAAGGAGCTTGATTTAATTTCTTTTTAACCACTTTAAATCCTCTTTCTTTAGCAGCATTAATAATACCTTTTTCTTTCAATGTATATGCTCTTGTTGTTTTACTTGGCCCAGGAAATAATTTCCCAATATTTTTAAGAACAGCAAGAACTGGAGTATAAGGAGCAAAGCTAACGATTAGTTTTTCTTTACTTAAATCGCAAAGATGTTGAACCATTTCTTCTGCGATCGGTTGAGGATAATGAATAAATACATCCAAACAAACTACAACATCAAATAATCCTTTTAATTTTTCAAGATCACAGACTTCATATTTGATTTTGCCTTGATTCAAACCTAATTGATTAATGCGTTTCTTTGTTTCTTTAATCATTTCAGAAGAAATATCACTAACCTGTAATTCTTTTATACCAAGTCTTAGTAAAGGTATGGAAAGACTTCCTACACCACATCCTGCATCACAATAACTTTTTTTTGTTAGTTCAGGATAATTTTCGATGTATGAGACTACATCATCTACAGTTTTTTGATGTCCTTTCCTAATATTTTTCTGAACTGTATTAATTTCATCAGATTTGCTATAAATTTTATTCCATCTTTCAAAGCCAGTACCATTAAAATACTCCCTAACTTCACTTTTTTCGATAATCTTATTTGACGTCATAATTTTCTATAAAAATTTCTTCATTTTATACTAACTAACTGGCGCCAAATTAATTGCACGCCATTATAGGAAAGAATTGATTTGTTATTTTGTCAGAATTGCATTCTAAAGATATTTATAAAATTGCTGTCGTAATGGGTAGTGATTCAGATCTAAAAACATTGAAACCAGCCATTGATATTCTAAAAGAATTTGGAATAAAAACTGAAGTTAGTATACTTTCTGCCCATCGAACACCTATTGAAATGATTGAATATGCAAAAAATGCAGAATCAGAAAACATAAAAGTAATAATTGCCGGTGCTGGTGGTGCTGCTCATCTTCCAGGAATGCTGGCATCCATAACTTGCATTCCTGTAGTTGGAGTACCAGTAGAGAGTAAGACACTTAAAGGGATTGACTCACTTTTGTCAATTGTTCAAATGCCGGCTGGGATTCCAGTTGCAACAGTTGCAATTAATGGAGGTCAGAATGCTGGATTATTGGCAATAGAGATGATCAGTTTATTTGATGAATCCATAAAGAAAAATTTAAAAGAATTCAGAGAAAATCTTCATACACAGGTAAGGACAAAAAATAGTAAGTTATCAACTATTGGACCTGACATTTATCTTCAAAATAAATGAAATAATAGTTTTTCTATTAGGCCTTATTAAGAAAGTTTTCTTTTTGAAGGTAGTTAATAACTTTTTCAACGGAATCATTTAAATCTAACGAACCTGTATCAACAACAATTTCTGGATTATGAGGTGCTTCATATGGACTAGAAATCCCTGTAAATTCCTTAATTTCACCCAAACGAGCTTTTTTATAAAGACCTTTAGTGTCCCTATTTTCGCAAACTGTAATATCAGCAGCACAATAAACTTCAATAAAATCCTTAGATCCAATAATTTTTCTCACCTTATCTCTATCGCTTATAAATGGCGAAACGAATGCTGTAATAGTTATTATGCCTGCATTCATAAATAAATTCGCAACTTCCCCAATTCTTCTTATATTTTCCTCTCTATCCTCATCCGAAAAACCAAGATCTTTACATAAACCGTGTCTAATATTATCTCCATCTAACACATAAGTCGAAAACCCATCCAAGTGTAAAACTTCATTTAAAGCGTTGGCCAAAGTACTCTTACCAGAACCAGATAAACCTGTAAACCAGATAACCATACCTTTATGACCTCTCATTTTCTCTAACTTTTCTCTATCGATAGTTAAATTGTGCCACTTAATATTGGTTGACTTTGTTTGATCTTGTTCTTTCATTTTTTGCGTCATCAAAAATAGAACCCTATCCTAACCCTTGCTTCATAAATTATGAAATCCCTCTTTACGAAGAAACTCAATTGATTTTGATACCATATCACCCTGTAACTGGATATTTCTATCAATTAATGTACCTCCAGTACCACAAAAAACTTTAATTTTTTTTAGTAATTCTTTTAATAAGATTTCATCCTCAGTGCCTAAACCTTTAATTAAAGTTATGGTCTTGCCCTTTTTACCTTTTTTTTGTTTTGAAATATTGATTTTTGATCTTTTATTAAAAGTATCTACCTCAGCCACTTCTTCATATTTTTTTTCTTGATTATCAAATTCGATCCAATTCTTTTTTCCCATTATTTTCAATATAATCTATAGTTAGTTAATACTTATTCTATAGAAAAAGTGGTAAGTACATTTTCTCGCAAAGATCAAAACTATAAAAATGACGATTTAAATCAACCCTCCAAAGAGGGGAGATTTGGAAAATATGGTGGTCAATATGTTCCTGAAACGCTAATGCCTGCTCTTTTTGAGCTTGAAACAGCTGCATCTGATGCATGGAAAGATAAATTTTTTGTAGAAGAATTAAATCATCTACTTAAGACTTATGTAGGAAGAGAAACACCACTTTATGAAGCAAAAAGGCTTACTGAACATTACAAAACTAAACAAGCAACTCCTAGAATATGGCTCAAAAGAGAAGATTTAAATCATACTGGTGCTCACAAAATTAATAATGCCCTTGGACAAGCTTTATTGGCATTAAGAATGGGCAAAAAAAGAATAATTGCAGAAACTGGAGCAGGTCAGCACGGAGTTGCTACTGCTACTGTTTGTGCGAGATTTGGCTTGAAATGTATTATCTACATGGGTGCTGAAGATATAAAAAGGCAATCCCTTAACGTTTTCAGAATGAAACTTCTAGGAGCTGAAGTTAAAGTTGTAAATTCTGGAACTGCAACTCTTAAAGATGCTACTAGTGAAGCCATTAGAGATTGGGTTTCTAATGTCGAAACCACACACTACATTTTAGGATCTGTTGCCGGCCCACACCCTTTCCCAAAGATTGTGAGAGATTTTCATGCAGTTATAGGTGAAGAAACTAAAAAACAATGTTTGGAATCATTTGGATCTTTCCCCGATATTTTGCTTGCTTGTGTAGGTGGGGGATCAAATGCTATGGGGCTTTTCCATCCTTTTGTTAAAGAAACTTCTGTGCGTCTTATTGGAGTTGAAGCCGCAGGAAGCGGAGTTGATACTGACAAACATGCTGCCACTATCACAAAAGGGTCAGTTGGAATTTTGCATGGATCAATGAGTCTTCTCCTACAAGATGATAATGGTCAAGTACAAGAAGCTCACTCAATAAGTGCAGGTTTAGATTACCCTGGAGTAGGTCCTGAACATAGCCATTTAAAAGATATAGGTAGAGCAGAATATGGATCAGTCACAGATCAAGAAGCTTTAGATGCTTTAAGACTTGTTAGTGAACTAGAAGGAATTATACCTGCACTTGAAACTTCCCATGCCTTCGCTTGGTTAGATAAATTATGCCCTACTCTTGAAAAAGATACTCATATAGTTATCAATTGCTCTGGTAGAGGCGACAAAGATGTTAATACTGTTGCATCTTCATTAGATATTTAATCAATACCTTGGAATTGATGGGTCAATATATCTACTCCATCCATCAATACCTTCCTCCAAATTCCATATTTCGCTCACAATATTATTATCCAAACACCATTGAGAAAAGTTATAACTTCTTATTCCTGCATGACAGGTAACTACAATTTCTCTGTCTAATAAACCAGCAAATATTTCTTCAACGTATTCAGATGTGACTTTACTAATTGGTATATGTAAAAAATCTTTTGAGAAACGCGCTAGTTCTAATTCTGACTGTTCTCTTACATCAACCAACACTGGATCTTCTTTATCAGAATTAAACCAATCATTGAGACTAGAAGCATTTATAGTTTTTGGATAACTTCCCAATTTATAGGATAAATTATTTGTTATTTACAATTTAATAAATTAAGTTGCAGTAGGAAGTTTATTGTTAAAAATAAAAATAAACATTGATAATGAAACTTAGAATAGTAGCAATAATACTATTAATATCTTTATTACTTTTTTTTGGTTTTAAAAAAGTTTCTGCAAATAAAGATAAGGAGCAAAGTGCAAATATTGAGCAACTAAATATCTTAAAATATATACCTGAAAACAATAAATTATTATTTATTTCAAATTTAGATAGTTTTAATATTGTCAAAAATAATAAAAAAGATAAAAATCCAACAAATCAAGATAAATTTGTTTTAATAAAGGACGCTATATTAGATTACTTAGGTATAGATCTAGGCAACAATAAATTAGAAGATATTTATAATAATGAACTCATAATCTCAACGTTTGAAAATAGTAAAAAGCTTAAAGATGATATTTTGATTGTTTTTAAAATTAAGCCAGAAAAAACAATAGATGATTTATTAAATTTGAGTAATAAAATTGATCAGATTGATGAAATAATTTCAATTAATAGAGAAAATAAAATAAATTTCCTTAACAGCATATACCGAACCAAAGATAATTATGTAATTGCTTCATCCGATAAAAAATTGATCAAAAATAGTATTAACTCTAGTAATGATTCTAAAGAAAAAAAATTTCAATATGAGAGGGAACTTCTTGGACTCAAAAACCAAAAAAATATCTTATTAACAAGGAAATTTGAGGAAAGTATATTTTTTGATAAAGAAATTTTTAATAATAATGATGAGGATATTGTAGCTACAACATTTGACTTAAAAAATAAACATTTAATTCTAAAATCATATTTACTAAATCATAAAAAAAATATTGATATTCTCGCTTATGATAAGTTTATAAATATAGAAAATACGAATAAAGATAATCCCCAAGTTTCAATTTTTACTGAAATTAAAAATTTTGAAAAATATCTAAAACCTTTTATAAATAATTTTGAACTAAGTTTTTTTTGAAGATTTTAACCAAAATACAAATCAAAACATTTTAATTCTCAATTCAAAAAAAGATTGGCTTTTTGCATTTGAAAAAAATACTGAAAATCAATTTGATTTAAGTGCTTTGAAAAAACTAAAAGATTTCAATAAATATACTTTGAAACAAAATGAAGATATTTACTCAATATATTCCAAAGATATTCTTGAAGAAAAAAACGATGCAATAAAACAATTAACTTTTAAAAATATTTATTCAATAGAATCAGGAGGTTTGCAATTCATAAGTAATTTTTTAATAGATAGTAAAAAACTAGAAACAATCTCAAAAAAATTTTTCAACCTAAAAAGTTATAAAGATAAATCTACTTTTCTTTATGCAAAAGTTGATATCAAAGATGAAAATTCCAATAAAATTAGATATTTACCTGATTTGGAAGATCTTAAGTTTCTCATTAGTAATATTTTAAAAATATCAAATGAAGAATATCAAGAAATCATAAGTCAATCTATTCCAGAAAAAAATCCAATTCTTTATACAGAAACAAGTTTAAAAATACCTTAATAAAGTTATTCAAATAAGCTTCAACGACAATCATTAGAAATTTTTTTGAAGTTAAGAACTTGTGGTTAATTAAAAATTATTTGACTATCTTTAATCTATAGGTATTTGATATTGAATTAAGCAATTGGACAATAAAAAACTAATTTTAAAACCAGGATTAGAGGGTGTCCCAGTTACTAATTCATCTATCTGTGATATTGACGGGAACAAAGGTAAATTATTGTACAGAGGCTACTCCATTGAGGAACTATCCAAAAAAAGCAGTTTTTTAGAAACTGCTTACCTTTTAATTTGGGGTGAATTGCCCACTGCTATTCAACTTAGAGATTTTGAACAAGAAGTTCAGATGCATCGAAGGTTAAGTTTTAGAGTCAGAGATATGATGAAATGTTTCCCTGCGACAGGTCATCCTATGGATGCTCTTCAGTCTAGTGCGGCTTCTTTGGGGCTCTTCTATTCGCGTAGAGCAATAGATGATCCTAATTACATCTACAACGCAGTCATAAGACTAATAGCAAAAATACCAACAATGATTGCTGCGTTTCAACTCATTAGAAAAGGACAAGACCCAATTCAACCTAGAGATGATTTGACTTACTCATCCAATTTTCTTTACATGCTGACTGAAAAAGAACAAGATCCCATAGCTGCAAAAGTTTTTGATAGGTGTTTAATTCTACATGCCGAACATAGTTTAAACGCAAGTACATTTAGCGCTAGAGTGACTGCAAGTACTCTTACAGACCCATATGCTGTCATCGCCTCTGCGGTAGGAACCCTAGCTGGCCCACTTCATGGAGGAGCGAATGAGGATGTGATTGCAATGTTAGAAGAGATTAAAACCCCAGAAAATGCTGGTTCTTTTTTAGATAATGCAATTAAAAATAAAAGTAAGATAATGGGCTTCGGTCATAGAGAATATAAAGTTAAAGATCCAAGAGCAATAATTCTTCAAAAACTGGCAGAAGAGCTTTTTATTAGATTTGGAGCAGATAAAATGTATGAAGTTGCTAAATCACTTGAGGCAGAGGCAATTCCAAGACTTGGACCTAAGGGTATATTTCCTAACGTGGATTTTTATTCTGGTCTTGTTTATAGAAAACTTGGTATTCCTCGTGATTTATTTACTCCAATTTTTGCCATATCTAGAGTGGCTGGTTGGTTAGCTCATTGGAGAGAGCAACTTGGAGCAAATAGAATTTTCAGACCATCGCAAATCTATACAGGTTCAGCACCAAGAAGTTGGATCAGTTTAGAAAATAGAGAATAATATTTGCAGCTTTTCATAAAAAACACACATATTGTTTCTGAAGAGTTAATCTAGTAAGTAAATAACATAAAAATTTTGGAATACGGATTAGATCTTGAATATAGTTTTAATGAATTCTTAAAAGGTTTTGGCCTTTCCAGCGAAATCGCTCATATAATCTGGCTCCCTCTACCCATGCTTTTGGTTTTGGTAGCTGCAGTTGTTGGTGTTTTAGTAACAGTTTGGCTTGAAAGAAAAATATCTGCTGCTGCTCAACAAAGAATAGGTCCCGAATATGCAGGAGCGCTTGGCGTCCTCCAACCAATTGCAGATGGTCTTAAGTTACTTGTCAAAGAAGATATTATTCCTTCTAAAGCGGATGGAATTCTCTTCACTGCAGGACCTATATTAGTTCTTATCCCAGTTATTCTTTCCTGGCTAATTGTTCCTTTTGGACAAAATCTTTTAATAAGTAACGTTGGTATTGGAATATTCCTATGGATAGCTTTAAGCAGTATTCAACCTATTGGTCTTCTTATGAGCGGATATGCCTCAAATAATAAGTATTCTTTATTAGGAGGTTTAAGAGCAGCAGCTCAATCAATAAGTTATGAAATTCCTTTGGCTTTATCTGTACTGGCTATAGTACTAATGACAAATTCTCTAAGTACTATTGACATTGTCAACCAACAAAGTGGTGCAGGAATCCTAACTTGGAATATATGGAGACAACCAGTTGGTTTTATAGTTTTTTGGATTTGTGCTCTTGCAGAATGTGAGAGACTTCCATTTGACTTACCCGAAGCTGAAGAAGAATTAGTTGCAGGATATCAAACTGAATATGCAGGGATGAAATTTGCATTGTTCTATCTTGGTAGTTACATTAATCTAATCCTTTCAGCTTTATTGGTATCAATACTTTATTTAGGCGGATGGGGTTTTCCTATTCCAGTTGAATTAATAGCTAAGTTTTTAAACTTACCTATTAATGCACCCTTTATACAAGTTTTTACTGCATCAATAGGAATCGTTATGACTGTATTGAAAGCATATCTTTTAGTCTTCATTGCAATATTATTGCGTTGGACAACTCCTAGAGTAAGAATAGATCAGCTATTAGATCTAGGATGGAAGTTTCTTCTTCCAATTTCACTTGCTAATCTTTTGATAACTGCAGGATTAAAACTTGCATTTCCACAATTCTTTGGTGGTTAAACTTAAGTAAAAATACTTAAATTTAAAATTAATCCACTAAAATAAAACAAATAAGTAAATTCTTCAAAATGAAAAATTTCCTTCAACAAATAAATAGCTATATCAAAGAAGCATTTAATGCTGGCAAATATCTATATAATGGCTTATCAGTAACTTTTGATCATCTTCGAAGAAGACCTGTTACGGTCCAATATCCATATGAAAAATTAATACCTTCAGAAAGATATAGAGGAAGAATACATTATGAATTCGATAAATGTATTGCTTGTGAAGTTTGCGTGAGAGTATGCCCAATAAACTTACCAGTGGTTGATTGGGTAATGAATAAAGAAACCAAAAAAAAGGAGCTTAGAAACTATTCTATTGACTTTGGAGTTTGTATATTTTGCGGAAATTGTGTTGAATATTGTCCAACTAATTGTTTGTCAATGACAGAGGAATATGAATTAGCTACTTTTGACAGACACAACCTAAATTTTGATAATGTTGCACTTGGTAGACTGCCCACAAATGTCACAACTGATCCTTCAGTTAAACCTTTAAGGGAACTTGCCTACCTTCCTAAAGGTATTATGGACCCTCATGAAATCCCATCTTCAGATACTAGAGTTGGTAAATTACCTGAGGAAGTTTATGATTGGATGAGACCAGAATCCAATGAAAAAAAAGATAAAGTTTCTAAACCAAACAATTAATTTATGAACATTGCAATAACAACTCAACTTATTTGTTTTACGATTTTATCTTTAGTTATCCTTGTTGGAGCACTCGGTATTGTATTGCTCGAAAATATAGTTTATTCAGCCTTTCTTCTAGGAGGGGTTTTCATGAGTGTAGCAGGATTATATCTTCTTTTAAATGCAAGTTTTGTTGCTGCAGCACAAGTTTTAGTTTATGTGGGTGCAGTGAATGTATTAATAATCTTCGCAATAATGCTAGTCAATAAAAAAGAAGATTTAAAGCCGATCAATGATATTAAATCTAGAAGAATAATATCAACATCAATATGTTTAACCCTGCTAAGCCTTTTAATAAGAGTTGACTTGACCAATGTATGGAGCCTATCAAGTCCTCAAAACTCTATAGGAGAAGAATCTACTTTCAGAATTGGTGAACATCTATTTAGTGATTATTTACTCCCATTTGAAGTAGCATCAGTTTTACTTTTAATGGCAATGATAGGAGCTATTGTTTTAGCTAGAAGAGATGTAATGAGCAAGGATATTTCAACTGGATTACCTGTTGATCAAGAGTTAATTGAAAAATCATCAGAACCATTACTTACTAATAAAAATTAACCTTTCACCTTTCTTATGATGAGTTTACAATCAATTCCTATCCAAGCATATTTAATAGTATCTTCAGCACTATTCTGTATTGGGATTTGGGGATTATTAAATAGCCGAAATGCTGTAAGAGTTCTTATGAGCATTGAGTTAATGCTTAATGCAGTAAATATAAACTTAATGGCGTTTTCTTCTTATATAGATAATAATTTAATTCAAGGACAAGTATTTACAATTTTTGTGATTACTGTTGCTGCCGCGGAAGCAGCAGTTGGATTAGCTATCTTATTATCTCTTTATAGGAATAGGGTGACTGTAGATATGGAAAGTTTTAATTTATTAAAATGGTAAAACCATTAAATGAAACTTTCATTAGTGCTTATTGTATATCGTTCAGATAGTTCTATAGCTCAAGAGGCTTCTAAATTCTGTGAAGAAGTCCTCAAAGCTAAAAATATAAAATCAAAGATAATTGAAAGTGATTTTTATAATGACGAAATTAAAAAATACTTTTGTAATCTAGAATTACAACCCAATATTGGTATAGTGCTTGGTGGAGATGGAACCTTCCTTAAATGTGCAAATGCTTTAGCTGATTATGACATTCCTTTGTTGAGCATTAATATTGGTGGTAATTTGGGTTTCCTTACTCAAGAAAAAGATTTTTTGTTTGACAAATCTTTTATCGAAATCCTCGAAAACGAAGAATATAAAATTGACTTTCGTAATAGATTAAACTGTAATGTTTGTATTAATGAAACAAGTTCTGAGAAAAAGATTATAAAAAGCTACGATGCCTTAAATGATTTTTATTTTAAATCTGTTGAAGAAGACATTTCTCCAACCAACCAAATACAAATTGAAATAGATAACGAGAAGGTTAATGAATACAAAGGTGATGGATTAATCATATCTACATCTACTGGTTCAACAGCCTACTCAATGGCTGCAGGTGGGCCAATAGTGCACCCAAGTATAGATGCAATGATAATAAACCCTATATGCCCGATGAGTTTGGCTAGTAGACCAATAGTTATACCTAATACAAGTAAGGTAACCATTAAACCTGTACAAAAAAGTAAAAGTGAAATTAAATTATGGAGTGACGGTTCAAAATGTATGACTATTAAGGAAAATTATTTTTGTGAGATCAAAAAAGGGCAATCACCCTGCAAAATAATAAAGTTTAAAAAAAGCACTAGTTACTATAATACCCTTATAAAAAAGCTAGATTGGAAAGGTGATTTATCTCAAAAAAATTTCAAAAATTAAATGGCCTTAGAGATAGAAAGAAGATTTCTTATAAAAAATGATCATTGGAAAGAATACATAAAGAAAAAAATTTATATTGAACAAGGATATTTATCCAAAAGTTTAGATGGTTGGATTACTAGAGTAAGGCTTATAGAAAATAACTCTAAAATTACACTTAAAAAACATATCGAGGGCTTTACCAATTTTGAATTTGAATACTCCATTCCACGAAGCGATGCTGAAACAATAATGTCAAATCTTTCAAATACAATTAAAAAAGATAGATTCTTTTTAGAAATTGAAAAAAAATCTTGGATTATAGATTGCTTTAAAGAAAATAATTATCCACTTGAAATCGCAGAAATTGAACTCTCTAATGAAGAGGAGGATTTATTTCTTCCATCTTTCATTTCAAAAGAAATTACTGGGCTGACCCATTACGCCAATTTTAACCTCGCTAAAAATCCTTTCTCAGAGTGGGAAGAAGACTTTTAACAACTTCTAAAAGTCACTAGTCAAAGGAGCCACTCATCCTTTATATTTTCTTTATATTTAAGCAAAGTAATTTTTATTTTCTTCATATGTATGGTTTGTACGACAAAGAAGGAATATTGAGATTTGTTGATTCGGACAAGGATGCATGTATTGCATATGCTGAACTTTTCGAATTAGGTTCTACAAATTATTGTCTAATGGATTTGGCTAATGATAAAAAAAAAGTAAAGGATAATACTAATTTTGATCAGAGTCTGGGAGTGTACAACAATTAAATCCATCTCTACAAATCTTGCCATTGTCCATCGCCCAATTCAAAAGGGCTACTCTGTTTTTAGAACCAGTTTTTGTAAACATATTACTTACATGATTATCAACAGTTCTTTTACTAATAGTTAGTTTTACAGCAATTTCTTGATTTGTAAGTCCATCAGCTACGAGATCAATGATTTCCATCTCTCTTGCTGAGAGACCCATCATATCAATGTTGTTTACTTCTTCTTCAACCATTTGCAATTAAACAGTTCCTTTTTTATATTAATTAAGTTTAGCAATCTCAGTACACTTGTTAACCAAGTAGGAAACAAAAGCAATTGAAATCAAAACTTCAGCAGACTTTAGAAAAACATTCTAAAGTCATAACGGCAGAATTAATGCCTCCCAGAGGTGGTAACCCCATAAGATCTATTAAGATAGCACAACTTTTGAAAGATAAGGTACATGCTGTTAACATTACTGACGGAAGCAGGGCTGTAATGAGAATGTGTAGCTTGGCAATGTCCAAACTATTACTAGAAAATGAGATAGAACCAATAATGCAAATTTCTTGCAGAGATCGTAATAAAATTGCTTTACAATCAGACATTCTAGGCGCAAATGCTTTAGGAATTAAAAATATCTTATGCATTACCGGTGACTCAGTAAAAGCTGGGGATCAACAAGATGCTAAAGCAGTTCACGAGTTTGAGTCAGTTAAATTACTCAAGCAAATTCAGGCCTTCAACAAAGGTGTTGATCCTACTTTCGGAGAACTATCCGATAACAAAACATTTATTTTTGCAGGTGCTGCAGCTGATCCTGGTTGCAGAAATCAAAGAAGTTTAGAAAATAGAATGAGAAAGAAAAAAGAAGCCGGAGCGCAATTTATACAAACTCAAATGGTTATGGAAAAAGAAAATTTGATAGAGTTTTGTGAAAAAATTAGCAAACCTCTGGAAATTCCTGTAATTGCAGGTGTATTCCTATTAAAGTCTTACAAAAACGCACTCTTTATAAACAAATACGTCCCAGGTGCAAACATCCCTGAAAATATCTTAAATCGTCTTAAAGACGCTAAAGATCCTTTAGAAGAAGGTATTAAAATTGCAGCTGAACAAGCTCATGATTTTATTAATATCGCAAGTGGTGTTCATCTTATGGCCGTAAAGGCAGAGCATTTAATTCCTGAGATTATTAAAAAAGCTGATCTTAGTCTGGAATATTAATTAAATCAGTACCTAATAATTCTGCCATTGCCTTCTGCTGAGGGGATGGCTCAGTCATATCCGATCTTCTGGAATCTGTAATCAACCAATCCAGAGATGCATCTTGCAAATCAAAGTGATCTCCATTTTTACCCACACAGTATCGGCCAAATACTAATTTATCAACTAATCGAACACCTTTACCTATTTTGGAATAATCAAAAATAATTGAATTATCAATTGTTGCACCCTCACAAATACAACAACTTGGGCCAATCATCGTAGGTCCAATTATTGTTGCACCATCTTCAATTCTTGTCATTCCACCTATGTAAACTGGACCAGTAATATCAACTTTATCCCAATTAGCAGCAACATTTAATCCAGTAAAAACCCCTGGTTTAATTTCTTTGCCAGGTATCTCAACTTGTCTTACTTTACCTTGTAATACATTGCGAATAGCACTCCAATAATCTGGAACTTTTCCAATATCTACCCATTCGAAATCCATTGGAAGTGCAAAAAATGGTAAATTCATTTCAACAAGTTTAGGGAAAAGATCAGCACCAATATCAAATTTTTCACCTGATGGTATGTAATTAAAAATTTCAGGTTCAAAAAGGTAAATACCTGTATTAATAGAGTCTCCTAAAGCTTCATCAACAGATGGCTTTTCTTGAAATGCCTTTATCCGACCATTGATATCTGAGACTACTACGCCATAACTAGATACTTGATCTCTAGTTACTTTTTTAGTAATTAAGCTTGCAATAGCTCCCTTTTCCTTATGTTTCTTAACTGCTTCAGTCAAATCCAAGTCAACCAAAGCATCGCCACATAGCACAACAAAAGTTTCATCAAAGAAATTTTGGAAATCTTGAATTTTTTTTAATCCTCCTGCTGAACCTAAAGCATCTCCAATTAATTCCCCATCTTCAATTCTTCCTTCGAAACTATATGCTATTTCTACACCGAATCTTTGACCATCACGAAAGTAATTTTCAATTTCCTCTGCAAGGTGAGAAACATTAACCATTATTTCCTTAAAGCCATGCTCTTTTAAGAGCTCCAAAAGAAACTCCATTACAGGTTTTTGTAGAATAGGTATCATTGGTTTTGGAATGATATGAGTTATGGGCTGAACACGTGTACCTTTACCTGCTGCAAGTATCATTGCCTTCATGAATTCAAAACCTCTTTTAAAAGATTATACGTTATTACTATTAAGCTCCTAAACAACAGAAGGATAGGTATTATTTAATTCAAGATTTTCTATCGGCAACTGAGCTAAACCCCCGTCAGGAATTATTCTTTTAATTTGAATTGGACCATATAAAGAATTAATTTGTTTAATTTCAATTTTGTTTTCTGATGAAAGAAATAACAAAGCCCAAAAAACCCCGAGACGATCTTTATCTAAGTCATTTTTTACAACTGTTTGCCATTGTTGCACTAAATATTCAAAATCTGTCCACTGTAATGCCTTTTCCCAGCCATCAATAAATTTTCCTAATGCCTTAGTAGTTTCTGGGAGTTTCTCGCGATGTGCTAATGATTTTACTTGAGAGATTAGAGCCTTATCAGAATATTTATTTTTTCTTTTTCTCTTCATGAGCAAAAGATCTTGGGTTTCTATAACTTCAGCAATAGCCTCTAACTGACTTACAAGTTCTCCAAGGGTAGTTGTACGTTTAAGAATTGGTTGAGCGATTGATCTTCTTCTTAGGTACTTTTCAGGGTATTTAGGAAGATCAAATTCCCGATCAATCCAATCATGATCATCAACTTCAAAATCATTTTCAAAATCTGAAGAATTGTCTTTGAAAACATCAGATTCTAAAACTTGAGCCTTTAAATTTACCAGCACAGAAGCCGCAAAAAAAGCCTCGCTCGTCTCAGATAAATCCTTTTGATATGAACTTTGATTATTTGATTTTCTCCCTAAAGTTTGTGAGTACTGCTCTAAAAAGCTATCGATTACACTTATTACATCAATATCCCATGGATCAATATCACCTTTACCAGCAGCATCTTGGAGAAACTTAATCAATAATCTAGGCCCCAATTGTTGCCTATCAATGGAATTTAAAAAAGGAATTTTAGAATAGCAAATATCTACACATAAGATATCTTCTCAATTATTTAATGCCAAACAATATTGCATTAATTTAAAAAAATTATATTGTTGGAGCCTTTAAAATTTCATTTTTTTTATTTCCTGAAAAAATATTTGTTTTCACAGCACTTTTAACTGCACTTAAATCTCTATCGACTAAATTATTAACAGATGCTATATAACTTTCGGTAACTAATCTTGGGTACAAACCTATTCCAATTATCGGTAAAAGTAAACAAGCAATAATATAAACTTCTCTTGGCTCTGCATCTATAAGTTTCCGTTCTTGAATTAATGTAGGATTTTCTTTACCAAAGAAAATTTCTCGTAACATTGAAAGTAAATAAATAGGAGTAAGTATTACACCGATTGCAGCTAAAGAGGCCATCACTACCCTAAATGGAAGTGTATAAACTTCATCTGTAACAAATCCTGTAAATACCATTAATTCAGAAACAAATCCACTCATGCCTGGTAAAGCAAGGGAAGCCAGGGAGCAAGCAGTCCATAGTGCAAACATAATTCTCATTTTTTGCCCTACACCACTCATTTCATCAAGTTTAAGAGTCTTTGTTCTGTCATAGGTAGCACCAACAAGAAAAAATAAACTTGCACCGATTAATCCATGACTAACCATCTGTAACATAGCCCCGCTTGTTCCAAGACTACTAAAACTCCCAATTCCAATAAGAACGAAACCCATATGACTTATCGAACTGTATGCAATTTTTCTTTTAAGATTTCTTTGAGCAAAAGAAGTTAATGCAGCATAAATTATATTGACCACCCCTAGGACTATTAATAATGGAGCAAATTGAGCATGAGCAACGGGTAATAATTGGGCATTAAACCTTAAAAGAGCATATCCTCCCATCTTTAATAAAATCCCTGCTAGAAGCATATGGACTGGAGCTGTAGCCTCACCATGAGCATCTGGAAGCCAAGTATGAAGAGGTACTATTGGGAGTTTCACTCCAAATGCAATTAATAGCCCCACGTAACATAATATTTGAAATTTTTGGCTAAAATCTTGAGCTGCCAAGTGAGAAAACTCAAAGTTAGGAATTTCTGCACCATAGAAACCCATTGCTAAGCCTGCTAAAAGAATAAAGATAGAGCTGCCAGCTGTATAAATAATGAATTTTGTTGCTGCATATTGTCTATTTTTACCACCCCATATGGCCAGTAATAAATATACTGGAATTAACTCAAGTTCCCAAGTTAAAAAGAATAAAAGCATATCTTGTACTGCAAATACAGCTATTTGTCCACCATCCATAACCAATATTAAAAAGAAAAATAACTTAGGCTTGAACTTAACTGGCCATGCAGCAAGAACTGCTAAAGCAGTTATAAAACTAGTTAACAATATTAACGGCATAGAAATGCCATCAGCACCAACAGACCAAGTAAGACCTAAATCAGGGAGCCAATTAATCTTTTCTTTTAGTTGAACATTTTCATTATTAATATCAAAGCCATTTATATAAGAACCTACGGTTATTAAAAAAGTTATTAATGCAATAGACAATGCGAACCATCTCACCTCTTTGCCATCCCCTTTATCCGGGAAAAAAGGAATCACAAATGCACTGCCAATTGGGAATAAAATTGAGGCAGATAACCAAGGAAAATTGGACAAGCCAGCTCCCAAAGTTCCAAACATTGGTGTCGCAAAATGTGTAAAAAAATAAGTACTCAATTTAATAAGAAATTTATCTTAAATAAAGTCTAGAAATTATCTGTATTTTTTCACCCTAATGGACAGTGAAGACACACAATTGTAATTAAGATACTTGTGGAGATTGAAAACCAAATATAGCAACATTATCAAAATTTAGG
>MWOS01000114.1 GCA_002026165.1 Prochlorococcus sp. HOT208_60m_813G15
TAAATAAAAGAAACAAATATATAAAATGAATGGAGATTTAAACTCTTGGGATAAATTTTGTAATTATCTTTGGTTTGATAAAAAATTAAATATTTGGTTAGACATAAGCAAAATTAATTTCGAAAGTAATGAGATAAAAAATTTAGAAGATAAATTTATTGATGTTTTTTCATCAATAAAAGAATTAGAAAATGGTGCAATCTCAAATGTTGATGAAAATAGACAAGTTGGACATTATTGGCTTAGAAATCCATCAATTTCACCATCTTCAAAAATAGGAGAGGAAATTAACTCAGATATTAATGCAATATCAGAATTTGGAAAACGAATTTTAAATGGAGATATTAAGAATAAGAATAATCAGAAGTATACTGATGTTCTATGGATAGGAATTGGTGGAAGTGGTTTAGGACCATTACTTATTACAGAGTCACTGCAGAAGTGCTCTAGAGGATTAAATTTTTCTTATATAGATAATGTTGATCCTTTTTTAATTAGCGAAAAGTTAGAAGAGTTATCTGAAAAATTATCAACAACATTATTTGTTGTAGTAAGTAAATCAGGTGGTACGCCTGAACCTAGAATTGCTATGGAAATTATTAAAAGTCATTGCGAGAACAATTCTCTTGTATGGAATTCTAATGCTATAGCTATAACTATGAAAGATAGTAAGTTATTTAAAAAAGCTACTTCTGAAAATTGGTTAAAAATATTTAATTTGCAAGATTGGGTTGGAGGAAGAACTAGTATTACAAGCTCAGTGGGATTACTTCCATTAGCTCTTATTAATGAAAATATATTTGAATTTATTAGAGGTGCATCATTAATGGATGAGGCTACACGTATAAGTGATTTTAAAAATAATCCAGCAGCACTATTATCATCCGCATGGTATTTAACTGGGGATGGTATTGGAAAGAGAGATATGGTCGTATTACCTTATAGAGATAGGTTACAGGTATTTAGTAAATATCTTCAGCAATTAGTAATGGAATCATTAGGTAAGAAATTTAATAGGAATGGTGAAGTAGTTAATCAAGGTATTTCCGTTTTTGGTAATAAAGGATCTACAGATCAACATGCATATGTTCAGCAACTGAGAGATGGTATTGATAATTTCTTTTGTATTTTTATTGAATTATTAGATTCTCCATCTACTAATATATTTGATGAAAAAGAGAATCCTAAAGAATATCTTTCTGGTTTTTTACAAGGAACCAGATCAGCACTCTCTAGTGAAAACAGACAAAGTATCACTATTACGTTAGAAAAGTTAAATTGTTTTTCACTAGGTGCCTTAATCGCTTTATTTGAGAGGGCTGTATCCTTCTACGCTGAATTGGTAAATATAAATGCATATGATCAACCTGGAGTTGAAGCTGGAAAGAAAGCAGCTGCAAATATTATTGAGTATCAACAAAAAGTAAGTAATTTATTAGATGAAGGTGGAGAATATTCTATAAATGACATAACATCATTATTTGATAATTCAGTTAGTGAACCTATATTTTTTATACTCCGTGAAATGTGTTTCGGTAATGATAATTATTTAGTTAAGGGCGATTGGTCAAATCCAAATTCATTAGTTATTCAAAAAATAAATTCTTAAACAACAATATTCATTATTTTTCCTTTAACAATAATTATTTTTCTTATTTCCTTATCTTGAGTCCATTTTAATACGTTAGGTCTTTTAAGAGTCAATTCTTTAATTTGATCTTCACTCATATCATTATTAATATTTACTTTGTCTCTAACTTTTCCATTAACCTGTATTACTAGTTCATATGAATCTTCCTTTAGTGCCTCGGAATTAAAGGAAGGCCAATTTTCTAAATGTACAGATTTTTTAAATCCTATAAGATGCCATATTTCTTCTGCAATATGAGGTGCAAATGGAGCCAACAAAATACAAAATGTTTTTAAAGCATCAATTTTTAAATTATTATTTATCTCATTAATGGAAATTGATAATGAATTATAAAACTTCATTAGTTCTGAAATCGCAGTATTAAATTGGTTATTTAATATGTCATTTGAAATTTCTTTTATAGCAATATTCATTGACTTTATTAAATTTTTTTCTTTATCTGGATAGGAATTAGATTTACTATTTATATCTTTTGCACAATTTATATAAAGCTTCCAAATCCTACTTAAAAATCTAAATTGTCCTTCAACATCTGTATCTCCCCATTCCAAATCTTTTTCTGGTGGTGCTTTAAATAATATAAACATTCTTGCTGTATCTGCTCCATATTTTTTAATTACTGATTCAGGGTCTATTCCATTATATTTAGACTTAGACATCTTCTCGAAAAGAACTTCGAGTTTAGAATTGTCAATTGGATCTGTAGGATTTGATAAGTCAGTAATATCGGAAGGAGAAACATATTTACCAGTTTTATTGTTTTTATAGGCTGCGGCCTGAACCATTCCTTGCGTTAATAGTTTTTTGAAAGGTTCATCAATATCAAATAGTTCATTATCTCGCAAAGCTTTAGTGAAAAATCTTGCATATAACAAATGCAATATTGCATGCTCTACTCCTCCAACATATTGATCTACAGGTAACCACTTATTAATTTCATTCTTTTCAAATGGCTTAGTTGAACATTTTGAAGATGGGTATCTTAAAAAATACCAAGATGAACACATGAAAGTGTCCATAGTATCAGTTTCTTTTCTTGCCGCTATTCCACATTTTGGACATGTTGTATTTATCCAATTATTATTATTACCTAAAGCATTAATCTTGTTAGCGGAGATTTCTATATCTTTTGGTAATGAAACAGGCAGATCCGATTGTTTTAAAGGAACAGCTCCACATTTTTTTGCAATTAACGATAGGTATCGGACATCCCCAATATCTTTGTCTAGATATTAACCAATCTCTTAAACGGTATTGAATTTTATTTTCGGCCCATCCATTATTTACTCCCTCCTCTGCAATTTTTAATTTAGCAATAGTATTTGCTATACCATTGTATTGATTTGAATTGATTAGATATCCATTTTCTAAATAAGCATTATCAAGTTCCTTACTTTGTTCACTTTTATCCTTTACTATTACCTGTTTAATATCTATATTATTTTTCTTAGCAAACTCAAAATCCCTTAAATCATGAGCAGGTACTCCCATAACAGCGCCTGTACCGTATTCATCAAGAACATAACTAGCCACCCAAATTGGAATAG
>MWOS01000115.1 GCA_002026165.1 Prochlorococcus sp. HOT208_60m_813G15
TGCAATATTAAAGAAATTAAAAACTATATATGGTACAAGTAAAACATTAGATGACTTAAATTTTTTATTTGAAACATTATCACAAATATCAAATAAATATGGTGTTAAATTACAACTTGATCCCACTTTTCAACCTCACTTGAATTTATATGAAGGAATAGTTTTTCAACTAATAGGGGATAATGGTAAAAATAAAAGCGTCATCGCAAAAGGCGGTAGATATGATGAGTTAGTAAGATCATTTAGTCCTAATGAGAAAATATTTAATGGGATTGGATTTACAATCTCAGTAGACATTTTAAGAAATTTTATAAAGGAAGAAAAGAAAGATCAAAAGAGGATTTTATTGATGTTTAAAGATTATTATTTGTTCGAAAAAGGTATGAATGAACAAAAAGTACAACAGAAAAAAGGAAATATTGCTGTCTTACATTTAAATCCATGTGATGACTTGGCTAAAGCCAATCAAATTATGAAAGAAAATAATTGTAGTGAGATTTTTTGGGTTAAATAAAGCCTTTTAGAAATTTATTTAACTTTTAAATTCATATATTTGTTCGGACAATACTCCTAATTAAACTTGATTAACTAGTTTTTACGAAATAATATTTAAAATGTTTGATTTTTTTTAAATGGAAAAAGGCGAAATTCGTATTAATACCGAAAATATTTTCCCAATTATCAAGAAGGCAGTATATTCTGACCATGAAATCTTTTTAAGAGAACTTGTTAGTAATGGTGTTGACGCAATTAGTAAAAGAAGAATGGCCTCTATGGCAGGTGATTGCGAGAATACTGAGGAAGCACAAGTAAAAATAACAATTAACCGTGAAAATAATACGTTAACAATTTCCGATAATGGAATTGGAATGAATGATGAAGAAATTAAGAAGTACATAAATCAAGTTGCATTTTCTAGTGCTGAAGAATTCCTAACAAAATACAAAAAAGATAATGATGAATTTATAGGTCATTTTGGACTAGGTTTTTATTCAAGTTTCATGGTGGCAGATAGAGTTGATATATTAACTAAGTCTGCAATTGGGGAATCAAAAGCATTTAAATGGTCTTGTGATGGATCGCCAAATTTCACTTTAGAGGAATCAGAAAGAGATACAACTGGTACAGATGTTATTCTTCACCTACTTGAAGAAGAAAAAGAGTTTATCGAGCCTGAAAGGATTAAATCACTAATAAAAAAATATTGTGATTTTATGCCAATAGATGTCCTATTAGAGGGAGAGACAATCAATAAGAAAAATCCTCTTTGGAGAAAACAACCTAGTGAATTAAAAGATGAAGATTATATTGAGTTATATAAATACCTTTATCCATTCCAGGGAGATCCACTTTTATGGATTCATCTAAATACAGATTATCCATATGACATACAAGGGATATTGTATTTTCCAAAGTTGTCAGGTAGAGCTGATTGGGAAAAGGGAGAAATAAAACTATTTTGCAATCAAGTATTCGTAAGTGATTCAATTAAAGAGATAGTACCAAAATACCTTTTACCTCTAAGAGGAGTTATTGACTCTACAGATATACCTTTAAATGTTAGTAGAAGTGCATTACAAACAGATAGAAAAGTAAGGTCTATATCATCATTTATCTCAAAAAAAATCGCAAATAAACTTAAGGATTTGATAAGAAATTCTCCAGAATTTTATGCAGAAATTTGGGATTCAATCTCTGCTTTTATTAAAATTGGTGCTATCGAAGATGAAAAATTTGCTGATTTAGTAAAAAACAGCATAATTTTCGAAACAATAATAAATTCAGAGAAAGACGTAACTAAAGATATAGAAAATAAATCCCTCATTAAGTCCAATGATAAATATTTCACAACTCTCGCAAATTACAAAGAGCGAAATAAATTAATTGATTCTAAAAAAATAATTTACTGTTCAGATATGGTTTCTCAGTCTAGTGCATTAAATATCTGTTTATCTGATAATAAAGAAGTTATTAAATCAGATCCATTAATTGACGCACAATTTCTTCCATGGTTGGAAAGTAAAAATGAAGATTATCAATTCCAAAGAGTAGATTCAGAAATAAATGAACTAGAAGATAAAGATTCTAAAGAAATTGTAGATAAAGATGGCAAATCAAATACAGATAATCTTAGAGATACGATAGTTAAGGCCCTTAATAATGAGAAAGTAACAGTTAAAGTGCAGTCACTTTCAAGTAAAGATGCTCCACCAGCGATGATCTTGCTTCCAGAACAAATGAGAAGAATTAATGATATGGGTGCTTACATGGAACAAAAGATGCCTGGCTTACCTGAATATCATGTGCTCTTAATTAACAAAAAACATCCACTTATTGTTGGTCTAAATAAAATAACAGGCAACAAAATAATTATTGATGAAAAAGATCCTATTGAGAATCCATTGGCATCTAAAATTGCTAATCATGTTTACGATATGGCTAAGCTTTCCGTTGGTGGATTAGATCAAGAAGAGATAATTAATTTACAAAATAATAATGCCGAATTAATTTCAGAATTACTTAATTCAACAAATTAAGTCATGTGTTAGAATTTTTAAAGATATAACTAAGTAAATATGTCAAGAGTTTGCGAACTGACCGGTGCAAAAGCTAATAACGGTATGGCAGTGAGTCACTCACATATTCGTACTAAAAAATTGCAACAAGTTAATCTTCAAAAAAGGAGACTTTGGTGGGAAGAAGGGAAAAAATGGGTAAATATTAAAATTAGCACCAAAGCTTTAAAATCTATACAAAAAGTAGGTTTAGACAAATTTGCTAAATCAAATGGAGTTGATTTAAAAAAATTCTAAATTTGATGAAAAATTTAGTTGTAAGTATATTAATATCTTTTATTTTTTTATTTAATTGTAATTCAGTAATCGCTTTTGACTTTGCTCCAGAAGTTGGAGATAATGCTCCAAACTTTCAATTAGAAGGTTTTAATAAAAACATAAAATCAAAAAATATATGGGAATTAAATGATTTTCAAGGTAAGTGGCTTGTTATGTATTTTTATCCAAAGGACTTTACCGCAGGTTGCACTCTTGAGGCTAAAGGTTTTTCGGAATTAAAAAAAGATTTTTCAAAATATAATGCCGAAATTGTTGGTATTAGTGCTGATAATCAAGATTCTCATGAAAGTTTCTGCAGCGAGAAATCTATAAACTATACTTTATTATCCGATCCTGAAGGAATTATTAGCGATAAATATGGTTCTTGGATTCCTCCATTTTCAGATAGAAATACTTTTTTGATTTCTCCAGAAGGGGAGATTTCTTATAGATGGATAAGTGTTTTACCTATAAATCATGCCAAAGAAGTACTTGATGTACTAAAGAAAAAAATATAAATTTTGCACGAACTTTCATTTGGAACTTGGTTAATTCACATTTCTTCGGTCATTGAATGGATATTTACTATCTTCGTTATATACAAAATTTCTACATATAAAGAATACAATTTATTTTTTTGGTTAAGCTTAGCTATGGTTCCAAACTTAATAGGAGCTATGTGCGCTATTACCTGGCATATCTATGATAATCAAGATGTATTGTATGGATTAGTAACGCTTCAAGGGATATTTACATTTATTGGTAATTCAACATTAGCTCTCGCATCTTTCACTATTTTTAAAAAGGAAGAGAATTATGAATGATTTATTTTTAAAATTTATAGAAAAATTAGGTTCCATTGATAACACATTATTGTTCGCAGCATCAATAATTCCATATGCAATATTTTTGTTTTTCTTATATAAAATCAAATCTGTTAATATTTTTGTAAAAACAGGATTCTCCTTAACTGTTTTATTCGTATTCATAACTATATTGGTGTCTATCTTAACCACTAAATTACTATGAAAAAACCCTTGTTGAGGTTGACTACCTGCATGGCTTTGCAGAATCCTTCCTAACTCTTAGTGATTTTGTTATTTTGTTTGGATTTATAAAGTTGTTAAATAGCTTAGAAGTAAACAACTCTTAAGACCTTTTACAATTTTGTGTTTTTTAGGTAAAAGTATTAGAGAATATAAGAAAATAACGATTTTTTATGTTTACTACATTATTTGCAGCTGCAGATCCAGCAACTTTTTCTTGGTCTCCAAAGTGTGCCGTCGTAATGATTGCATGTAATGTTTTTGCTTATGCAATTGCTAGAGCAACAATAAGAAAACCTAATGAAGGTTTTGAAATACCTAATTCAAAATTCTATGGCGGTTTAAGTCACGCCTCAGTTGTAGGTGCTAATTGCCTTGGTCATATTTTCGGAATTGGAGCAATCTTAGGATTAGCCTCACGTGGTGTTTTGTAAAAATTTATTTATTAAATTTTTAATTATCTAACTTAAATTTTTTAACAATTTTATCTGCCATCTGATCAGGCATAAGTCCTAATTTTTCTTTACTCTGATCAGGTGAAGCATGATCAACTAAAACATCAGGTATACCTATTCTGTATACAGGAATATTTATTTCATTATCGTTTAATAATTCAACTATTGCGGAACCAAATCCGCCTATTAGTGTTCCTTCTTCCATAGTTACAACTTTCTGAATCTTACTTGCTAAAGACATAATAAGATTTTTATCGAGAGGTTTCACAAATCTTGCATTAATAAGACATGAATTAATATTCATATTTTTTAGTATCTTTGCTGTTTGGATAGCTGATGAGACCATTGAACCATAAGCAATAATTAAAATATCCTCTCCTTCTTCAAGTATTTCAGCTTCACCTATATTTAAAGGTTCCCAGCCCTCATCCATTACAGCCACTCCTAACCCAGAACCTCTAGGTATTCTTAGTGCTGTAGGACCGTTATGGTTTATTGAAGTTATTAACATTCTCTGTAATTCAGACTCATCTTTTGGGGCCATCAATACAAAATTAGGTATAGATCTCATATAACTGATATCGTACTGACCTTGGTGAGTAGGACCGTCAGCTCCAACTATCCCAGCCCTATCAAGTACGAATGATACAGGTAAATTTTGTATCCCTACATCATGAATTAATTGATCGAAAGCACGTTGAAGAAAAGTGCTATAAATAGCTACAACAGGTTTAAGACCATCGCACGACATTCCCGCCGCAAGAGTAACTGCATGTTGTTCTGCTATGCCTACATCGATATATTGGTTTGGAATATTTCTTTGCAATATATCTAAACCAGTACCTGTAGCCATTGCAGCTGTAATACCAATGACTTTGCTATCTTGTTCACATATTTTCAATAAGGTTTGACCAAATATTTTACTATAACTAACAGGCTTAGGTTTCTTTGATGGAATAGATTTCCCAGTAGTCAGATCAAATGCAGACTGTGCATGATATCCTACCTGGTCAGCTTCTGCATAAGGATAACCCTTCCCTTTTGTTGTGACAACATGAACAAGTACAGGTTTTTTAAGTTTATGAGCAGCGTTAAAAGTATTAACTAAATTTCCAATATCATGACCGTCTATTGGACCCATATATGTAAATCCAAGTTCTTCGAAAACAGCACCAACCTTAGGCACAGCCAATCTTCTAACGCTTCCTTTAATATTTTTCAATTCTTCTGGTATATCCTTACCAATTAAGGGAATATTTTTTACACTTTCTTGAACACTATCGGATAAAAATTGCAATGGCGGACTAACCCTTACCTTATTTAAGTAAGATGAAAGGGCTCCAACTGGAGGTGAAATAGACATATCATTATCGTTTAACACAACAACTAATGGAGTATTTGGTAAGTGTCCTGCATGATTTATAGCTTCTAATGCCATTCCTCCAGTTAATGCTCCATCTCCAATAACAGCAACACATTTATAATTCTCCCCTTTTCTGTCTCTTGCTATTGCCATTCCTAAAGCAGCAGAAATAGAAGTGCTTGCATGTCCAGCACCAAAATGATCAAATTTACTTTCACTTCTTTTTAGATATCCAGCTATTCCATTTTGTTGTCTTAGGGAATCAAATTGACTGAAACGTCCTGTTATTAATTTATGAGGATAACCTTGATGTCCTACATCCCAAACAACCTTGTCGAAATCTAGATCAAGAGTTTGATATAAAGCCAATGTAAGCTCAACTACACCTAAACCAGGGCCAAGATGTCCTCCGCTAGTAGATACTACTTGAAGGTGTCTTTCTCTAATTTGACAAGCAATTTCTTCTAATTGTGAAACTGTTAAGCCATGAAGTTGATTTGGATGACTTAACTCACTTAAAAGCATTTAACAAATATTGGTATCTATCTAATCTAAAACGTCAAGGTGCAAAATGAGTATTTTTTTGGAAATAGATCATGTAATGTTTTATTAGATTAATAATTAATGCTAAAAATATATATATGAATGATTATTTTGAAAAAATACTTCAAGCTGAAGTCTATGAAGTAGCAAAAAAAACACCTCTAGAAAAAGCTCATAATTTAAGTAATGCACTTAATAATGAAGTTTTTCTAAAAAGAGAAGATCTTCAAGATGTATTTTCATTCAAAGTAAGAGGTGCATATAACAAAATGAGTAAGCTCACCAATCCCCAGCTTTCTCAGGGAGTAATTACTTCAAGTGCTGGTAATCATGCTCAAGGGGTTGCTCTAAGTGCTCTAAAGCTAAATTGCCAAGCGACAATATTAATGCCCATTACAACACCTCTCGTAAAAGTTAATGCTGTGAAAAAGTTAAATGCAAAAGTTATATTATATGGTGATAATTATGATGAAACTTACAAAGAAGCAATAAGGATTAGCAAAGAAAGAAATTTATGTTTTATTCATCCTTTTGATGATCCAGATGTAATAGCAGGACAAGGAACTATAGCTATTGAACTTGAACAGCAACTAAAGGAAAAACCCTATGCAATTTATATTGCTGTTGGTGGTGGAGGATTGATATCAGGAATATCTATATATATTAAAAAAATATGGCCTGAAGTAAAAATAATTGGGGTAGAACCTCAAGATGCAGACGCTATGACAAAATCATTGGAAGAATCAAAAATTGTGGAATTATCTTCTGTTGGTCAATTTGCAGATGGAGTGGCGGTTAAAAAAATTGGTAAAAATACTTTTGATATTGGCAAAAAATATATAGATAAGATGATTACCGTTAATACTGATGAAATATGTGCAGCTATAAAAGATGTTTTTGAGGATACTAGATCAATACTAGAGCCCGCAGGAGCATTATCAATTGCAGGGATGAAAAAAGATATTTT
>MWOS01000116.1 GCA_002026165.1 Prochlorococcus sp. HOT208_60m_813G15
GCTCTTCCGATCTAAGAATATATTGTAAAAGTTAATCGCCTGATTGATAGCAACTTTATTCAAAGCATGAGTAATGGGGTTGAAATACTAGGAAAATTAACTAAAAATTGTTTCGTAAAACAATTGGGTCCAAAAAAATTTAAAATAATTCTCACGCAGGGACTTAATCGTCAGATTAGAAGAATGTGCGAGGCCTTAGGATATAGAGTACAGTCACTAAAGCGTGTGAGAATTATGAATATTAAGTTAGACGTGCCAACAGGAGAATATAGAGAATTAAGTAAAGATGAACTCTTAAGATTAAATTTATTACTCGAAAACTCCTCGAAAACTTATGACTGATTTAAAACCAATATCCATAGCTTTAAGTAATGGTGGAAAACTAGCATCATTGGGAGAAAAACATCAAAATAAATAGCAAATGCAATTTCAATAAATACGACATATTGCACTAGATGCTTCCCAGATTTATCTAGACCATTTATCAAAATTACTATTATTCATTCAAAGGATTGGATATGCTATCCAACCAAATAAGGTGTAGTTAATAATGACGGCAATGAACCCTATCATTGCAAGCCTTCCATTTGTTCTTTCAGCAATAAACCAATAGGTATTCGGCCATTCAAATTTAGAAGTATTTGAAATTTGATCTTTTGAAAGTGGATTCTCTTTAATAGTACTATCAAATTCAAGATAATAATTACTATCTGGGTAGTAGCTTTCACTTTTAAAATTATCTTCTTTTTTTTGAATCATCTTGAAAGGAATTTGTTTATATTTATCTTAAAAAATAAAAAGTCTAATTAGGTTAAGAAGTTATTTATTCTTTAGGCAATCGATGAGGAACTAGACCAGAAGTGTTTTGGGAATCGCTTAGATCCCGATCGGGGTAAAAGGATTAAAAATATACGAATTAGTGCTCCCAAAGCACTTAACAGCTCTTTTGCAGCACTAGGTTTTTAGGCCATAGTAAATTTTTTGCTTACTTTTGCGAAGTCTGTCATGACAAATAAAGCAAT
>MWOS01000117.1 GCA_002026165.1 Prochlorococcus sp. HOT208_60m_813G15
GAGAAATTATCTGCTGATTGTAATTCTTCTTCCATTGTTGGAAAATTATTGGCAAAGAGAGCAATAAAAAAAGGTATTAAGCAAGTAATTTTTGACCGTGGAGGTAATTTATATCACGGCAGAGTAAAGGCACTTGCAGACGCTGCTCGTGAAGCTGGCCTAGAATTTTAACTCTTAATTTTTTACTATGACTGACACTCCAACAAAACAAGAAATTCAATCCAAGAACGATAACGTTCCTGGAGCTATGCCCGTAGAACAAAAAAAGAATAATCGTAATGATCGAAAAAGAAATAGAAGGGGTGATTCAAAAAATCTTGAGAGAGATTCTGATTGGCAAGAAAGAGTTGTTCAAATTCGACGCGTTTCCAAGACTGTGAAGGGTGGAAAAAAAATGAGTTTTAGAGCAATTGTTGTTGTAGGTAATGAGAAAGGTCAAGTTGGAGTTGGAGTTGGTAAAGCAGGAGATGTCATTGGTGCTGTAAGAAAGGGAGTTTCAGATGGTAAAAAGAATCTTGTTAGAGTTCCCTTAACCCCAAATAATTCAATACCAACTTTATCTAAAGGTCGAGATGGTGCTGCTAATGTACTAATTAGACCGGCTGCCCCAGGTACTGGTGTAATTGCTGGTGGTTCAATAAGAACAGTTTTAGAATTAGCTGGCATAAAAAATGTCTTAGCAAAAAGATTGGGTAGTAAAACACCTTTGAATAATGCAAGAGCTGCTATGGTAGCTCTTTCTCAATTAAGAACACACAAATCTGCATCAAGGGAGAGAGGAATCTCACTTGAACAGCTCTATTCCTGAAAATTATGACTTCAACATTAAATACACTTAAATCAAACTCTGGCTCAAGAAAGAAAAAATTAAGAAAGGGTAGAGGAATTGCAGCCGGTCAGGGTGCGTCATGTGGTTTTGGAATGAGAGGACAAAAGTCACGTTCAGGGAGACCAACGCGTCCAGGTTTTGAAGGTGGCCAAATGCCTCTCTATAGAAGAGTTCCGAAATTAAAGCACTTTGAAATAATTAATCAAAAGAACTTTTCCATTATTAATCTAGAAAAATTAAACGATTTCAAAGATAACGATACTGTTAACCTAGACTCACTAGTTAAAAAAGGATTGATTTTCAAGCCAAAATTTCCTTTAAAAATTCTTGGTAACGGAAAAATTAATATAAAGTTAAAAGTGCAAGCTCATGCATTTACAAAAGTTGCAAAACAAAAAATTGAGGACGCAGGTGGATCCTGCGAGCTAATAAATATTAAATAAATTTATTCAAAATTTAGTTAACCTTCAAAATGTTTGTCAACAAAAGTAGAAATCCTAGCGCTTCGGAAATACTTTCCCAATTATTTTTAAATAAAGAGCTAAGGAGTAGGGTTTTAACAACTTTGGGACTTCTCCTTTTAGTGAGGCTTGGTATCTATATCCCAATGCCAGGAATTGATAGGGTTGCCTTTAAAAGTTTTATAGATCAGGGGGGACAATTAATAGGTTTTTTAGATATTTTTACTGGAGGAGGAATTTCAACCCTAGGAATATTCGCATTAGGCATACTTCCTTTCATCAACGCATCAATTATTATTCAGCTTCTTACAGCATCATTGCCTGTTCTTGAAGACTTACAAAAAAATGAGGGAGAAGCGGGAAGAAGAAAAATTGCTCAAATAACAAGATATGTTGCATTAGGATGGGGGTTTTTGCAAAGTATAATTTTTTCCTTAATCCTCAGACAATATGCTATTCAGGGGATAAGTGAAACTACATTTGTCTTGCAAACCTCCATTGCCCTAGTTACTGGTTCAATGTTAGTTATGTGGTTTAGTGAAATTATTACGGAGAAAGGGATAGGTCAAGGAGCTTCACTGGTGATTTTTTTGAATATTGTTTCGACTTTACCGAAGGCTCTAAGTTCAACCATTGAAAAAGCTCAAACTGGCGATAGAGGAGATGTTTTAGGTATAGCAGTTTTACTTGGAGTATTTTTACTAACAATTGTTGGGATCATTTTTGTTCAAGAGGGAGCAAGACGAATTCCTATTGTTAGTGCAAAAAGGCAAATAGGAAATTCAACACTACTTCCTACAAGACAAAGTTATTTACCTTTGAAATTAAATGCAGGAGGAGTCATGCCGATTATATTTGCATCTGCTTTGATCTTTTTACCAATAACTATTGCGAATGTTACGGGTAATCCAGTCTTAATCAAGTTGGCGAGTAGTTTAAATCCCGGATCTTCTAATCCATGGCCATATGCTCTTACATTCTTCTCATTGATTTTGGGGTTTTCCTATTTTTATGCATCTCTTACTATCAATCCTATTGATGTAGCTTCAAATTTAAAGAAAGGAGGAGTAGCGATACCAGGAGTTAGACCTGGTACTAATACGGCAAACTACCTGTCGGGTATACAAAATAGGTTGACATTATTGGGTGGATTATTTCTGGGTTCAGTAGCTATTATCCCAGCTGCAGTAGAAAGAGCTACAAATGTTCAGACTTTTCAGGGTTTAGGAGCAACTTCATTACTTATTCTTGTGGGCGTTGCTATAGATACTGCGAAGCAAATTCAAACTTATGTAATTTCTCAAAGGTATGAAGGTCTAATTAATAATTAATGAAGAAACATTTACTATTTTTAGGGGCTCCTGGAGCAGGAAAAGGGACTCAAGCGGAATTGCTAAGTCAAACTTATTCTTACTTGCACCTTTCTACTGGTGAATTATTAAGAAAAGAAATCGAAATGAATACTATACTTGGTATGCAGGTAAAAGATATTATGAATAAAGGGGAACTTGTTAGTGATGAACTTGTATTAAAGATAGTAAAACAAAATTTAGATAATAACAAAAAAGGCTGGATTTTAGATGGCTACCCAAGAAATCTATCTCAAGCAAATTCGTTGAATAAGGTCTTAACTGAAATAAATCAACCTTTGGAAGTGGTTTTTTATCTAGATATTCCAGAAGAAGTTTTAATTAAGCGTTTGCTTTTAAGAGGTAGAAAAGACGATACGGAAGAAACAATTAGAACAAGAGTTGACATTTATAAAAAAACCACAGAACCATTGATCCAATATTTCAAAGATCTCTCATTATTAGAATATATTGATGCTGATAGAGATTTAAAAACCATTTCCTCTGATATCGAACTAAAAATGGCTTGATGATGATGTAGAATATAATATTAACGTTTTATTTGTTAAATCCCTATGAAGGTCAGATCTTCAGTCAAAAAAATTAGTCCTGACGATCAGATCGTGAGGAGAAGAGGTAAAATCTATGTTATTAACAAGAAAAGACCTCGAAATAAACAGCGTCAGGGTTAAATTTTAACCCTAAATTCAAACTTTTACTTATTCAAAACACGTGGCCAGGATTGCAGGAACTGACATACCTCGCGAAAAGCGAGTTGAAATAGCACTTACATATGTCTATGGAATTGGTTTGACCAGATCAAAGTTAATTCTTGCTAATACGGGTGTAAACCCTGATACTCGTGTCAAAGATCTTTCAGATTCTGAAGTGCAAAAACTTAGAGGAGCCTCAGAAGAATTCACTTTAGAAGGAGATTTAAGAAGAAAAGAGGGAATGGCTTTAAAACGTCTTCAAGATATAGGGTGTGTAAGAGGAAGAAGACATAGAATGAGTCTTCCAGTAAGAGGACAAAGAACAAGAACCAATGCAAGAACAAGAAGGGGTTCGAGGAAAACAGTTGCTGGAAGAAAAAAATAATTAACTAAATCTATCTGCAAATTTAAGTATTAATCAAACCATCATGGCAGCTACAGTAAAAAAAACAGGTTCAAAGAAAACCAAACGAAATGTACCTAATGGTGTGGTACATATCCAAAGCACATTTAATAATACTATCGTTTCAATTTCCGACACTTCTGGCCATGTAATTTCCTGGTCTTCAGCAGGTGCCAGTGGATTTAAAGGTGCTAGGAAAGGCACGCCATTTGCTGCTCAAACAGCTGCTGAAGCTGCGGCTAGAAGAGCACTTGATCAAGGCATGAGACAAATAGAAGTATTAGTAAGAGGACCTGGTGCAGGTAGGGAAACGGCCATAAGAGCTTTACAAGTGGCCGGTTTAGAAATAACTCTAATAAGAGATGTAACTCCATTACCTCATAATGGATGTAGAAGACCTAAACGGAGACGCGTATAGGTCTTCATTCTCCAACCCCCCCAATAAAAACTTTCAACCTCATTTTTTTCCGTGTTGCAATACCAGATTGACAGAATCGACCATCAAATAGCAGATGATCGCTCCCAAACAGGAACTTTTTTAATTGGCCCTCTTGAAAGAGGACAAGCCACAACTTTGGGTAATTCTCTTAGAAGAGTCCTTATGGGAGGACTTGAAGGGAGTGCAGTGACTGCAGTAAGAATAGCAGGAATTAATCATGAATATGCCACCATTCCTGGAGTTAGAGAAGACGTCCTAGATATTCTTCTCAATTGTAAGCAACTATCAATAAATAGTACTAATCCAGAGCTTGAGATAGGCAGGTTAGTAGCGAGTGGCCCAATGGAAGTGAAGGCGAATGACATTCAATTCTCGTCTCAAGTTGAAATTGTGGATGGTGAAAAACCAATCGCAACTATTCAGGAGGGTCATAACTTAGAGTTGGAAATTCATGTTGAAAGAGGTGTTGGATATAGACCCGTCGATCGCAAGAATGAAGAGACAACTGCTATTGACTTACTTCAAATAGATGCTGTATTTATGCCTGTGAAGAGAGTAAATTTTACGATTGATGAAACTGCTGTAGCAGAAGGTGGAACAGGTAGAGAAAGATTAAAAATGGAAGTAGTAACAGATGGCTCAACAAGTCCTGACGATGCTATTGCTGAAGCGGCAAACCAGTTAATAGAACTCTTCCAACCTCTTGCTACTGTTACTATGGTTGAGGAAATTGTTGAAGAACCTGAACCATCTCCTGAAGCTCAAATTCCTCTAGAGGAACTAAACTTGTCCGTTAGAGCATATAATTGTTTGAAAAGGGCGCAAGTTAACTCAGTTTCGGATTTAATGGGCTTCAGTTATGAAGATCTTCTTGAAATTAAGAACTTTGGCTCTAAATCTGCAGATGAGGTTATTGAGGCTCTTGAGCGCATCGGCATTTCTATTCCACAAAGTAGAACATCTGTTTAACAATTTTAAAGATTATGAGACACCAACTTAGAATTCCATTATTAAGCAAACCTGCTGACCAGAGGAAAGCACTTTTAAGAGGCTTAACTACACAATTAATTAGGGAAGGTAGAGTAACTACGACAAAAGCACGTGCTAAAGCCTTAAGAAATGAAGCTGAAAGAATGATTTCACTCGCTAAAGATGGAAGTTTGGCTTCTAGGAGAAGGGCTATTGGATATATTTATGATAAAAAATTAGTTCATTCATTATTTGAAAAAGCAAAGGAAAGATATGGAGACAGGGATGGTGGTTATACACGCATAGTAAGAACTGTATCTAGAAAAGGTGATAATGCTCAGATGGCCATAATCGAGCTTGTTTAAGTTAGTTAATTAAAGGGCTTTTATTAAAAATAACTTTTGAAAAGGGTAGCTTTACTAGTCCAATATGATGGATCTCATTATTCAGGTTGGCAAAAACAAAAAAATGCAACCACTGTTCAAGAAATTTTAGACAGAGCTCTCTTAAAGATTACAAATCATACAGTAAAGACTTTTGCAGCAGGTAGGACTGATGCTGGGGTTCATGCATCAGGTCAAGTAGTTCACTTTGATGTTGATTGTGTTGTTCCAGGAAATAGTTATTCTGATGTCTTAAATAGTATTTTACCCTCATCAATTAGGATTTTGGAATCAGTTGAGGTAAAAGATAGTTGGCATGCATGCTATTCAGCAATGTATAGACATTATCGATATGTCATTAATAACAGTAAATTCCCAAACCTGTTCATCAATAATTGGTCATGGCATAGATATCAAAAAGTATTAGATGAAGTTTTAATGTTAAATGCATCAAGGAAAATGATTGGAGAACATGATTTTTTTGCTTTTCAGAAAAGTGGTAGTAATAGGACAAACTCAATTACAAAAATAAAAAATATAGATATTAAAAGAGTAGAAGATTTGATTTTTGTTGATATTAAAGCTACTGGTTTTCTATATGGAATGGTCCGCCTAATTATTGGTCAACTAGTTTTAGTTGGAGAAAACAAAATATCCCCAGAAATTTTTACAGATAGATGGGTAAACAAAAAGAAAAATGATGTTAAAGAATCTGCTCCAGCTAAGGGGTTATGTTTTGTAAATGCTGTTTATGCAGAAAATGTTTTTAAAAATATTAATAACAATGATTTTTTCCCTGTATTTTTAATTAAGGGTTTTTCTTAAGTAAGTTTTAATTAAGCGAATTTTTTTTTGTAAATCATTCAAAACTGTTGTTTAATATTCCTTCAATAAGGTAGAATTTAAGACTAATTTAAATTAATTTGCAGAAATTTGGTAAATGAATAAAACAATTACTCCATCTTTAGAAACAATTGAAAGAAATTGGTTTTTAGTTGACGCAAAAGATAAGACGCTTGGTAGACTTGCTACAGTAATTGCAACTGTATTGAGAGGTAAGAATAAACCAACATTTACACCTCATCTAGATACTGGAGATTTTGTCATTGTAGTAAATGCCGAGAAAGTTGAGGTAACTGGTAAAAAAGCATCACAAAAATTGTACAGGAGACATTCTGGAAGACCAGGAGGAATGAAAATTGAAAAATTTGAATCTTTACAAGAAAGAATTCCTGAAAGAATCATCGAGCAAGCTGTTAAGGGCATGCTGCCTCATAATTCTTTAGGAAGACAGCAATTTAAAAAACTAAAAGTTTATAAAGGTGCTGATCACCCTCATGCTGCTCAGAATCCTGTATTATTAAATAGTTAATTTATTAAAATGAATAGTCAAATAAAAAACAAAGCTGTGTATTGGGGAACTGGAAGAAGAAAAACTTCAGTAGCTAGAGTTCGCTTGATTCCAGGAAATGGACTAATAAAAATTAATGGTCGTGCTGGAGATGATTACTTAAATTTTAATCCCCTGCACTTAAATTCAATAAAAGCACCTTTGCAAACGTTAGGCCTTGAAAATTCTTATGATATTTTGGTAAATGTTTTTGGTGGTGGATTGACTGGCCAAGCAGATGCTATAAAGCAAGGTGCAGCTCGAGCACTTTGCGAATTATCTCCTGACAATAGGAAACCGCTAAAAACGGAAGGCCATCTCAGTAGAGATCCTAGAGCAAAGGAAAGAAGAAAATATGGTCTTAAAAAAGCAAGAAAAGCTCCTCAATTCTCTAAACGTTAAAGGAATTTTAATTATGCCAAAATCAGAAATACACCCAAAATGGTATCCAGATGCAAAAGTTATTTGTAATGGAGAAGTTGTAATGACCACTGGCTCCACGCAGCCTGAATTACATGTTGATGTTTGGAGTGGAAATCATCCCTTCTTCACTGGAACTCAAAAGATTCTTGATACAGAAGGTAGGGTTGATAGGTTTATGAAAAAATATGGAATGGGTTCAGCTAATTCAGCCACATCAAAAGATCAAAAAGAAGAAAAAGATTCTAAAAAATAGAATTTTCAAAATTAAGCACAATTTCAATTGGAATACTCAACATTAATTGCAAGGTTGAAAACTGCTTCAGAAAGTTTTGAAAATTTGGAAGTCCAACTTGCAGATCCTGACATAGCTAATGATCCCAAAAAATTAGAATCAATAGGAAGAGAAAGGTCAAAGTTGGAACCTTTGGTGATTGATTTTAATAAGTTGCTTGATACTGATAAAGAAATTGAAGATTCAAAAAATCTACTAAAAGAGAATAGAAACGATAAAGAAATGGAATCTTTGATAAATGAGGAGTTAATAACTCTAGAGGAATTTAAGAATGAACTGATTCAAAAAACCACAATCGCCTTATTACCTAAAGATCCGAGAGATGAGAGAAGTGTAATGCTAGAAATCAGAGCCGGTGCTGGAGGTAACGAGGCTTGTATCTGGGCGGGTGATTTAGCAAGAATGTATGAAAGATATGGACAAAAAATTGGATGGTCTGTTAAATCTGTTAGTGCTTCCGAGTCAGATATGGGAGGATTTAAGGAGTTAGTTATCTCTGTTAAGGGAGATTCTGTATATAGTCAACTTAAATTTGAGGCTGGTGTACATAGAGTCCAAAGAGTTCCAGCTACTGAATCTCAAGGCAGAGTTCATACCTCTACTGCTACAGTGGCTGTCATGCCTGAGGCTGATCCTGTTGAGGTTAAGATTGATCCAACTGATTTAGAGGTTGGTACAGCAAGATCAGGAGGAGCAGGGGGACAAAATGTTAATAAGGTAGAGACAGCTATTGATCTTCTCCACAAGCCCACAGGAATAAGAGTTTTTTGTACTCAAGAGAGATCACAATTGCAAAATCGCGAACGAGCAATGGAAATTTTAAGAGCTAAATTGTATGAAATTCAATTAAAAGAAGCTAATGCAAAAGAAAGATCTCAAAGGCTTTCGCAGGTTGGAACAGGCGATAGGAGTGAAAAAATAAGAACATATAATTTTAAAGATAACAGGACAACTGATCATAGATTAGGTTCTAATTTTTCACTTGAGCCAATTCTTGCTGGCCAATTAGACGAAGTGATTGATGCTTGCATAGCTCAAGAACAAAAAAGAATGATGGAAGATTTTAATAATGAAGTTAATTAAGATTTGTTATTAGATTGCCACCCCTATTACGTATTTACTCCATTCTTTATGCCTGCCAGAGTCAATTTGTCTTGTAGCTTCAAAATTTAGATTACTTAACGGACGATAAGGCTTGCGTTTTAAGGGCATATTCGCCTCTTCGGGGGTTCGATTTCCTTTTTGTACATTACATCTGAGACATGCTGTAGTAACATTTTCCCAGTTATCTGTTCCACCTCTGCTTCTCGGTAAAACATGATCTATTGATAGGTCACTACCCCTATAGTTGCAGTATTGGCAAGCATTATTATCTCGCAGAAGAATATTTTTTCTTGTTAATGAAACCTCTCTAAAAGGTACCTTCACGTAGTAACGAAGTCTTATAACTGTAGGCAACTTTTTCCCGCTATGTATTGAATATGATTTATCTTCCTCTAAGCTTTCTGCTTTACCCTTAATCATCAAAATTACGGCTCTTCGCCAGGATGTGATGTTTAAAGGTTCATAAGATGCATTTAAAACTAGAGTCTGGCCCATGCCAAAATACAATTTACATGTCATGCTAACTGTATATTTCAATAAGCGCATATATTTGTGCAAAGTTAATGCAAAATAGTCAAACAAATCAGGTATTTAATTTTGACAAATATCCAACTTTTAAACAAGATATAGATCCCAAGCAAAGAGCATGGATTGAAGTGAAAGGGATAGCAATAGAAACAAACGTTAGACAGTTAAGATCAAAATTAAGTAAAAATTGTCAATTTATGGCAGTTGTTAAAGCTGATGGATATGGACATGACGCGAAATTAGTATCAGAGTATGCTATCAAAGGGGGAGCATCTCAATTAGGTGTTGCCACATTAAATGAAGGCATTAAGCTTCGTACTTCTGGAGTTAAGAAACCAATACTTATCCTGGGTAATCTTTATACGAAAAGGGATCTTATTATATGTTTTAAAAATGATCTTATGCCAACTATCAGTAGTATAAGAGAATGTTTAATTTGTAATAACATTGGTAAGCACTTTGGATTGAAATTTCCATTACATCTTAAAGTTGATACGGGAATGTCCAGATTAGGATTTGAATACAATAAATTTGTTCAGCAATTTGAAAACATTAAATCTTTTGAGAACATTTTAATAAAAGGAATATATAGTCATTTATCATCTGCAGATGAAGCTAAAGCAATAGATTCTCAAAGTATTACACAATTACAAAGACTGAAGTTTAATGAATTATTAAAGCAAATTAATCTTGATAGAAATAATGAAATTAAGATTCATTTGTCTAATTCTGCGGGAATGCTTCTTAACAAAGATTTTCATTTTCACATGGTACGTGTTGGGCTTTCTATGTACGGATACAGTCCATTAGACAAAATAGATAAAAATTTATTACTTAAACCAGCTTTATCTTTGAAGGTCAAAGTAGCTTTTATAAGAAATATTGATAAAGGTGTAAGTGTAAGTTATGGAGGCAAATTTGTAAGTCATAGAAAAACTAAATTAGCTGTATTAAGTATTGGTTATGCAGATGGTGTACCAAGAAATCTTTCAGGCAAGATTAACGTAATTTACAATAATAAATTTTATCCTCAAGTTGGATCTATAACTATGGACCAAATGATGGTAGACATAACAGATTCTAATGAAATTAAAGTTGGTAGTACCATGTTATTACTAGGATCTGATGGCGATAAAACAATTTCTCCTCTTGAATGGGCAAGAAAATCTAATACTATTCCTTGGGAAATTCTTTGTTCTTTTAAAAATAGATTACCTAAAGTTCAAGTAGATTAGACATTTCGATTAAATAAAAAATTTTGAATGTTTGCCTAAAAATTGATAATGTATAAGAACTGGAGAGGTGGCTGAGTGGTTGAAAGCGGCTCCCTGCTAAGGAGTTACAGGAGGTAACTTTTGTCGAGGGTTCGAATCCCTCCCTCTCCGTCCTTAATCGAACTCAGAGAAGATCATATACCGTCCAAATACCATGCTACAGCTACCATGTGGTAGTTTTGGAGAGATCAAGATCATTCATAAGATACCACGAAGTTTCAGATAATTGGGGGACAATTTAGGGGATAATCCAAATAAAGTCGGGGGACAATCTTATAAATCCCTTTTAGTTTCATAAAGCAATTGCTTAGTTTTCTATTTTTTAAGAATAGATGTAATGAATTAATCTTTTAATACTTTCATGGCTGAAAATAGATAATTGACAGTCAATTTAAAATAAAGGGCAAATAGTAAATTAATAATGGATGTTAAATTTGGGCATATACCGGGAACTAAAGTTGGACAAATATTCAAAGATAGACGTGCCTTAAAAGATGCAGGGATACATGCAAATATACAAAAGGGAATTTGGGGTGCAGGAACTGGGGCTTGTTCTATTGTCTTATCTGGGGGATATGAAGATGATGAAGATTACTTAGATTTTATTTTATATACAGGACAAGGTGGACAAGATGAAAAAACAAAAAAACAAATAAAAGATCAAGAATTTGTTCAGGGTAACAAGGGGTTAATTATCAGTTATGAAAATCAATCTCCTGTAAGGGTTACTAGAGGATACCAAATTCCAAATGGACCTAAAGAGGGTTATCGATATGATGGTCTTTATAAAGTTGAAAAGTATGAATATTCAATAGGTAGAGAAGGTTTCAAAATGTGCAGATTTCACTTGCAAAGTGTTCAATCTATTGAGGGCTTGAAAAATTCTCTTACTAATACATTTAAAAGTTCTTATTTAGAAACTCAAAGAGAAAATGTGAATGTTAATAAGATAATAAGAAATCCTAAAAATGCTGAGTTGATCAAATCTATTTATGATTTCAGATGCCAAGTTTGTAGAATCAGATTAGATACTCCTTATAAAAGACCTATTGCTATTGGTGCACATATAAAAGGTCTTGGAACTCCACATAATGGACCAGATAATATTGAAAATATGCTTTGCCTCTGTCCAAATCATCATGATCAATTGGATAAATATTCTTATTCTATTAACCCATTAGATCATTCAATAATTGGATTAAAAGAATATCAAAATCAAAAATTATTTAAAGAGAAAAAACATAAATTAAATGATCTTTTCTTGGAATATCACTATAAATATTTTTTAAAAGTAAATAAAAAAACTACTTGAATTACTTACTTTTTAAGATTAAAAATTATTTACTAATAAATTGTTAATGAAAATATCTTGTTGGAATTCAGATTGGGCAACTCCCACTTCGAAAAGAGGCCAGTTTTTTATTGATAAATTTGATTCTGATATTATCTGCCTTACAGAAGGATATGAAACTCTGCTTCCAGAAGATGGATATATTATTTCCTCTAATAAGGATTATGGTTATAAAACTAAAAACGGTCGTAGAAAAGTAATTCTTTGGTCAAAAAATAAATGGACAGATATTGATCAAATTGGTTCAAAGGAAATTCCAACAGGACGATTCATATCAGGTGTTACAAATGGAATTAAAATTGTTGGTCTTTGTATCCCTTGGAGATTTGCTCATGTCAGTACAGGGAGAAAAGATCGTAAACCATGGGAGGATCATCTCTCTTTTATTCAAAATTTAAGCTTTTCAAATGAGAAAACTATTATTCTTGGAGATTTTAATCAAAATATTCCAAGAAAGAATCAACCAGAAATAGTATTTTCTTCTTTAAAAAATATGATTGATGGATTTAAATTGTTGACTACAAATATGGGTCTAATACACATAGTTATTTCAACTGATTTAAATGCAGAGAATATACAGAGAATTGCCACTGAAAATAATAGTGACCATGATGGAATTAATTGTTCAATTAAGTTTGCTTGATCAAAAAATGGAAAATGACTGATAAAGAATTTAATAATTCATAAATTTTGAGTTTTTTAATGCTAAAAATAATTAAATTTATAGACAAATAATGTTGAGTAATTTTGACGCTGCAGTTGAAGCAGCACTCATTAGAAAAGAGATTTCAAGTAGAGAAATAGCTGATGAGAATAGATCTGGACAAAGAGGGAATAGTTTTGAATTAAAAAATTCAAATGGAAAAGTAGTGAGCAGAATATCAATGGAAAGAGTAGAACAATTAAAAGATCCAGAAGCACTTGCAAAAGCAATAACTGCAGCACAACCAAAAGTTCAAGTTTCTAAGGAGGAATTAGAGGCAGAAGCTAAAAATAGAAAAGAGGAAATGATTGCTAAGCAAAAAGCAGAGCGTGAGCAATTACTTAATGCAATGCAAGCAAAAGGTATAAAAAGATGGGATTACAAACATCTACGACTTGATTACAAGGGGAGAGGCATAACTCAAGAAATAAATCTTTTAGATATTGATGGCGAGAGGGTTAGAGGTTGGTCAGATAATTTCTCTTCTAAAGAAGTTCCAACATTGCCTGAGATCTTAAACAAACTAGGAGATGATGGATGGGAGATGATTTCTCACGTTGTAAATCAAGATTTAGCTCAAAACGGCACAACTATGCATTACTACAATTTCAAAAGAGAGAAATTATGAAAGACGACTTTAAAGAATTTGTAGATAATTACAAAAAAGATCCAGAGAAAGTTAAACAAAAAAAACAGGCAAAATTAGAAAGGAAAAAGAATAAACCAAAGAAAAATTTATTTAACTTCCGATTTTGGGAATGGATGGGTTAAATGAAACGCTGGGGGACAATCGAGGGGACAATTCTCCAGAATTCTCTCCAAAAGTTCATTCAGTAGCATTCATACTCAGTCATTGAGATTCAGCTAGAAGACCTCCCTCTCCGTGATTTATGTAGAAAATTTTTAATTAATATTTGTCTTAAAACAAGTCAAGATCAATATCTTCTAGGTCATAAATAGAATTTAAAATCAAGTCAGCGCCTGCATTTCTAAGATTTATTTCGTAAGAATTACGTTCTTTTAATCGAGAATCTAAATGTAAATGAGGGGGAGCTATTCCGATACTTATGAATTTCTGAGATGGTATTTCCTTTCTAGCGTTTATAACTGTATTTATATCTGCAATAGTATCTCCTACATATGCAATGGGAATATTTGATTCACCAATTTTATCTCCAATAAGCTTTTTTGATAAGTTAATAAAACCTTTAGGATCAGGCTTATCAGGGGCATCTCCCATAGATATTAATGGTGGTGATTTTAGTCCAAGTCTTTTTTCTAAAACAAATTTTGCAGAAGCAGACTCTGCACCACTAACAAAACCCCAGATTATTCCATTATCTTGAATTAAATCAAAAAACTTTTTATCAACTAATAACTCCTCATTTGTTATGTAACCCGACCAGTATTTACTATCTTTATTTGGATCTCCACCAAAGTAAAACTTTTCAAAACATTTTACTATCTCCTCTCTTGAAGGAATTTTAAGGTTTAAGTTTTCTTTTTTTATAAATCTTTTTATAAGTTCTAAACTTAAATCCCAGTCATTATTCCAGATCCCTTCATTTTTGGCATTATCAATATCTATATAACTTGGTTCCCATCCGGTAAATTTGTAGACAGTTTTTTTTAATGAAAGTCTGTAACTATTCTCTACGCTGCGGATTACCCCATCAATGTCAAACAAAATTAAACCAATATTTTTCAATTTTCTTACATCATTATTATAAAAGATTAGTATTCTTATAAAGAAAAAGCAAAGAAAAACATTCTATTTATAAAAATTATGGATTAGCGAAACTTAATTTTGTAAATATCCTCTGGGAGTGAGAAATATTTCGTCAACTAAGGTTGTTTGAGAATTGCCAATAATAATGATTGATAACATATCAATCTCTTTAAAAGGAATGGTATTTAAAGTAAAAAATTTTTTGGTTTGATTTTCTCTCCCTACTTGTCTAGCTATTAAAACTGGAGTATCACCATGCCTAGATTGTAAACATATATCTATTACACTTTTTAGCTGCCAATTTCTTTCAATGGATTGAGGATTAAATAAAGCTATTACAAAGTCACCTACAAGAGCTCCTTCAATTCTTTTTTCTATTAAAGACCATGGAGTTAATTTATCGCTTAAGCTTACTGAACAAAAGTCATTCATTAGTGGTGCTCCACTAATCGCAGCAGCTAATTGTACACTACTTATACCTGGATGTACTTCAAAGTAAGGCCTATATTCTTTTTTGATTTTTTGAAGTAACTCCAAAAGTAAACCAGCCATTCCATAGAATCCAGATTCCCCTGAAGAAATTAAAGCTACTTTTATTCCTTCCTCGGCTAGTTGAATAGCTTTACTGCATCTCTCTTTTTCTTCAGTAAGTTTACTTTCAATTAAAACCTGATCATTTCTTTTTAAGGGTTTTATTAAATCTAAATACATTTTGTATCCAATCCAAACAGTACATCTTGAAAGTGCTTTTCTGGCATTATTGGTTAGGAAGGAGATTTCACCAGGCCCACTTCCAATAATATGGATTTCGCCATGGTTTGGATTATATTGATTTTTTGATTCTGCTAAAGCGATAGTTACTGCACCAGACTGATTCTTAAAAATTCTTTTTTCTTTTAATAATTTTGATTCTTCTCCTGCTGCGAGTAGGCAAGAGGCCTCTGCTACGGAGGGGGTACCAATTTCATTTTGCACAACATTTGATGGATTTGGAACAATTATTGATGAAAGATCTTCTTTACTAAAAAACTTTATAGGCAAGTTTTTTTCTTTAGCAAGTTCTAAAATTCCTTTCTCATCTTTTTTTATATCTATAGTTGCAAATCCCGCAATTGATTGCTGCGATAAATTTCCTGACTCCAAAAGACTATTTAAAGAATTTGCTATTAATTCTTTGCTTGTATTTCTTTCACATCCAATGCCAATCCATAATACAGGCGGGTGCCAAGTTGTTCCATGATTTTCGAATATACTCACATGAAATGTTGAATCTGGTTTTTCAGTTTCTTTTTTATCAATTTGATTAATAATCTCAGCTGATTCTGAAGTTTTCCATAAGCTATTACCAGATAATTGTTTGCAAAATATTTCTTCGTTTTTAGCTTGTTTAATTACTAGTTTTGACCAATCGTTTATTTTGCCAGATCTTTTCCACCCCCATTGATTTCCAAATGCATCAAGATTTAAGAGGCTTTGATCATTGGAATTATTAGTTTCTATAATTTCGCCACCAAGTAAATTAGCAATTTGACATGAAATATTTTGCGTATTTGACTGATGTAAGCCAATTAATGGAACTATCTTGGAACATTTGTTATCTATAACTATTACTCCTGGATCTTGATCTTTAGAACTTAAAAATGGATTTATTATGCGTATTGATGCAGCAATTGAGCCTATAAAAATTATTAAATCTATTTCCAGCCATTTTTTTAGTAATATTTCTCTAGGTTTTTGTACTTGAATAAGTTCATTTTCCTTTCCATCCTCTTTTGAAGAACCCGCAATATATGTGTCTTTGACAAATTCGGTTTTTTTAAGCCTTTTTAAAATTTCTTTTGAATTATTAGATAGACCTATCGCAATGCCTTTCAAATTAGAAACTATTGATATTAACTTTGAAATTATATCCTGTCGCTGGATTTAAAAAATTTTCTTTGAAATATAAAAAAAAATTTAAGAAATTTATATAAATTTTGAGTAAAAATACTCATAATTTAGTCATAGACTAGAATTTAACAAAATATTCATATAGTAACAATCATTAGAACATTTGTTACGTTAATGCATAACGAAAGAATCTTTGCCTTATTATTTTTGAAACGAATATCTAAAGTTCCGAAGGATTCGTTTTCTTGAACATTATCATTAAAAATAGGTTCAAGATCCGATCAATCGGCTTTAATGTCAATTATTTTCGAGGTGCTAGATGACCATCAGCCCACCAGAAAGTGGAGAAAAAAACAAAAAAGTTTTGGAAGATCCTGTCAAGGCTGATCCAAGACCTATTGATTTTGCCAAATTAGATAAGCCAGGATTCTGGTCAAGTAAATTATCTAAAGGTCCGAAAACTACAACTTGGATCTGGAATTTGCATGCTGATGCACATGATTTTGATGTGCATACAGGCGATGCTGAAGAAGCAACAAGAAAAATCTTTTCAGCTCATTTTGGACATCTTGCAGTCATTTTTATATGGATGAGTGCTGCATTTTTCCACGGAGCAAGATTTTCTAATTACTCAGGTTGGTTAGCTGATCCAACTCATGTCAAACCAGGAGCTCAGCAAGTATGGGCAATCGTTGGTCAAGAAATGCTTAATGCTGACCTTGGGGCTAACTACAACGGTATTCAAATTAGTTCAGGAATATTCCACATGTGGCGAGCATGGGGAATCACTAATGAGAGTGAACTTATGGCTTTAGCAATAGGTGCTGTAGTAATGGCGGCACTTATGCTACATGCTGGAATTTTTCATTATCACAAAGCAGCTCCAAAAATGGAGTGGTTTCAAGATATTGAGTCTATGCTTAACCACCACATAGCTGGTTTAGTAGGTTTAGGATCTTTAGCATGGGCTGGCCATTGTATTCATATCGGAGCTCCTACTGCAGCTCTCTTAGATGCAATTGATGCTGGCTCTCCTCTAGTTATTAATGGAAAAGAAATAGCAACTATTGCAGATATGCCTATGCCGCATCAACTCTGCGATCCACAAATTATCGGTCAGATATTTCCAGGATTAGCAAGTGGTACAGGTAATTTCTTTAGTTTAAATTGGTTAGCTTTCTCAGACTTCCTTACTTTCAAAGGCGGACTTAACCCTGTGACAGGAAGCTTGTGGATGACTGATGTTTCACATCATCATTTAGCTTTTGGTGTAATTGCGATAATCGGTGGTCATATGTACAGAACCAACTACGGTATAGGTCATAGTATGAAAGAAATATTAGATTCACAACAAGGAGACCCAATATTATTCCCTGCGCCTAAAGGTCATCAAGGTCTTTTTGAGTTCATGGCAGAAAGTAGACATGCTCAGCTATCAGTAAACCTAGCGATGCTTGGATCAATAAGCATACTTGTATCTCATCACATGTATGCGATGCCTCCATATCCTTATATAGCTACTGACTATATGACAGTTCTTGGATTATTTACTCATCACATGTGGATAGGTGGATTATTCATAGTAGGAGCAGGTGCGCATGCTGGAATTGCAATGGTTAGAGATTACGATCCAGCAAAACATATTGATAATGTATTAGACAGAATTCTTAAGGCAAGAGATGCTTTAATCAGTCACTTGAACTGGGTTTGTATGTGGTTAGGATTCCATAGTTTTGGACTTTATATTCACAACGATACTATGAGAGCTTTGGGTAGACCCCAAGATATGTTTAGTGATTCTGCAATCCAACTTCAGCCAATTTTTGCTCAATGGGTACAAAGTATTCAAGCATCAGCTGTGGGGACTTCCCTTTTAGCAGGTACTGCAGAAGCTTTACCTCACAAAGCTTTAAGTGAAGTCTTTAATGGAAGTTTAGTTGAAGTTGGTGGAAAGGTAGCTATAGCGCCAATTCCACTAGGGACAGCTGATTTAATGATTCATCATATTCATGCTTTCCAAATCCATGTAACTGTTTTGATACTTCTTAAAGGAGTTCTTTATGCAAGAAGTTCAAGGTTGATTCCTGACAAAGCTTCTTTAGGATTTAGATTCCCTTGTGATGGTCCTGGAAGAGGTGGTACATGTCAAGTTTCTTCATGGGATCACGTTTTCTTAGCTCTCTTCTGGATGTATAACTGTTTATCAATAGTTATTTTCCACTTCTCTTGGAAAATGCAGAGTGATGTTTGGGGACTTACTGGTGGTAATTTTGCACAAAGTTCAATTACTATCAATGGTTGGCTAAGAGATTTCCTCTGGGCTCAAGCTTCTCAAGTATTAACAAGCTATGGTCAATCAATAAGCATGTACGGTTTGATGTTCTTGGGAGCTCACTTTATATGGGCGTTCAGTTTAATGTTCCTCTTCAGCGGAAGAGGATATTGGCAAGAATTGTTTGAATCAATCGTTTGGGCACACAATAAACTAAAGGTTGCACCAACTATTCAACCTCGAGCTCTATCTATTACTCAGGGACGTGCAGTAGGTGTTACACACTTCCTTGTAGGTGGTATAGCTACCACATGGGCCTTCTTCCATGCTCGCCTTTTCGGGCTGGGCTAATAACCTGAACTTCACCTTTTTAATTCAATGGCAACAAAATTTCCATCATTTAACCAGGGTCTAGCTCAGGACCCCACAACCCGACGAATATGGTACGGAATAGCTACCGCTCATGACTTTGAAAGTCATGACGGTATGACTGAAGAAAAACTTTATCAGAAGCTATTCTCTACACATTTTGGACATCTAGCAATAATCGCTCTCTGGGTAGCCGGTAACTTATTTCATATTGCTTGGCAAGGTAATTTTGAGCAATTTGTACTAGATCCAACTCATGTCCGCCCTATAGCTCATGCTATTTGGGACCCTCATTTTGGATCTGGCATAACAGAAGCAATGACACAAGCTGGAGCAAGTGGTCCAGTAAACATCGCTTATTCAGGTCTCTACCATTGGTGGTACACAATTGGAATGAGAACTAACGAGCAACTCTTCCAAGCTTCAATATTCATGAGTATTTTGGCTTGTTGGACTCTATTTGCTGGTTGGTTACACTTACAGCCAAAATTCAGACCTTCTTTAGCTTGGTTTAAAAATGCAGAGTCAAGATTAAATCATCATTTAGCTGTCTTATTTGGTTTTAGTAGTATCGCTTGGACAGGCCATTTGGTTCATGTTGCAATACCTGAATCAAGAGGTCAGCATGTAGGTTGGGATAACTGGTTAACAGTGCTTCCTCACCCTGCAGGATTAGCTCCTTTCTTTACTTTAAACTGGGGAGCTTATGCCCAAAATCCTGATTCTTTAGATCAAGTTTTTGGTACAGCTGAAGGAGCTGGAACAGCAATCTTTACTTTCTTAGGTGGTCTTCATCCTCAAAGTGAAGCATTATGGCTTACCGATATTGCGCATCACCATATTGCGATTGGAACAGTTTTTGTAATTGCTGGGCATATGTATAGAAATACTTTTGGTATTGGTCATAGCCTCAAAGAAATTACAGAAGCCCATAATACAAGACACCCTAATGATCCTCACAAAGGTAGTTTTGGAATTAATCACGACGGAATATATGAAACTGTAAATAATTCATTACATTTCCAACTTGGATTAGCATTAGCATCTCTTGGTGTAGCAACTTCTCTTGTAGCACAACACATGGGTGCACTTCCTTCTTACGCTTTTATTGCCAGGGACTACACTACACAATCTGCTTTATATAGTCATCATCAGTACATAGCAATGTTCTTGATGGTTGGTGCATTTGCACACGGAGCTATTTTCTTTGTAAGAGATTATGATCCAGAATTAAATAAAGATAATGTATTGGCAAGAGTTCTTGGAACAAAGGAAGCTTTAATAAGCCATCTTAGTTGGGTAACAATGTTGCTTGGATTCCATACTCTAGGAATTTATGTTCATAACGACGTTGTTGTAGCTTTTGGTAATCCTGAAAAGCAAATTCTAATTGAGCCAGTATTTGCTCAATTTGTTCAAGCTGCTCAAGGTAAAATGATGTACGGCTTTAATGCTTTATTATCTGATCCAACAAGTTCAGCAAGTCTCGCTGCTAATTCATTGCCAGGTAATCACTACTGGATGGATTTGATCAATAGACAAGATGCTTTAAGTGCTTTCTTACCTATCGGTCCTGCAGATTTCTTAGTTCACCATGCTATCGCTTTAGGTCTTCATACAACCGCTTTAATACTTATCAAAGGAGCACTTGATGCTAGAGGAACAAAATTAATTCCTGATAAGAAAGATTTAGGTTATGCCTTCCCTTGCGATGGTCCTGGACGTGGAGGTACTTGTGATAGTTCTTCTTGGGACGCTATGTACTTAGCTATGTTCTGGGCATTAAATTTACTAGCATGGGTAACTTTCTACTGGCATTGGAAACACCTAGCAATTTGGCAGGGTAACGTAGCACAATTTAACGAATCAGGAACTTATCTAATGGGTTGGTTCAGAGATTATCTCTGGTTAAACTCTGCTCAACTTATTAATGGATATAATCCATTTGGAGTAAATTCCCTATCTCCTTGGGCTTGGATGTTCCTATTCGGTCACTTAGTTTGGGCTACTGGCTTCATGTTCCTAATATCATGGCGTGGTTACTGGCAAGAATTAATTGAAACATTAGTTTGGGCACATCAGCGTACTCCAATTGCTAACCTTGTTGGCTGGAGAGATAAGCCAGTTGCACTTTCAATTGTTCAAGCTAGATTAGTTGGACTAGCACATTTCACTATTGGAAACATACTTACATTTGGGGCATTTGTTATCGCATCCACTTCAGGTAAGTTTGGTTAAATTTCCCTTAAATAATTTAAATCACCACGTTTGTGGTGATTTTTTTTGTTTAATTTTAATGTTCTAAATTAAGTTAAAATTGTGTAATTATTATTAGATATAAATGTCAGATATAAAACAATTAATTTCTATTATCGTCCCTGTTTTCAATGAAAGCGAGAGTATTGGTCTTTTATTGGATGAAGTTATAAATGTAATGTCATCTCATAAATTTAATTTTGAATTGATTGTTGTAAATGATGGTTCTAAAGATAATACTCATCAAGTATTAAAGCAACTAACTCTCAAGATTAAAGAATTGTCAGTAATTTCCCTTCGCAAAAATTATGGTCAAACTGCAGCAATGTCAGCTGGCTTTGATAATTCTAATGGCGATATTGTTATTACTTTGGATGGTGATTTACAGAATGATCCAAATGATATTCCTTTATTAATTTCAGAGATTAACAATGGTTTTGATTTGGTTTGTGGTTGGAGGTTTGATAGAAAAGATAAATTAATTAATAGAAAGATACCATCAAAAATAGCTAATAAGTTAATAGCTCACGTAACAGGTTTGAAGTTGCATGACTATGGTTGCTCATTAAAAGCGTTTAAGAAAGAAATAATAGAAGATATAAAGTTATATGGTGAACTTCACAGGTTTTTGCCCGTTTTAGCAAATATTGAAGGTGCACGAATCAAAGAAATTAAAGTAAATCATAGGAGCAGGCAATATGGATCTAGTAAATATGGAATTGATAGAACTTTTAGAGTTTTAATGGATTTACTAACTGTTTGGTTTATGACTAAATTTTTAACAAGACCGATGTATGGATTTGGTTTTGTTGGAATTATAAGTATTTTCTTTAGCCTTGCGATAAGTTCTTATTTGATAGTTTTAAAAATAATGGGTGAGGATATTGGAAATCGTCCGTTGCTGATGTTTGCATTAATATTAGGAATTGCTGGTGTTCAATTATTTAGCTTTGGATTGTTGAGTGAACTTTTAATAAGGACATATCATGAAAGTCAAAGTCGTCCAATTTACAGAATTAGATCAATAAACAGTGCTAAGCAAAATTGATTGTTTACTTGAATTGTCTTATTAATAAAGCTGAAATTTCAACGACTTCAGGAGAAATATCTCTTAAGCCTTTTCGTAAAATTGGTAATGTTGATTTATCAGCCAATTCTTCCGCAATTTTTAATGCCTTTAATTTATTTTCCGTATCACCCTGAAAGAGACTAATCATTTTATTTCTTTGAGAATTTTTATAAAATGTTGAGTACTTTTTTTCTTCATGATTGTATAAATAACTATTTTTTTTAGATAGAAATTTGTTATTACTTTTTTTATTTTTCTTTAATTTAATAGAATTTAAATTGCTTTGATTTATTAACTTTTTAAAGCTTCTTTTTTTAAAAACTAGAAGTAATATTCCAATAAAAATAATAAGTAAAATTGCGAAAAAATTTAACATGTAAAAAGTTAATAATTTTTATATCATCCAGTAATAAAATTAACATTATTTCGCTCATCAATACTAAAGTGTTTAAAGATGTTTAAAGAACTATGCCATCTGATTTACCAAGTCTTTTACCCTCAATTTTTGTTCCATTAATTGGTATAGCAATGCCTGCTGTTTTTATCGTATTGATTGGAAGATTAATTACAGCAACTGAATAAATTATCAAACACTAAACTATTAAAAAAATGAGCGACTTTCAAAAATCCTTCTCTGAATCAACAAGTTCTATTAAGTTTGATGAGAAATACATAGATACTTCTGTACAACCAAATGATATTGGCGTAGCAGAACAATGGGCAGTAAAAACAGTTGCTGATCCTTGTGTTGGTAATTTAGCTACTCCAGTTAATAGTGGTTATTTTACAAAAGCCTTTATAAATAATTTACCTTTTTACAGAGAAGGTATTTCCCCTAATTTTAGAGGTTTAGAAACTGGAGCAGCTTTTGGATATCTTCTATACGGACCTTTTACCATGACTGGCCCATTAAGAAATTCTGAATTTGCTCTAACAGCTGGACTTCTCGCTACTATTGGAGCTGTTCATATTTTGACAGCACTTTTTGTGCTATACAATGCACCTGGTAAAGCACCTAATGTTCAACCTCCAGATGCAACTGTTAATAATCCGCCAAAGGACTTATTTACAAGAGCTGGTTGGGCTGATTTTACAAGTGGATTTTGGTTAGGAGGATGTGGAGGAGCTGTTTTTGCTTGGCTACTTGTTGGGACATTACACTTAGATACCATAATGCCAATTATTAAAAATATTTGGACTGCTGGTTAATTCCTAAATATATAGAATAAGCAATATTTTAATTTTAATTTAATTAAAGGGATAGTTCTACTTACTAACGTATAGTTCTGTCCCATCTGTAATTTCTAACTACTCTTCCTGCTGAAATTAGTTTGGATTTATAATGCGATGAGATTCTATCATCAGTTTTTTCAATAGTATCTAATCCTATTCCATTTCTGCCAAAATCCTTTCCAGAGCAGTGGTAATACAAACCTTCTCCTTTATAGATTCCAATATGATCACATTTCTCTTCATTTCCAAAAAATAAAAGATCTCCAGGTCGTAGAGCCGCATTCGATTCTTTGTAATAAAAAAGGTGCTTACAAAAACTTTTTATTTGAAAAGAGTCTCGAGGTATAAAAATTTGATGCTTTAAAAAAGCAGTCTGAATTAATCCAGAACAATCAAAATTGGGTCCTAATGTACCTCCCCAAAGATATTCATTATTTAACTCAGATTGATCCTTGATCCATTTTAAAATTGAGTTAACTTTATCTTTTATAAAGATTTGTTCATTTTCTAAACTGTTATTTTTTTTGAATTCGTATTTCTCAATAATTAATCCATTTAAATTTATCCAACAGACGTAACCATCTTCATATAGTTGAACGAGTACTCTTGAATATTTATGGTTGTTTTGATAAATATTTGGATAAATAAGCCTAAAAATTCTATTTTTAAATATTTCAGTAACTAATTTATCTTCTGTTTCATTTTGATATCCCGAAATATTAACTTTTAATTGCCACCAAATAGTTTTTGAAAAATTAGTTTGTTTAAATAGTGAGATAGGATTTTTATAAATTTCCATTCAATGGCCTTTTACTATTTAAGTCAGGAGATGGGTCTAGCCTTAAATGATATTTTAAGGAGAGTATGCTCTCATGATAAAGATTTTTCAAGAGAAGATATTTCGATAACTTGGATTAACTATAAAAGTGAAAATAAAAGTGTATTTAAAGGTTTTGGAACTGGCATTAATAACAAAAAAATGGTTTACCCTGCCAGCATAGTCAAGTTAGTTTATGGCCTTGCTGCATTTTATTGGATTAAAAAAGGAAGTTTATTATTATCAGATGAAATTATTGATGCTGTAGGGAAAATGTTGTCTTTCTCTAGTAATAATGCAACAAGCTTTTTAATTGATTTACTTACTGGAACAACAAGTGGACCTCGTATTGAAGGCGAATTATGGGAAAATTGGAAATACCAAAGAAGTATAATAAATGATTGGCTACATGATTTAAATTGGGAAGAATTGGTTGGTATAAATTGCTGTCAGAAGACTTGGGATGATGGACCATTTGGTCGTGAGAAAGAATTTTATGGATATGATAATAAAAACAGAAACGCTATGAACTCTGACTCAGCTGCAAGGGTTTTGGAGGAAATTATGATTCATATTGATTATCAAGAAAATAATTTAAATTTGCGAAGTTTTTTAAAAAGAAATTTAAATAAAGTTGTTCTTAAAAACGATTCTCTTAATCAAATAGATGGTTTTTTGGGTGAAGGGTTACCAGAAAGCATTAGTCTTTGGAGTAAAGCAGGCTTAATGTCTGAAGTTAGACATGATTCTGCTTGGTGGATTAATAATCAATCTCTACAAACTTTATTAGTAGTTTTTTGTAATGGAGAAAAATATTCCAAAGATTCTTCCCTTTTACCGTTTATAGCAAAAGAAGTATACGATTTTAATAAGAGATATACTACTATTGAGGACTAAAGTTAATCTTCTAAGAAATTAGAATCTAATTTGTCAGTATAGGCTTCATAAGGCAACATCATTACTTCTTCAAAATCTAAATCATTCATAATCCATTCTCTATATTCAGCTAATAAACTTTGTCTATCTTCATTATCTAATTCATAAATACGCAACGCGGTATCTTTAAAATTTTCTTTAATTAAATTTTCAATTTCTTTCCTCTTCATTTTATGTTAGTTCTCCATCCAAAATTACTCTTCTTATTGTTGATAACGCAATTCCTGTTTGTGATCTGATTGATCGATAAGAATATCCTTCATTACGCAATCTGATTACTAAAGATTCTTTTAAAGGACTTATTTTCGGCCTGCCTCCCAAATTATTTCCTGATAATTTTCTGCGTAATAGTTGTTCTTTTTTTCTTTCATCCAAACTTTTGTCTTCTAAATTATCTAATTCATATAAAATCTTAAAAATTGAAGAATTTGCATTAGAAGATTCATTAGCAGCAAAAAAACCAGTCAAAGTTCGCAATTGAATATCCGTATTAATAAGCTTATTTATTGTTATCAAACATTCTTTTTTATTTTTAAATGCTCGATCAAGCTGAGTTATTATAAATTGATCGCCTTTTGATAAGGAATTTATAGCTTTATTGAGTTGGGGTTTGATTTCTTCATCTAAACTTAAAAATTCAGAGAACACTAAACTGCAACCCTCTTCCTTCAAAATTTTTATTTGCTCTTCTAAATATTCATATTCGTTATGAGTAGCTCTTGCATAACCTATTGCTTTAGAGCTTTTATTTTTTTCCGATAATAAAAGACGTTTTCTTTTAAATTTAAAAGTCAATGTTTTATTACATATATTTTTTACTGTATCAAAAAATAATTAAAAAAACACTTTTTAGTACAAAATAGTGCCGTTATTATTTTTTTTTAAGATATGGTTTCAATATTTATATGTTCTGATAACTGTATTAAAAATAATGTTATCAAATCTGATTCAATATCAGTTAATGAAACAATAAAGTTGTGTAACGAATAAATTTAATTAAGAGTTTCTAAATTTGCAGAAGGATTAGTTGAATTCATTTATTTATTTACTTCTGTTGAATGAGCTTCGTCTTTGAAATTATAAATAGTTAATTCATCTTGTTTTTAGTAAAATAAAATTACAGGTCAAGAAGATTTAATGTGACTAATAATCCTAATAGCTTAATTTCAAAACCTGAATGGTTAAGGGTCAAAGCTCCACAAGTTGAGCGAATTGGTAATACTGCAAATTTATTAAATGATTTAAATCTCAATACAGTATGTCAAGAAGCAAGCTGTCCAAATATCGGCGAATGTTTTGCAAGTGGAACTGCAACTTTCCTCATAATGGGTCCTGGTTGTACTAGGGCATGTCCATATTGCGATATTGATTTTGATAGATCTAAGAGAGACTTAGACCCAACTGAACCATATCGCTTAGCCGAAGCTGTTTTTAGAATGAAGCTTAAGCATGTTGTAATCACATCAGTTAATAGAGACGATCTTGAGGATGGTGGCGCATCTCAATTTTTTCAATGTGTTTATCAAATAAGAGAAAAATCTCCTGAAACTACTATTGAGCTTCTAATACCTGATCTTTGTGGCAACTGGAAAGCGCTTGAAAAAGTTCTTGATTCAAATCCAAATGTTTTAAACCACAATATTGAGACTGTGTCTTCGCTATATAAAAAAGTAAGACCTCAGGGTAAATATGTTAGAACTCTTGAGTTGCTTAAGAGAACCAGAGACTATTCTCCCAAAATTTATACAAAGTCAGGATTCATGCTTGGTTTAGGGGAAAAAGATGAGGAGGTCTTAAATCTGCTTAAGGATTTAAAAAGTAATTTCGTTGATATTGTTACTATCGGTCAATATTTATCTCCTGGCCCTAATCATTTACCTGTTAAAAGATTTGTAAGTCCTTCAAAATTTAACTACTTTAAAGCGTTCGGGGAAAAAGATTTAAACTTCATGCAAGTAGTTAGTTCTCCTTTAACTCGTAGTAGTTACCATGCTGAAGAGATTCAAAAACTTATGAAAAAGTATCCAAGATAGTTATATTTATTTATTTGGATCTACCCACTTATTTAATTTCCATTCAACTAGATCATTTTTAATCATTGGATCATTCCTAATTATTTTTAGTGCATTTCTATAATTATTCATCTCAAGAATAAGTAATCCGCCGTCACCTGGCCTATTTAACTCATCTACCAAAAAGCCACTTTTTATATTAATTCCCTCTTTTTTTAATTTTTTTACCCAATCAATATGTTCGTTAATTATTTTTCTTTTTAAATCGTTATTAATTAAGTATTCTTTTTTTATAATTTCAGTTTTTACAAAGAAAGGCATTTACATTTTTTTTATACCAAGCATCTCTTCTTCGCTTGGGGGAACAATCAATTTGAAAGTACTCTTAAAATGAGACCAATTTTCAATTATTTTGGCTGCCTTTAAGCTATTTGTTTTTTCTTGATATTCTCTAATAATTTCCAATAAGATATTTTCCTGCTTTGATAAAGTTATTTGATGAATGCTTACTATTTCTTTATTTACTTTATTACTTAAATCATTATTTTCATCGATTATAAAAGCTATTCCACCAGTCATGCCCGCTCCAATATTCCTTCCTGTGGAACCTAGAATAACTACTTTTCCACCAGTCATGTATTCACAACAATGATCACCTGCTCCTTCTGTCACCGCTGTAGCACCACTATTTCTAACCGCAAATCTTTCTCCCGATTTTCCTAATGCAAATAATTTTCCACCTGTTGCTCCATAAAGACAAGTATTTCCTAGGATGACTTGTTCGGAAGAGATTTCATTTATTTTTGGTGGAATTATTGTGAGTATTCCTCCATTCATTCCTTTACAAACATAATCATTAGCTTCTCCGATTAATTGAACATTCATTCCCTTCAATAAAAAGGCACCAAAGCTTTGTCCTGCATATCCTTTGAAATTTAAGTTGAGTTGGCCATTGAAGCCAGTGTTGCCGTGAAGTTCTGCGATTTCGCCTGATATTTTCGCACAAACACTTCTATCTGTATTTTTTATCTCAATTTCTTTGGTTAATATTTCGTGATTTTTAATTGAATCCATAAATTTAGTATCAGACAAAAACTCGTCCTCTAATACAGAACCATTACTATGGGCATTTTTTAAATGTTTTAACCATGATCTATCAGGGGTTGAGTGTTCATCTACTAAAGAAGAAAGATCAATATTAGAAGTTTTTGGAAGATCGATATTTCTTGCAGAAAGAAATTCTTGATTACCAATCAGTTCTTCCATATTAGAAACACCAATACTACTCATTATCTGTCTTACTTCTTCAGCAATATACAAGAAAAAATTGACGACATTTTCTGGAATACCTTTAAATCTTTTTCTTAATTCTTCTTTTTGAGTGGCAACTCCAACAGGACATTTGTTTGTATGACAAACCCGAGCCATTATGCATCCTTCAGCAATCATCGCTACAGAACCAAAACCGTATTCTTCAGCACCTAGTAAAGCTGCAATAACTACGTCCCAGCCTGTTTTAAGACCTCCATCAGTTCTCAAAATTACTCTTTCGCGTAAGTTATTCTCTAAGAGAGATTTATGAACCTCAGCAACACCAAGTTCCCATGGTAAACCTGCATGTTTAATAGAACTCAGGGGTGAAGCACCTGTACCTCCGTCATGGCCTGATATTTGAATTACATCTGCATTAGCTTTGCTTACTCCAGCAGCAATAGTGCCTATACCAATTTCAGAAACAAGTTTAACGCTTACTTTCGCTTTTGGATGAACTTGGTGTAAGTCGTGGATAAGTTGAGCTAAATCTTCAATTGAATAAATATCATGATGCGGGGGAGGAGATATTAAAGCTACTCCAGGTTTACTATTTCTAAGTTTTGCAATGTAAGAATCAACTTTTGGACCAGGTAATTGTCCTCCCTCTCCAGGTTTTGCACCTTGAGCCATTTTAATTTCGAGTTGTTTACCACTTCTTAGATATTCAGGTGTAACTCCAAATCTTCCTGATGCTATTTGTTTAATAGCGGAGCATGCCGTGTCTCCATTCTTTAAGCCTTTAATAAATGGCAACGTTGCTGACTGAGTATTTTCATCGATATCATTTAAAACATTAAAACGAGCTGGATCTTCTCCCCCTTCTCCACTATTACTTTTTCCACCAATTCTATTCATTGCAACTGCTAAAACTTCATGCGCTTCTCTGGATAAAGCACCTAAACTCATTCCTCCAGTACAGAACCTTTTGCAAATTGATTCAACACTTTCAACTTCCTCTAATGGAATACTTTTTCTTTTTGAATTAATTGTTAGTAAATCTCTAAGAGATGTTGTTGGTCTATTACTAATAAGATTTTTGTAAGTTTCAAAATGATCGTATCCTGGCCCTTGTTTTACCGCCGAATGTAAAACTTTGGACATCTCTGGATTATTGGAATGATATTCTCCATTATTTCTAAATTGTACGAATCCTAAAAATTCTAATTTCTTTAAATCGATCTCTGGATAGGCTTTCGTATGTATTGAAAGTGTTTCATTAGTTAATTCTTTTAATGTTATACCAGCGATACGACTTGTCGTACCATCAAAAGCAATTTTTATTAAGTCAGATCCAAGGCCTACAGCTTCAAAAATTTGTGCACCATGGTAACTAGATAAAAGTGAGATGCCTATTTTTGAGAGAATTTTTCTTAGACCGTCTTCTAGAGCTTTTTTAATATTTTCTTGAACATCAACTATTGATAATGTATTTATTTTTTTGCTATCAATGAGTTTTTGTATTTTTGGATGTTTTAACCAATGTCTACCTGCTTCGAAGGTCAACCAAGGACAAACTGCACTTGCTCCATATCCAATTAAACATGCTATGTGATGTGTGCTCCAACATTGACCGGTCTCAATTATTATTGAAGCTTTTAGCCTGATTTCTTTTTTAAGAAGATAATGATGAATTGCTCCAACAGCAAGTAAAGGAGGTATAAAAGTCTTTTTAGGATTAATTCCCTTATCAGAAATGATAATTAAAGAGCAACCTTCTTTAATAGATAGCTCACTCTGTTTACAGATTAGTTTTAATTGGTTCTCTAAGCCTTGGATACCTTCCTCTAAATCAAACAAACTTGAAATTGTCTGAGATTTAATTTTTGATTTTTTGATGGAAATGAGTTCTTCCTCATTTAGAATCGGACTTTGTAAATGGATAAAAGGTTTAGCATCTTTAATTTCAAATGGTGTACATCTTTCTCCTAGATGCATCTCTAAACTCATTACAAGTTTTTCTCTCAGAGGATCAATAGGAGGATTAGTAACTTGCGCAAATCTTTGCTTAAAGTAGTCGTATAAAATATGTGGCTTAGATGAAAGAACTGCTAATGGGATGTCGTCTCCCATGCAATAAGTAGGCTCTTTAGCTAATGAAGCCATTGAATCTAAGATAAGGTCATTATCTTCCGCTGAAAACCCGTATGCAGTTTGTTGTTGCAACAACTCAAGGTCTTTTAGTTTGCAGTCTTTAACCCATTCACTATTTTCAATTTTTATAGTTCTATTACTGAGAAGATTTTTATAATCATGCCTTTGAGCTGCTTCAGATTTTACCTCCCAATTTCTTAGGATTTTACTTTGATGAAAATCAACTGCCAACATTTGTCCTGGTCCTAATCGACCTTTTTCTATTACTCTTTCTTCTTCAAGATCTACCACTCCTGTTTCAGAACCCATTATTACAAAACCATCATTTGTTATTGAATATCTTGCGGGTCTTAGGCCATTTCTATCAAGCGTTGCTCCGACAAAATTTCCATCAGCAAATACGAGGAGTGCTGGACCATCCCAAGCTTCTTGTAGGCTTGCAGAATATTCATAAAAAGCTTTTATACCTTCTCTCTTCTCAAGTTCTGGTTGATCT
>MWOS01000118.1 GCA_002026165.1 Prochlorococcus sp. HOT208_60m_813G15
GATGGCAAACAAGCAAAAGACGCAGTTCTACATCTATTTGATTTATGTCCCCTTGAAGACTTCCAAAAAGGGCGATGGAACACTAGTCAAACAACAAGAAGTTTATTAGTAAAAGAATGGGTAGCAAAACATTCTTTACTTCTTAGACATATAAAAACACTTGACTGGGAAAATGTAGATCTCGACACTAATGAGGGACAGAAAAGATTTGTAGAGCTGAATAAATCTGCTGTAGAGGGTGGATATGAAGGAGTAATGATTAAAGATCCTGATGCTATGTATGAATGTAAAAGAACACACAGTTGGTTAAAAGCAAAACCTTTCATTGAAGTCACTTTAAAGGTTGTATCGGTTGAGGAAGGCACAGGTCGCAATAAAGGTAGACTAGGAGCTGTTCTAGTAGAAGGTGAAGATGATGGGCATGAATACAGTCTTAGTTGTGGAAGCGGATTTAGTGATATCCAACGTGAAGAATATTGGTCAAAGCGGGATCAACTTATTGGTCAACTTGTAGAAATCAGAGCTGATGCTAAAACTAAATCCAAGGATGCGGTGGCTTTTAGTCTGAGGTTTCCTCGATTCAAATGTTTTAGAGGAT
>MWOS01000119.1 GCA_002026165.1 Prochlorococcus sp. HOT208_60m_813G15
ATAATAGTCATTTATACAAAGACGCTTAAATAAATTTTTGAAAAATATTTTGGTTATCCTAAATTCTTTTAATTATCCTATTTTTGCTATTACATTGATTTTAGGGGGTAATTACTCAAACATAATCTTAGGCTTATGAAAAAGTTAAAAGAACTTATTTCGACTTATAAAGATTTCCCTAAAAAAGGTATTAATTTTAAAGATGTACTCGAAATAATTCAGGAGCCTGAAGTATTTAATGAATTGATTCTAAAAATGTCTGCTAGTCAGATTTTAAAACAATCTGAGGCAATAATTTCAATAGATGCAAGAGGTTTTATTTTTGGCTCTGCAATTGCCTTGAAATCTTCTAAACCAATGATTGTCGCTAGAAAGCCAGGAAAGCTGCCTGGTGAAATAGTAACTGAAAAATACAATTTAGAATACGGAGAAAACTCTCTATCAATTCAAAAAAATTCTCTAAGAAAATATAATTCTTTCGCAATTGTGGACGATTTACTTGCTACGGGGGGAACGGTTGAATGCGTTGCAAATTTACTTAATAGGTACGACAAGAAAATATTTGGATTATTGACTGTTGTGGAACTAGTTGGATTAAAAGGAAGAAGAAAATTTAATTTTCCAGTGGAATCATCTGTATCATTTTGATTAAAATTCAATTCCACTTTCAAAATAGACTTAGTGAGATATTAAGCTTAATCTAAAATTATTAATTGAATACTAAAGATTCTTACTAAGTGAAATGTCCAAAGATATTAAAACTCCATTTGGAAAAATTACTCCAGGGGTGAGTTTATTCCCAATTTATTACTTGTTATTTATATATGGTTTTGTTTATATCTTTCCTTATGGAAAAAATTTGATAGGAATTAGTTGGTTTGATTGGCTTAGAAGTGAAGATGGCCCTCTTGAATGGCTACAATTTCTTGAATATGTTTTATCTTCACTTTTGGCGGTATTGATTTTTGTAAGGCGAAAGAAAAAAAAGGAGATTAATTCTCTAATTTGGCTTTTTATAGCCTTTTTATCATTAATAATTGCAGGAGAGGAAATAAGCTGGGGTGAAAGACTCACTGGAATAGGAATTACATCCATATCTAATTTGAATGTCCAAGGAGAAACAAATTTTCATAATTTACCTTTTTTTCATAATTACTTGTTAGATCCAGTATTTGAAGTAAGTTGTATTTTCTTAGGATGGTTTGGTTGGAGGAAATTTAAAAATATTGATGCATTTCCAAATAAGGAACTATCTCTATATTTCTTATTCGTAGCTCTTTTCTACTTTTATTTTGATATTTCATGGGCGTCTACAACAGAACAAATTAGGAATGATCAAGAAATATTTGAATTTTTGTTATCTTCTGGAGTTTTTTTGCACTGCTTAAAAAATTTTCGGTCTGTCGGAAAGAAATTTAAGAGTAAAAAATAAATTATCTGTTAACTAATTAACTGAAGATCAAATTTTTAAGTTTTTTTTAAAAAATGTATTTATATTATTCCCATTGAGCCAGCCGTATAGCCAACAGCTAAGAAAAATGTAAATTCAAGAAGATCTCTTGGTAGAGAATTCACAAATAAATTCAATTGAGTCATTTAACCTTGTGCTCCTCAGGTGTATAAGTTTTAAAAAATATAACTAATAAAATTTTTTGTTGAGGGGGAATAAAGTATTTTTTTCTTTTTTCTAAAGATTTCAAAAAGACCTTTTATTAGATAAAAAAATATCAATAATCATATTAAAGTTCTTTTTAAATTTTTTCTGCTCAAAATCTTTTTAAATGCTATATTTCAATAAATTAAAAATTTGTATGGACTATAAAAAGAAATCTTTAAATGAAATATCGAAAGACGAGAGTTATGAGGAGATTGATACAAGACTAGCTTCTGGTTGGTATGTTGATTCAGTTGAAAAAAACAAAAAGAAAAAGTATAGAACAAGTAAAGTTACTTTTAAAATTTCAAAAAAAATATAAAGTTTTTTAGCAATTTATTTACAATCCCAAAATTAATATCAACCCTAAAAAATTTATATTTGGGATTGTATAACTTGAAAAACTGGCACAAGAATATCAAAACTGTATCGGTTAATACTTGATTTTGTATATCAAAATACTCTATCTTGAGGTGTACTTTAAATTCGTGTGAGGAATTTATGAAGCTTTTTAAAAGCTTATTAGTAGCTCCTGCGACCTTAGGCCTACTTGCGCCTATGACCGCTACTGCTAATGAAGTTACTATTAGTGACTTCAACCCTGCTGAAGAACTAGCTATTACTAATAGCCGTGTAGATGGTTTGGAAGCAAGATTTAACAATTTTGAAGCTGGTAGCTTCTCTGAAACAACAACAGCTTCTTTCAGTGCTGACTTCTATCTTGGATCAGAAGACACAGATGATGGATCAGCTACTGCTAACGATACTGATGATGCAATCGTCGCAAACTACAGTTTCCAGATTGATCTAAACACAAGTTTTACAGGTGAAGATTCACTTGATATTTCTTTAGACGCTGGTAATGCTGGTGGTGGTACTGCTGAATTTGATGGTAACGGTGGTGGCGATGGCCTAGCTGTTGACGGTGTAGCTTACACTTTCCCAGTTGGCGGAGCAACTGTTTTCGTTGGTGACAACTCTGACGGAAGTTCTCTTTACACAACAGCTTGTGTTTACGGTGGACCATCTAACACATTAGATGATTGCGCTAATGTAAATGCTGGATTTACTGGTGGTGATGTAGCTGCCGGTGCTAGTTATGACTTTGGTAATGGATTTACTGCTGCTACAGGTATGCAGACATCTAATACTGGTATTCTTACTGAAGAGAGTTTAGATTCTTATGGACTTAACGTAGCTTACACAGGCGAAAGCTACGGTGTATCACTAACTTATGGTATTACTGAGTCAAGCACTACTGAAGAAGATGCTGCAACAGCTTTGAATGCTTACTACACTCCTGATGGATTCCCTTCAATAAGTGTTGGTTATGAAATCGTTGATCTAGGTGGAGAAGCTTCTACTGCTGACGAGAAAGAAAGTTTCTTCGTTGGTTTAACTTGGGATGAAGTAGGTCCAGGATCTGCTGGTGTTGCTTTAGGCTACAGCGATGTTGTTGAAGGTACTGATGAAGAGTACATGTATGAGGCATACTACGAGTATCCAATTAATGATGGCATGACAATTACTCCATTAGTATTCGTTAAAGAAGCATCAGATGCTGGTGTTGACGATACAACTGGTGTAATGGTTAAAACATCATTTAGCTTCTAAATTTAAATTTATTAATTTAGTTTAGAAATCTTTTACACACAAAAAAGGCCTGCAATTAAGCAGGCCTTTTTCTATGATGACAACTTTTTT
>MWOS01000012.1 GCA_002026165.1 Prochlorococcus sp. HOT208_60m_813G15
TGGTAATTTATTTAAACACTTAAGAATTTGTCAATAACTGCTTGACTCAACTCACTAGTATTTCCACTGGCAACAATACCTCCGCGTTGCATCGCATAATATCTATTAGCTTGTCTTACAAAATGTAAGTGTTGTTCAACTAATAATACGCCAATTCCTGTATCTCTAATTATCTGATTTATTGCATTTTCAATATCTAAAACTATATTCGGCTGAATACCTTCCGTTGGTTCGTCAAGTAATAGAAGTTGAGGTTTACCCAGTAATGCTCTGGCAATAGCTAGTTGCTGTTGTTGTCCTCCACTCAGATCTCCTCCTTTCCTTTGTAGAAAATCTTTTAGGATTGGGAAGAGATCATAAATAAATGAATCAATTTTCTTGTTCTTAGATAATCCACCTGGCAGCGACTCCATTCCTAACATAAGATTCTCTTCAACGGATAGGTATGGAATAATTTCTCTCCCTTGAGGAACGTAAGCCATACCTTTCCTAGCCCTCTGATGAGGTGCTTTTCTGTTGATATTTTCACCAATCAAATAAATATCGCCTTTTTTTTTGTTTTAACAAACCAATTAGTGATTTCAACAAAGTTGTTTTGCCAACTCCATTTCTTCCAATCAAACAAACCATTTCTCCTGATTTAACATTTAAATCTACATCCCTAAGAATATGACTCTCGCCATAATATGTATTTAACGATTTTATTTCGAGTAAATTTTCCATAACTAGTCCTCAGGTCTTCCTAAATAAACATCAATAACTTTTTTGTCTTTTTGTATGGTTTCCATCGTTCCCTCACATAATACTGTGCCCTGATTTAATACTGAAACATTACTATCAAGTCTTCTTATAAATTCCATGTCGTGATCTATTACTACTACTGTATTTTCGCCTGATAAAGATTTTAATAAAT
>MWOS01000120.1 GCA_002026165.1 Prochlorococcus sp. HOT208_60m_813G15
TTATCTTTTCTAGAACTTTCCAGAAAACTAGATGCTGGTGGTTTATCTAAAGATTTAATAAATATAGTTAATAACAAAACTGACGCAATTCTTAATTCCAGTGATAATCAATGTTTGCTCGAAGAATTGCCTGACTTAATAGAAAAGTTAGAAATAAAAATGAAAGATGCTGCAAAAGAGTTAAATTTTGAAGAAGCCGCAAATTTGAGGGATAGAATCAAAAAATTAAGACAAAAATTGGCAAGAAATAATTAAAAAGAATTTATTTTTCTAATTCGAAATGATTATGAATCGCATTAACTGCTTTGTCACAATCTTTTTCTAAGACAATACATGAAGTCCTAATTTCACTAGTGGCAATCATTTCAATATTGATATTTTGGTCAGCCAATGCTCTAAATATTTTTCCAGCGGTTCCAACCTTAAATGCCATTCCAGCCCCTACAGTACTTACTTTGGCTATGGCAGGGCCATCTTCAATGTATGATCCGGGTAATTTTTTTGTTAAGGCCTCAAAAACTAAGTTAGCTTTTTCTCTATCTTGTTTGTTCATCGTAAAACTAATATCCTTGGTTTTTAAAGAGGAAATT
>MWOS01000121.1 GCA_002026165.1 Prochlorococcus sp. HOT208_60m_813G15
TGATTTTTCCCAAAACTCTTCACATTTTAAAGGTCTATTATCTGCAGCACTGGGCAATCTAAAACCATGATCTATTAAAACTTTTTTTCTAGATTGATCACCGTTGTACATCGCATGAAGTTGAGGACATGTTACATGACTCTCATCAACTACCAACAACCAATCTTTGGGAAAGTAATCTATTAAGCATTCTGGCGGTGAACCTTCCTCCCTGCCTGATAAATGACGAGCATAATTCTCAACTCCATTACAATAACCAACCTCTTTAAGCATTTCTAAATCATATTTTGTGCGTTGTTCTAGACGTTGAGCCTCTAATAATTTTCCTTCGTATGTAAATTTATCTAGTTGAGTTTTTAATTCACTTCTAATTGCACTTATTGCACTCTCAAGTCTTTCTTTTGGGGTCACAAAATGCTTCGCTGGGTAAACGCTAACTTGTTCCAAACTTTCAAGTATTTCTCCTGTAGTAGGGTCAACATACCTAATAGCTTCGACTTCATCGCCAAATAATTCAATTCTTATTAATCTATCCTCATAAGCTGGACCGATTTCTAAAACATCACCTTTAATCCTGAATCTACCTCTAAGATCGGA
>MWOS01000122.1 GCA_002026165.1 Prochlorococcus sp. HOT208_60m_813G15
CTAAAAGAGGGGTTCATTTCTGATATTAATGAGGAAGGTGAAGGTTATAAATCACAAATAATACTCGGTCTCAAATATAGTGGTAAAAATAAATTTCCTACTATCCGATCTATGCAAAGAGTTAGTAAACCTGGTTTGAGAATATATAAAAATACTAGAGGTTTACCGAAAGTTCTTGGAGGTCTTGGAGTTGCCATAATTTCAACTTCTAAAGGCGTTATGAGTGATCGCGATGCTAGAAAGCAAGGTATTGGCGGCGAAGTACTCTGCTATGTTTATTAAGGAGAATTAATCATGTCAAGAATCGGAAAAACACCAGTACTTATTCCAGAGAAAGTTACAGTTGATTTTGATGGATTAACAGTTACAGTTAAAGGCCCAAAGGGTGAGTTAAAACGTCTCATGCCTGGGGGAGTTAGTTTTGATAAGAAAGATAATACTGTTGTCGTAAGTCCAACTACAACCAAAATATATTCAAGGCAGAGACATGGTTTATGTAGAGCTTTAATTGCAAATATGGTTGAAGGGGTTACTCAAGGTTTTTCAAAGAAACTAGAAATTGTTGGCGTTGGATCAAGAGCACAAGTAAAGGGTAAAAATCTAGTTGTAAGTGCAGGATATAGTCATCCTATAGAAATGGTCCCCCCTGATGGTATAACATACAAAGTTGAGAGTAATACAAACGTTACCGTATCTGGAATTGATAAGGAAATTGTTGGTAATGAAGCAGCAAAAATCAGATCAATTAGACCTCCAGAGCCATATAAAGGAAAAGGAATTAAATACCATGATGAGAGAATTCTCAGAAAAGCTGGTAAATCTGGCAAAAAATAATTTAAATTAAAAAAATGACCAAACTTTCCAGGAAATTACAAACCCAAAAAAGACATAGAAGATTAAGGAGATTCTTAATTGGAGATTCAACGCGTCCAAGATTGTCTGTTTTTCGTTCTAATAACCATATTTATGCTCAGGTAATAGATGATAACGCTCAAACAACTATTTGCTCAGCTTCAACTGTTGATAAGGAACTGAGAGAAAAATCTGAGAAATT
>MWOS01000123.1 GCA_002026165.1 Prochlorococcus sp. HOT208_60m_813G15
AATAGATCTATTGTTAAAAAACAGAAATGAAATTATTAATGGATCATTAATTCAAAAGAAGAGAATAATTAATGAAATCTTAAAAAAAAGTGGCTTAATTGCTGCTGGTGCGTTCCCTGTTTCAATTTTCCTAGGATTAGTCGTAATGATCATACCCGGCGCAAATCTTATCTTGATGCCGCTTGGCATATATGGCGCCGCTGGCTTGGGACTTAAATTGATAGATTCAGCCATTAATAATCCAAGTGATCAAGAATTGAAAATCATAGAGCTTTTAAAAAGTTATCTTTCTAAAAAGCAANATTTATTGAAACCGGCCTAAATATTAATAATAATAAGCATTAATTAAGTGCTTTTAAAATGCCTTCATCAAGGACAAATTTTAATATTTTAATGCTTGGGAAGAGGGGAACGGGGAAAACATCGATGCTTGCAGTGTTATGGAATGAATTAAAAAAATTTACTAGCAGGGAAATAGTATATTTTAGACAAGATTGGCAAACCTCAAATATTTTTGGAGAGGCTTTAAGTCAACTTAAAGAAATGTTCAATAGTCCCGGATTATCGATTGGAGAGGGAATTGAAGGTACTGATGAACCACAAGATCTTTCAATTGAGCTTTGCACACCTAATCATAATGATCCACATCTTCAATTAAATTTCTGGGATTATTCAGGAGGATTACTTAGTGCAAAAAATGCTACTGAGGAATTAAATCAAAAAATTAATGACGCCCATATTTTCTTTATCATCGTTGATGCGCCTGCTTTGATGGAACTTAATGGTAAGTTCAACAATATAAGAAACACTCCAGATTACTTCAGGAACCTACTAAACAACAGACTGAACGAGCCTTTAAATGTGGTTTTTATAGTCACCAAATCTGAGA
>MWOS01000124.1 GCA_002026165.1 Prochlorococcus sp. HOT208_60m_813G15
AGAAAAATAAAAATTATAAATCTAATTTTACGAACAAAATTAAGCTTATTATTCCCAGATGATAAACCTAAATCTGGTTTAAGGAATGAGTAAAAAGCTAATAATATTGATATTATTCCTAAAATTAAGTACAAATACTTTTCTGATATATATTCAACGACAGAAGATCCTAATATTACTCCTGGTAATCCAAAAATCAAAATTTGCAAAGCAATATTTATATCATTACCTAAAGATTTGTAATTTCTTAACGAACCCCCTATTCCTAGTGCTACTGTTGCGAATTTATGACTAGCCAGAGCCTGATAATAAGGAACTCCAGATAAAATCAATGCAGGCAATTGTACTAATCCTGCTCCTCCTCCAGAAATCGCTGAGAACGTATTAGAAAAAAAGGATATAAAAAAGATATAAAAACTT
>MWOS01000125.1 GCA_002026165.1 Prochlorococcus sp. HOT208_60m_813G15
ATCAATTGGTTTTACTATTCTTCCAGAAAAAAGATTAGGGAAAATATTTTTCATAACTAATCTATTTTCTAAAAAATAAGCAACCCCAGAAGGACACCTTAAATTATCTTCTAAAATATGCCAATCTCCTTTTCTGTCTCTTATTAAATCAAGTCCCGAAATTTGACACCATTTATTTAATGGAGGTTTGAAACCTATCATTTGAGGTCTCCAACCTTCTGAACTCTCGATTAACTCTCTTGGAATTATTCCATCATTAATTATATTTTGAGAATTATAAATATCGTCTAGGAATAAATCAATTGCCTCAAGCCTTTGTTTTAAGCCTTTTTCTAATGTTACCCAATCATCTTTACTTATTATTCTTGGAAGTGGATCAAAAGGTAATATTCTCTCAGTACCTTTTAAACCAGTAT
>MWOS01000126.1 GCA_002026165.1 Prochlorococcus sp. HOT208_60m_813G15
TTTTCTAAATTTTTTAATTGATATTCATTGATTAGTTTCACTTTATTTGATTTTGCTAGTTGATGAGCAGACTTTGTAAAGCCAGATTTTGAGACTATTATTGCATGTGTACCTTTCCAAAATGATTTACCAGCTGAAATTTCCTGAACTGCTTTATTTCCAATGGCTTTTTCATGATCTTTGCATTGTATACATATTCTCAAATCATTTATTGACGCAATTAAGTCAACCCCTTGATCTCCTGTAATAGGGGTTTCTTTTACTTCCCAGCCATTTCGTTTGAGAATTTCCATACAATGATTTTCAAATCTAATACCTTTTTTGTAGTTTCCCTTTTTTTTACTTGAGTAGTTTTTTTCTATTAGGTTTAAGCATGATTTCTCAATTTGACTTGCTATGAAAACAAACCAATCTTCAGTCTCGAGCTTTCTAATAGA
>MWOS01000127.1 GCA_002026165.1 Prochlorococcus sp. HOT208_60m_813G15
TCTAATTGCTCTTCCTGTTTGCCAAAAATTGATTTGTTCTTCATTACTTAAGGTAAATGTTGAAATGTGATTAAGAGCAGAAATTGTTGGAACAATAAAATTTCTTGAGCTTTCCCCCCCTTTTTCTTTTTCGATATCAGATATTTTTATCGAGTTTTGTTCATCAAAGCCACAAGCTGAAATTCTTTTAAGTTGTAGAAGGCAACCTTCAGAATTAAGAATTTCTCCTAAATCTCTTGCAATTGCTCTTATATATGTCCCAGCTGAACATTTGATTTTTATTTCTATGATTCCGTTTATTTGGTCCCATTTCATCAAAATAAGTTCGTCTATTTTTACTTCTCTTGGTGTTAATTCAAAAATTTCATTCCTGAGAGATTTTTTATAAGCTCTCTCACCATTGACGTGCACACTA
>MWOS01000128.1 GCA_002026165.1 Prochlorococcus sp. HOT208_60m_813G15
TATTCTTTTATCATTTAACAAAAACTTATTATCAATATTGACTTTAGATTCAAATTCATAAAATTTTATCAAATTAAAATTTCCTAGTGAATTTAATATTTCGTCAAACTTTAAATGTAAATTAGGTTTGGCCTCTAAATTAATATCATTATTTTTAAGGTTCTCATTTAATTCATACTCACAATTATCAAAATTACTTTCTGAATCTAGATACCAATTATTTGCAAATTTTGTACAATCTTCTAATTCATCAATTACAAGAATTGTTTCCTTATCAATAAAATCTATTATATTTGAGGGATGTTTTTCAATTATTCCTAAATAACGATCAAGATTATTTTTATTTATATCTTCTGAATTAAAAATACCGTTCTTAGAAAAATTATTTAACTTATCTTTTATAAGCAAATCAAATCCAGCATGTATTATTTCAATATTATTGACGCT
>MWOS01000129.1 GCA_002026165.1 Prochlorococcus sp. HOT208_60m_813G15
AATTTTTCATTATATTGAATTTTTTTAAATAGTTAGAGTCAATTTTTTTTTTGCAATGATATTTAATTATTCAAAATATAATAAATAAAATTTAAATTACTTATTTTATTTATTGTTTCTGATTTTAATTTTATTCAGTAAGATTAAATTATGGAAAAAAAAAAGTGCCCCCAATGTAAAAATTTAATTTTAAAAACTTCCCCAACATGTTTATATTGTGGTAGACCTAATAAATTTATAACTAAGGAATATGTAAATAAAAAGTGGAATAAAGATAATAATAAAAATGTATTTAATTATATTTTTATTAATAAGTATCTTGTATTTATTTTATTTTTAATATTTACAGTTGTAATTATTATATTTAGTTAAATAATATCAATTAATCATTCTATTATTGCATCTAATACTTCTTT
>MWOS01000013.1 GCA_002026165.1 Prochlorococcus sp. HOT208_60m_813G15
GAAATCTCTACTGGAATTACAAAACCTGCTTTATCTTGTGTCCTTGCGTTGTATTCTTTGCAAAATGCCATGATATTGACACCATGTTGTCCTAAAGCTGGCCCTACAGGAGGAGCAGGATTTGCTTTGCCTGCTTGTAGAGCAAGCTTGATAACTGCAACAATTTTTTTTGCCATTAGATTAGATAATTTAAGCTGGAGTAGAAAATCATAATTTTACTCGATAAACAAGAACAATTAGAAATTAATTTTGTTTATTGATTTGGGAGAATTCTAATTCTACAGGAGTCTCGCGCCCAAATATTGAAAGTAATGCTTTTAATTTATTTCTTTCTCCCGAAACTTCTATAACTTCTCCATTAGATAAGCTATTTGATTGTGCAACTGCTTCATCACCAATACAACTGTTAGTAAGAGCAACATTTTACCCCAACAATTCACTTAATCTTGCTGCTACTGGAGTTAATCTCATTTTTTCATT
>MWOS01000130.1 GCA_002026165.1 Prochlorococcus sp. HOT208_60m_813G15
ATGATAAACGAATAAGAGAATTTATCATTACGAATAGTGGCCCAGAGATAAAAGATTCTTTTTCTAATTTTGAACAAATATTTAGTGGTGCTCCTCACAGAGTTGCGCCTGATCAAAATGTTCAAAATATTTTTAAAGGATTAGATAATAATTAGATAATTTATTTAATTTCAGAACTTGAAAATGAATCTGAATTGTTAATAGCTTTTGTCAATAATTCATCCTTATCAGATTGTGCTAAGGCTAAATCAAACCAGAAAGTCGTTCCTACTCCTAATTCACTAGCCATACGAATTTCCCCACCGTGTTTTTCAATTATTCCTCGTACTATAGATAAACCTAAACCGGTACCTTGCTCAGTATGAACAGAATTCTCAACTCTATAAAAACGATCAAATATCTTTTAGATCGGAAG
>MWOS01000131.1 GCA_002026165.1 Prochlorococcus sp. HOT208_60m_813G15
AAACTAATTAATGACCCCTCTATAGATGTAATTGTTGAAGTAATGGGTGGGGTTGATTTAGCGAAAGATATTATTCTTCAATCATTAAAATTAGGTAAATCTGTTGTTACAGCAAATAAAGCAGTCATTGCAAGATATGGAGAAGAAATATATAAAACTGCATCTAAAGAAGGAGTTTATATATTGTCAGAGGCGGCAGTTTGCGGGGGCATTCCTATAATTGAACCCTTAAAAAGATCATTAAAAAGTAACAGCATAAAAAAAATGGTTGGGATAATAAATGGCACAACAAATTTTATTCTTTCAAAGATGACTAATGAAAAAGCTGATTATAAGGAAACCTTAAAATTGGCCCAAAGCCTTGGTTATGCAGAATTTGATCCAACCGCAGATGTTGAGGGACATGATGCTGC
>MWOS01000132.1 GCA_002026165.1 Prochlorococcus sp. HOT208_60m_813G15
TTGTTTTAATTTTGCTAATCTTAAAGCCCATAGAAATGCAATCCCTTCATTTACAAATTTGCCATCAAGTGTAAAAACAAAAAGATTCGAAAAATCCTCGGTTTTATATATTTCAATAAGGAATTCATCTCTCTTTGGAATATTTGAAAGAACTTTTTGTTTCTTCAATATTGGGCGTAATGAATTGAGTTCAGGATTTGAGCAATTATAATTTTCTAGTTCGTTGCATATATCTATTTCTTTTCTCAAACTCTCACAAAGTAGATCAGAAATTGCCATTTGACCCCCAACCCATGCAGGAATAAGAGAACTTTTTTTTGTTGATTTTTTAACGTATAAAATCATATCTCTTATTCTTACAAATTGAAGCATTTTGCCAGCAAAGTAAAATGTATCCCCGGGATTTAATTTTGAAGCAAAATTCTCCTCTAAATTACCTAAAGATTTACCTT
>MWOS01000133.1 GCA_002026165.1 Prochlorococcus sp. HOT208_60m_813G15
CCGTAGAGAACGTTTTGCTGAAGTAATAGCAGGAATTAGAGACTATACGGCAGAAGAGTTAGATGGAGAACTACTTGATTTATATGAGGCTTCAAAAAAACTATCTTATTTTCAAGGTAGGGGACCTAATGCTTTCCTAGCAGAATTAAGAAAATTAGCTTCCGAAAAATAAGATGAGTTTTCATAAAAAATGATTATGAACAATAACTTAAAATTAGCCGAAAACGCTGTTTTTTCTGTAGAAGAGAGTCTAAGTAAAGTTTTCCAAGAAAGATCTAATCAGGTTTACCAGAAATTAGAAAATATTTTGAAAATTTTTAAGGAAGAAAAAGTTTCTACTAGTCATTTCAATCAATCATCTGGTAGTGGTCATGATGATATATCTAGAGAAAAAATTGATGCAGTTTTCGCAAGATTGTTTCTTGCCGAAAAGGCAGCTGTTAGGATGCAATTTGTAAGTGGAACCCATGCAATAAGTTCTGTTTTATTTGGAATTCTTAGACCTGGAGATGTTATGTTATCTCTTACAGGACAACCATATGACACGTTAGAAGAAGTCATAG
>MWOS01000134.1:0-267 GCA_002026165.1 Prochlorococcus sp. HOT208_60m_813G15
TCTCTTTGGTTTTTAATAACATTAGGGATATTTTGGTCTTTAATATTTTTTAAAAATTCAACTATAAATTTAGTAGATAAGTCTTGTACTAATATTGGCTCTGAACCAATAAAAGTTTCATTTATTTTGAAGACGTCATTATTTTCTTCATAGCTTTTATTAATTCTTATTGGAGAGAAATGACTTGCCTCTTCAATAATTAGACATCTATTTGATGGATTATTTAAAGCAGAAAAAACTCTAAATTGTTCATTCATTAATGGTGTA
>MWOS01000134.1:275-404 GCA_002026165.1 Prochlorococcus sp. HOT208_60m_813G15
ATAAGTACCACCTATTAGAAGAGTTGGTGTTTTAATGCCTGTACTATTTTCTTTTGGCCATAATAAACTGCCAAATGAATTAAAACCTATAATCGCACTGGCCTTATTAGAGTTATTTTTCTTAGGGAA
>MWOS01000135.1 GCA_002026165.1 Prochlorococcus sp. HOT208_60m_813G15
CCCAGGCCTATCAGGAATATTTGAGAGACTGAATACTGCTTGCTTTTCTAATACTTCAAGACTATTGACTGTTTTTGTTAATTCTAAGCTTCCTCTTTTTAGCGGGAGAGGTTGGATTTGACTTTCTAAGAGAGTCCCACTTGAGTCACTTTGGCTTGATTTGACACACAATTTAATTCCATAATTGCGAGCTATTTCTACTGCTCTTGGATGCAGCACTGAAGCACCGACACTTGCAAGTTCAAGCATTTCCTCACAGCTAATTTCATCTAAGAGTTTTGCATTAGGAACAATTCTTGGGTCAGTAGTAAGAACCCCTGGAACGTCTGTATAAATTTCGCAAGTCTCAGCTCCTAAAGCTGTTGATAAAGCTACTGCGGAAGTATCTGAACCACCTCTACCCAAAGTTGTAATTTCCATTGAAC
>MWOS01000136.1 GCA_002026165.1 Prochlorococcus sp. HOT208_60m_813G15
TTTCATCAATCTTCAGTTAGTCTCGAAATAATCGGATTACCAGATTATTCAAATAATGAAAATAAAGATCAAATATCAATAATTTCACAATGGAAATTAACCATAATTGATAAACCTCTTATTGAAGGTAAAATTGAACATCTAATTCCTATTATGGATGCTTTTTATATATATTCTAATCTTTTAATAAAAAACGATATTCCAAAATATGAGTTTAAATTAATTGACATAAAAGCTGACAATCTACACATCCACAATATTGTTCTCAAGAGTTCTAAACCGAATGTAAAACCATTGATATTTAAGATAGGTAATTCATCTTTGTCAGACACCATTAATTGTTTCGATCAGTTAAATGAATCATCAAAAGTTAGAATAAAAAAATCTGGTCTATCTAATAATATGCCTAAAAAATTAAAACTAGGTTTAAATA
>MWOS01000137.1 GCA_002026165.1 Prochlorococcus sp. HOT208_60m_813G15
TATATACATAGCATACATCTGAAAGTGTTATTTTTCGTATATTTTTAGGATTCTTGGAATTTTAATTTACCTTTAACTTCAATTCGAACTCCCTCAGAAAAATTAAATACTTTTTCTTCAATATCTTGAATTCTTAAGTCAGAAATCCACTCTAACTGTTTAAGTAAGTGAAGACTAACTGCATGCTTTGCTCTTTTTGAACCATGTTCAACTTTTAAAGCGATAAGCCAATGGACAGGCTAGTTTGTGGAGATGTAGGATTTGGCAAAACAGAAGTCGCTGTTCGGGCTATTTTTAAGGCTATTACATCAGGCAAACAGGTAATATTACTAGCACCAACAACAATCCTAGCTCAGCAACATTGGAGAACAATAAACAATAGATTTTCACCTTACCCAATAAAAGTATCATTACTCAA
>MWOS01000138.1 GCA_002026165.1 Prochlorococcus sp. HOT208_60m_813G15
TAATTAATCTTTTCTAATTCAATAATTCTTCTCTCTCTTAGAAATAAGAAAAAAGGTGCAGAGAATGCGAAGGCTATAAGAAAAGTTCCAATGTATACAACCCACATATTCTTCATATTTAGTTTTTTTGATTCATTTACTATCCATATAAAAATAGCGCTTGCACCTACTAATAAGTCTCTAGAAATTGTTTGAGCTGCAGGGTTTGCGTTCGCTAAAGAAATGAAGTTATTTATATCAAAGCTGTTTCCATATTCCCTAGCAAATTCGAAATTTGCCAACATTGGCAGAACAGCTCCCAAAATTGATAGAAAAAGGTAAAGAAAAGACAGTATCTGTTTATTATCTTTTAAAATGTTAAAGGAATTCACTTGTCAAAAATATTTCTTTTAATAATAGTATTTAAAG
>MWOS01000014.1 GCA_002026165.1 Prochlorococcus sp. HOT208_60m_813G15
TTTACAAATTAATCTTTTGGAGCTTTGGCTCCATACTTAGATCTGGATTGACGTCTATCTTTGACTCCAGCCGTATCTAAAGTTCCTCTTATTATATGATATCTAACTCCAGGCAAATCCTTCACTCTTCCACCTCTAAGTAGTACTACAGAATGTTCTTGCAAATTATGTCCAATCCCAGGAATATAAGCAGTTACTTCGAAACCAGAAGTTAATCTAACCCTAGCAACTTTTCTCAAAGCTGAATTAGGCTTTTTTGGTGTTGATGTATAGACTCTTGTACATACCCCTCTTCTTTCGGGGCAAGCTTTTAATGCAGGAGATTTTGTTTTCTTTGTCAGACGTTTTCTTTCTGAACCTACTAATTGTGAGATGGTGGGCATCTATTAAATTTAAGTAAAAATAAATATTTAACTATCATAACCTTTTACAAGCACCAACTAAAAGTTTTTAATCAAATTTTTTTTAAAATTTGTGAAATTAAAATTTTTTG
>MWOS01000139.1 GCA_002026165.1 Prochlorococcus sp. HOT208_60m_813G15
TCATAAGTGAATGGATATTGATTGCAGAAGGATTATCAGATGTACAAGTTAGATCTATAACTAACTCCGTAGAGGGAGAACTAAGAGAGAAAGCTAAAATTGAACCGATCAGAAAAGAAGGAGTTAATGAGGCAAAATGGGCATTACTTGATTATGGTGATTTGATTGTAAATATTTTTCAACCAGAAATAAGAAAATTTTGTGACCTTGAATCTTTTGGGAGTAATGGAGATAATCTTATATTTCCGTAATAAGAATTAAATGAAAGAATCTAAATGTCCTGTACCTAGAGAGCAACAACCTACAAATGAATTTATTGAATTATCAAAATCTGTCATTTTTTCTTGGCCAAAATCAAAAAAGTCTCTAATTCTTGTATTACTTAAATTCTGGTTAGGTGCTTTTGTTTTATTTCTAGTTAT
>MWOS01000140.1 GCA_002026165.1 Prochlorococcus sp. HOT208_60m_813G15
TCATTTTTAAGAAATAATTCATAACTTATTAAGCTTGCTTCAGTATATAAAGAATATAAACCTTCTTTCTTAGCTTCATTCTCTAATTTATAAAGTAACGTTGTGCCGCAGCCTTTTCTTTGGAATTTACCTTTACAGTAAAATAATGCAATTCTATCGGTGGGATATCTTGTGGCAAAAGCAATAATTATTCCTTGTTTACTTATGAGCCATCCTTTTCCTTAAGTTATTGACTTTTCCAAATTTGGGTTATTCCAAGCTTGGCTTGACCAAGCTCTTTTTTGTTCTTGACTATAAATTTTTTCATCTAAAGATTGGATTGAATCAAAATAAACCATCTTTAAGTCCAGTTGATCTTTATTGGTAATTTGTCTTAAATTCATATAAAGTCTTTTATTTAAATGCTTAGTAAAAATATAGTCGCAATAGGTGGAGGAGGCTTTG
>MWOS01000141.1 GCA_002026165.1 Prochlorococcus sp. HOT208_60m_813G15
CTTATCTAATATAAAAAATAATATGGAGAATATACTACAGCGTGATTTAGGCTCAAGCTTGTTATCAATAACTTTGATATTAGGTTGCTTAGGTCTGTTTTTTGTATTCCTGAGAATATTAACAATAACAATAAAGAGAATTCTTGAAGTTATTTTTAAAAAATCATAATCATCGAAATAAATCAACAATTCTGAATTAACCGCATTTAACCTATATCACTAAGTATTATAACCTAAAAAATGTTAATTCTAGATAAAGTTAGGATAGGGAATTCTGTTAAAGTTAACCTAGAACTATCGAAAGATAGACTTACCAAAGAAACTATTGATGCAATAAATGCTTCTTCATTGGGTAAGATAAGTGATTTCAGAATAACTGATGGAAAAGGTATTGGAGTTGTCTTGCAATTATCTAATGGAAAAGAGCAATGGTTTTTTGAGGATGA
>MWOS01000142.1 GCA_002026165.1 Prochlorococcus sp. HOT208_60m_813G15
TCCAACCAAATACCCATGGAATAGCTCTTAAACTTGACAAATCTTTTGCTCCTTTTTTTCTTCTAGAAGGTCTACTGGATATTTGTAATTTACTTATTTCTTCAATTGGTGTTACCTCTTGAAAGAAATTTAACAAATCAGGATTCTCATGTACTAATTTTCTATAGTGAGACCCTGATGTTTCTGCCAACCTAGACATTAATTGATTCCATTCTGGCGTAGCATCAAGTCTATTATTTACTAGACTATTTTGAATTACAGCAGTTGTAATAGTTTCTAGATTGTACAAAGCCAGTTCAGGAAGACTATATTTTGACGCAAGAACCTCTCCTTGTTCCGTTATTTTTATTCTCCCTTTTAGAGTGCCGCTTGGTTGAGCTAATATTGCCTGATAAGCTGGTCCTCCCCCCTCTACCTACAGAACCTCCTC
>MWOS01000143.1 GCA_002026165.1 Prochlorococcus sp. HOT208_60m_813G15
AGTCACCTCCTCCAATTACATTTCCTGCCCTAACTGTTGAAATTTTTATATTATCTTTAAAAAATGATTTTCTCCATGATTTTACTGCAAATTCTACAGCTGCTTTGCTCGAACTATATGGATCATAGCCACCTAACTGGTCATTTTCCCTATAACTATAAGGCCATGAATGATTTTCGTAAACTTTATCTGTTGTGACAATTATTACTGAACATTTTTTTATCAATCTAATTGTTTCGAGCAAGTTTATTGTCCCTATTACATTAGTTTCCCAAGTTGATTGAGGATTAATGTAACTTTCTCTTACAAGAGGTTGAGCAGCAAGATGAAAAATAACATCCGGATCAAAACCTATAATTGATTCTTTTAACTCATCTTTTTGTCTTATATCTATATTTTCATGTGTATATGCATTCTCATAAAAAAACTTTTTAAAGTCATCATCTTCTACTAGAGAATTATAAAGAATATTTGTTGA
>MWOS01000144.1 GCA_002026165.1 Prochlorococcus sp. HOT208_60m_813G15
TTTGAAGATAATTCTTTAATAAATAAATTAACTTTTAATGATGAAATTTCTATTATGAAATGGAGAGCCTCACAGCCTTCTGGAATTGCCGTCCCATTATCTTTACAATTTAGTAGAAAATATAGAATTGGATTTTGTGGAGACTGGTTTGAAGGTGAAGGATTTGGCAGGATTGAAGGCTCAATTTTAAGTGCTTTAATATTAGCGAAAAAATTTAACGATTTAATTAAATAATTTTTTTCATAATGTTATCTATATCTGTTTTTTCTAATAATGGATTTATTTGTTTTTTTGTTATTGGGTTTATATTTTTCGTAATAAATGTCCCAAGATTTTAAGAAATCATTTTCAGCTTGTTTTTTATCCTTACCTCTTTCTTTTATATCCCTTTGGATAACTCTTTTCATGCACTTATTCTTTTTAGTTTTTATTTCTAAAAAATAATAATTCTGATTATTTAAAGTGTTTGCAAATTCTTTGGCAAAAATTCCTTCAACAATTAAAAAACTTAT
>MWOS01000145.1 GCA_002026165.1 Prochlorococcus sp. HOT208_60m_813G15
GGTTAAGTCTCCGAATGCAGGCAGATATAAAACATTTTTATTGTTATCCATTGCAAAACACCTAAAAGATAATTTATCTCCATTGTTTTTTAAATGGATTTTTGGATGATAATGTCCACAAATATTCAAAGTTTTATTGTTTTCTAAGTTAACTGGCTCATGGCTAAAAGTAATATTTTTAGTTTTTCTAATATCAAAAATTTTTATATTCTTAAAATCACAACCTACACCGTGATTTCCCAGGATTAGTTCAACTGTGGTTTTTAGTAGTTCAGGAAGATCCTCAACTTTTTTTTGAAGAGTTTTATCTATTGAATATTTGCTGTGAAATAAATCTCCCAAAATTATTAATTTATCAGGAGTATATTTTTTTACTATTTTTTTTATTCTTGCGAAGTTGTTTTCATCTGAATTATTGGTA
>MWOS01000146.1 GCA_002026165.1 Prochlorococcus sp. HOT208_60m_813G15
TTGATGAAAGAATAATTGATAAGGGTAAAATCGAAGTTTGGATTCCGACGTCTATGTATTCACCCATAAAAAATATAAATTTTAATAAACCTAACCGAAATCAAACTGATTCGCGGATATTAAATAATTATTTAATAATTTATTCTCTTTTAATAAGTTCTTTATCGAAATTCTTTATTTCTCTTTCAAAAGAACCAATCCACAACATTAGCTGGTCAATTTGATTTTAAACTTCAGTTACTCCTAAACCCCTTATTGTTATTATTGATAATTGTTCTCCTTCATCAAAATGAAATTTATTTTGAACACTACTTGCCAAAGAATTTTTAAGAATTTTAAAAGTAGAATTTTTTAATTTTGTCTCTATCAAGATGTTTGGCTTTTTGATCTTGATCTTATTAAAACCACATTTTTTAGCTAGTAATTTTAGTCTCATTATCATAATTAAGGACTCAA
>MWOS01000147.1 GCA_002026165.1 Prochlorococcus sp. HOT208_60m_813G15
CAAAGGTGAAGTTCTACCTAAAGAAGAACAAACTATCCCTGTGGGTGCGAGCCCTAAGAGGAAAGCTAGTAGAAGACCTCAGCAATTTGAGGATCGTTCAAATGAGAATTCATAGGAGGTATAAAAATGCTTAGTCCAAAACGTACTAAATTCCGTAAACAACATAGAGGCAGAATGAGGGGTGTAGCCTCAAAAGGTAATACTATTGCATTCGGTCAATTTGCTCTCCAAGCTCAAGACTGTGGTTGGGTGACTGCACGTCAGATTGAAGCAAGCAGAAGAGCTATGACTAGATATATCAAACGTGGTGGTCAAATCTGGATAAGAATATTTCCTGATAAACCAGTAACCATGAGACCTGCCGAAACCAGAATGGGTTCTGGTAAAGGTAATCCAGAGTTTTGGGTCGCAGTTG
>MWOS01000015.1 GCA_002026165.1 Prochlorococcus sp. HOT208_60m_813G15
TTATTTTTCGAATTTGCATTTGATTCAATTTTAGTCTCAATTTCTTCTTCTTTAGATTTTGAGATCTTTTTAATTTGTTTTGCTTTTGATTTTTTATTATCTGAAGTTTTTTCTTTTTCATTATTATTATCTTTTAGACGCACAAAATTGTTACTAGTGAGATATTCTTTACCAAGCTTTATTAGTGGATTAATGCCTAATTCACTGAAAACAATTTTTTCTTCATTGGTAAGATCTACAGTTATTAGATTTTTTTCATTTGAATTAGATATAGTTTGATCATCATTTTCACTTTCTTTTTTATTAGAAGGATTTTCCTTTATTACCTGTTTGGAATTAAACACTTCTTTTTCAATTATTTTTCCGTGCTTATCTGCTGATTGAGAAACATAGAAGCAAGACGACTATT
>MWOS01000148.1 GCA_002026165.1 Prochlorococcus sp. HOT208_60m_813G15
AATTGATCCAAATTTGAATTATTGGGGTGAAAAGCCCTTAAATAAAGGCATTAATTTTGTGGGATATTCAAATTCATCTTCTCTTTTTGGGGCTTTAAAAAGTAATCAAATTGACGTGCTTTTATCAAATTCAATTGATGATAGTCAGAGAAAAAGTCTAAATAATTTAAGTAAAAATAAACAGTTTAAAGAAGGTAATAGTGCTTTCACTGAATTCCTAAACTTAGATTCTTATAAACTGTTGTAGATTCAACCCCATTAAGTTCAATATCAATACAATCTTTCAAAGAATTTTTAATTTCTTCCTGCCATGTCAGAGCAATAAGCTTGTCAGCGGGTACATTAGATCTATAAGTAAGAGGTATTTTAAGAATATTTCCATCGCAATAATTTTCTTTTTGCAATAGCTTTCTCGCT
>MWOS01000149.1 GCA_002026165.1 Prochlorococcus sp. HOT208_60m_813G15
GCTCTTCCGATCTGTTCTTTTCCGTCATCTCTTAATGTCTTGATTAATTTTGTCGGATCCGAATCAAAGTAATGACTGACATCTGTTAATGAAATTTCTGAAGAATCAAGGTTTTGAAATGTAACATCTGCTGTTTTCATTACTGACTCAAATACCTCTCTTTTTTGATTCATCTCACCTGGATTATCAGCATTAAAAGCATATGTTTTGCGAGATAAATACATTTCTTGTAATTCATTTTCTTCCTCCCATGTAGAATTTTCTACTGCTAAATTAACATTTGAACTGTAACTTCCACTTGCATTAGAGAATACTCGCGCTGAAGCTTCTCTGATAGAAGTGCCTTCTTTTTCTGCCTGTTCTAGTGAATGTTTCCTTACAAAATTAGATTCCAATGGTTCATCAGCTTCAGCTGCTAACTTGACTGCTTGATCTATTAATGCCAGTTGATTGATAAATAAATCTCTAAATACTCCTGAACAGTTAACTACTACATCTATTCTTGGCCTACCTAATTCTTCTAAAGGGATTAATTCAAGTTTGTTAATTCTTCCAACAGAATCTGGTTTTGGTTTCACCCCAACAAACCATAAGATTTGTGCAAGTGATTCTCCGTAAGTTTTGATGTTATCAGTACCCCATAAAACACAA
>MWOS01000150.1 GCA_002026165.1 Prochlorococcus sp. HOT208_60m_813G15
ACAACAATATCACTTCTACCTTTAGATAAACATTTCATTTGTGAACAAGGATGAAATTGCTTTAATTCTGATCGGACATCCATAGCATTACGAAGATATTTTAAGTTTTTATTAGCATTAGATTCAGGATTATTTAAAACCGCTGAAAGATTTTCTGATTTAAACTTTTCTCTGTTTAGATCTCTTCTTTGACCTGTCATAGAGAAACTTTTGATATCATTTTCTGAAGCTAGTAATGCTGGTAAATAAAATGCAGGGACCCCTTTCAGAGCTATTACTAATAGTTGACTCAAAATAAATCTCTCATATTGAAATCTTTTAGCATCTCTACTGGAGTCTTCCATTGCACTCCACCAACTAATATTCAATTCATAAGGTTTATCATCACCATTTGATAAACGTCTATGACTTACTAATCCTCCTCTTTTCTCACAATTAATTAATAAATCCTTAA
>MWOS01000151.1 GCA_002026165.1 Prochlorococcus sp. HOT208_60m_813G15
AATCTTTGTTCTTCATCAATAACAAGTAGTCCCAAGTTTTTAATTTCTATTTCTTTTCCTAAAATTTGGTGCGTAGCTACAACTAAATCAATTTTGTTATTTTTCAAGCCTGCATAGATTTCCTTTCTTTCATTAACTGTTTTGAATCTATTGAGTAATGATACTTTTATTGGGTAAGGTGAAAATCTATTGTTTGTTGTTCTCCAATGTTGCTGTGCTAGGATTGTTGTTGGTGCTAGTAATATTACCTGTTTGCCTGATGTAATAGCCTTAAAAATAGCCCGAACAGCGACTTCTGTTTTGCCAAATCCTACATCTCCACAAACTAGCCTGTCCATTGGCTTATCGCTTTCCATATCAGATTTTATTTCTTCTACAGCAGTAATTTGATCAGGTGTTGGTTGATAAGGGAATGAT
>MWOS01000152.1 GCA_002026165.1 Prochlorococcus sp. HOT208_60m_813G15
TATCTAGCGATAGGGCCATAATCATCAACCCTTTCTGTAGTCATAACTGTCGTCACACCTATCTCTTTTAATCTTGCTATTAGTCTAAATATTTCTCGTCTAACCACGTATATAGCATCATACTGTTGAAAGACTGCAGTTATTGAATCTATGGCAACTCTTTTAGCTTTATATTTTCTAATTGCATAACTAATTCTCTCAATAAAAGGTGAGATGGCAAGAGCTTTAAATGTTTTTAAAATGCGGGGATCATGGCATGATAAACGAATAAGAGAATTTATCATTACGAATAGTGGCCCAGAGATAAAAGATTCTTTTTCTAATTTTGAACAAATATTTAGTGGTGCTCCTCACAGAGTTGCGCCTGATCAAAATGTTCAAAATATTTTTAAAGGATTAGATAATAATTAGATAATTTAT
>MWOS01000153.1 GCA_002026165.1 Prochlorococcus sp. HOT208_60m_813G15
TTGCCCTCTCAAAAGGTTCAAATACTTCTACATTTAAATCATTGAAGATTTCAATAAATTCAGTTAAGAGAATTTTAGCTTGTTTTGAAAATCCATATGGATTTGCCAAATATAATTTCTTTCTCAACTTAAACCTCTTTTTTTGATGTATTCTTCGCGGTCACTTTTTGAATTTGAAGTATTTTCCCATGGGAAAACTAACCATTGGCTTTTTTTTGATATAAATACTGTATTCCACCATGTAGGTTTGATCTTACTAAATAATACAAAAAACATTGCTCCTTCAATATCCTTGAAGGTCGTTAATGTAAAACCAGTTTCATAAACATCATCTACTATTAGTGAATTTTTTATTGGTTCTGATATTAATTCAATTTTTAATTTATGGCTTAGTGCTACAGCAAGACATAATCCACC
>MWOS01000016.1 GCA_002026165.1 Prochlorococcus sp. HOT208_60m_813G15
CTCTTTCAAATGTTTTTGCATTATCTGGTTTTTTATATAAAAATGACAAGCCAATAATTATAAGCATTATCCAAAATTCTAATAAAATTGATAAAGAAAAAGCTTTTAAATTATTACGTGATATTTATTACTTGAAATCCTGTTAAAAAAAATATTATTTAAAATATTCTTTTAAATCCCACTCAACAGAGGGGGGTACCATGTGATTAATTTCACCACCAAATTTTGCAACTTCTTTTACTAAAGAACTACTAAGAAAACTATAATTTGTATTTGTCGATAAAAATATAGTTTCAATATCATTATTAAGAGATTTATTTGTATGAGCAATCTGAAGTTCATACTCAAAATCACTCATTGCTCTTAAGCCTCTAAGAATAAGATTAGCTTTTAGATCATTTGCACAATCAACAGTTAGACCAGAAT
>MWOS01000154.1 GCA_002026165.1 Prochlorococcus sp. HOT208_60m_813G15
ACCCTCCCGGTACTTGTAATATCTAGAATCTCTATATTTTTTAAACCTCCAATCTTGGGGAATAAATCTATTAATTCATTACTCGAAATTTTTTTTTGCCATCTAAATTTTGGATTATTTTTATCAAAATCTTTCACACTTGATAAATATGGATATTTATTCTTCCATACATCTTGACTATTTTCTGTCATTCCACCTCAGCTACTTTGAAATAAAGCGTTAATCAATTTATTTTTATACGTCAAAACTAAAGATCTGGTACTTTTAACGGCTCTAATAGTTTTATAAGTTCTTGACTCCAGCCCATTATAGACTTGGTTTTTCTGGGTTGAATCTATATCAAATAAATTATTTCCTTTTTGCTTTAAAGCATAAGTTCTTGAGGCAATTGCTTGTGCTTTTAATGCTTCAATA
>MWOS01000155.1 GCA_002026165.1 Prochlorococcus sp. HOT208_60m_813G15
AGTACATTAAAGACAATAGAAAGGCTAAATTCCGACAAGAATTTTTTAATGGATAATTTATCAACAATCTTGCCAGATGAATTTAAGTTGGACCAAATAATTGGTGAATTTAATATCTTTCCTGTTTCATTATCCTTAAATTTACCAGTTTTAAATTTTAAAAAATTAGTTTTTGTAGGAGATGCATTTCATACATTCCATCCGGTTGGCGGACAGGGTCTAAATACTTGTTGGAGAGATGTTAATACTATTTATGATCTTTTTAATAAAAATACTGCTATTACTAAAATGCAATTGACATTATTTAAATTTAAGTATTTTTCAAGCAGGATTTTAGATATTATCTTCACTATGTTTATAACTGACTCATTGATATCAATTTTTGCTAATAAAAACAAAAAGAAAGATTCA
>MWOS01000156.1 GCA_002026165.1 Prochlorococcus sp. HOT208_60m_813G15
GAAATTAATTCTTTATCCAAATAGACTTTAATACGAAATAAATTGGTAAATATTTAAATGATTCTTTAGGTATTTCATAACTTAAGAATTTTAGTGCTTCTTCTAACCAGTAACCAATATCGAATCCTAAAAGAATTTTTTCTACAATAAACCAAAATTCTTTATCAAATATAATTCTGAAATTTAAGTAAACATATTCCCAATGAATGGTATTCCAATATTAGGTTAAAAATGAGGATAAAATAAGCCATAGTGATATAAATAGAAAACTTTTAAGAAATTTATAAAATTTTTTCATATATCAGCAACTGTCTTATTTAATTTCAAATATCCCTTATTATTATTTGGATCAAATTTTATTTCCATTAAATATATTCAAAAAGATATAAAAATATTGAGAAAATAGTAAATTTTCGTGGCATTAATAATCTATTCT
>MWOS01000157.1 GCA_002026165.1 Prochlorococcus sp. HOT208_60m_813G15
AGGTATCGCAATTGCTCTAAAAAAGGAAATCTTTTTATTCAGGGATGATTTTAGAAATTGTTCAGATAGCGATCAATACCCATTAAATCTTATGATATTTCTTGGACTGCCCAAATATGATTGGGAAAAATATTATTTTGAATCATTACAGGATATAAAAAGTAATAAAAAAAGATTTGTTGATTGGGCAAAAAAATAAAACGGAGAAACCATCAACTCTAGAGTCGAAGTTTTAAGTTTAAATTTATCTATCGAGGTGCTAGAATAATATTTATTTAGAAAATTTTGACACAGGTAACAGTTGGAGAGAATGAGGGCATTGAGTCTGCCCTTAGAAGATTTAAAAGACAAGTATCTAAATCTGGAATCTTTGCAGATTTAAAAAGGCTTAGGCATCATGAAACTCCTATAGAAAAACACAAAAGAAAGTTGCAACAGAGAAGAAAAGCGAAAAGAAGA
>MWOS01000158.1 GCA_002026165.1 Prochlorococcus sp. HOT208_60m_813G15
ACTTTTCTGTACATTTATTTGTTTTTCAGCTAATTTTATATATCCAAATAAAGGATCCAATACATGCTGCCATGGCCTCACAGCATCTGGGTAACGAACTTTAAGTGATGTTTTATTTATAAGAGATTTAATAGTATCTGGGACAATTCTATCTGAGGACCAGTCACCTCCTCCAATTACATTTCCTGCCCTAACTGTTGATATTTTATGAGGCAAATCATTTATCTTTAATAATCTTGGGTTACCTATATACATTAAGGGTTTGATAATTTGAAATATCTCATCATCTTTGAAGTTATATTTCTCCCTAATAATTTTAAGATATTCTTCACCTTGTTTCCTTGATACATGCTCAAGAACAGGCGTAAAGGCTTGATGAAGAAGCTAAATTATCGATATTAAATTC
>MWOS01000159.1 GCA_002026165.1 Prochlorococcus sp. HOT208_60m_813G15
TAAAAATTCCGTTCATTTTTTTTAATATGTTCCAATCTAAATTGTCTTTATGAGTTGGAGCTAACCTTTCTCCAATAACTGTTATTGCTCTTTCGCCTTGAGAGTCAATTAAACTAAATCCTCTTCTAGTTGGTTTATCACGCCAAGCTACATGCAACTTAATTCCCATATTTGAGAGAATCTTGAAACACTTATCTCCAGAATCATCACTTCCTATTGACGTAAAAAAATGAATTTGGTTTAAAGTTAAATCAGAAAGTATTTTCGCGATAATAGATCCACCACCAGCTGGATACTCAAGGGACTTTTCAGAATGAGAAATAACTCCGGGTTTTGGTAATTGATCAACCTTTAAAAAATTTATCCACTCAATATGACCAACAACGGCAAAATTTAAATTTCCTTTTTTAAATTTATAGTCTT
>MWOS01000160.1 GCA_002026165.1 Prochlorococcus sp. HOT208_60m_813G15
AAAGACATACAGGGCCAGCATGGCCGGCTAGTAGAACACTTAGAGAACGTATAGGTTCATGCAGAGATTTAGCAATGCTGATGGTTGAAGCTTGCAGGTCTATAGGTATCCCAAGTAGGTTTGTAAGTGGTTATCATTTTGAAGATCCCTTACCCTCTGAGTTGGATTTACACGCTTGGGCTGAATTATATATTCCAGGTGTTGGTTGGAGAGGTTTTGATCCAAGCGGGAAAGGATTAATAGATGATAGATATTTAACATTGGTATCCTCTTCAAAATCTAATTTAACCTCTGTAATTACAGGAAACTTTATAGGAAAAAATAATTTAGAAAATACTTTATCCTGGGAAATCAAACCTCTTGAAATCAAATAAACACTAAATTTTTAATCTTTTAGAATAACAATAAAATATAAATAATAATATGTTTCTTTTTTAGTGTTAATTGATACGTTCTTGGATATATATATCTGTTTTCATTTGTTTAATATTTAAAGAAAATTGAATTCAAGTTTAGAAATTCCAGTTGTCAAATCAAACAAATCGAAAATGTTTGAATTGATAAGTTATGAAAAATTTCGCGATACAAAAGATGTAAGATTTTTTGATATTAGTGTTAATGAATCAAACTATAGA
>MWOS01000161.1 GCA_002026165.1 Prochlorococcus sp. HOT208_60m_813G15
TCTGAGTCCTCAATTTTAATAAAATTATTTTCCAATAATTCATTAATATAACTTTTTAATAGAGGATTATTTTTACTATTAGATATATTAAAATTTGGAGCTCCATGGTTTAGTTTCCATCCTCTGAATTTTTTGCTTATTCTTGTACTTGATCTCCCTCCAAGTCCACGACCAATTTCAATTAATGCAATTTTTTTTGTAATGTTATTTTTTAGATAATTCAAAGCGAATACACACGCAGATATTCCTCCACCTATTATTACTATGTCATATGTAAAATCACTTTTCATAATTATCTATTGAAAGAAATTATAATTCGTTTTCTAAAAAACTATAAACAGAATAAAGTTTCTCTGGTGATGAAAAATCAGATTCAATTACAGGAGTAATATTATTTTTTTTATAAAAATCAACTAAATCAATTGTGAA
>MWOS01000162.1 GCA_002026165.1 Prochlorococcus sp. HOT208_60m_813G15
TTTCTACTTATATATTTGCAAATATATAATAGTATTCAATTTCCTCTCATAACAATTCTTACTATTGCAGGTTTGATAAATATTTTCTTACAGAAATGGAAAAATATTTTTTATAGCTTGGTTCCTTTATCTATATTTTCAACAACCTCATTTTTGAGTAGTACACTCTTTTTTGATATTTTTAAGTTCTATAATTTTTTGAAGGATTCTTTAAACTCAAAATTTTTAATAAATTACCTTAATCTATTTTTATTCTTTTTGAAATCGGGACTTTTTATTTTTGGAGGGGGATTAGTAATCATTCCTCTAATGAGTGATTATGTTGTCTCACAAGGATGGTTAACAAATAATGAATTTATAGATGGCATAATGATTGGCCAGATAACACCTGGTCCTGTCTTATTAACTACAAGTTTTATTGGATACAAAGCTGGGTTTTCGGTCGGAGGAATAAATGAAGCTTTAAAGTATTCATTTATAT
>MWOS01000163.1 GCA_002026165.1 Prochlorococcus sp. HOT208_60m_813G15
CTAAACATATAATATCTTGAGACTAATACCACCAGTCAGACCATATTCAAATAGGTTTATCAAGGGTTTTATATGCATGCTTATTTACGTAGCTTGTTGGCCTTTATTAGCTTATTTAGCTGGAAACTTAATCCCAGCAATTGGGTCAGGTGATCTCTCAAAAGTTTCTAGCATAATAATTAAGTCTTTATTTATATTTTTAGTTCAGAACACTGCTCAATTCGGACAGGATGTATTCATAGCAAAACCATCTTTAGAAATTAGTGAAGTGATGAGAGGAAATTTATTTAGCAGAATTCAAAAAATAAAGATGAATTCTGTTGAAAATATTTCAGCCGGGGACATCACATATAGACTTACAGAAGATGCCGACAGGGTAAGCGAAGTTATTTATAAAACAGCTCAAGATACTATTCCATGCACTTTACAGTTGTTTG
>MWOS01000017.1 GCA_002026165.1 Prochlorococcus sp. HOT208_60m_813G15
ACTTAATTTAAATAAATAAGATTATTTATAACTTGTCAAAATATTACCATCTTTTTTAAAACATACTTTACAGACAGAGGTATTGATGTAATTAACCAAAATAAACTAATATAAAACGGAGAGAGAGGGATTCGAACCCTCGATAAAGTTGCCCCTATACAGCATTTCCAGTGCTGCGCCTTCAACCACTCGGCCACCTCTCCCAAGATACCCATTTTAACCCTTAATCATCCCATTTTTGAGGAAAGTTATTTGAAAAAGACTTTCACAGTCACGATTAAAAATAAGGAAACCGGAAAGGTCTACCAAGAAGAGGTTAATAGTGATGAGTATATACTTAAGGAATTTGAAAAAAAAGGTTTTAAACTTGCATTTTCATGTAGAAATGGTTGCTGCACAAGTTGTGCAGTTAAAATAAAATCCGGTACTTTACAACAACCTGAAGCAATGGGTGTATCTCAGGCTTTAAAAGACAAAGGTTATGCACTTCTTTGTGTCGCTAAAGCAACATCAGATCTTGAGGTTGAAACTACATATGAAGATGAAGTTTACGATTTACAATTTGGACAATATTTTGGGAGGGGAAATACAAGAGTTGCGCCACCTTGGGAATTTGAGGAAGATTAACTATCATGTTTGAATTTAGTGAAATAGAGGAACTTGCAAATCAAGTAAACTTATCCATTTTGTATGAAATAGCCAAGAATTCCGCTCAAATTGGTAATGAAATTTTAAAAATTAATTACAATAAAATTCAGAAAATATCATCAAAGGGTAGGAAGGGTGATCTAGTTACCAATGTAGATTTGGAAGTTGAAAATAAAATAAAAGAATATTTATTAGAAGAGACACCAAACATATCTATAAATGCAGAGGAATCAGGTAAATTAACCAAATCTTCGGATTTAACATGGTGTATAGATCCATTAGACGGTACAACAAATTATTCCCATGGATATCCTTTTTTTGGGACTTCTATTGGTCTTGTATATAAGAATAAGCCAATTATAGGAGCTATATCAGTACCTTATTTAAATGAACTTTATTCAGCATGTATAGGTTTAGGCTCATTCTGCAAT
>MWOS01000164.1 GCA_002026165.1 Prochlorococcus sp. HOT208_60m_813G15
GCTCTTCCGATCTGTTCTTTTCCGTCATCTCTTAATGTCTTGATTAATTTTGTCGGATCCGAATCAAAGTAATGACTGACATCTGTTAATGAAATTTCTGAAGAATCAAGGTTTTGAAATGTAACATCTGCTGTTTTCATTACTGACTCAAATACCTCTCTTTTTTGATTCATCTCACCTGGATTATCAGCATTAAAAGCATATGTTTTGCGAGATAAATACATTTCTTGTAATTCATTTTCTTCCTCCCATGTAGAATTTTCTACTGCTAAATTAACATTTGAACTGTAACTTCCACTTGCATTAGAGAATACTCGCGCTGAAGCTTCTCTGATAGAAGTGCCTTCTTTTTCTGCCTGTTCTAGTGAATGTTTCCTTACAAAATTAGATTCCAATGGTTCATCAGCTTCAGCTGCTAACTTGACTGCCTTATCTATTAATGCCAGGTGAGATGAATCAAAAAAGAGAGGTATTTGAGTCAGTAATGAAAACAGCAGATGTTACATTTCAAAACCTTGATTCTTCAGAAATTTCATTAACAGATGTCAGTCATTACTTTGATTCGGATCCGACAAAATTAATCAAGACATTAAGAGATGACGGAAAAGAACCAAGTAGTTACATAGCAGATACAACCACTTCTAATGCTCAAGTCAGAACACTTGGA
>MWOS01000165.1 GCA_002026165.1 Prochlorococcus sp. HOT208_60m_813G15
TCTTTCTCAACTTAAACCTCTTTTTTTGATGTATTCTTCGCGGTCACTTTTTGAATTTGAAGTATTTTCCCATGGGAAAACTATCCATTGGCTTTTTTTTGATATAAATACTGTATTCCACCATGTAGGTTTGATCTTACTAAATAATACAAAAAACATTGCTCCTTCAATATCCTTGAAGGTCGTTAATGTAAAACCAGTTTCATAAGCATCATCTACCATTAGTGAATTTTTTATTGGTTCTGATATTAATTCAATTTTTAATTTATGGCTTAGTGCTACAGCAAGACATAATCCACCACGAGGAACTCCATATATTCCAGAAAACTCTTTAAACCTACATTTATTAGCAATTTGTTCTACGCTCTTATCAAATTCGCTCCAAGTAAAATAACTTATCATCTTAATTTTC
>MWOS01000166.1 GCA_002026165.1 Prochlorococcus sp. HOT208_60m_813G15
TTTCCCAGTTAGAAAAAAAACTTAATTTCTGCAGAATTAATAATATAAAAAATATAAATATTCCATGTAAAGGACTTATTAAGAAGGAATTATTTAATTCAACTATTAAATATATATCAAAAAACTTCCATGAATTAAATGTGACTTATCATTATAGTCTTTATCATCAATATTCAAAAAATAAAAATAATTCATACCAAGACTTATTAGATTTTATTAAAAGATCTCGCACTAATAGAAATTATGAAATTCTTCTTGTATCAGGTTCAAATAAGAAAAAAAATTTTGATTCAATTGATGCATTAGCTTGTTTACAAAAGGAAACCAATTTAAAAGTTAAATTAGGTATAGCTTATAATCCATATTTAGAAAAATATTATAAGATTTCTTCAGAAAGAGAAAGGTTTGAAAGAAAAATTTCAACA
>MWOS01000167.1 GCA_002026165.1 Prochlorococcus sp. HOT208_60m_813G15
ATGGCTTAAATCAAATGATGGGATCAAAACTGGATCAAAAATTTTAGGGACTTCTCCTATCTCAATTGATATAGCAGAAGATAGAGAGGAATTTACAAAAATTCTTGAAGAATTAAGTATCAGGCAGCCTTTAAACGGTTTGGCTCGTAATCAGAATGAAGCACTAACGGTAGCAAGAAATATTGGCTTCCCATTGGTTGAAAGACCCTCTTGTGTTTTAGGAGGTAGGGCAATGGAAATTGTGAAGGACGAAAAGGAATTATCTAGGTACATCTCTGAAGCAGTTAAGGTATCTCCTGATCATCCAATTCTTCTTGATCAATATTTGAATAATGCCATCGAAATAGATGTTGACGCTTTATGTGATTCAGAAGGTTCGGTTGTAATTGCTGGTCTTATGGAACATGTAGAACC
>MWOS01000168.1 GCA_002026165.1 Prochlorococcus sp. HOT208_60m_813G15
ATTGCCAAGGTATTTTAAAAATTGCTGTGTATCGCCGTCTCTTATCCATTCAGATTTAATAAATGGAAGCTCTTTCTGCATTCTTTTGGGATGCATATGAACTAGGAGCAAACCTTTTTCTTGAGAAGCCCTTTTTAATGCACCTTCATCACTCCTTTGAAAAACTCTAAGTAGAAGATTCAAAACTACTTCTTCTCCTAGTTTTCTTAAATTTTCTGGATCCTCTAAATTATCTTTTACTTCTTTCCCTCCAAGAGGCATTGCTCTAACAAGGTTTTGCTCAATTAAAGCTATTGCAATTAGATAATCTTGGCTAGCCATATTCTAAAATAATACTTTTGATATTCTAACCTCTAGAGTTCATGAAAATCTTTCATGGAATAAATATATGCCAAAAGAAGAAAGGAAATAATTTGTTAATTATTTTCCATTACAATTGAACCTTTGCTTTTTA
>MWOS01000169.1 GCA_002026165.1 Prochlorococcus sp. HOT208_60m_813G15
TCTATAGCATTAAGTCTATAGCTTCTAAGAGTCTGCTCTATTGCTGTTTTTACGTCCATTTGTTCTAGTTGAACAATTTTTCCAGACTCCAATCTTGATAAATCTAATACATCATTTACAAGTCTAGTTAACCTATCTGTTTCTGAATTTGCAATTCCTAAAAATTCTATTTGTTCTTCATCTGAAAGTTGATCTTTTAAATCGTGTAAGGTCTCTACATAATTTTGATATTAAAAAGTAGTGTCCTTAATTCATGAGAAACATTACTAATAAATCTATTTTGTGCTGCGTTAAGTTCAACTTCTCTAGTTAAGTCTTGGATTGTTACGGCAATTCCTTTTAATTCAACTTTATTTGTATCTAAAACTGATTGCAAGACAATTCTTAAGGTTCTTGCTGGTTCTCCTAAACTGAATCTTAAATCGTCCTTCTCCTTTTCCCTT
>MWOS01000170.1 GCA_002026165.1 Prochlorococcus sp. HOT208_60m_813G15
TAAGTTCTTTGTTTTTTTAGAATTAATTTTTTTATAGCCCAAAAAAATAACTCCTAAAATTAGAAAAACTAAAAATATATTCATTACTTAATTTTTATTTTTATATCTACGCCCAAGTTACTTTTAGTAGTTAGTATTTCTTTTTTTATTATTCCATAGGTAAAAATTTTAGATAAAGTTTTTAAAGATTTAAAAACTAAAAAAACAGTAAATAAAAAGAAAACAATAATATTTTCTACAAGAATATTTTTATTTTTATTATCTAGATTGCTCATATAAGTCTTAAATCAATTATTTTCGTCACTATTTGCATATGGGCCGAAAAATTCACTGGCTTCTCTTCCCATTACTTTAGCAAGATTTAAAGTTTTATCTATATCCCATTTACATGCCATTCCTTAAAGAATCCCACCTGAAAAAGAATCGCCACATCCATAAGAATCAACCTTTAATTTTTTGTTTTTAAGAGCCTTATATCTTCCTCCTGGAAATATTATGCCTCCCTTCTCTCCCTCGGTTTTAATAGTATATTTGGGTTTTATCGATAATTCAGAAAAAGAAAAAACTTCTCCGGGATCAAGATTACTGCCTATTAATCCATCTAAAAGAACATTTGATTTATTAATTGTATTTAATCCTACCCTTGGAGTTGTACACAGTATTGAAGCTGATCTAGCCATTTTAAAAATCT
>MWOS01000171.1 GCA_002026165.1 Prochlorococcus sp. HOT208_60m_813G15
CTGTTTCTTTTAAAGAGATATCAAATGACTTTGATAAATTTCTCACATCGATAATATTTTGTCCCATATAAATTTTTAATTAATGAAATCTTATATCTAAATAAATTGTTTTTTTTTATTTTAGAAAACTTTTTAACTAATCAAAAAATATCTTTAATCGAAACAACCAGCCAGATAAAAAAATTAATTGGATTACGTAACTCTTTTACCCTATTTTTACTTTCATAATTTAATCCTCTTAAGTAATTAAATATAAAATTACTATTCACTTTTTTATAATTATTTTTTTTAATTACATTACCATTTTCGTCGAGAAGATCAATTTCATCCTCAAAAAACCATTGCTCTTTTCCATTAGATAATTGCAAGACAACTCCAATACCTTTTCCATCAGTTATTCTGAAATCACTTATCTTA
>MWOS01000172.1 GCA_002026165.1 Prochlorococcus sp. HOT208_60m_813G15
GCTCTTCCGATCTAATCAAATTGACGTGCTTTTATCAAATTCAATTGATGATAGTCAGAGAAAAAGTCTAAATAATTTAAGTAAAAATAAACAGTTTAAAGAAGGTAATAGTCCTTTCACTGAATTAAGTTTTATAAGCCTTAAAACTAGTTCTTATCCCTTAAACAATCTTAATTTAAGACTGGCTTTGGCAAAAAGTCTTAATAGAAAAATTAATTAGTGGAAAAAGTAAGTTATGGATTAAGGAAGCCATCTAGATCAATTATTCCGCCGATATTAAAAAAAGATAATCAAGAACTTTGGCCTAAATATGATTATTTAGAAGCGAGAAAGCTATTGCAAAAAGAAAATTATTGCGATGGAAATATTCTTAAAATACCTCTTACTTATAGATCTAATGTACCCGCTGACAAGCTTATTGCTCTGACATGGCAGGAAGAAATTAA
>MWOS01000173.1 GCA_002026165.1 Prochlorococcus sp. HOT208_60m_813G15
AACTTTTAAGAAATTTATAAAATTTTTTCATATATCAGCAACTGTCTTATTTAATTTCAAATATCCCTTATTATTATTTGGATCAAATTTTATTTCCATTAAATATATTCAAAAAGATATAAAAATATTGAGAAAATAGTAAATTTTCGTGGCATTAATAATCTATTCTTCTTTTTTTAGATTCTGTGCCTTTAGATTTTTATTCTTTAGAAAAAATCCTAAAACCAGAAAAGAAGAATATATTAGTAAACTTATGCCAAAAATTAAAACTATCTTTGAAATATCCATAAATGATTTTTTTTATAAATTACAGCATTTTTTGCAAAGTTTTATCTATGGTAATGATTTTTCATTTATCACGATAACGAGCTTCAATTATTAAGCTAATAATATTATTTAAATCATATGCAAGTAGCTTTTGCCTG
>MWOS01000018.1 GCA_002026165.1 Prochlorococcus sp. HOT208_60m_813G15
TAAAGGAAGATTTGGAAATATCCTTATAGGAATCCGAGATGATGAACCAAGAGTTAGGTTTACAGGATACAACCCAGTTATATTCAAGACGATAATATTTTCTATTGCTGGAGGTCTCGCAGGAATTTCGGGAGCTTTATATACCGTTCAGTCTGGAATAGTATCCCCTCAATTTATGACGGTTCCCTTTTCTATAGAAATGGTTATATGGGTTGCTGTTGGAGGAAGAGGAACTTTATTGGGAGCAATACTAGGAGCAGTTTTCATCAACTATGCAAAAAGTCTTGTAAGTGAAGCTTTACCTGCTAGCTGGATGTTTATTCAAGGAGGGTTATTTATATTAGTTGTAACAGCTCTGCCAGAAGGAGTTTTAGGATGGATTCAAGGAGATGGTCCTAGGAATCTTCTTCAAAGATTTGGTTTGAAAAGAAAGATTGAAACCTATCCAAGCTTAGAAGTTAACAATAAGGAGGGCAATAATGAATAATAAAGATCTTCTTAATTTAATAGATATTACTGTTAGTTTCGAGGGTTTTTTAGCTCTTAACA
>MWOS01000174.1 GCA_002026165.1 Prochlorococcus sp. HOT208_60m_813G15
AACTGCTTTTATTGCTAAAAAAATACTCAATTTCAAAGTAAGATTTATTTCCCCTGTAAATTTGTTAGTTAATAAATTAATAATTCCTGAGTTTGTACAGAAAGAGTTTGACGAAAATAAAATTTTTTATAAATCTTGCAGAATTCTTGAGGGGAAGTCAGAAAAAATAAAAATAAAAAAAGGTTATGCTTTTTTAAAAAAGGGATTAGGTGAAGGGGGCGTAGTCCAAAGAACAGCAAGAGAGATTATTAATTCTATTATTTGAACTTTATAATAAAAAAATGAAATACCTTTTAATTCTAATAATCGCTTTTTCAATATTTGCGAGTCCCTTTAACGTTTTTGCAGAGGAATTGATTCTTGCAGGAGGTTGTTTTTGGTGTTTAGAACATGATTTAGAGTCA
>MWOS01000175.1 GCA_002026165.1 Prochlorococcus sp. HOT208_60m_813G15
TATCTCCAAGAAAAATATACTAATACAAAGTGAGTTGAATAAGCTAACTATTCAAAAATTAATTCATTTTTTAGAAATATTACTTTATCTCCCTTGTTTAACTTCCTTCCTCTCCTAGTTTCAATTACACCATTAACCTTAACAGAGCCGGATTTAATAAAAATTTTTGCTTCGCCTCCAGAAGATACCAAATTTTTCCACTTTAAGAATTGACCCAATTTCATTCTTTTTTATACCTAAAGATATTGATAAAGTAGGATAAACATCTAAACATATAATATCTTGAGACTAATACCACCAGTCAGACCATATTCAAATAGGTTTATCAAGGGTTTTATATGCATGCTTATTTACGTAGCTTGTTGGCCTTTATTAGCTTATTTAGCTGGAAACTTAATCCCAGCAATTGGGTCAGGTGATCTCTC
>MWOS01000176.1 GCA_002026165.1 Prochlorococcus sp. HOT208_60m_813G15
AAGAAAAGTTCCAATGTATACAACCCACATATTCTTCATATTTAGTTTTTTTGATTCATTTACTATCCATATAAAAATAGCGCTTGCACCTACTAATAAGTCTCTAGAAATTGATTGAGCTGCAGGGTTTGCATTCGCTAAAGAAATGAAGTTATTTATATCAAAGCTGTTTCCATATTCCCTAGCAAATTCGAAATTTGCCAACATTGGCAGAACAGGTCCCAAAATTGGTAGAAAAAGGTAAAGAAAAGACAGTATCTGTTTATTATCTTTTAAAATGTTAAAGGAATTCACTTGTCAAAAATATTTCTTTTAATAATAGTATTTAAAGCTTATGGTTGTTGAAAAGAATAATAAAGTTGAAGACTATAAATTTAAAAAAGGAAATTTAAATTTTGCCGTTGTTGGTCATATTGAGTGGATAAATTTTTT
>MWOS01000177.1 GCA_002026165.1 Prochlorococcus sp. HOT208_60m_813G15
TCTTTATTGGATTACTTTGAGAGGCTTGAATTGTGAGTTTTTCGTCTGTTTGATCCCAGATTCTCTTAAATTTAACTTTTGGTGTGCCATTTTGCTTGTACCAGACTTTAAATTCTTCAGGATCAATTTCCTTATTATGCTCTAAAATTTTATCGACAAATTGATCTATTGTTGCTGCCTTTCCATCATATGTTGAGTTGTAATTAGTAAATCCTTTATAGAAATTTTCATCTTTTACAAGCTTGTTTAGCATTCTAATTATTTCTGATCCTTTTTCGTATATCGTGGTCGTATAGAAATTGTCTATTTCTTGATATTTTTCTGGCATTACAGGATGGGATGTTGGGCCAGAATCCTCTCTAAATTGATTTCTCCTAAGAAATTTTGCATCCTCAAGTCTCT
>MWOS01000178.1 GCA_002026165.1 Prochlorococcus sp. HOT208_60m_813G15
ATCTGTTAACACTACCAAGTTGATCAGCGGCAACACTTATCTTGCCATCCTGATACTGAATGACTAAATAATCTCTTGAATCTCCAGTTATATTTATTTTTTCTATTTTTAAAAATTTTCCTATTCCATGATTTTTATGTACTATAAAATCACCGGGACTAATCTTATTTACATTTATATTTGAATTTACACTTCTTTTTTTTCTCCTTATGAATACATTATTACAAAGAGATTGTTGCGAAAATAATTCTTTATCTGTTATCAGGACAACTTTCCATATCGGAAGATAAAAACCCTCGATTTCATAATTGTTCTTATTTTTTAAAATTAAAGGAGTGGAATTATTAATTGACTTAAATGCTTCATCAATATCATTAGGATTGTTTAAGAAGTTTGTATTACATTCGTGCTCAAAAAGTAAAGTCCTTGT
>MWOS01000179.1 GCA_002026165.1 Prochlorococcus sp. HOT208_60m_813G15
TCTTAAATCGTCCTTCTCCTTTTCCCTTTTTAAAATAGATTCAATATTCGTATGTAAGTCGTTAGATAAGATTTCGGGTATTTCATTTAAAAAATGTTTACCCTCTAAGAATCTTCCTTCCCAACGAAATAGTCTCTTTGCTGTTGGATTAGTAAGTACAATGTTACCTTGTGAGTCCAATAATATGGCACCATCAGCCATAGTAGCTATTGGAGATTGTTGCTTGACTTGTGCCGCTTTTAGTTCTTCTATATTAGCCTCGTCATAATTTTCTAACTGTGTGGCCATTCGGTTAAATCCATTTAAGAGTTCTCCTAGATCACCTGTCATAGGTAATGAAATCCTTGATTTAAAATTTCCTTTTGAAATTTCTCTAACACCTCTTACTAACTCTCTGACGGGTCTTGTAATAGTGAGTGCATTAAATACAGCTCCAAG
>MWOS01000180.1 GCA_002026165.1 Prochlorococcus sp. HOT208_60m_813G15
ATAATAAAAAAGATTTTTTTTTCATTTAATTATTTTAGCTTTTACTTAATAAATGTAAATTGCATTTTCAAAATTGCTATTAATTAAGTATGTAGTATGAAAAAATTTTTGGAATATTTAGAATTTATTTTGTATGGTTTAATTCAAGGTTTAACTGAGTTTATTCCTGTAAGTAGTACTGCTCATTTAAAAGTCATATCTCTTTTTTTTGGAATTGATGATCCTGGCCCTTCTTTATCCGCAATAATTCAAATTGGAAGTGTTTTGGCTCTACTATGGTACTTCAAAAATGATATTTTTAATTCTAAAAGGCAATATTCAAAAAAAAATTTTAAATTTTTATTATATGAAAGGTTATTTAGGTCAATTTTGATTGGAACTATCCCAATTATTTTTTTAGGTGGGACTGTCAAACTATTTGTTCCTTATTTCTTTGATAAC
>MWOS01000181.1 GCA_002026165.1 Prochlorococcus sp. HOT208_60m_813G15
AAAACAGTACAAATTGAGTTTTCAAAATATGAATTAGTTAACTTTTTATGGCCAGAATTAATAGAGGACTACGGATTCGACAAGGCCAGAAAAATAGTCTCTCAAGCTATTGACTTACAAAAAATGAATGGAACTAAAAATAGCACTATGCCAATCATATTTTCAGGAACAGGAGGATTAGCTCTAATTCCAATACAAATGCTCAAAAAAGAAAACTTTGACATAAGTTTTTATATATATGAAAGAATCAATTTTTTCTAAAAAGAGAATTTTATTGCTTGGTAGTGGTGAGCTTGGAAAAGAATTAGTAATAGAATCCAAAAGATTAGGATTAGAAGTAATTGCAATTGATCGATATGAAAAAGCACCTGCAATGCAAGTTGCTGATTATTCAAGAGTAATTGATATGGGAAATA
>MWOS01000182.1 GCA_002026165.1 Prochlorococcus sp. HOT208_60m_813G15
GTTAGTAACATAAGATTTTCTCAATGGATTATTATTTCTTAATTTCCAAATAGTAACTTTATTTGGCAGAACATCATTTAAATTAAGTTTATTTGATAGAGCGTAAAGGGATTGTATACCGTTTAAGTCGATAGTTTCTAGGATTAATAATAAAAAATCAAGCTTTTCTATAGATTTTGTTGATACCTGATTTCCTGTAGTTAAAACTGTATTGTTCTATTTAAATATGTGCTTATTATATCAGAATTATTAATCCATATTTTGAAATAAAAATGAATATAACTTATCAAGTTCTTCAATAGTTAGCATTCCATAACTCCATAATAATATTGGTAAAGGAGTGTTATTTTTTAAAGATAATTTTATTCCAAGTTCAATAGAAGACTCATCTAAACCTACTTCATTAAATAAATAAATTATCATTTCTCTAGATGCATAATTATTCATGAATTTTATTTAATACTATAGTA
>MWOS01000019.1 GCA_002026165.1 Prochlorococcus sp. HOT208_60m_813G15
CTTTGGTTTGCGGTTCTGAAAAGATTTTTGTTGCCGCCTCTAAATCCTTTTGCAAGATTTAAGATTTTGTTTCTTCTTTTTCTGGCTATGTTGCCTCTTTTTACCCGTGCCATGAATATCTAATAAAAATTGGTTAAAGATTTATGCGTATGGAATCATTAATCTTACATTATCAGCATCTCTTTCATCAACTACGGCTTTTGTTGATAGATGTCTTTTTAATTTTGAGCTTTTATGATCAAGTAAATGATTATGGAAAGCTCTTCTTCTCATGAATTTACCCGTCGCAGTAGCTTTAAATCTTTTGGCAGCTGATTTACGAGTTTTTAGTTTAGACATTTAAGTCAAATGTGTTTAATTAGGATAATCTAAACCTTTATACGCATTGGTGCAAATTAAAGTCTTTAATTGATAAGGA
>MWOS01000183.1 GCA_002026165.1 Prochlorococcus sp. HOT208_60m_813G15
TTTATCACAGAAAAAGAAATATTTGTATAATAGAAGATTCATTAAGCGATTAATTTATAGTTAAAAAAAAATGGAAAATCAGGAAAAATACAATAATTTATCAAAATTAGTAGAAAAGTTAAAGAAATCAGAAGATCCAAAAAGAAAATATGAATACATTTTGTGGTTAGGTAAAAAATTGAAACAACCAGAAAGTGAAATCCTTGTTGAAGTAAATAAAGCTAAAGGATGCGTTTCAGAAGTTTTTGTTAAGGCAACTATTAAAGCAGGTAAATTATTTTGGGAAGGATATTCTGATGCTCTCATAACAAAGGGTTTGTTGGCCTTTCTAATAAGTGGATTAAATGAGTTAACGCCAAATGAAGTTGTCGAAATAGATAAGAAATTTATAGAAGATACTGGTTTAAAAGCAAGCTTGACCCCTTCACGAT
>MWOS01000184.1 GCA_002026165.1 Prochlorococcus sp. HOT208_60m_813G15
AAAGATTTAAAAATTAAAACTGCAAAGTTTGATTATATTTTTGAATTTGATGATTTAGAAAAAAAAGCAGATGAAATTGGATTCCCACTTTTACTTAAGCCTTTAATGAGCTCTTCAGGAAAAGGGCAGAGTTTGGTTGAAACAAAAAATGATTTACAAAATGCTTGGAAACAGGCACAAGCAAATTCAAGAGGTAAGGTCAAAGGTATCATTATTGAAGAATTTATTAATTTTGATTTTGAATTTACTCTTCTAACTGTAAGAAAAGAAAATGGTGAAAATATTTTTTGTTTACCAATTGGACATCTTCAATCTAATGGAGACTATCAATGTAGTTGGCAACCTTTAGAGATTAAAGAGTCCTTAATTATCGAAGCTGAGAAAATTACAAATAGAATATTAGA
>MWOS01000185.1 GCA_002026165.1 Prochlorococcus sp. HOT208_60m_813G15
TGATACAAGCATTGTTTTGCCAGTACCAGTAGCTCCAGTGGCGAGAATTATGGAATCTTGAAAATATCCCCCACCACACATATCATCAAGATCTTTAACTCCAGAGCTAATCCTAATATTTGAGGATCTCTGCGTTAATCTCATTGCCCCTAGGGCAAAAACACTTATTCCATCCATTCCCATAGTGAATGGATATTCACCTTACACGATTAAAAAGATCAACTTTCAGATGAAGAACAAATAGAATTTTTAGGAATTGCAAATTCAGAAACAGATAGGTTAACTAGACTTGTAAATGATGTATTAGATTTATCAAGATTGGAGTCTGGAAAAATTGTTCAACTAGAACAAATGGACGTAAAAACAGCAATAGAGCAGACTCTTAGAAACTATAGACTTAATGCTATAGAAAAAA
>MWOS01000186.1 GCA_002026165.1 Prochlorococcus sp. HOT208_60m_813G15
CAGAAGAGGATGCAATTAAAGTAAAAAATTACGGTTTTACTGTGAAAAATAAAAGAAAGAATGAAATAACTATAAAAATTGAAAACAACTTTATTACCTCTTCACTAAAAACTATCCTAAATAATTTTGATATTGAAGACCTTTTTATAAATGAACCCCCAGTAGATGAAATTATTGGGAAGATATTAATCAAAAAAGATTATGATATCTAATTTGATTAACCGTAAAATATTCGCCTTATTAAAAGTACAATATTCAAACATGTTGGAATATAGGGTAGAAATTGCATTATGGGCAATTTCAGGGATTATTCCTTTTTTCATGTTAAAAATTGCTGTGAATCGCCGTCTCTTATCCATTCAGATTTAATAAATGGAAGCTCTTTCTGCATTCTTTTGGGATGCATATGAACTAGGAGCAAACCTTTTTCTTGAGAAGCCCTTTTTAATGCACCTTCATCACTCCTTTGAAAAACTCTAAGTAGAAGATTCAAAACTACTTCTTCTCCTAGTTTTTTTAAATTTTCTGGATCCTCTAAATTATCTTTTACTTC
>MWOS01000187.1 GCA_002026165.1 Prochlorococcus sp. HOT208_60m_813G15
GAGGAATATCTGATTACCAATGGTTTGGATCAGGAGGACATGATTCTGTAAGAGGATTTACTCAAAATAATGGTAATTTTTATATTTTTGGAGATTCTCCAGGAAATGTATTAGATCCAAATAGTGGCAAGAGTGGTACTAATAAAAATTATATTGTCAAAGTTTATCTTGATTATATTAATCCAATAATTACAGGTCCTACTGGAGGGGCTGGCGCTACTTCTAGTTCAAAATCTATAAATGAACATTCAACAACTGTTCATACATTTTCTGCAAACGAAACAGTTACTTGGTCATTAAATGGTGGCTCAGATGCTTCCAAATTTGATATAGATTCTTCTACAGGTGCTCTTACTTTTAAATCTGCTCCGGATTTCGGAAAAGAAACTGATCATAATAAAGATAATAAATATGTAGTTGTA
>MWOS01000188.1 GCA_002026165.1 Prochlorococcus sp. HOT208_60m_813G15
TCTTTTGGTTTTTTGCATTGTTCATCTTTACTAAGAAGTTCAGTAGTTAAATAATCTAGAACACTTATTGTGAAATTATAAGTTAGAACTTTTATCCTCTGATTGACAAAAATGTGATTTAACTTTTCCAGAAGGAAGTAATTCGTATAAAGTGGGATTATTAATATCAGGCGATCCATCCTTATTAAATTTGTACCTCCCGTCCCATTTTGTATCTGTAAAGGAAATATAATCTTTCCTTAGAGAGTATGGAAGCATAAGCTTTTTTTTATTCCAATTAATATTTATAAATGCTCCTGGTTTTAACTCAGATATCTTTTCTACTATGGAAAAGTCACCATTAATATTATTTCTCACCACAAGATCAAGCTTTGAATTTTCACATACATAGCTACTATTTAGAGCTAATAAAAGT
>MWOS01000189.1 GCA_002026165.1 Prochlorococcus sp. HOT208_60m_813G15
CTAATTTTAAGTTCTTTGTTTTTTTAGAATTAATTTTTTTATAGCCCAAAAAAATAACTCCTAAAATTAGAAAAACTAAAAATATATTCATTACTTAATTTTTATTTTTATATCTACGCCCAAGTTACTTTTAGTAGTTAGTATTTCTTTTTTTATTATTCCATAGGTAAAAATTTTAGATAAAGTTTTTAAAGAAATACTAACTACAAAAAGTAACTTGGGCGTAGATATAAAAATAAAAATTAAGTAATGAATATATTTTTAGTTTTTCTAATTTTAGGAGTTATTTTTTTGGGCTATAAAAAAATTAATTCTAAAAAAACAAAGAACTTAAAATTAGAAAAATTTAAAAATAAACTACAGAGCGCGCAAACAAATATTGACAGGATTTTTTTGAGAGAGGAAGA
>MWOS01000190.1 GCA_002026165.1 Prochlorococcus sp. HOT208_60m_813G15
GAAAACCCAGCTTTGTATCCAATAAAACTTGTAGTTAATAAGACAGGACCAGGTGTTATCTGGCCAATCATTATGCCATCTATAAATTCATTATTTGTTAACCATCCTTGTGAGACAACATAATCACTCATTAGAGGAATGATTACTAATCCCCCTCCAAAAATAAAAAGTCCCGATTTCAAGAAGAAAAAAAATAGATTAAGATAATCTATTAAAACCTTTGAGCTTGTAGAGAGCTTTAAAAAATTATAAAACTTGGCAATATCCAAAAAGATTGAGCTAATTAAAAATGAGGTTTTTGAAAATATAGATAAAGGAACCAAGCTATAAAAAATATTTTTCCATTTCTGTAAGAAAATATTTATCAAACCTGCAATAGTAAGAATTGTTATGAGAGGAAATTGAATACTATTATATTTTGCAAATATA
>MWOS01000191.1 GCA_002026165.1 Prochlorococcus sp. HOT208_60m_813G15
TTGCTACCGTTAGTGCTTCATTCTGATTACGAGCCAAACCGTTTAAAGGCTGCCTGATACTTAATTCTTCAAGAATTTTTGTAAATTCCTCTCTATCTTCTGCTATATCAATTGAGATAGGAGAAGTCCCTAAAATTTTTGATCCAGTTTTGATCCCATCATTTGATTTAAGCCATTCAAATAAGGGTAATGATAATTTAAGTGGTGTGTTAGTTGGAGGGCTTCATTAGATCCGAATAGTTTCGCGAGAATTGCAAATTATCAATAAGAAAAATCCATGGCCAAAAGGCTGGGGTCAAAAAACTTCAATTATGGGAGTTATTAATTTAACTCCTGATTCATTTAGTGATGGTGGGGAATTAAACTCTTCAAAAAAAGTTTTAGATCAAGTAAATCATTTCTTGAGTAATGGAGATCGGAAGAGCGG
>MWOS01000002.1 GCA_002026165.1 Prochlorococcus sp. HOT208_60m_813G15
TTTAATTTCTTTAATATTGCAATTGGCTCTCCTCTTGTGAATAAAAGATCTTTAAGAATATATTTATCATCTTCATCTAATACTAATTTAGATAAATTATCTTGATCAAAATTAACCAGACTTTTCTTAATTTCTTCAAAATTATTATTCTTATACTTGTTCAGTATCAAGTCCATTATTTTTGTGGTGCTCACTAGTAAAAATAAATTACAACCATCCTTCAAATTAATATTATCGATCGAATCAAACAAAATATTAATAACTTCAATTTCTGGGTATTTTGTATCATATCCAATTAATTCAATTCCACTCTGCAATTTTTCTTGTAACTTAAATGAATTTTTATTATTTTGTTTTTTATCAAAAACCATTCCATTGGTGAATAATCTTATAGGTCTTTTCTTATTTATTAATCTAGTAGATGATAATTTAACAATTGATGTTGTCATTTCTGGTCTAAGACATAATGAATTACTACTTACTATTCCTACAACCTGATTTTCGTCAATAACGCCACGACCTTTTATGGTCTCTAAAGTATTTATGAATGAGGGTGAAACCTCTTCATATCCCCATAGTTTATAAATAGTATTTAAATTATTTATGATGTTTGAGTTATTTTTTACATCAACTAATTTAATTTCCTTTATATCGGTCATTTTAATATTTAACTAATTTTTAGGTATAGAGATTTTTTTTAAATGGAGAGACTTTATCTAGTTCATTTTTTAATTCATTCTCAAGGCTGGGAGAACAAGCTAAAATTCTTCCTGAACTTAAATTAAATTCGCCTGATGGATAATCAGAAATAATACCACCAGCCTCTTTAACAATAATAGCACCGGCCGCTAGGTCCCATACCTCCAATCCTCTTTCCCAATATCCATCTACCTTACCTGACGCAACAAAGGCTAGATCAACTGCTGCTGCTCCTCCTCTTCTAACACCTCTGGTTTTATGTGTTAAATAACAAAATTCAGCATAATTATTATCATCTGTTTCAAATCTGTCATAAGAGAAACCAGTAACAAGTAGACTATCAGAAAGATTTGAGGGATTAGATACTCTAAGTTTACTATCATTGCAGAATGAGCCTAAACC
>MWOS01000020.1 GCA_002026165.1 Prochlorococcus sp. HOT208_60m_813G15
AAAATGATCCTAAAGGCCTTCAAAACTTGCTTGAGTTCCTCTGGGATTACATAAGAGATCTTGCTAGGACGCAAATAGGCGAAAAAGTTTATAGAGATTGGATGCCATTTATAGGTACTTTATTTTTATTCGTCTTTGTTAGTAATTGGGGAGGAGCTTTAATTCCTTGGAGATTAATTAAGTTACCAAGTGGAGAATTAGGAGCACCTACTGCTGATATCAATACAACTATAGCCTTGGCTTTATTGGTTTCACTTTCTTATTTCTATGCAGGTTTAAGTAATAAGGGTTGGAGATACTTCGAATACTATGTTCACCCAACCCCGATTATGCTTCCTTTCAAAATTTTAGAAGATTTTACGAAACCTTTATCACTCTCTTTCAGGCTATTTGGAAATATTTTGGCTGATGAACTTGTTGTTGGTGTTCTAGTCTTTTTAGTTCCGCTCATTCTCCCAATACCTGTTATGTTTCTAGGATTGTTTACTAGTGCAATTCAGGCATTGATTTTTGCAACTTTGGCGGCCTATTACATTGGAGAAGCTGTTGAGGAACATCATTAGCTGTCTTCTAATACATTCAGACGCTTTTACAAAGAGTCTGTAATCTGGCAAAATATCTAATCGCGTAGGTCTGAATATATCAGACCCATTCTTAAAAGAAAGGATGTCCAAGCGTGTATGACAACAAAGATTATCACAAGTATTAAGCTTTTTATTTCAAAATTATGGATTCGATTACTTCCGCTGCATCTGTTGTAGCTGCTGGTTTAGCAGTTGGTCTAGGTGCTATTGGCCCAGGTCTTGGACAAGGTAACGCAGCTCAAGGTGCTGTTGAGGGTATTGCCCGTCAACCAGAAGCTGAAGGTAAAATCAGAGGAACTCTTCTTTTATCTTTCGCTTTCATGGAGTCATTAACAATTTACGGATTAGTTGTGGCTTTGGTACTACTTTTTGCGAATCCTTTTTCCTAAAAGTTATTATTGCTTCTAACCCTTATTAGCAATATTTAAATTTAATTTTTTAACTTCAACTTAATCATATGTTGGCCTTTAATTTTTTTGGTGCTACAGAAGGTGGATTATTTGACATAAATGCCACTTTGCCACTTATGGCGATACAAGTAGTTGCGCTTACTTACATATTAAATTCTCTCTTTTTTAAGCCTGTTGGCAATGTTGTAGAAAAAAGAGAAAAGTTTGTAAGTAATAATATTATTGAGGCCAAAAATAAACTTTCTGAGGTTAAAAAATTAGAAGCTGATTTATTAACTCAGCTTCAAAGTGCTCGTACAGAAGCCCAAAAAATTGTAAGCGAAGCTGAGAATGAGTCTGACAAGCTTTATAAAGAAGCACTAGAACTTGCCAACAATGAAGCAAATGCTTCAAAAGAAAAAGCAAGACTAGAAATTGAAAGTCAGACGTCTGCTGCTCGTGATCAACTTTCTAAACAGGCTGATGATCTAAGCGAACTTATTGTTAATAGATTGATTCTAGAAAAATGAATTTAACCCTTTTAGCTACAGAAGGTTTTGGATTGAACTTCAATTTATTCGAAACCAATATCCTTAATTGGGCTGTAGTAGTTTTCGGTCTTTATAAATTTTTGCCTGGTTTCTTAGGTAAAATGCTTCAAAAAAGGAGAGAAGGAATCCTTCTCGAATTAAAAGATGCTGAAGATCGACTTCTAAATGCAACTCAAGCTTTAGAAAAGGCGAAAAAAGATTTATCTTCAGCAGAAGAAAAAGCTTCTCAAATAAAAGCAGATTCTCTTAAAAGATCTGAATCAATCAGAATGGAAAGTGAGAAAAAAGCGATAGAGGAGATGGCACGAATTAAACAAAGTGCAATCTCTGATGAGAGCTCTGAAGCATCAAGAGCAATTTCTCAACTTCGAAAAGAAGCTGTAGAACTAGCAATTAAGAAAGCTTTAGATTCTCTCCCAAATCGACTTGATAAAACAACTCAAGAAAATTTGGTAACTCAATCAATTAACAATATTGAGGTGAACTAATGCCACTTTTAAATTCAGTTACTACACCATACGCAGAAGCATTACTTCAAGTTGTGAATGAAAATTCGCAAACTGAAGAGATGGTTTCCGAAGTTAAACAACTCTTGGAATTAATAAATGATTCTCCTGAACTGGAGAAAGCACTATCCTCTCCCATTTTAGAGACAGATGCTAAGAAGAAAATCATTAATGAAATTTTTTCAAAAAAGGTTAATTCTTCTTTATTGAATTTCTTAAAATTATTGGCCGATAGGCAAAGAATTGGAATCCTTACTTCAATTCTTAATAGGTTTTTAGAGATTTACCGAGAAAATAGTAATATTGCATTGGCAACTGTTACTTCTGCAGTCGAGCTTACTGATGAACAGAAAGGTTTAATTACCAAAAAGATCATCAATATTGCTGGAACTGAAAAATTAGAACTTGTAACTAAAATCGATCCATCTCTTATTGGTGGTTTCGTCGCCAGTGTAGGATCAAAAGTAATTGATGCTTCTCTTGCTTCACAAATAAGAAAACTTGGCTTATCCCTTTCCAAGTAACTTTTAAATCAACCTTAAATTCTTAAATCCATGGTATCTATACGCCCTGATGAAATCAGTTCAATCTTAAAACAACAAATAACTGATTATGACCAATCTGTAAGTGTTAGCAATGTAGGAACTGTTCTGCAAATCGGTGATGGCATTGCAAGAATATATGGCTTAGATCAGGTCATGGCAGGTGAGTTATTGGAATTTGAAGATGGTACAGAAGGTATAGCTTTAAATCTTGAAGATGATAATGTTGGAGCCGTTTTAATGGGCGAGGCACTTGGTGTCCAAGAAGGAAGTAATGTTAAGTCCACAGGCAAAATTGCATCTGTTCCAGTTGGTGAAGCAATGCAGGGGAGGGTTGTCAACCCTCTCGGACAACCAATAGATGGGAAAGGGGAAATTCCAACAAGTGATACTAGATTGATTGAAGAAATGGCTCCTGGAATAATCAAGAGAAGATCAGTGCATGAACCAATGCAAACTGGTATCACATCTATTGATGCAATGATTCCTGTTGGAAGAGGTCAAAGAGAATTAATTATTGGTGATAGACAAACTGGAAAATCTGCAATTGCTATCGACACGATAATTAACCAAAAAGGTCAAGACGTAGTTTGTGTTTACGTAGCTATTGGTCAGAAGTCAGCATCAGTAGCAAACATCGTAGAGGTATTAAGAGAGAGAGGAGCCTTAGATTATACAGTCGTAGTTAGTGCAGGAGCTTCAGAACCAGCTGCTTTACAGTACTTAGCACCTTATACCGGTGCAGCAATTGCTGAACATTTTATGTATCAGGGTAAAGCAACACTTGTTATTTATGATGATCTAACGAAACAAGCTCAGGCTTATAGACAAATGTCTCTTCTTTTAAAAAGACCACCAGGAAGAGAGGCTTATCCAGGAGATGTTTTCTACTTACATAGTAGATTGTTAGAAAGAGCAGCAAAACTTTCTGATGCTATGGGAGGGGGCTCTATGACAGCTCTCCCAATTATTGAAACTCAGGCAGGGGACGTTTCTGCTTACATCCCAACTAATGTTATTTCAATTACAGATGGACAAATATTCTTGAGTGCAGATTTATTTAACTCAGGATTAAGACCAGCTATTAATGTTGGTATTTCTGTTAGCCGTGTTGGAGGAGCCGCTCAGACAAAAGCAATTAAAAAAATCGCAGGAACCTTAAAATTAGAGCTAGCACAGTTTGATGAACTAGCTGCTTTTTCTCAATTTGCATCTGATCTTGATGAAGCAACTCAGCAACAACTTGAACGAGGCAAAAGACTAAGAGAGTTATTAAAGCAACCTCAATTCTCTCCGCTGAACCTTGCAGAACAAGTTGCAGTTGTTTATGCAGGAGTTAAAGGTCTTATTGATGAGGTTCCTGTTGAAGATGTTACTAAATTTGCAACTGAACTTAGGGAATACCTAAAGTTAAATAAAGCGGAATTTATAGAAGAGATTCTTAAAGAAAAGAAATTAAATGATGGATTAGAATCGACGCTAAAAGAGGTGATAAATGAAGTTAAATCATCAATGCTTGCCACAGTTTAAATTTATTTAGGAGATACCATGGCAAATCTTAAAGAGATTAGAGATCGAATCGTTTCCGTTAAAAATACAAGAAAAATAACGGAGGCCATGAGACTTGTTGCAGCTGCAAAAGTTAGGAGAGCTCAAGATCAAGTTCTTAAGAGTAGACCTTTTGCAGATAAACTTGCACGAGTCTTAGAAAATATTCAATCTAGAGTACAATTTGAGGCTGTCGACTCTCCTCTATTATCCAAGAGAGAAGTAAAGAGTATCTCCTTGGTTTGTATAACTGCGGATAGAGGTTTATGCGGTGGTTACAATACAAATATTATAAAAAAGGTAGAAATAAGATATGCAGAATTAGTCAAACAAGGGTATCAACCAAATTTAATTTTGATAGGGAAGAAAGCTATTGGATATTTTCAAAATCGAAAGGATAGATATGTAATTAAAAGTACTTTCAAAGAACTAGAACAGGTACCCACAGTCAAGGATTCTGAAGGAGTTACAAATGAAATTTTAGCCGAATTTCTTTCAGAAAATTCTGATAGGGTGGAAATTATTTACACGAAATTCATCACTTTAGTTAGCTGTGCCCCTGTCGTTCAAACACTATTGCCACTTGACCCTCAAGGAATCGCTGAGGAAAATGATGAAATTTTTAGGTTGACTACAAAAGATAGTAAGTTACTTGTTGAAAAATCAAATATTGAAAAGAGTGATTCAGAGAAGTTGCCATCAGATATTGTTTTTGAACAAAGTCCTGATCAACTATTAGATTCCTTATTACCTTTATATTTACAGAATCAGGTACTAAGAGCTCTTCAAGAGTCGGCAGCGTCTGAACTAGCTTGCAGGATGACTGCTATGAATAATGCAAGTGATAATGCTAAAGAATTAGCAAGTACTTTGAATCTAACCTATAACAAAGCCAGACAAGCAGCTATTACACAAGAAATATTAGAAGTTGTAGGAGGTTCAGCAGTTTAACAATAAGATTTAGGATATGCCTGAATACAATATCAAAGTTCAATTTGAGCAAAAGACTTTTAGTTTTTTATGTTCTGAGGATCAAGATATTATTTCAGCGGCAAAAATGAATGGAATAGATTTACCAAGTAGTTGTTGTTCAGGAGTTTGTACAGATTGTGCATCTATGATACTGGAAGGATCCGTAGATCAGGAAGATGCTATGGGATTAAATGATGATTTACGGGAAAAGGGCTTTGCACTTTTGTGTGTAGCATACCCCAAGTCAGATTTGAATATTGTTATTGGTAAAGAAGTCGAAGATGATTTGTATAATGATCAATTTGGTAAATATCAAAAATGAAATTAAGTTCAGTTGATTATTATTTAGATTGGCCAGTTTCAATAAAATTAAAAAATTTAAGGGAATTCATCATTATAAATTTAGAAAAAAAAGGAGATTTAATTCGATGGTCAATTGTTGATATTCAAAATTCTATTGACTCTTTTGGAACAAAAAAACTTAAAATTAAAGCTGTCATAGCTAATTAAAAAATATAAATTGAAATATTTTTAATAATGGAAAATTCACCAACAATATTCATTGTTCCAACTGGTATTGGTTGTGAAGTAGGAGGTTTTGCTGGGGATGCACTTCCTACCGCTAAATTATTAGCATCCGCAAGTGGATGTTTAATTACTCATCCAAATGTTATGAATGGCGGTACTCTTTCTGAAAAAGATAAAAATATTTTTTATGTTGAGGGTTATAGTTTGGACCGACTTGTGAAAGGGGAAATCGCTTTAAAGAGGGTAAAGCAACAGAAAATTGGGATAATTTTTGATTCAGCCATTGAAAAAGAAATATTAGTAAGACATTTACAAGTTGCTGATGCATGTGTTTCTACTTTAGGGATTAATGTTCATTCTTATGTGATTACAAAAAAGCCATTAAATATAGTTATTGATTCTGATTCTTCAAAAATCAGTGGTGGCACAGTTGAAAATCCTGATACTCTAATTGATGCTGGAAAATGTTTAATAGAAAAAGGAGTTACGGCTATAGCAATTGTGGCAAAATTTCCAGATGATTCAGATTCTTTAGAAACAAATATCTATCGAGAGGGAAAAGGGGTTGATCCTATTGCTGGAGTCGAAGCAGTTATAAGTCATTTAATAAGCAAATTTTTAAAAGTTCCCTGTGCTCACGCACCTGCTTTAAATTCAATTGAATTGAATGAAAATTTAGATCCTCGTGCAGCTGCAGAAGAAATAGGATACACTTTTTTACCATCTGTACTGATTGGTTTAAGCAATGCACCTGATATTGTTGAATTGCCTGCTAAAAATGAATCAATCTCACTACACCCTGATCAGATTGAATCGATTGTTGTCCCTAATGGTGCATTAGGAGGAGAAGCAGTACTAGCAGGGATTGAAAAAGGTTTAAATATTATCTCCGTAAAAAATCAAAATACATTAAAAGTGACAAATGAGTTTTATAATTATCCCAATCTTTTTGAAGTTGATAATTACTTAGAAGCTGCAGGCATAATTCTTGCTATCAAAAAAGGTATCAACCTTGATTCAGTTAAACGGCCTTTAAAAAAAATCCAACAGTGTTCTTATAGTGATTAATAAGATATTGCTATGGGAACTCTCCAGTCACTTCCTAATGATTGACTGCTTAGTTTTAGGATTGGAGGAGCCTGTTTTCTTTTGAATTCCGCTTTTTTTATGAGGGAGATAATTTTTAAAATTAAATCTTTTTTATAGCCATCTTCTTCTAGTTGTTGTAAATCTTTTTTCTCTTCAATAATTCCTTTAAGAATTTTATCTAAAATAGAGTAAGGTGGGAGTGAATCAGTATCTAATTGATCAGGACCTAATTCGGCACTTGGAGCTTTCGTACGAATATTTTCTCCAATTATATCTACACTAGTATCTAACATATATGACTTTCTACGATTAATTGAATCTTCACTATCAAGCCAGTTGCATAATTTAAAAACATTAGTTTTATATAAATCCCCAATTACAGATAATCCCCCATTCATGTCACCATAAAGTGTGCAATATCCTACGGCTAGTTCTGATTTATTGCCTGTTGAGAGTAACAAATGCTTTTCTTGATTTGCTAAAGCCATAAGAAGTGTGCCTCTTATCCTTGACTGAATATTTTGATTTGTTATTTCAGCCATCTCGAAAGATATGGTTTTTATAAATGATTCTTCAAAAGAGGTCATCAAGTTTTCAATTGGAATGCTCTTGAAACTTATCTTTAATCTTCTTGCTAAATCTTTTGCATCACTCTTTGAATGAGATGAGCTCCACTTAGAGGGCATAGAAACACAATAAACATTATCACTTCCTAGAGCCGCTGTAGCAATTGCTGAGACGAGTGCTGAATCAATACCACCACTTAATCCAACTAAAGCTGTTTTAAATCCACATTTTTTTGCATAATCTTTAACACCAAGGACTAACGCATCAAAAATTGATGACATTTCGGAGTTTTTAAATTCATTTTTTTCAGGTTTTGTTTGCTCAATTTCCCAGCTGGAGAGATCTTCCGAAAAAGATTTTAATTGCTTAATTTTAGATCCATTCTTATCAAGAATAAAACTATTTCCATCAAAAATTAAATTATCATTTGCTCCAATCTGGTTGACATAAATCAGCGGTACTTGAAGATATTGTGCAGCAAAACTGGAAACCTTAGATCTTAGCTCTAATTTTTTCAGAGTATATGGGGAAGCTGATAAATTTACTAAAATATCAACTTTTTTTTTCTTTAAATCAATAATGGGATTTTTTCTATGGATTCCTCTACCTTCTATATCTTTGTTGACCCATAAATCCTCACATATAGTAAAGCCAAGTCGCCAAGTTTTATTTTTAATTTGTTTAATCAATACCGAAACTTTTTCTTCTGATCTAAAGTATCTTTTCTCATCAAATACTTCATAAGTGGGAAGAATAATTTTCCGAGCAATTATTTTCCATTCGCCGCCTTCAACCAACGCAATAGAATTATAAAGATTAGGAAAAAAAGAATCATTTACCTTCTCAGCTATACCGATTGAGATGCTTAAGTTTCCATATTTTTTATTAATATCAAAAGCTAATTGATCAAGAATTTGGTATTGATTTTTGATTAAATTTTTTTTAAAAAGTAAGTCATTTGCAGGATATCCCCATAATGACAATTCTGGAGTAAGAACAAAATCAGCAGAAATTGAGCTAGCTTCCGAAGCAATAGTAAGTATTTTTTTTGCATTGCCCTCTAAATCTCCAACAACTGGATTTATTTGGGCAAGTAAAAATTTCATTCAACTAATTTGATGGATTCATATAAATTATTCTTCTTAACTATATCTATTAACGACGACGGTAAATTAGAACAATTAAAATTTAATCTAAACTTCGAACTTGAAATGTTTGGGGTTTTGATGGTTGAAATCTTAAATTTCACTCTATAAGTTTCTAACATTTTAAGAGTATTTGATTCAACAGGATATCCCTCTCTTAAAATTATAAAAAAACTTACCTGCAAAATAATTTTGTCGAAATTTTTCCAGTAGAAAATATCTTTAATTAAATCACTCCCAATTACAAAATCTAAATTATTAAATTTATAAATTTCTTTACATTTTTTGATTGACTCTACTGCCCATTGGCTACTTATTTTTTGATTAAATAAAATTTTTGGATTATCTAAATCATCAATAAGAGTTTTTAATAAATGGCTACGAGTTGAGATGTCCTCTATGTGCTTTTTTTGGGGGTTGTTGCTCACATAGCAAATGGTAAAAGCATAAATTTTGGATAATTCTTCAAGAATTTTTTTGTGTCCAATCGTAGGTGGATCAGCACTTGTACCAAATAAAGCAATGCTTTTTTCCATTTTAAGTTTTAAGGTAGAAAACTAACAAAATTATTATTTAAATTTCTATTTGAAAAATAAATATTTATGTAATTAAAAATCTCTGGGTCATTAAAATTTATATTTTGGATCAAAATAGAAGGTTCTATAAAAGAAGCTTTGCTTCTTACAAATATCTCTTTTGCTGCTAATTTCCCTAGAATTTTTGTAGAATATATTGCGATTGAAGCTTGAATAATTGCTATGGGTCCATAGGGTAATAATGAAAGCCCGTTAGTAAAAGGTGCTGTTAAAAGAATGAGTTTCTTAATAAGGTTGAAAGAGGTATTAACGCCGACTTGAGTGATTCCCAAACATAAATTATTAATGGATATACTTTTAAATATTTTTCTTGTAGATTCACCTTTCAATTTTAAGCCGTAAATATTACTTAATTCGTTAATCAATGCAGTGTCTAGTGCAAAACTACCAGCAACATCAAATAAAATAAAAGGATTAAGAGCTACTGCGGATGCCTTTATAGTCGAAAATTTACCAATAGTTGATTGAGCTAATTTCTGCCTTCTTTTCAATCTTTGCTCTTTTATTTTCAGAAACAATTTGTCAGCTAATTGAATAGAATTTAGTGTTAATAGTATCTCGCCATATTGATTGATTAATTTTGCTATGTAATTTTTAAGATTGGTTTCATTATTAATGATTATTGGAATATTTAAATCCTTTGGAAGCTTAAAATTTATATTTTCAATTATTTCTTTTAATTCATTTTTATTAAATAGATCGATTTTGTTTAAAATCAAAATAATTTTTTTTCCATCTTTTATAAAAGAGCTTATTTCGTTTAACTCATTTCTATTTAAATCTCCAGAAATTATAAATAAAATAAGATCTGAGTAATTTATAGAGGAGTAAACTTTATCTGGTAATTTAATATCGCAGAAATCAAATCCTGGAGAATCTAGTAACTCTATACTTTTGAGTGATTGATCTTTAACTTTCCATTCTTCAGCCTGAATTTCTCTTGTGGTCCCGTTGATAATATCTGTTTTAAATATATCTTTTTCTAATAAAGAATTTAAAACAGAAGATTTCCCTACGCCTGATTTACCATATGCACCAATTCTTATTTTTTTTTCTTTGAGCCTAATAAGTTTTTGATTAAAAGAAATTATGTCCCTATTAAAATAATTTTTTTCATAGTTGGTAAGATCAATAGTCTCCCACCAATTTTTTAAAAGTAAATAATTTTTATTAATTTTAAATTGTTTCATAATTTATTTTTTCCACCATCCAGCTAAAACAGATAACACAGCTTCTGCACCAATAATGCCCACGAATCCTCCAAATTCATCTACTACTACTTTCACTCCTTTATGATTCTTGTCAAATCTTGTTAATAATTGATCTGCCTTTATCATTTCGGGAATGTAGTCCACAGGTTCGCAAATTTCTGATAATAATTTTTTATTTTCTCCATTAATTAATCCTGCTAGCATTCTCTCACGGGGAACTACCCCTTGTATTTTGTCAACTTTATCTCCCAAAATAACCCACCATTGAGAGTTATCGCTCATTATAAGTTTTGAAATTTCTTCAAGATTCGAAGACCCATCAAGACAAGGTGCTGATACTCTAGGGATCATTAAATCTTTAGCTTTTAAATCATTTAATTGAAAAACCTTAAATATCATTGCTGCTTCATCAGCTTCTATCAAACCTTTTTGGCTTCCAATTTTTGCCATTTGTCTAATTTCTTCTTCATCTGTTGAAATTTCATTTTCTGCAGTAATAACTGGAAATATTTGTTCTATTAATACTAAAAATGGCCTCATTAAAGTATGCAATATTCTCAAGATAGGAACTGATAATAATGCTATTTGAATTGAGAATCTTGTACCAAGAGCCTTAGGTAGTACTTCTCCTATTAGTACGACTAGTATATAAAAAGAAATTGAAAACAGGGTTAGGCCATAACTGCTATTAATAACCAATGCTCCATATACACCTAAAATAAGACTTCCAATGATGTTAAATCCATTATTAGTAATAGTAATTACAGTTAATGTCCTTCCAAGATGTTTTCTAAGTTTAAGAAGTTGATTTGCAGAACTCTTTGGTTTTTGTTTAGAGGCTATCTCTAGAATTCGAATCGAATTTACAGCTAAAAAAGCAGCTTCTACTCCCGAACAACATGCTGACCCAATTAAAATAATTATTATAAGAACAACTAAACCGTAAACACTTGGTTCCATTAAAATAGATTAGTTACTAAATCTGTATTAATTCATTCTTCCATTTTTTTTTTAAACACGCCAATACACAATCTATGTTTAAACCTGAAAATAAAGTTTTTGAAGAAAGAAGAGAAATCTTCCTCAATAAATTAAATGGAAAAGCTGCTATTATCCCTGGTGCTAGTCTCGTAAAGCATCATGCTGATTGTGAATATCCTTTTAGACAAGATAGTAATTTTTGGTATTTAACCGGTTTCGATGAGCCAGATGCAATCGCTCTTTTCTTATCGCATAAGCCAAAGGGAGAGAGATTTATTATGTTTGTTGCTCCTAAAAATATTATAAGCGAAGTCTGGCATGGTTTTAGATGGGGTTTAGAAGGCGCTGAAAAAGAGTTTAATGCTGATAAGGCTCACTCAATAAACGAATTAAAAGATTTACTCCCAACCTATATAAATGGTTCTGACGAACTTGTTTTTTCTATTGGTAAGCATCCATCAGTTGAGAAAATAATACTGGAAATTTTTTCACAACAACTTGAAAATCGCTCAAGATTAGGCATTGGTGGAAATTCTATAAAATCTCCAGAAATTTATTTAAATGAGATGAGATTAATTAAAAGTGAATTTGAAATTAAGAGAATGAGAGAGGCTATTCAAATCTCAGCAGAAGCTCATGAATTAGTTAGAGAATTAATCTCATCAAAGAAAAATGAGAGACAAATTCAGGGTCTTCTAGAGGGATTTTTTCTGGAAAAAGGGGCGAGAGGACCTGCTTATAATTCAATTGTTGCTTCAGGAGATAACGCCTGTATTTTGCATTACACTTCAAATAATTCACCCTTGAAGAAGGAAGATTTATTGTTAGTGGATGCTGGTTGCTCACTAATTGATTATTACAATGGAGACATAACAAGAACTATTCCAATTGGGGGTAAATTTTCTAATGAGCAAAAAGTTATCTATGAAATCGTATTGAGTGCGCAGAAAAATGCAATTAAAAGTGCTGTAAAGGGATCGAATTCTAGTCATGTTCATAATGTTGCTTTAACAATTCTTATCGAAGGATTAAAAGAAATTGGTTTATTGTCAGGCAGTACTGAGGAGATAATTGAGAATCAATCTTATAAACATCTTTACATGCATAGAACTGGACATTGGCTCGGCTTAGATGTTCATGATGTTGGAGCATACAGAATGGGAGACTATGAAGTGCCATTACAAAATGGAATGATTCTAACGGTAGAACCTGGGATTTACATAAGTGACAGGATCCCAGTACCTGAGGGACAACCACCTATAGATGAGAAATGGAAAGGCATTGGGATAAGAATAGAAGATGATGTTCTGGTTAAAGATAAAAACCCAGAAGTTTTAAGTATTGCTGCACTAAAAGAAATTTCTGATTTAGAATTTTAAAATTGACTTATCCAGTTAATAGTTTTATTTTTATAAAGCTTAAAGTCTAAAAATGGATAAAGAAGATTCATACAACTCAAAACTTTCACAGGCAAGGGGCTTAGCTAGTCAGCTTGGCATGTTTGCAGAAGAAAATGATATCCCTAAAGATCTTTGGGATTCATTGGAAGCTACAATTTATGATTTTTATCAAGTTTCTTATGACAGATAAAAATTTATTTTTTGAAACTATGAATAACTAAAATCAAAAAATTTTGAAAAAATTAATCAAAATGTGACCATAAACTGATAAATTACTTAATGAACATAATTAAGTGAATGACCTCATCAGATAAGTTAAATCAAAATTCAGCAGAAAAAAGGGAAAAAAGCAGCGATTACCAAGAATCTAAAAATTCATCTCCAAATTCAGGAATGATGGGTGCAACAGCTGTAATGGCTGCTGCCACTATTGATGAAGATGGAGTACCTACTGGTTATACCCCTAAGCCTGACGAAGGAAGATTTATAATAAAAGTATTATGGCTACCTGATAATGTTGCTTTAGCTGTTGATCAAATAGTAGGGGGTGGTCCAAGTCCACTCACTGCTTATTATTTTTGGCCTAGAGACGATGCTTGGGAAAAATTAAAGATTGAACTAGAAAATAAAGGTTGGATTACAGATAATGAAAGGATTGAAATATTGAATAAAGCTACAGAAGTGATTAATTATTGGCAAGAAGAGGGCAAAACCAAAAAATTGGAAGAAGCAAAGTTAAAGTTTCCCGAAGTAACTTTTTGTGGCACTGCTTAAAAATTAGTTTTTTGCAGCTTGAATTCTAACTTCTGCCTTCGAAATCTCTTTCAAAGCTTTGAGCTTCTCTGGATTTTTTTCATTTTCGGAAAATTTACTAATAGCTAATTTAGCTTCTTTAAGGTCTTGTTCAGCATTTTGAACATCTATTTCAGATCCAATTTCGGCATTGTTTACTAAAACTATAACTTCATCTGATTCAATTTCAGCGAAGCCCCCCATTAAAGCTATCGATTTCCACTGAGAGTTCATTCTTAGCCTTAAAACACCAATATCAATAGCCGTAACTAAAGAAATATGTCCTGGTAACACACCTAGTTGGCCAGTAGTGCTAGGAAGGATAACTTCTTCAGCTTCGCCTTGATAGACATTTTTGTTAGGAGCTAAAACTTTAAGAGAAATTGCCATTAATTTAAAATTACTTAGGATTGATTATTAAAAAATTAGATATTTATTTTTCTGATTTTATTTTTTCAGCCTTTGCTTTAACTTCATCGATATTACCAACTAAGTAAAATGCCTGTTCTGGTAAATCATCTAGTTCACCTGACAAAATCATATTGAAACCTGCTATGGTGTCTTCTAGTTTTACGTATTTACCAGACATTCCTGTAAATATTTCTGCTACGAAGAAAGGTTGTGAAAGGAATTTTTCAATTTTTCTAGCCCTGTCAACTGTTAATCTATCTTCTTCTGAAAGCTCATCCAAACCAAGAATTGCAATAATGTCTTGCAGTTCTTTATATCTTTGCAAAGTTGATTGAACAGCTCTAGCTGTTTTGTAATGTTCATCTCCAACAACTGAAGGTTGAAGCATAGTACTTGTTGAGTCTAATGGGTCAACTGCTGGATAAATTCCTTTAGCAGCAAGAGCTCTTGCAAGCACAGTGGTAGCATCTAGATGAGCAAATGTCGTCGCTGGGGCAGGGTCAGTAAGGTCATCGGCAGGTACATAAACAGCCTGAATTGATGTTATTGAACCTTCTAATGTAGATGTTATTCTCTCTTGCAATTCACCAACATCAGTTCCAAGAGTTGGTTGGTATCCAACCGCCGAAGGC
>MWOS01000192.1 GCA_002026165.1 Prochlorococcus sp. HOT208_60m_813G15
AATCAGAAATTTGCGCTACAGATAGGGGGTTGCATTTTTTTTGAAATTGGTTTAAAAATAAGGTTCCCCATCACCAGGCCCCACATATGTGAGGTCTTTTTTTTGTTTTTAAATAAAGTTTATCTAAAAGTATTTTTTAATAAAACGATTTATTAATTACACCCTTTAATAATGAATAAAGATAATAATTTATTTTTCTTTAAATAAGAAAACCTGCTTTAGACTTTTTTACCAAATTGTACTGCTATTCAAAATTAGTTTATAAAAAACTTTTTATGGATTTAATCAATAAGCTAATACCAACCAAAATACAAACTGTTATAAAAGTTTTCTTAATTAGAATATTCCCTTTCAACTTTGACAGATGAGCCCCGAAATACCCTCCTGCAAAGGAACCAATTATTAATACTAATAATAT
>MWOS01000193.1 GCA_002026165.1 Prochlorococcus sp. HOT208_60m_813G15
GGTTGCAGGGACTTTGGAATTAATAAAAGTGTTAACTAATATCTAAACTGTTATGAAATAAAAAATTATAATTGTTTAACATATATATTTCAGATATTAGCCAAATAGTTCAGCTATTAATAGGATTTAAATAGTAATAATTAAATTGTGAAAGAAACTATTGATTTTCTTATTGATACTGTTGAAGCAAGGCAAGTCCTTGATTCAAGAGGTAATCCAACTGTAGAGGCAGAAGTATTTTTGGAATGTGGTGCAAGTGGTAGAGCAATTGTTCCCAGCGGAGCTAGCACTGGTGCTCATGAGGCACATGAATTAAGAGATGGTGGTTCGAAATATATGGGGAAAGGCGTTTTGAATGCTGTTAATAAAATTCATGAAACAATATCGCCGGCTTTATGTGGTTTGTCATCTTTAGATCAAACTGCAGTAGATAAATTAATGATTGAAATTGATGGAACTCCTAATAAGTCTAATCTTGGAGCAAATTCAATCCTTGCAGTAAGTCTTGCAACTGCTAGAGCATCAGCAAATGCTTTAGACATTCCCCTATATAGATATCTTGGAGATCCATTATCCAATCTTCTTCCAGTCCCATTGATGAATGTAATAAATGGTGGTGCTCATGCACCAAATAGTCTTGATTTTCAGGAATTTATGCTTGTCCCACATGGAGTTAATAATTTCAGTGAATCATTAAGAATGGGTACTGAAATTTTTCACTCATTAAAATCATTACTTGATCAAAAAGGTTTATCTACTGCTGTAGGAGATGAGGGAGGATTTGCCCCGAATTTGTCATCAAGCGAAGAGGCAGGGGACTTATTATTAGAAGCAATTCAAAAAGCCGGGTTTAAGCCTGGTGAGCAGGTATCTTTAGCTTTAGATGCTGCTAGTACTGAATTTTATAGTGATGGTACTTATAAATATGAAGGGAAAAGTTTAAATAGTTCTGAAATGATTTCATATCTTTCAAGACTAGTTTCTAATTATCCAATAGTTTCAATAGAGGACGGTTTAGCTGAGGATGATTGGGAAGGTTGGTCAGAATTAAACAAAGAATTAGGAAATAAGGTTCAGCTTGTAGGTGATGATTTATTCGTTACTAATACAGAAAGGTTAAGGAAAGGGATTATAGAAAAATCTGCTAATTCAATCCTAATAAAGGTAAATCAAATTGGAACATTAACTGAAACTTTGGAAGCTATTGAGTTAGCTAAAATGTCAGGTTTCACAAGTGTTATTAGTCATAGAAGTGGTGAGACTGAAGATACAACAATTGCAGATTTATCTGTCGCCACAAGATCGGGTCAGATCAAGACAGGCTCTTTGAGCAGAAGTGAAAGGATTGCAAAATACAATAGGCTTTTAAAAATTGAGGAGGAATTGGGAAATCAAGCAAGATTCGCTGGAGCTTTAGGTTTAGGTCCCAAAAATATATAGTTTATTAGCGCTTAAGTTTTTCTAAACGTGAGCCTTTTCTCATACTTAATTGGCACTTTATCCAGTCAATAGTTATTGGTAGTGCAAAAAAAAGTGGTAATAATGCATAATTATTTTGTTTATTGGTTACAAGTAAAGCAGATGCTATTGATAAGCTTCCTATAAGAATTGAATGGCCTAAAGTTTTTTGAGCAGTAAACATTTTTTTGAATTGCCTATCAGACTCTCCCATTCTTATTTGCAATTGTAAATCACCCTGCTCTAATCTTTCTAAACTTTCATCTATTCTTTTGGGAATCCCAACAGCTTTTGATCCTAGTTCACCTACTTGCCTTCCAAATTGGTTAATTAAATCGTCGGGAGTTTGATTATTCGAAGTCATAAGTTCTATTAAATAAGGCTTTGTAACTGATACAAGGTTAAACCCTGGATCAAGCATTCTACCAACTCCTTCAAAAGTTGATAAAGCTCTCATCACAAAAATTAAATCTACTGGCAGTTGAAATGGTGTTTCATAAACAAGTTCGTATAAATCTCCAGATAATTTTTCGATAACATTTGGACTAAATGGAGGAGTTAAGGCTTCTTTAAGCATCAATCTGACTAATCTTCTGACTGGTCCTACATCTATATCTTTTGAAATTAGCCCAGCTTGTTGTAATTGACTTACAAGCGATGAGGCGTCTCTAAGAGCAGCAGCCTTAACCATCCCCCCTAATCTTGTTTGAAGATTATTTGAGATATTCCCCATCATTCCAAAATCATAAAAAATCAATTTACCTTCATTTGAAACTGCTAGATTCCCTGGATGAGGGTCTGCATGAAAAAAACCATAATTTACTAATTGTTTTAAATAGCTGATGGCACCTATTTCTGCAATCTTAGGTAAATCAATTTCTTGTGACTGTAATTTTTCTAAATCGCTTATTTTTGTTCCTTCTAAATAACTTAAACAAAGAACTTTTTCACTGCTCATATCCCAAATCACTTCAGGGACTTCAACATTTTCATCATCAAGAAATTGCTGTCTAAATCTTGCTGCATATTGTGCTTCACAATTAAAATCAAGCTCTTTCATGAGAACTTTCCTACACTCTCTAGCGATTTCAACCCAGTTTCTACCTCTACTCCAATTCTTGTTTTTCTGTAACAATCCTGCTATTTGCTGCATTATGCCCAAATCGATAATAAATAATTCTTTTAAATTGGGTCTTTGAACTTTAAATACTACTTTCTTACCATTTTTTAAAGTCGCTCTATGAACCTGAGCTAGTGATGCTGATCCAACCGGATCACATATTATTTGATCTATTTTATTAAACTTAGACCCTAGTTCATCTCTTATAGTCTCTTCAACTTGCGCAAATGAAAAATTAGGAACTTGATCCTGCAATTTAGACAATTCCTGTATCCAGGTATTAGGAATCAAATCAGGTCTCGCTGATAATAATTGTCCAATTTTAATAAATGCTGAACCAAGCTTTATTAATTGATTAGTAAACCACCTAGCTCTTTTAATTTGGACCCTACTTTTTTCATTGCCTTTAGTTTGGAAAATTGTAAATCTAATATTATCTATCCACAAAATTGTTAAAAGCGAAATCAGAGTTATCCAAATAAGAAATGCCCTCTTCAATTTTTTTAAACGATAATGAAAAATGTGATAACTCATTAAATTTGATTACTTATAGTTTTATTAATGAGATCAATTTGCTTATTGATATCTTCAATTTCATTTAAAGCTTTTTTTATTTTGGAATCTTGATAAGTATTTGAGGACTCATTTTCTTGAATATTTTCCACTTTTTCCATTCTTGAGGCTTCTTCGATTATGGATTCTTTCAAACTATCAAATTCTTTTTTGAGAATTTCTGGAGCATCCTGAGCAATATTTGTTGCTTCTTCAATTTTTTCAACTAATATCTCGTTTAATTTTTCCTTTACTTTCTTAATGGCAGCTTTTAAAAGGTAGTCAGAGTTGGTCATAAAAAAATATATTGTTTCTTCGGCAATTGTTTTTTCGATATGAACTAATAATAGATCAATACAGAACATTTCACGTAACTGATCATTTTGATAATTAATTTTTTATGTTTTTCCTATGTAAGTTTGTTTCTATATTATGCTTTTTTCTCTTTTTTCTTTTAACTTATATTTATAAACATGGTTAGGTATTTACATTAAAGATTTCTTCTAACCAAGAGCTCATCTAATTAACTACTAAAAAGGAGTTTTATTAAATTGGAAATCATTGAGTCAGATGTAGTTATTATCGGAGGAGGCCCGGCCGGATGTACTTGCGCACTTTATACATCTCGTTCAAACTTAAAGACAGTAATTTTAGATAAAAATCCATCTGTTGGAGCCTTAGCTATAACCCATCAAATAGCTAATTATCCAGGTGTTCCAGTTGATATAAGTGGGGAGAAATTACTTACTCTTATGAGAGAACAGGCTGTGCAATATGGTACAGACTATAGAAGAGCACAGGTGTTTGGAATAGACGCTAGTGGAGAATGGAAAATGGTTTATACGCCTGAAGGCACTTTCAAAGCTAAAGCACTTGTACTTGCAAGTGGTGCAATGGGTAGGCCTGCATCATTTAAGGGCGAAGCGGATTTTCTTGGCAAAGGAGTAAGTTATTGTGCTACATGTGATGGGGCTTTTTATAAAAATAGAGAAGTTGCTGTTGTTGGAGTGAACAAGGAGGCAATTGAAGAGGCAACTGTCCTAACTAAATTTGCATCAACTGTGCATTGGATTACATCAAGTGACCCTAAATCAGATAATGAAGAAGCTATGGAATTGATGGATAATTCAAATATAAAACATTGGAGTAGAACAAGATTATTGGAAATATTGGGTGATGAAATGGGAGTTAATGGGGTTGTTGTAAAAAATAAGCAAGAAGAAAATCCTATCAATTTAAATTTAGATGGAGTCTTTGTTTATATGAGTGGTTCAAAGCCGATTACTGATTTTTTAGGTGATCAAATTGCTTTAAAAGAAGACGGAGGAGTAATTGTGGATGACTTTATGTCTACAAACTCTGATGGAGTATGGGCTATTGGAGATATAAGAAATACGCCATTTAAGCAAGCAGTCGTTGCGGCTTCTGATGGATGTATTGCTGCGATGTCAATTGATAGATATTTAAATAGTAGAAAAAATATAAGAGTAGATTGGATTCATTCTTAAAAAATATTTCTGCTTTAACTTAAAGGGGTGTTGCTTCAGAAATATAAGCTACTCCTCCGTAGTAGCTTAAATCGTCCCTGATGTTATCTCTCATTTGATCTATTAATTCTTGCTCACAAAATACAATTACATGAGCATTTGCTCCTAATCCTGTAAATTCCATATCTTCAGTAACAACTCTTTCAGGACCTCTGCCTGTGGCGTGTTTCATAACGGTATATCCAGGAACATTAGCTTTTTCTAATGTTTTAATGATTGCATCTAGTTCTCTTTCACTAAATATCAAGTCTAATCTTTTCATTTTTATAAAGGGGAAAGTGGGATAATGGTATTTACTAAACTCATATATATGGGAATGCCAAGAACTATATTGAATGGGAAAGTTAGACCTAGTGTAGTTGAAATATAATAACTAGATTTAGCCTCTGGAACTGTCATCCTCATCGCTGCAGGTACTGCTAAATAAGAGGCGCTTGCACATAAAACCACAAATAAAAGTGCGTTGCCAGGTCCTAAAGATAAAAATCTTGCAACGAAAACACCAATAAATGCATTAAATAGAGGCATGAAAATAGAAAACCCAATCAAAAACGAACCCGCATTCTTCAATCTTGGTAATCTTTGAGCAGCGACTATTCCCATATCTAATAAGAAGAAGCATTCTGCTCCATAGAATAATTGTCCAGTAAAAGGCTCCATTTTTGCAATTCCTGAGGGATTACTGGAAGCAGTCAGAAATCCCACAATTAAGCTTGAAAGCAATAAATAAACTGATCCATTCAAAAGTGATTCGTGTAATATTGCGCTTAGATGCATTTTTCTTGATTTTGGTCTATTTTTTGGTGCTGCAAATTTCACAAGTAATAATCCAACAATGATTGCAGGAGATTCCATTAAAGCTAAGGCGCCAACCATAAACCCATCAAAAACTATTTTTTGACTTTCTAAAAAACTTTCTGCGGAAATAAATGTAACAGCACTAATTGAACCGTATGCTGCTGCTATTGCGGCTGAATTAAAGACATCAAACTTAAATCTTAAAATTAAAAATCCAATCAGAGGGATTACTAGTGACATAAGTATTGCAGCGCTTAAAGTAGGCAATACTTGATTTGTAAACCCACTTTTCTGAATCTCTATACCTCCTTTGAACCCAATAGCTAGGAGCAGATATAAGGAGAAAAGTTTAGGTAATGGAGCTGGTATTTCTAAATCAGATTTAAAGAGTACTGATGTTGCTCCAATCAAAAAGAAAAGAACTGGCGGGGCTAATACATTTTGCAGAATTGGATTTATTTCCATAAATTACGAAGCTATTTCATTTAGAGCAGTTTCTAAAGCTTCTTTTCTTGTTTCAATAATGCCTTCAACTCCAAACTTAGCTAATCTATCCTTGACTTTTTCATTTGCACCAGCAACAAATGCTTTTCTGGAATTATTTTTTGCTTCTTGCATCATATCCTCTATTGCGAGAGTCGCCGTGACTCCAAGTCTTGGTACATCAGTGATATCTAATATCAAAACCTTGTAGTTTCTTACAAGCATCATTCTTTCAGATATTCCTTTAGCTGCTCCAAAACTAAGTGGTCCTTTTAGTCTAAACAACATTACTTCTCCTGAACATCTATTTAGAAGTGCTTTTTCATCAGCAGGCAATGCATTTTTTGCTTGATCATCTTTTGATAAAGGATTATCCTCATCCATACCTTCTAGTTGAGTTTCGGTTATTGAATCAATAGTGAGCATATTTGCTATGAATACACCAACTAAAACTGCCCAAATTAAATCCCAAAAAACAGTCATTAAAAGTACGCCGTACATCACTACTGCTGTTTTTAAAGATAATTTGTGAGCCCTCCTCAAGAATCCCCAATCAATAATATCTAGGCCTACTTTTATAAGAATTCCTGCTAGCAATGCAGTTGGTATTTGCTCAGCTAAAGGTCCAGCACCAACTAAAACTATCAACAATACAACTGAGTGAACCATACCAGAAATGGGAGTTGATCCTCCAGATTTAACATTTATAACTGTTCTCATGGTTGCCCCTGCTCCAGGTAAACCTGAAAACAGACCTGCTACAGCATTTCCTATCCCTTGACCTATAAGTTCTCTATCAGAATTATGTTTTGTTTGAGAGATATTATCTGCTACTAGAGATGTCAGTAAGGAGTCAATAGCGCCAAGTACTGCTAGGACTAATCCTGCCTTGAAAATAATTGGGAAATATTGATTAAAACTTGGGAAATTTAAAGATGGAACTCCCCTTGGAATTTCTCCAATTCTATCAATAACTCCGTCTCCAAAAATTAAAATTGATATTGGAGTTACGATCAATAAGGCCAATAGAGGAGAAGGAACCCATTGACTTATTTTTCTAGGAGTTAAAAATACTATACCTAGAGTCATTATTGCCACTCCAATAGCAGCTCCATTTGGCTGGAAATTTGAAAATACAGTTGATAAAGATTCGACTACCCCACCACGAGTGCTAATACCCAGTAATGGTCCAATCTGAAGTGCAATGATTATGACTCCAATACCAGACATAAATCCTGACACAACAGAATATGGAACTAAAGTAATGTACTTTCCTAGTTTTAGAATCCCAAATAATATTTGCAGTAAGCCGCCAATGACTACCGCTGCCATCACTAAAGGTAAAATTTGTCCTGCAGAGAGATCTCTTGGAACCCCCACTGCTGCTAAGCCTGCTACTACTCCAGCAACAGTTACACTCATTGGACCGGTAGGTCCACTAACCTGAGCAGGTGTTCCACCGAACAATGCTGCTAAAAAACCAACTACTACTGCCCCATATAGTCCATAAATTGCTCCGCCAGGTCCTAACGCAGCATTACCAAAAGCAAGAGCGAGAGGTAAAGCCACCACTGCGGCTGTGATCCCTCCTAGAATATCTCCTCTTACATTCTTTAGATGAAATCCATTAATTATTTTCAAAGATACTCTCCTTTAAAATAAATACTTAACTAAAAGATATTATCTCTTTATGACGTAAATTTGTGAAAAATGAAGTTTGTGCAAAATATTTTTGTAACTTTTTTTGCTTTTTTTAAATAAATTTTAGTTACTTTTCCTGAACAAAACTAGTCTCTGATTGATTTATGTGCGAGGCAAGCGATTAATGTATTAGATAAATATTTTTCAATTTTATAATATTCAAATGAATTCTATTATTCGTCCAAGAAGATTAAGAAGAACTGAGGCAATTAGAGAAATGGTTAAAGAAAACCATTTGGCGGCATCGGACTTTATCTATCCATTATTTATTCATGAAAAAGATTTTAATGAGGAAATTTCCGCAATGCCCGGAACTTACAGATGGGATATTAATGGCTTATTAAAAGAGGTTACTAGAGCATGGGAATTGGGAATTAGATGTGTGGTTCTTTTCCCAAAAATTAACGATAGCTTAAAGAGTGAAGATGGAGCAGAATGTTTTAATGAGGACGGTTTAATACCTAAAGCTATTCGAATATTAAAAAAAGAGATTCCAGAAATGGCAATAATGACAGATGTTGCCTTGGACCCTTACTCGTGTGATGGACATGATGGCTTAGTTGATGAAACTGGAAAAATATTGAATGATGAAACGATTAAAATTTTAAAAAAACAAGCTTTAACTCAAGCTAGAGCTGGAGCAGATTTTATTGGCCCTAGTGACATGATGGATGGGAGAGTTGGAGCAATTAGGAATGCTCTCGATAGTGAAGGATTTAGTGATGTAGGTATTATTAGTTATACAGCTAAATATTCATCTGCTTATTATGGTCCGTTTAGAACTGCTTTAGATTCGGCTCCTAGAGAAAATAGTAAGAAAGTAATTCCAGACAATAAGTCTACATATCAAATGGACCCTGCCAATTCAAAAGAGGCTTTAATTGAATCTGCATTGGATCAGTATGAAGGAGCTGATATTTTGATGGTAAAACCAGGAATTTCATATTTGGATATTGTTTATAGACTAAGCACATTTTCAAATAAGCCCATAGCTGCATACAACGTTAGTGGGGAGTATTCCATGGTAAAGTCTGCTGCTATGAAGAACTGGATTAACGAAAAAGATATTGTTTTAGAGACATTGCTTAGTTTTAAAAGAGCAGGAGCAAAATTAATACTCACGTATCATGCTTGTGATGCATCTCAATGGTTGCAGGATACTTAAAAACTCATTATTAACAAAAATTTGTTTTATTCTTAATATAAGTCATAAATTAATTGCTTTGTTTTGAAGTTTTCACAAGGAGTAAATAGGATTGGTCACATTGCACTTAGAGTAGAGAATCTCGAAAGGGCGAAATCTTTTTACATCAAGCTTGGTATGAATTTGGTTTGGGATGATAAAGATTGGTCTTATTTAGAGGCAGGTAAAGGAAAAGATGGACTTGCGTTGTTGGGCCCTAGCTACAAAGCTGCGGGACCTCACTTTGCTTTTCATTTTGAAAATAAAAAAGAAGTGGAAAATATTCAAAATGATTTAAAAGATTCTGGTGTAACAGTTGGTCCTTTACATGAGCATAGAGATGGAACAGCATCTTTTTATATGAAGGATACTGAAGGAAACTGGCTTGAGATGCTTTATGTTCCTCCTGAAGGGATTCAATCGAATGTTTGATTCTTTTTTTTTATGCAAGAGAAAAGTTATTCTAAAAAATCATATTCAGATAACACCTTAGAAGAAGAATCTATAAACCTTTTAGAGTGGGATTCATTAAAAACGCATTTATCTTCATTCGCCTCAACGGCAATGGGTAAACGATCAATTTTAAGTTTTGTTTTGCCTTCAGAATACGAGGTATCTAAAAGACTTTTGAGTGAAACTGTTGAAATTAATGAGCTAGAAAAAAATTTAGATAAATCAATTAGTTTTTCTGGTGTTTTTGATATTAGTAGAAATATTGAACTTTGTTCGAAGGGAGGTGTAATTTCATCTTCTGAATTGTTAGAAATAGCGAAAACAATTGCTGCAGCAAGAAATTTAAAAAAAATCTTATTAGATTTTGAACTAAGGCCTTATATTTCATCATTCACAAAAAACTTAATTGACCATCAGAATATCGAAACGATTTTTAAAAAAGGCATTGAATCGAATGGAAGGATTTCAGAAAATGCAAGTAATGAACTATCTATTCTTAGAAAAGAATTTTTATCTAAGAAACTTGAAAGAAAAATATTAGTTGAGAAATTTATTCAAAAGAATTTAGCTTATTTGCAAGATACTACTATTGGAGATCGATATGGTAGGCCTGTTTTAGCAGTTAAAGTTAATTATGTAGATGAATTTAAAGGCATAATTCATGACTCTTCATCCTCAGGAAATACAGTATATTTTGAGCCTGAAAGTGTAGTTATTAAAGGTAATAAGATCGCTTCTTTAGAGGCTAGGATCACAGCAGAAGAATTTAAATTACTAAAGAAATGGTCCCAAGTTGTTAGTGATAATTCAGAAAGTCTTATTGAAATGGCATCTATTTTATTGAGATTAGAAAATGCTCTAACTCGTTCAAGATATTCGAAATGGATTGGAGGCAAAACTCCTACCTTTGATAAAAATCCTATTATCTCTTTAATTGGTTTTTCTCATCCGTTATTGATTTGGGAACATAAGAAAAAAGGAGCCCCTCCCCCTGTGGCTGTGGATTTTCATATAAATAGAAATATTAAGGTTGTAGCTATTACAGGTCCAAATACTGGAGGTAAAACGGCAGCTTTAAAAGGTTTGGGTTTGTCTTTACTTATGGCTAGAGCAGGATTATTGATACCCTCAACTAAAAACCCTATTATCCCTTTTTGTCCAAATATATATGTGGATATAGGAGATAATCAATCATTAGAAGAAAATTTATCTACCTTCAGCGGGCATATATCCCGCATAAAAGAGATATTGGATTCACTTGATAAAAAGAAAGGATTATCTGTTGTTTTGTTAGATGAGATTGGATCTGGTACAGATCCTCTTGAAGGAAGTGCTCTTGCGATGGCGTTATTAAAAGAATTTGCAAATAAATCTGATATCACTTTAGCAACCACACATTATGGAGATATTAAGGCTCTAAAATATAATGACTCAAGATTTGAAAACGTATCAGTTGCCTTTGATGAGGATTCTTTGAAGCCAAAGTATATACTCAACTGGGGTATTCCTGGGAGAAGTAATGCTTTGTCAATTTCAAAGAGAATTGGTCTCGATCAAAGCATACTTAATGAAGCTGCTAATTATCTAAAGCCAAAAGAGGTTGATAATATTAATAGTATTATTAAAGGACTTGAGGAAGAGAGGATTAAGCAACAAAATTCTGCAGAAGAGGCTGCAGAACTGATTGCAAGGACTGAAATATTACATGATGAACTGAAGAGAAATTATGAATATCAAAAAATAAATGCTGAAAAAATCCAAGAAATTGAAAGGTCTAAATTATCAAAACATATTATATCCGCTAAAAGAGAGGTAATAGATTTGATTAAAAAATTAAGAGATAAAAATGTAAACGGAGAGGATACGAGAATTATTGGAAAAAGATTAAAGGAAATTGAGACGGAACATTTAACCCAAAAAAAATTTGAAAAGTCAATATCATGGAATCCTCAGGTTGGTGATTTTGTGAAAATAAAAAGCCTAAATAGTACGGGGCAAATTGTAGATTTAGATAAAAAAGGTGGTTTTTACGAAGTTAAATGTGGTGCATTCAGAAGCACATTATCTGTAAATGACTTTGAAGGTATTAATGGAGAAAAGCCTAATTCCAAAATATCAAAGATTGAGATCAACTCTACAAGAGAAGATTTTTCTTTTTCTAAAATTAGAACAAGTAAAAATACAATTGACGTAAGAGGGCTAAGAGTTCATGAAGCCGAAATAATTATTGAGGAGAAAATTAGAAAATTTCATGGACCGCTATGGATTGTTCATGGAATTGGCACAGGGAAATTAAAAAAAGGATTAAGAAATTGGTTATCAGGTTTAAATTATGTTGATAAGATTGAAGATGCAGCCAACGCCGAGGGTGGACCTGGTTGCAGTATTGCGTGGATAAAATAAAATTTAAAAAACCTAGAAAACAATTTAATAAGCGTATTAAGTGCAATTTATTGATCAAGCAAACATTATTCTTAAAGCTGGAAAAGGCGGAAATGGCATAGTTTCATTTAGAAGAGAAAAATTCGTTCCTGCTGGAGGACCCTCGGGGGGAAATGGTGGCAGAGGGGGTTCAGTTATTTTGATGGCTGATAATAATCTTCAAACATTATTAGATTTCAAATTCAAACGAGAAATAATTGCTGAAGATGGATGCAAAGGAGGTCCTAATAAGAGATCAGGTGCTTCAGGTGAGGATAGAATCCTTAAAGTTCCCTGCGGCACAGAAATAAGAGATATTAAAACCGGCATTATTTTAGGAGACTTAACTAAAGATAAACAGAGTTTAACTATTGCCATTGGAGGAAGAGGTGGACATGGTAATGCTTACTATTTAAGTAATCAAAATAGAGCTCCAGAATCATTCACTGAAGGAAAAGATGGTGAAATATGGGAGGTTCAATTAGAACTAAAACTTCTTGCAGAGGTTGGGATTATAGGCCTTCCAAATGCTGGGAAAAGTACTTTGATTTCCGTTGTATCATCTGCAAGTCCAAAAATCGCAAATTATCCTTTCACGACTCTAATACCTAACTTAGGTGTAGTAAGAAAAATTGATGGGAATGGTTGCCTTTTTGCTGATATTCCTGGATTAATATCAGGTGCAGCTGATGGAGTAGGTTTAGGGCATGATTTTTTAAGGCACATCCAAAGAACGAAGATACTTGTTCACTTAATTGATGCAATTTCAGAAAATCCTTTACATGATTTTGAGATTATTGAGCAGGAATTAAAAAAATATGGGAAAGGTCTTTTAGATAAAGAGAGGATAATAGTGTTAAATAAAATGGAGCTGGTAGATGATGATTATTTGAAAATAATTACAAAAAAGTTAGAAGATTTATCAAAAAAGAAAGTTTTAGTTATTTCTTCATCTTTAAAAAAAGGTTTATCCTCACTGCTTTCTGAAGTTTGGAAAAGGATCTAACTTAAATTAAAAATTTTTTTGTAAATAAATACACTTGATTTAATAATGAAAATTAGCCATAAATAAGATAATTCTTTAAACAAAATATGAATTTCTACAGTTGTTTTGATAAACAAGGAAAAATAATAGCTAGATGTCAAACCATTCAAGATATTGAGGTTCTTAAGAAAATGGGAAGACCGATTGTAGAAGTTAAGGAAATGAAAAATGAAGAGTCGGTGGTATGTTCTCTGACAGGTAGCCCATCAGATTTTAATATGGATTACTAAAAGAATTCAAGAAATAAAAAAAGGGCTTTTAAGCCCTTTTTTTATGCATTATCTAATAATTAAGGTAACTTAATCATCATAAACAAGACATTCTGGTTCATCTGGGTTGGCGTCGCAAAATAATTCCAAAGCATTAGGGTCATGTTTATCTTCTGGATGATGATCCTTATATTCTTCGAGTTCTTTTAGCTCTTCAGTTAAATGTCTGACCTTTGGAAGATTGCCCTCTGCTTTTGCAGATTCGATTTCCGATTGATCTTTTTGAATGTGTTCGTCAATGGATTTCATTTTAAGCTTTTCGTACTTTAGTAGACATACATAACATAGTTAATTTCTAATGAAATTGCATTATCTATGAACTAAATAAGTGTTCATTACAACATCATTTTTTTTTTTGAAATTGATTTTTATATTTTTTAGACTTCTATTCTCATTATTTCCTCTAGCGATGGTAACACTGGGATTAGTTGATTTGGGTTTAAAGGGAATAAAGCTTTGTAGTAATCTTTTTTCCATTCATCGTCGAAGCATGTCCTTTTTACGTTAGATAATTTAAAGAATTTTAATCTCCATTCAATAATCTTTTCAAAACTTGATAGTTCCTGTTCAGTACATTTGAAAAGTTTGCTATATATCAATTCCCATCTTATAAGCGTTGGAAAAAGGTAAATATCTGCATAGGTTAACTCTTCTCCAAATATCCAGTCCCCTTTATTTTTCTGCAGTAAATTTTCAATTTCATTTATAGCTGCGAAAAGATTTTTACTTGCTTTATCGTAAGCTGACTGGTTTCTTGCGAAACCACATTTATATACACCATCATTAATGCTGTTATTAATTAAATCTAAAAAATTTTGATTACCATCTTTAATACTCAATGCTTGATATTTCGATTCACTTTTTATTGAATTTAGTAGTCTTATGATCTGTGAACTTTCATTAGAAAGAATATTTACTTCATCTTTTACAAAGCTAATTAAAAGAGGTAACGTCGCTCTAAAAATAGTCTTTTTATTAGCTTTTTTGTAAAGGTCTGAAAGTCTCATGCATCCCTTAATCTTTGTATTGAAAATCCATTCGCCATGCTCAACATCTGCCTTTAAAAAAATTACTTTAACTTTTTTAGATAAATCTTTTATTTCTTGTACGAGTAAAGTTCTTTGACACCATGGACAAGAATGACCTACTAATAAATAAATTTGTCCATTCTCATTATTAATATCGTATTCACTATTAATGGTTATACCTTTAGGCCTTTTATAATTACCATATATATCTGATGGCGCGAAGCCATTCATTAATTGGGTCCAATACCAAAACCAGAGTTTTCTGGAGGCCTTTATAAGGTATTTATTTTGCATAAAATTTTATTTTTAAAGAAAAAATGACTGTTCAAAGAATACTTATCGTTTCAGGCACTCATGGGAATGAAATTAATCCTGTTTGGGCTGTTAAGCAATTTAATAGAAAGGAAAATAGTTTAAATAATGGTATTGAGTATGAGTTCATCATAGGTAATCCTGCTGCCTATGAAAAAGGTTGCAGATATATAGATGTAGATTTAAATAGATCTTTTAAAGAAAGTGAGAATTTTGATCAACAAAAGAATAGCTTTTACGAAACTAATAGAGCCAATTTTTTAGTAGATGAATTTGGAATTGAAGGATCGAAACCCTGTCAAATTGCAATCGATTTGCACACAACTACTGCAAATATGGGAACAAGCATTGTCATGTATGGCAGGAGATCCAAAGATTTTTGTTTAGCTGCATTACTGCAGAACAAATTTGGATTGCCTATTTATTTGCACGAAAAAGATAAAGCCCAAACAGGCTTTCTTGTAGAAGCTTGGCCATGTGGTTTAGTTATTGAAATAGGAGCTGTCGCACAAAATTTTTATGATCCAAAAATCATAGATAGATTCTTGATAATAATTAGTTCCCTAAGGGAAGAGATAGATAAATTAAAAAACAACCTTATAGAACTACCAAGGGAATTAGTTATTCACATTCATCAAGGGAGTATAGATTATCCAAGAGATGAAAAAGGAGAAATTGATGGCCTAATTCATCCTGAGAGACTAAACCAAGATTGGAAAATGATTAAAAAAGGAGATCCATTATTTCTTGATAGCCAAGGAAAAATTCACGAATATGACGGAGAACAATTGATTTGGCCTGTTTTTATTGGCGAAGTCGCTTATAAGGAAAAAAAAATTGCCATGAGCTATACAAAAAAAGAAGTGATTTCTTTTAAAAAACAATGGGTCCAAGAGTTTGAAAATCTTTAAATTAAGAAAACAGAACAATAAATGTATGAAAATTAATAAGGATTATTTATTTTATAGATAAGTTTATTTAATATTCAATACTTTTATTTTTTTTGCTAACTCTTAAACCTTAAAAAACTAAATTCTTTCACTCCAATAAATAACAGCTCCAAAAGCCTCTAATTGCAGTCTTCTATGCTTAGCATCCCTTAAGGAAACCACCTCTCTAGATCTTTTTCCGTTAAAAAGCCATTCGATTATTACCAAGTTTAATCCTCAATAACAAAGAAAATCTTAAGACATGGAAGTTCTTTTCTTCTATTTTCCAAAAAATAAGTTTACTTAAAGAAAAAATATTTACACATTTTTAGCGATTTTGGTCTAAAATCTTCGAAGCGGGAATTTTTGATTTCCGTTTTTATTTACACGTCTCACTTTAGAGACATACTTTACGAACTCATGACAACTATTCAGCAGCAGCGTTCTTCGCTGTTAAAAGGTTGGCCACAGTTTTGTGAGTGGGTAACATCAACTAACAACAGAATTTATGTTGGTTGGTTCGGCGTCTTAATGATCCCATGCCTACTTACAGCAGCGGCTTGCTTCATCGTTGCATTCATCGCAGCACCACCAGTAGACATCGACGGAATTAGAGAGCCAGTTGCTGGTTCATTCCTATATGGAAACAACATCATCTCAGGTGCAGTTGTTCCTTCATCTAACGCTATTGGTCTACACTTCTACCCAATTTGGGAAGCAGCTACTGTAGATGAGTGGTTATACAACGGTGGTCCTTACCAGCTTGTAATTTTCCACTTCCTAATTGGTATCTCAGCATACATGGGAAGACAGTGGGAGCTTTCATACCGTTTAGGTATGCGTCCTTGGATCTGTGTTGCATACTCTGCACCAGTTTCAGCAGCTTTCGCAGTATTTCTTGTATATCCATTCGGTCAAGGTTCATTCTCTGACGGAATGCCTCTAGGTATCTCTGGAACATTCAACTTCATGTTTGTTTTCCAGGCAGAGCACAACATTCTTATGCACCCATTCCACATGGCTGGTGTTGCTGGTATGTTCGGAGGATCTTTATTCTCAGCTATGCACGGTTCACTTGTTACTTCATCTCTAATCAGAGAAACAACTGAGACAGAATCTCAGAACTATGGTTACAAGTTCGGACAAGAAGAAGAAACATACAACATCGTTGCAGCTCATGGCTACTTCGGTCGTTTGATCTTCCAATATGCAAGTTTCAACAACAGCAGAAGTCTTCACTTCTTCCTAGCTGTATTCCCAGTTGTTTGTGTATGGTTAACTTCAATGGGTATCTGCACAATGGCATTCAACCTTAACGGTTTCAACTTCAACCAATCAGTTGTTGATGCAAACGGTAAGATTGTTCCTACATGGGGTGACGTTCTTAACAGAGCAAACCTAGGTATGGAAGTAATGCACGAGCGTAACGCTCACAACTTCCCACTTGATCTAGCAGCAGCTGAGTCTACAACAGTAGCTCTTTCAGCTCCAGCTATCGGTTAAGCTTAAAGTTCTTAAACTTACAAGCCCCCTAAAAGGGGGCTTTTTTTTGTTTAATTTTCAATTGTTTTCATATAATGTTTATATATAGATAAAACATTTGATATTTCTATGAGTAGTAGTTTTGGAAAAATTTTTCGTGTTAGTACTTTTGGAGAATCACATGGAGGTGCAGTAGGCGTTATCCTTGATGGGTGTCCACCTAAGTTAAAAATAAATACAAATCTTATACAAAATGAATTAGATAGGCGCAGACCTGGCCAAAGTGATATTACAACACCCAGAAATGAAGAAGATAAAATTGAAATATTAAGTGGGATAAAGGAAGGGTTAACACTTGGAACTCCAATAGCAATGTTGGTAAGAAATAAGGATCAAAGACCAGGAGATTATAATAATTTGGAGCAGGTATTTAGACCTTCTCATGCAGATGGTACATATCATCTGAAATATGGAATTCAGGCAAGTTCTGGCGGTGGAAGAGCCTCTGCTAGAGAAACAATTGGGAGAGTAGCTGCTGGTGCTATAGCAAAACAATTATTAAAAACCTTCTGTAACACTGAAATACTATCTTGGGTAAAGCGTATACATGATATTGATTCTGATATAAATAAAGAGAAGATTTCTCTCAAAAAAATAGATTCTAATATTGTGAGATGTCCCGATGAACAGGTATCAGCAGAAATGATAGAGAGAATTAAGGAATTAAAGCGTCAAGGAGACTCTTGCGGCGGTGTTATTGAATGTCTAGTAAGAAATGTTCCCTCTGGTCTTGGAATGCCTGTTTTTGATAAATTAGAAGCTGATTTAGCGAAGGCTTTGATGTCTTTGCCTGCCACGAAAGGTTTTGAAATAGGTTCAGGTTTCTCTGGCACTTATTTAAAAGGGAGCGAACATAATGATGCTTTCATCAAGTCTGATGATATTGGTAAGTTAAGAACAACATCAAACAATTCAGGAGGTATACAGGGCGGAATTAGTAATGGTGAAAATATCGAGATGAAGATAGCTTTTAAACCAACAGCAACCATCGGGAAAGAACAGAAAACAGTAAATGCTGAAGGTAAAGAAGTTTTGATGAAAGCAAAAGGGAGACATGATCCATGCGTTCTACCAAGAGCAGTTCCTATGGTTGATGCTATGGTAGCTTTAGTACTTGCTGATCATTTGCTTCTAAATCATGCTCAATGTGACTTAATAAATAAGTAGTAGTTTTGTTGAATAAATTATATTTATCCTTAACTTAATTATTTGTGAGCCATTCAAATATTTTTGGATCAAATTTTTTATTTTTGATTGCTTTATCTCCAATTACGACTGCTTTATACCCTATAGATTTATAAGTTTTTAAATCATTGATTGATAGTCCTCCAGCAGCAATGAAATCAATATTTTTATAGTTGCGTATATCTATCGAACTATCTTTACTTTTAATTGGGTAAATTTTGATAATGTTGCAATTTAAATCTATCGCCTCCTTAAGATCTTTTAAATTATTAATTCCAGGAATTAATAAATAATTTTTTGACTTCGCATAATTGAAAAGATCTTTATCCCAAAATTTCATCATCGAAAAATTTAATCCAATTTTTAAAGAATCTTCTATTGATTGCTTATTAACTATGGAGGCAGAGCCTAAATTAATTCTTGGATATTTAATTTTGATTTCGGATACAAAATCGAACCAATTTTCGTTGTTAGACCAACTTATTTCAATATTCTTTAATCCTAATTTTACTAAGTTTTCTAATTCTTCAAAAAATGAATTTCTTATGTAGGTATTTGAGTAAATATTATCTTCAGGTTTTATAAGTAAAAAAAAAGATTCAATTTTCAGGTACTCCGAAAAAGAATCTTCTTTATTATTCATTAAAAATTAAAAATTCCGCTTTAAATATAGTTTGCGACTTTTACTTCTGAGCGGTTGAGCAAGTCTTGGATATCTTCAGTATCTATAGTTTCTCTTTCAATTAGCATTTGAGCCATTTCGTCAAGAACAGTTCTATTGTCTATTAAAACTTTTGTAGCTCTTTTATAGGCAACATCAACAAGTTCTGAAACCTCTACATCAATTGTTGCGGCTGTGTCTTCAGAGAAGTCTCTTGTAGAACTCATATCTCTTCCGAGAAACATTCCACCTTGAGATTGACCTAGAGCAACTGGACCTATTTTGTCACTCATACCGAATTTAGTGATCATTTGTCTTGCTACATTGGCAACTTGTTGTAAATCATTTGAAGCTCCAGTTGTTACCTCTTCTTCGCCATAGACTATTTCTTCAGCAACTCTTCCACCAAGTGCTACAGCCATTTGATTTTGAAGGTAAGAACGAGAGTAAAGACCAGACTCCATTCTTTCTTCACTTGGAGTAAAGAAGGTTAGACCCCCGGCTTGACCTCTTGGAATGATTGAGACTTTTGCTACTGGATCATAATCAGGCATTAATGCTCCAACGAGTGCATGACCAGCTTCGTGATAAGCAACTAATTCTTTTTTCTTATCACTGATGACTCTATCTTTCTTTTCTGGACCAGCCATAACTCTTTCAATGGCATCACCGACTTCATCGTTACTTACTTTATCTAAATCTTTTCTAGCTGCTAATATTGCTGCTTCATTTAAAAGATTAGCTAAATCTGCACCAGTAAATCCTGGTGTTCTTCTGGCAACTTTATCTAAATCTACGTCTTTTGAAAGAGTTTTATCTTTCGCATGAACATTCAATATCTGTAATCTTCCAGCATAATCTGGACGATCTACTGTTACCTGTCTATCGAATCTTCCAGGACGCATTAAAGCCGAATCTAAGACATCTGGTCTATTGGTTGCAGCAACTATTATTATTCCTGAATTACCTTCAAAACCATCCATTTCGGTTAGTAGTTGGTTTAATGTTTGCTCTCTTTCATCATTTCCTCCGCCCATGCCAGCTCCTCTTTGTCTTCCAACTGCATCTATTTCGTCAATAAAAACGATACAAGGAGCATTCTTTTTAGCTTGTTCAAAAAGATCTCTAACTCTACTAGCCCCAACCCCAACAAACATTTCTACAAATTCTGAACCAGATATTGAGAAAAAAGGTACACCTGCTTCTCCAGCTACTGCTTTTGCTAGTAATGTTTTTCCTGTACCAGGAGGGCCAACAAGAAGAACTCCTTTTGGAATTTTTGCTCCTACTGCGGTAAATCTATCTGGACTCTTAAGAAAATCTACAACTTCGGTGAGTTCTAATTTTGCACCTTCAACACCAGCAACATCTGAAAAAGTTACTTGTGTAGATGGTTCCATTTGCAGTCTAGCTTTGCTTTTGCCAAAACTCATGGCAGGGTTGCCACCCCCAGCATTACCACTTTGGGATCTTCTGAAAAGAAAAAATAAGCCTCCAATCAAAAGTACTGGGAAAATTAAGCTACTTATAGCCTGTTGCCATGGGTTGGCTAATTTTGTAGGAGTTACAGCTATATCTACATTATTCTCAGTCAGTATTTTTAATAAATCTTTGTCAGGGGCTAAATTTACCTCAGACCTGCTCCCATCATTTTCAACAACTTGAGCTGTAGCATTATCTGGAGATATTAGTACTCTACTGATTTCTTTATCTTGTACTGCCTCTATAAAATCACTATATCTCAAGGTCTTTGTAGAACTTTCAGTATTAGGTTTATCAAAAACTGAAGTACCTATGAAAATTACAGTAATAACGGCTAGGACATAAAGTCCTACGTTTCTCCAACGTTTGTTCACGATAAAAAATCCTTAATAAATCTATAATACTAATAATAAAACAATATTAAGAGCGTCTTAGAACATCTACTACACTTTTGAATGCAAACCATTCAGGAATTGGTTCGCCATTCCTCAATTTCTTTCTAAATTCAGTACCACTAAGTTTCATAATTTCATAATTAAATTCTTTAGCTTCTTCAGCTGTTATATATCCTTTTTCCTTTGTATAAACTAAATTTTTTGAAGGAACAGTTTGCATCATCAATTCATCTGCACACTTATTCGCAAAATTCTGGGCGTCATATGGACCATAAAAATCTTCACCAGTTGATGAAGACTTACAACCAGCCATATCCCTACCAATAATAAAGTGGGTGCAGCCATAATTTCTTCTGATTATCATATGTTGAAGAGCTTCTCTTGGCCCTGCCATATGCATTGAATAAGGTAAAAAAGCCCATTTTATTCTTTCATCAGATATTTCCTCTTCTAATTCTTTATAGGTCAAATATCTAACTTTTCCAGGGATATCATCTTGTTGAGTTGGTCCACAAGTTGGATGGACTAAAACAACTGAGTTAGAGGAGACATTATCTGAAAGTAAGGCATTAGTAAATAATTCATAATGTGCTCTATGAATTGGATTTCTGCATTGAAATGCAACTACATCATGATTAGATGGCAGTGTAGATCTAACTTCTTCTGGGGTTTTGCAGGGGAATTCTCTAATTGGTAGTTCGAAACCATAAACTCTTCCTCCAATATAAAATCTCCCTCTCTCGTTAAAAATCATCTTAACAGCAGGGTGATCTAAAGAATTAGTACCATAACAAAGTTCAGCTTCTAAGGATTTATCAGGCTCCCATTTAGAGTTAACTTCTAAAACTGCTATTTTTTGTTTTTTATAAGTAAGCAATATTGTCTCTCCAGCTTTTACTTTTTCATTATTTGAATCAAATACTATAGGCAAGCCAAAAAGCAACCCATTTGTATTTCTATTATTTTTAATTACCGAATTGTAGTTATTTTCATCCATAAATCCTTCCAATGGAGAAAAAGCTCCAACCATCAAAAGTTCTACATCACATGCATTTCTCTCGCTACATTCAAACTCATAAGTAGCTTTAGAGATAAGATCATTTTTAAGGTTTTTATCTTTGATAATTAAATTTTTTAGTTCCCCTCCATAAGGCGGTATTAGTCCATTAGTATCTGTTTTAGTTTTTTGTTGTAATTCCATTTTTTAAATTGATAAAGAAAATTTTGAAAAAAAAAAAGGGGTTTAACCCCCTTTTTATCTTAAGTAGGATTTATGCCTTTCTTCCGTAAAGCTCCCCAATTATTTTTACATCAAGTGGATCCTTTGAACCCATATCTGTATCTGAAGGTTGGATTGCTTCAAAAGTACCAGCAAATTCGTCAGTGTCAGAATCTACATTGTTTATTGAAAGAGTAATAACGCCAGTACCGTTTACATCAACTTTAATATTTTCTTTTGCAAGTTCTTCGTCATCGCCTCCTAATGCAACTAAACCTTGCGCATATTCAACTCCAGTATTTTTAGCTCTTGCCTTAGGATCTAGAAAGTCACCAGTTCTGTAGTTAGGTGTAAATGTTGAACCACTAACCTCAGTGCCTGGCTCAATTGATGAAGGTAAATCAGCTGTAAGATCTTTTGCTGAGAATGCAAATGGCACCTCTAAACCACCAGGAGTTAATACAGTAATAAGTTGAAAATCAATTCCACCCTTTTCAGTGAAAGTTCCTGAATCTATATCTCCATAAACTTCTGTCACTGTGGTGTTATTTCTAGGACTAATAATTTTTGTAGAAACAAATTCTGCAGCTTTACGTTTTGTTCCTGGCACTTTTACATAAACTTCTGTTGGATGCATGCAAATTCCTTTAAGGCTATCTCCATTCCCTAGAGATATTGATCCGACAAGAGATGAATCTAATGAAGGGCAATCATTAGCTTTTCCTGTGTTAACAACATCTGTGAATTGTGCATTTCCTCTTTCAGAAAAAGCAAATGTTTTAACAGGTACGAAAGCAAAAGTTATACAAATTGAAATAACAAAAGCTAAAAAAGAACGAATTCTCATAATTAAAGTTGCAGTAAAGTTCTGTGACGATAGATTAAAGGTCATCTAATAAGTTCAGTACGGATATTACAAGGGAAAGGACCATAAAAGATAGGACTATTAAATCCTCGAAACAACCCGTAGCTTTTTAGATTTTAAAAAACTGGAATTATTTTAAGCTATCACATTATTTTTAATGATTAAGATTACAAAAAAATACAAATTAAAAAAATTTTTTTTATTTTTTTAATGAAATAATTTGGGTTATTAATTTATTTGCTAAATCAATTTTTGATGTTTTGTTAATGTAGTGTTCCATATTATTAGTATCGAATAACCAACCTTCATTTTGTGCTAAAAAGCCAAATCCTTGGCCTTCAAGATCAATTGGATTTGCAAATAGATAATCACAACCCTTTTGGATAATCTTTTCTTTAATTGTCATTCGTGCTTCTTCGATAGATCCTGTAAAAGCACAAAAGCCTACAAAAACTTGGTTATCTTTCTTTGATTTACTAATTGTTTTTAAAATATCAGGGACTAGCTCAAAGTTTTGATTCAAATGAGCATTAATTTGATTTTTTGGAATTTTAGTTGAAGTATCAGAGGTTATTTTGAAATCAGATACTGCTGCATTCATGAAAAAATAATCGCAATTTGATATTTCATTATTAAGTGCTCTAATTAAATCAACACTAGTTTCAATTTCATATCTTTTAATTCCATCAGTAAGATTCTTATCGATTTTCAGAGGACCATGAACATATTTTACTTGTGCTCCCCTGAACCTCGCTACTTGAGAAAGAAGTAGGCCCATAGCTCCAGAACTTTTGTTAGTAATGTGTCTAGCCGCGTCAATTTTCTCTAAGGTACACCCTCCAGTTATTAAAATTTCTTTATTAAGTAAATCTTTGCGATATTCATTTTGTTTATGTGAAGCTATAAATTCAAGAGCTAATTGGATTAGATCATTAGGAGGTATCTTACCGATGCCAATAGCATCACATGCTAAGAGGCCTTCACTTGGCTGCAAAGACAAAACATTTTCGTAATTTTGTAAATTCTCATAATTTTTTTGGACAGCTTTATTTAGCCACATTTGTGTATTCATTGCTGGTGCAACAATAATTGGCTTTATATTTGCTATTAAGATGCTTGGGATCAATCCCTCTGCATTTCCAGTAACCCATTTTGCTAATGTTGTCGCTGTTAAAGGGGCGATGATTAAAATATCAGCCCAATTACTTAGTTCTATGTGAAGAGGTGTTGATTGACCATCAGACCATTGATCATTTTCTAAAATGCACGGGTTTCTACTTAAAATAGAAAGAGAAAGCGGCTTTATTAATTTTTCTGCATTTTTTGATAAAACGCATCTTATTTCATAATTTTCTTTCGCTAATTGGCTAACTAATAATGGAATTCTTACAGCTGCAATACTTCCAGTTATTAATAAAAGGACCTTTATTTTGGAGTCTGTCCTTTTAGTTTTCATCGAAAGGTTCCTGATCGAGGAGATGGGTAAAATTAGTCGTTAATTCAGGCCTATTGATTGCAAGAGCCCTCAGTAAGTGCCAGTCTTTTAAACCATCAAATGGAGTATTATAATTATCTTCCTCTAGCCTTTTAGCGAGCTCAAAGGTCATTTCTTCATCAAAAGAATTTACTAGTTCCTCACTTATTTTATTTTCAGAAATGAATTTCATATTGAGTAAAGTCAATATACTCTAATAATAGAGCCTCAAGTAATTATTTAAAATTTATATAAGAATTAAGTACATATTTTCAAGGATATGATAATTTTCAATTTTAATAATCTTTTCAAATTGTTGTTAGGTCATTTATCTTCATTCTCAGTCATAAATATGCAAACTCTCTTTTTCAAAAATATTCTTTCTTAAAATAGATTAAAAATTTTATATCATGTCGCAAACCAAAAGAGAGCAAATCATTAGTCACATTCGTTATTTAAGGGAAGAGCTCAGAGAAATGCATTTAGGAATAAAAGAAGATGACCTTTTCCCTGAGGCAGGCGAATTAAGAGGGTTAATGGCTCAGTTGGAAGCATTACTTGAATTAATAGAAGGAAATACTAAAATTCAATCAAACTCTGCAGCGGCTTAGTTTAATGCAAAATGGTTGTTAAACCTCAAAAAACAAAATTTCAGCTAAGAATTGTTGAAAATATTCAGACATTAAGTATTTGGGCTAATAATCCATGGCGAAGATATTCAATATCGTTGATTACACTTTTAATAGGATACTTTTTTGGAAGTTCTCTTGGTATGGTAAGTGCCGTTGTGGAACTCATGGATCCTGTAGCCGCTTTTTTATCTGTAGTTTTTATCGAGTTTTTAATAGTTTTGAGAAGAAATTTTAGATTTGAAAGGAAAAAGAAATTTTTAGTACTTTTATTAGATTCTTTAAGATTGGGATTATTTTATGGTTTCTTTACTGAAAGTCTTAAGTTGCTATAAATTTACTTGTTGTGTTTCTGTAATAGATAAAGCAAAGCCATTCTTATGGGGATACCATTTGCAACTTGATTATTAATTAAGCAATTAGGATATCTATCTACTACTTTACTGCTAATTTCAATATCTCTGTTAATGGGACCGGGATGTAGAATTGGAATCTGTTTATTATTTAAAGATAATTTCTCTGGGGTTAAGCCATAATCCAAACTATATGAATCAATGCTACTAAGTAAATTTTCCATCATTCTCTCTTTCTGGAGTCTTAAAACAATAATCGCATCTGCAATTTTTATTGATTCTTCCAATGATCTAGAAATTGTTATGGAACCTCTTGATTTAACAGGATCTTCTGTTTGATTTGGCGCGGGGGTTTTTAAAAAATTGATAAATTTATCAGGTATTAATGTCTTAGGGCCACATAAGATTATATCGGCACCGAATGCACTCAAAGCCCAAAGATTTGACCTGGCAACCCTTGAATGATTAACGTCGCCAATTATTAAAATTTTTTTGGAATTTAAAACCTCTGGATTCAGTGTTTTTTGGGAAAAGAATTTTATCAATGTATAGATGTCAAGCAATCCTTGGCTGGGGTGACTATGTAATCCATCTCCCGCATTAAGAACCGAGGTCTTGGCATTTATTGCATCAAGTTTTTTTGCGATCTCAAAGGTTATGTAACTTGATGAATGTCTGATAACTAATGTATCTGCCCCCATAGCAGAATAAGTTATGGCTGTATCAATTATTGTTTCGCCTTTTGTTAAAGAGCTGGAGGATGGCGCAAACGTTTGGACATCAGCAGAAAGTCTTTTTGCTGCAAGCTCAAAACTATTTTTTGTTCTTGTACTAGCTTCAAAAAATAAAGACGTTACCAAAGTCCCTTGTAAGGCAGGTATCTTTTTTGTTCCTGCATTCTTTAGTGCATCAAATCTATTAGCTAATTCAAATACTGACTCATAATCTTTAATTGAAAAATTAGCTAGTGTGTGGATATGTTTATGAGGCCAAATTTGCATTACGCTTAAAAAGATAAATGATTATTGAAATTTAGGTGTTCTGTCACCTTTTAATCTTTTACTTACACTCCTACTATTTTTGAGATACCAACGCCATTTTATATTTTTTGCCTTTGATATGCCAATTCTCGTAGTTTGAATAAGATCTTTTTCTTCTAGAGTGGATTTTCGTGGAGAAATCCATAAAGATTTGTTATTGAGAACTTCAAGTGAGTTAAATGAAATGTCTACACTGAATGTTTTTGTTACTAGGCCAGGTCCAGAAGCTAATCTTTCATTCTTATTAGAGATAAAAACTGATCTTATCAAAACACCACTCGCAAAATTTTCTTTATCAGTAACTATGTTCAAACAATGATGAATGCCATAAGATTTGTAAATATAAAATGTGCCAGGTTTGCCAAATAATGATTTGTTTGATTCAGTCATTTTGCGGTAGCCATGACAGGCCTCTTCTTCCTGTGAATAAGCTTCAGTTTCAACAATTACCCCTTTAACTTGATCTATCTCATTATTTTTTTTTATGAGGTAACAGCCTATTAAATCAGGAGCAACAAGTTTAGAGTGCCGATAAAAAAAATTTTTTGGAAAGAATTCTTCTTCTATTTTTCAATATCTATCTAATAATATATTTAGCTGAGAAAAATAATTAAGGCTATTAATTGATATTGTTTTCAAAAAGATGTGATTTTTTTTAAATTATTTGAAATTCAAAGGATATGTAAATAAGTTGTTCTTAATAAACTATTATTTAATAAGAAAGATATTAAATGTATGACAAAAATAACTAAAGAGGAAGTAAAAAAAGTTGCTCATTTATCAAGATTAGAACTTAACGAAAATGAAATTGATAATCATGCGCAACAATTAGAAAAGATATTGGATTATATAAGACAACTTGAAAAAATTGATACAGATGATGTCCCCTGTACAACGAGAGCTATAGAGGTTGTAAATGTATTTAGAAAAGACGAAAAGAAAAATTCTGATTGCAATGAAGAACTTTTAGAATTGGGACCTTCGAGAGAAGATAAATATTTTAAAGTTCCAAAAATTATTAATGAATGAGTAAGTTAGTTGCTTCCAATAAATGTTTTGTTGACTATCTTTAATAAAAATTTTTTTATCTTAAAGCCTGGATATAAATTTATAATTTTTCTTATTTTCCCCCTCTTTTTGCTATGACTCCTTACACCTATAAATAAATCATAAATAAAGTTAAAAATGTCTTCTTTACTTTCAAATATCCCAACTCTTTGAGGTGAGCCTTTTTTATCCAATAAAGGCTTAGTTTTTTCATAAGCTATTTTGTATTCAAACCAAGGAATCGAAGGCCATAGATGATGAATGAGATGGTAATTTTGTCCCATTATTAATAAATTCATAAATTTGCTTGGATAAACTCGAGAATTTATCCATTTATTTCTTGATCGAAATGGTCTATGGGGTAAATAATCAAAAAATATTCCTAAAGTGACCCCTACCATTAATGCTGGTCCGAACCATAAATTATAAATTAAATTCATAAAGTCAAATTTCAAACCTGCCAAGATAATTGTTATGAATATGGATCTTTCAATTCCCCATTGTAATAATTCATATCTTCGCCAGAGTTTTCTTTGAAAGAAAAATACCTCATGATAAAAAAATCTTGGAGCAATTAGCCAAATTGGACCAAAAGTACTGACAATATGATCCGGATCATTTTTGGGATGATTTACGTGAATATGATGTTGTAAATGAACTCTCGTAAAAACTGGGAAGCTGAACCCTAATAGAATTGCTGAGCCATGACCCATTGCTTGATTAATCCAAGGAACTGGATGAGCAGCTTTATGACAGGCATCATGAATTACTGTACCTTCAATATGTAAAGCTAAAAATGCAGTGGCTACAAGTAGAGGCAAAGGCCAAACACCTCTATACCATTGCCAAATGCTAAGAAAAGCGAGAAAATAACCGCCAAAAAATAAACCTAACGTTGGATTCCAAAAACTCGGCGGATCTACATAATTTTTAATCTCTTTTTGCCAATTAAATGTTTTTGAAGAATTAGTATTTTTTGTTGTATTTTTACTGGTTAAGTTTGAAATCGTTTCTTTTATTCTTTAGACAATATAACTAATATTTTAAGATGATTGCATGCTCAAACATAAAAAATTTCTTTGAGGAGATTTTTAATTTAATTTTAATGTGTCAAATTAATCATCTTAAGAAAAAAAATTTTTAAAATAAACCTCTTTCAATTATTATTTTATTTGAGCGGTCGTGGCGGAATTGGTAGACGCGCGAGTTTTAGGTACTCGTATCTTCGGGTGTGGGAGTTCAAGTCTCCCCGACCGCACTTAAGGAAATTCTGATAGATAGTTTGTTTATTGATATCAACTCTTATAATTTAGTAAAGTAGTTAATTTAATGAATAGTTCGATATTTTATTTGGGAACTTTTTATATTTTAATTGGAACCATTTTTTTATCTGTACCGATACTTTATCTTGAGCTCGGCAGACCAAACGATTTAATAAAAGCTTTTTTAAATTTATTAATAGGTTTGATATTAATAATTAAATATAAAACAATAGATGAATCTTTTTTTGTAAGTTTCCTCGTCTTAACAATACTAGTTATTTTTTATCTGGTAGAGCTTTTTTTATCTAGATGGTACCAATTGACAGATAACGAAAAAAAAAGATTAACCACCTTTTTGGAATTTAAAAATAACTTTTCGAAAATATTAAAAGCTATTAACATGGTATTTAGTAATTTTACGAAATTTTCAAATTTTTTTAAATTTGGTAGCAATAATAAAAATATAACTCAAAAAAAGTGGGTAAGAACTGATAAAAATGATAATATAAAAGTCTGAAATCAAATAAACAGGTCATTTGAAACATCCCAAAAAAACTTCAGTTCAATTAAGAAACAATATAATGTATTAGATTTATTTAAATAATTCTTTTGATCACAAATATTTCTTGTATCGTCGTATGAAATCTCAAAGTAGCAAAGAACAAAAATTAGAATTTTCTTATAAAGAAACTTTAAATTTGCTTAAAACTGACTTCTCAATGCGTGCTAACTCAGTTGTAAGAGAACCTGAGATTCAGAATTTTTGGGCTAAAAATAATATTGATTTCCAATTAGGTTCAAGTAACTCAGGCGAAATATTTACATTACATGATGGCCCACCATATGCAAATGGAGCGCTTCATATGGGTCATGCCCTGAATAAAGTTTTAAAAGACATAATAAATAAATATAAAACCTTAAGAGGATTTAAGGTCCACTACGTACCTGGCTGGGACTGCCATGGATTACCTATTGAATTAAAAGTTCTTCAGAATTTAAAATCTGATGAAAGAAAGAATCTAGATACTCTAAATCTAAGAAAAAAAGCAACCGATTATGCCCACAACCAAATTAATAATCAAATGGAGGGTTTTAAAAGGTGGGGTATATGGGGCGATTGGGATAATCCTTACTTAACTCTTAAGAAAAGTTATGAATCTGCTCAGATTGGAGTATTTGGTAAAATGTTTTTGAATGGCTATATATATCGAGGCCTTAAACCTGTTCATTGGAGTCCAAGCTCAAGGACTGCACTCGCAGAAGCAGAATTAGAATATCCTGATGAACACTATTCAAAAAGTATTTATGTTTCTTTAAAAATCACTAAAATACCTGAAGAAATTCTATTTATTTTTATACAAGAAAATCCTAATATCAAAAAAGATTTTTTTCAAAATAATTCTTTCATAACTATTTGGACCACTACTCCTTGGACTATACCTGGCAATGAAGCAGTTGCAGTAAATCCAAAAATTAATTATGTTTTTGCTATCGATGAAGAAAAAGGGATTTACCTTTTTGCAAAAGATTTATCTTCTGAAATAAGTACGAAATTTAATAAAGATTTCAAGGTGCTTTTGGAGGTTAAAGGCTCTAAACTGGAAAATATTGAATATCAACATCCCTCTAAAAATAAACATTGCAGAATTGTAATTGGAGGTGACTATATAACTACCGAATCAGGTACTGGGCTTGTTCATACTGCTCCTGGTCATGGGATAGATGATTTTAATGTTGGTCAAAAATATGATTTACCAATAACATGTGTTGTTGATGAAAAGGGTAACTTAAATGAATATTCTGGCCAGTTCAAAGGATCAAATGTTCTTAAAGATGCAAATGTTTTAATTATTGAATATTTAAAGGCGAATAATTTGCTTCTATTACAAGAAAATTATAAGCATAGATATCCGTATGATTGGAGAACCAAAAAACCAACTATTTTTAGGGCAACAGAACAATGGTTCGCATCTGTAAATGGCTTTAGATCATCTGCTTTAAAAGCAATCGAAGAAGTTGAATGGATGCCAGCAACTGGAAAGAAAAGAATTTATTCTATGGTTGTTGGTAGAGGAGATTGGTGTATTTCTAGACAAAGGTCATGGGGAGTCCCAATTCCAGTTTTTTATAAAAAAAATGGTAATGAAATTCTTCTTAACAGCGAGATAATTAATCATATTCAATTACTTTTTAGTGAACATGGAGCAGATATTTGGTGGGATTGGGATGTTAAGGACCTACTGCCAGAAAATTTTGCAAAAGAATCAGATTTATGGAAAAAAGGGACAGATACAATGGATGTTTGGTTCGATTCAGGATCTAGTTGGGCCGCAGTATGTGAACTAAGAAGCGAATTAAAGTATCCAGCCGATCTTTATTTAGAGGGATCAGATCAACATCGAGGATGGTTCCAGTCATCTTTGCTAACATCTGTTGCAGTAAATAATAAGCCTCCATATAAGAAGGTTTTAACTCACGGTTTTGCACTTGATGAAAACGGAAGAAAAATGAGCAAATCTTTAGGCAATGTTGTTGATCCAAATATAATTATTAATGGGGGTAATAATAAAAAAACTGAACCTGCTTATGGCGCTGATGTTTTAAGGTTATGGGTAAGCTCTGTTGATTATTCAGTAGATGTTCCAATTGGTTCAAATATACTTAAGCAACTTTCAGACGTTTACAGAAAAGTTCGCAATACTGCAAGATATCTTTTAGGTAATATTCATGATTATGATCCTGAAATTGATAGTTTTGAAATTAATAAATTGCCTCTTTTAGATCAATGGATGTTAGGAAGATTAGTTGAGGTTACAGAGCAAATATCTAATGCTTATGAAAATTATGAATTTTCAAAATTTTTCCAAATCCTACAAAGTTTTTGCGTCGTAGACCTATCAAATTTTTATTTAGATATTGCAAAGGATAGGTTATATGTAAGTTCTAAATCACAATTTAGGAGAAGATCATGTCAGTTTGTCATGTCAAAAGTTGTTGAAAATTTAGCCGTACTTATTTCTCCAGTACTTTGTCATATGGCTGAAGATATTTGGCAAAATATCCCATATTCAACTAAAGAAAAGTCAGTATTTAAGAGAGGATGGCCAAAATTTTCGAAGTCATGGAAAAATCAAATTCTTAATGAGCATATTGTAAATTTAAGAAATTTGAGGGTTGAAATTAACAAGGCTATAGAAGTATGTAGGAACAAACAAATAATTGGAGCAGCTTTAGAAACTGAAGTTAATTATTTACCTAAAAATAAAGTTGTAAAAGATTCACTGACTTGGCTAAAAAAATTTGGTAATAAGGATGTAGATTTATTTAGGGATTGGCTTATAGTGTCAAAGTTCCAAGTTACAACTGATTTGGTGAAGAATTCTCTGATTATCGATAACAACCTACTTGGGAAAATTCAAATAATAAAAGCGGATGGTCAAAAATGTGATAGATGTTGGCATTATCAAAAAGAAACTTTTAATGGAATCCAAAATACAAAATTATGCAAAAGATGTTCAAATATCATTAATCTTGAATTTACTTAAATCCAGTTTTTTTGATTCAAAAAGAAAACTGAGTTTTGGTTTTCTCTTATAAAATTATCTTCGGTTTCTGTTAAGGGTGCTTGATAAAGTTTAAAGTTTGTAAGTATATATTTAAATGCTATAACTTTCTTTTCTAAATCTATTTCAATTGGATGAGTTGTTGAACTACTGAAACCTTTGAAAATAAGTATTTCTAAATGTTCTTGGTAATTTTCTTTTATAATGAAACCTTCGAGTTTAAGTATCCTATTAGGTATCTCAGAACTTATTTTTTCAAGGTTTTTTATTAAATCAATTTCTGCCATTTTCGGAGAAGCAAGAGTTTCTTCCATTTTTAGGTAATTTGATTATTGACCATTGAATAAGGCCTAAAATATAGATTAATAATGCAAATAATCCTAAAAATTTTGCTATGGGCTGAGTAAAGTTAGCTCCGAATAAAAAATTAAATAAGTTTTTTATAAAAATATACAAATTAGAAGAAGGCTGAAGCCATATTACGCACGCATCAGAATTAATAAAAGAAAAGCAGTTAAAATTTTGTAAACTCTGAATTAAGAAATTCAGAGATATAAAAGTTACCGTCCATCTCCATATTTTTGTGGTTGTAGTAAGTAGGTAAGAAAAATCATATTCTCTTAATTCATCATTAATATCGTTCCAAAACCAAACTGAAACTGTCATTAATAGCGTTGAGATATTTGTTATCACAAGAGCATGATTATAATTTCCTATTAAAAGTAGAAGGCTTATAAAAAATAAAAGGGATATTTTCCAATAAATTGAAAGAAGTTTATTTACCGCTTTATTTCTTTTTTTAATTGACCAAAAGGATAAAGTAACAGGTAAACCAATAAGGAAAATTACTGCAAGTTGAAACGATAGCCAAATAGAAAGTTGATTAAAAACGTTCAAAACTTTTTCTTTTTAAATACATAATAATTAAACATCAAAGTATTACTTTTGAACTTACTATTGTCATAGTTGTGAATATTATGCATCCTTATATTATTTCCTAGAAATATATTAATAATTCTATGAGACAGCATGTTAATCCGCTTAGTAGTAATTTTAATCAAATTGAGAATATACCCGCTTTGAATGAAATGTTTGGTGATTCTAAATTGAATCTTCATTTGGATATAGGTTGTGCTGCTGGAGAGTTTCTTTTTGATTTAGCTTTAGTTAACACCAGTTGGAATTATTTGGGAATTGAAATCCGTGAGAAATTAGTCAAAAATGCCAAATTAAAAGTGCTTGAAAGAGAAATTAAAAATTTATATTTTTTATTTGGGAATGCTAATAATATTTTGAACGATGTCCAAAGTAAATTTATTATCAAAAATCTAAAAAGTATTTCTTTTAATTTTCCTGATCCATGGTTTAAGAAGAGACATTATAAAAGGCGTGTAATTCAGCCAGAATTTATTAATACTCTTTCAAATTCATTGCAAAAAGGGGCCCTAATTTTTATAAAGACAGATGTAAAGGATTTATTCGATTATATGGATTTCACTATATCAAGTAATTTTTATTTTAAAACTATAAATAAAAGAGATTTTAATTATTCCAAAAGTTTTAATCCTAATAAAGTTAAAACTAATCGGGAAAAGTATGTCATTATTAATCAGCTTGATATTTTTGAAGGGATTTATATAAGAACTTGATTCATCGTTAATTTATTATTTTATTAATTTCTAAAAAGAGTTTGTTTTTTATTTCGCTTGATAAAGAATCTACTTTCCTCTGATTTTTAGCCTCAACTAGAACTCTTATTACGGGTTCTGTGCCGCTAGGCCTTATATAAACTTTACAATTATGCGAATACATTTCCTGAAAATTTTCTAAAGTTTGAATAATTAAGAGTTTGGTTTTTGGATTTAATTTATTAATATTAAAATCTAAATTGATGTTGGTTAGATTTTGCGGAAAAGGTTCGAAACTACTTTTAAGCCAATCATTTAAATTTATTTTTTTCTGCTTACAATATTTAGAAATTTGCAGTGCAGTCAATATCCCATCTCCAGAAAAATTATTTATTTTTGAAAGGATATGACCTGACTGCTCACCTCCTAAAAAAGCTTTTTTTTCCTTAAGTGCTTCATAAACATATTTATCTCCTACATTAGTTCTATATAGAATTCCTCCAATTTTCCTCCAAGCATTTTCAAAACCTAAGTTTGCCATTTGCGTTGATATGAGTAAATTATTTGTGAGAAGTTTTTGTTCCATAAGTTCTCTACCCCAAAGAAAAAGAATGTGATCTCCATCTAAAACATTTCCTTTTGAATCCACTCCAATTACTCTATCGGCATCCCCATCGAAGCTAAATCCCATATCTGCAGGACTCTCTTTTAATGCTTTTTTTAATGGTTCTAGGTTGGTAGAACCACAATTTAAATTAATTTTCGTCCCATTTTTAGAGTTATTGATAACTCTTACATCAGCACCAAGAGACTCAAAAATTTTTTTTGCGCAGCTTGTGGCTGATCCATGGCATGTATCTAATATTATTTTCAAGCCGCCTAAATTTTCACCGCCCATTGTTTGGATTAGGCTTTTAATGTAGATATCCATGAGATCTTTATCTGTATTTAAGAGTCTCACTTTTGGAGAAACTGATATATTTTGATTCGACTCTTCAATTAATTTTTGAATTTTATTTTCAAAAGAATTGGTAATTTTTTGACCATTATGGTCAAATATTTTTATGCCATTATATTCTGGTGGATTATGACTTGCAGATATCATAATCCCACTACTTAGGTTTTCTTTTTTAATTAAAAAAGGTATGGCTGGGGTAGGACAGATTCCAAGATTTATAAATTTTTTTCCACTATCATTTATACCTTCTGTTATGGCCTGAAGTAGAATATCTCCACTAATTCTTGTATCTCTTCCAATTAATATTGGATTTTTCTTTTCTAAATTCGAACCTAGAGCAAATCCTACTTTGTAAGCTAGAGAATAAGTTATCTCTTCATTGTATCTTCCTCTTATTCCATCAGTTCCAAAGATTGATTGCATAATTAGATTTCAGGAATTAAAGAAATTTTGGATAATTACTAATTTCTTATTTTATCAGTTGATTAAAAGGTAACGTAATTTAATTCTCTTTATTTGTTTAACTTAATTAAGATGTTTCTAGTCAGGAAGTATTTATATGCAATCTGAAAGTAAAGAGCCACTTTTAAACAAAAACTCAAAAGCAATTATTGTCTTGCTTATTTCTATATCTATTGTTTCTTTATTTTTGTTAAGAAATCTTTTTTTTCAATCAAATTATCTTCTGAAGAGTTTTGGGGAATTATCTGTTGATCCTGAAATAGCATTTAAAAACAATAAACCCACATTCCTTGAATTTTATGCTGAGTGGTGTGAAGTTTGCAAAGAAATGGCTCCAAAAGTTTCTGCTTTGAAAGATGAATACGAAAAAGATATTAATTTTGTTTTTTTAAATGTTGATAATCCAAAGTGGGATAAGTACATCCGTAAATTTGCTGTAAATGGGATTCCTCAACTTAATCTTTTTAATAGGCAGGGTAAATTAATATCAACTTTTATTGGTAAACAAGAAGAAAAAACAATAAAAGAATCTATTGATCAACTGGAAAAAGAAGAAGTATCTGGCGAAGAAATTCTTAATACTGAATTTTCAGTAATCAAAGAAAATAAAAACCATGAGGTTGCACCTCGTAGTCATGGATAATATTTACCAATCTAACGATTTTGATACAACCGGAAAACTTTGTTTAAATATAGTTTTGCAATTTTGTGCAATAGACTTGTGTTCCTCTTGAGTACCGTGAGCGGATCTTAAATGTATGTAATGAATCCATGATCTGCATGATCCAGACATATAGATTCTAGTTGGAGTTGCTAATGGCAAAACAAATCTTGCACATTCTTTGGCTATTCCTTCAGCAAGTAAATCTTCATACAATTCTGAAGCAGCTTTAAAATGCGAAGAAATTTTTGAATTGAACCTTTTTTTTAACTCATCAGGGAGGTCAGGAATAGAATTTTGCCTGTTTTTAAAATCTTGTCTTCTTAATTCTGGTAATGGAATATTCCCCAATTGTGAACTATCTGCGTATCTCTGTGAAAATTCCTGGAAAGTAAATGATCTATGTCTTAAAATTTGAGCTGCAATTCCTCTATTAGTTTCGATTTGTAAGGTCATAAATGATTGTTCAAACACGCTCCAATGTTCATTTTTAATGCAATAACTCAATAATTTTGAATAATCTTCATTTTTTTGATTGTTTGGATTACTTACTCTCGCAATGTAAGCCATTGTTTTTTCTGCATCAGGAGTTAGCGAAATTAGTTCAACTTTGCTCATTTTAGATTTTGGCTAGAGTTACCTTTTCTGGTTGATTTTGATATTTACCTCTTCGATCTTCATATGTTGTTGCACAAGGGTCACCCTCAAAAAAGAGAAGTTGACAAATACCCTCATTTGCATAAATTCTGCAATCTGCTCCAGAACTATTACTAAACTCTAAAGTTAGGTGACCTTCCCATCCAGCCTCTGCAGGCGTTGTATTAACTATAATTCCAAGTCTTGCGTAAGTACTTTTACCGATACAAATTACAGTTATATTTTCGGGCACTTTCATTTTCTCTAAAGCCACCCCCAGACCATAGGAGTGCGCTGGAAGGATAAAAAAGTCTCCATCATCATCATGATGGAGAATAGTTTTTTCTAAATTATCAGGGTTAAACTTTTTGGGATTCATGACTGTCCCTGGGATATGTCTAAAAATTAGGAATTCTTTTGATGAAAGTCTTAAATCATAGCCATATGATGAACATCCATAACTCAAAACTGGCTTTTGATGATTATTGGGATCAAGATGCCGTACTAAATTTGATTGGAAGGGATTTATCATTCCTTCAGAGGCTTTTTGATTTATCCAGAGATCATTTTTAAGCATTGTACTATGAACGTAGTTCGGTAATTTGGTTGGCCATTAATAATAAATCTTTAGGCATATCTGTACCAGTAAGGATTACATCTCCTGATATAAAACGGTTTTCAAGTGTTGAAATCAAGTCATCCTTATCTATGATTTTCATCTCAATAGCGAGAGAAATTTCATCAAGTATTATTTGATCATTTTCCCCAGAAAGTAATTCTTTTTTGCAAAAATTCCATAAATCATGAGTAGATTTGTGAATAGATTTTTTTAAGTTTTTATTATTTTCAATTTCTTCAGAATGATATTGATCAAAGGAATCTGATGCCCTTAACCAAGTTAAATTTCCACAAAGGCTTACTGCATTATCAATACCTTGTTTAACTCCTCCTTTCATGAATTGTATTAAAAGTACCTTTCTCCCAAGAGCCGCATTTCTTAGAGAATCACTGATGATAGAGGAGTAGCTCCCTCTATACAAAGATTGGTAGATTTGGATTTGCCCATTTTGTTTAAATCTTTTTAAGTTAATTTTATTAGCTGAATTTATTTGTACTACTTGAGGATTATTTTTGGAATAACTATTGGATGAGCTAATTACCATTATTTTAAATTCTTTTCTACATGCAGTATAATTTGAATTCATTAACACTGCATGTAGTGTAATTTTACTTAAAAAAGCTTTGAGAAAGTTAAAATAAGCTATATAAAGTTTATACAGAAAAGAAAAAGAATTTAAAAATGTTACTGTTGATACAAGATATTTCAGGGTGTCTTCTTAAATTTTTTATTAATAAAGATATTTATGATACCTTCTTCTTCTCGAGGATTAAGTCGCTTTAATTCGCAACAATCCGGTCAAAGTAAAATTAACACTGTCGGGGAACGTTTCCCAATCAATAGAACTTTAATGGAAGTAATTAAAGGTCTTGATGGTGCAAGCACAGAAATGGTTGAGAGATCTAAAACGATATTTTTTCCTGGGGATCCTGCTGAGAGGGTTTATCTTATAAGAAGAGGTGCAGTAAGGTTATCAAGAGTTTATGAGTCAGGTGAAGAAATAACTGTTGCTCTTTTAAGGGAAAATAGTCTATTTGGTGTTTTATCACTTCTGACAGGTCATAGATCTGATCGTTTTTATCATTCTATAGCCTTTACAAGAGTTGAAATGATAACAGCCCCAGCTAATTCTGTTTTAAGAGCAATAGAGGATGATGCATCAGTAGGACTATTATTATTGCAAGGTCTCTCAAGTAGGATTCTACAAACTGAAACAATGATAGAAACTCTTACTCATAGAGATATGTCTTCTCGTTTAGTAAGCTTTTTAATGGTACTTTGTAGAGACTTTGGAGTTGCGAGCGAAAAAGGCATTACTATAGATTTAAGACTTTCACATCAAGCTATTGCTGAAGCTATTGGTTCAACAAGGGTAACAATTACGAGATTATTGGGAGATTTAAAAGATTCCGGACTCCTCACTATTGAAAGAAAAAAGATAACAGTATTTGACCCAATAGCTCTTGCAAAAAGGTTTAATTGATTCATCATTAATTATGATGTGAAGAGAGCTTGAAAAAGTGTGGCCTGGATTTTAATTGTTTTTTTAATATTACTTGGCGGATTAATTGCACCATTTGGTGATTTGCTTGGAACAAAGATTGGTAAAGCAAGATTTAGTATCTACAAATTAAGACCAAAAAAAACAGCGACAATTGTCACGATACTTACTGGAGGCTTTATAAGTGCAATATCTATAGGATTATTGCTTTTAGTTAGTGAAGAATTTAGGCAAAGGCTTTTTGTGGATATTCCTTTCTTGCAAAAAACTTTGGATGAAAGTAAAAAGGCTCTTGTTCCTTTGCAGGAAGAAAGGAAGAAGCTCGAAGATAAAATAAATAGTAAAGAGAAACAATTAAATAAACTAAAAAGTGATGTTAAAGAATTTAGAAGAGGAAAAGTAGTGATTAAAAGAGATCAAACTTTATTTATTGCAGATGTTGCTTCTAATCCAGATATAAAATTAGATCTAGGAAAGATTTTCAATAGTGCAGATAAATATGTTCAAACAATCGTAATACCTAATAAAAAAGAAATAAAAAATATTCTTTTGTGGAGACCTAGTGATATTTCTGAAATTGAACGGGTTACTACAAAAGGAGGGAATTGGATTTTGTTGATTAAATCAGCAACTAATGTTTTAAAAGGAGATAATTTTGTTTTTGTCTACCCAGAGCTCCTGCAAAATACGATTATTGTAAGAAAAGGAGAAGTAATTACAAGTGAAATTTTGGGAGAAAATGATCTTGATTATAAAAATATCAATTTAACAATTAAAACATTGTTGGGAAAAACTAGAGACAAAATCAAGTCAAGAGGATCCATTGTTAACGAAATTACTACGAGAGGAAACTTTATAAAAAAAATTAGAGATGGATTGAAGATGAACCAAAATATAAAATATCAATTAGAGGTGGTATCTTTAAAAGATAGTAAAACAGCAGACCCAATAATAGTTGATTTGAATATTACTAAATTATGATTTAAATGGTTAAATTAGTATCTATTGATCCTGGTAAATATAAATGTGGGTTAGTTTTAGCTGAAATAAGTGAAAAAAAAGTCCACAAGGCTATCATTCTTAAAAGTGAAATGCTTGAAGGTTATGTCAGAAATTTAAATATTGTTGAAGACATATCAAAAATTATAATTGGAAACGGTACAACAGCAGAAGGGGTTAGAGAAAAATTAGATTTTTTTAAAAAAGAAATAATATTTTTTGAGGAAAAAAATTCTACTTATAGAGCCAAAGCAAGATATTTCGAACTTTTCCCAATTAGCGGTTTAAAGTTTTTAATTCCTAGGGAGTTTTTTATTCTAAATAAAAATCTAGATGCAATATCTGCTTTGATTATTTTAGAGGATTATTGCAAAATGAAGTTTACTTTTAATCAAAAAATTGATTTTAAAACTTGGCTGAAATAGTGAACTTATATTCATTACCTGCTTCTAGTGCATAATCTTTTTTTAATAAAAATCTTAATAAGGCATCCTCAATTAAAGCTCTTCCCAAGGGAGGATTAACTAACAATAAACCTTTGGTAAAAGACCATGTAAAAGTCCATTTAAATTGACTAGCTTCCACAACCCCATTAATTTGTTTTTTTGAAAAGCAGTATTCTTTAATACTTACATTGGCTATCGTTTCCGGTTTTGGTCGCATTTGTTAAATTTGGTCCTTATCAAAAGAATTTAATTCATTAATTATAAGTTCTTCTTTTTTAGTATTTAATTTTTCTAGAGATTCGATTACCCTACTATATACTTTATCCAATATTAATTTTTCTTCTTGAGAAATATTGCCTAATACGTGAGAAATAGTATTGAAATTTTTTTCATTAATTGATTTAGGCGAACCAATTCCGATTCTTATTCTATTAAATTTATTAGTTTGCAATTTTTCAATGATGCTTTTTAGACCATTATGTCCACCTGAACTCCCTTTTTTTCTAAATCTTATTTTTCCAAGAGGAAGATCTTTATCATCCACTATTATAAAAATCTGATCTAAATTAATATTGTACCAATCTACGATTGCTCGGACAGCATCACCACTATTATTCATAAACGTATTTGGTAAAAATAACCTGTAATTGGAATTATTGATTTTGAATTCTGAGCAGAAACTTTTAAGCTTATCCTTTAACAAAAAATTTGAGTTATATTTTTTTGAGAGATTTTCAAGAAGTAAAAAACCTATATTATGTCTACTGTTTGAGTATTTTTTACCTGGATTACCTAATCCAACTAAATATATTTCATTCATGATTTATTTCTAAATCTCTTTTCATTTAGAATTATAAATTTAATTACAAACTATAACTAATTAAATCAAAACAAGATTACCTAAAAAGTTTATTTAGTCATAATCAGATGAATAATTAACTTTTTGATGGTAAAAATTTTAGTTTCCGTTCCAATCAACTGAAAAACCCTGTAGCAGCAGTGATTGGTTATAAATTTGTAGAAGAATAACTAAAAATATCAGTAGTAAGAGACCTATGACTGTCATGATAGGAACTGCTCCCCAACCAGGGACAACTTTTCCTTGACCTGAATTGCCAATTGCTTTTAAAAGACTTCCTAAAGCTGTTTTTTGTCCCATGTTTAATTCACAAAATCTATTATTATTTAGCTATTGTATAAGAACTTATACATAAATTGTTTACAAACTTAGCAAAATTGATGCAAACTTTATCATCTGCGCCAGATCCTGCAGTTTCTATAGCAGTAACAATACTGGCATTACTTCTCGCTTTAACTGGTTTTGGCCTTTGGACTGCGTTTGGACCGAAAGCTGCAAAGCTTACTGATCCTTGGGATGACCATGATGATTAATCTTCTTTAAAGTATTTCAAAATTTTCCAAAAATACAAAAAGTAAACCTTTTACCATAATTTAAATATAAATTTATTAGGATATAAACCTGACAGCTTACGTAATTCCATGCTTGCCTTAAAAATTTCTGTTTACACTATTGTCTTTTTCTTCGTTGGAATCTTTCTCTTCGGATTCTTAGCAAGTGATCCAACTAGAACACCAAACAGAAAAGATTTAGAAAGTCCACAGGACTAATTTTCTTATTTTTTACATTGAATTCAGGAATATTAAAAAAAGTAATATTTTTTTCTTTTTTAATTTTTAATTTTACAGAGCCATCAAAATCTGTTGATCTAGAGAAAATTAATATAAGCGAGAATAATATCCCTCTCAAATTAAATAAGTCAAAATCATCGGGAAACAAAATTTTATCTAATTCCTCTGAGCTAATTCCTTTGGATAATAAAACTTTAAACGATTATCCAAATACACTATTAGCTTTTATTAGCGAGAACCCAAAAGAAATAATAATTCAATCCGATAAACAATCAGAATTAAATGATGTTATTTACGCAGATGGTAACGTCTCTGTTTCATACAAAGGGAAAGTGCTTAAAGCTGATAATTTACTTTACGATAAGCCAAATAAAAAAATTAGTGCCAAAGGAAATATAAAACTTATATTCGGGGATCAAATCTTCAAAGCATCACTTTTAGAATACAGTTTTATTAGTGAAAAAGGGTATTTGTTAGATGTTCGTGGATCTATCAATACAAATACCTTGTTGGATGACTTATCTTCAAATTTCAGTTCATCAAATTCTAATGAGATAGAAAGTTTACTTGAATTAAAAAAAAAGGAAGTATTAAATACGCCAAGCAAGGTTGAGAATTGGTTATTTTATACAAAGAAAATGATTATAGATGGGGAAAAATGGAAAAGTAGGGAGGCTGTATTTAGTAATGATTTACTTGAATTGAAACAAGTGAAATTAAAAATTAATTCATTAGAAGTTATTTCTGAAAAAGAGAAATTAAGATTCAAGTCATCATTAAATTATTTAATATTCGAAGAAAAAGTACCAATCCCTTTTTGGCTTGGAAATAGAACTTTAACAAAATCCAAAGAATCCTTTAATTTAAAAAACAGATGGAATTTAGGATATGAGAATTTAGATAAGGATGGGTATTTTATTGGGAGGAAATTTGATTCTATAGATATTTCTGATGATTTTGTTCTTGATTTAGAGCCACAATTCTTGATTCAACGCTCAATTAAAGGTTATACAAAAAGCTTTGTTAAGAAAGACGAATCAATAACTTCAGAGAAAGTTAAGAGAGATGCAAGTTTTGAAGATTATTTTGCTCTAAAATCTCAGATAAAAGGTCCAATAAATAATTGGGATTTAGAAATTGAAAAAAATTTAAATTCCCTTGATTTTGATAAATTTTCGCATGCATTTAGATTTAAAACTAAGTTGAGTAGGGAAATTAAATTCTTAGATTCAAAATGGGAAAAAAGCTTTTATGGAGTCTATAGAGAGAGGTTTTGGAACGGTTCATTAGGTGAAGCGGAAATATACTCAGGTTATGGTTCAAAATTACAAAAAGAAAATACATGGATTGATAATGGCATTAAAAAAACAGAATTTTTATCTTTAGGGTTGGCTAATATAACTGCAGAGTCATTAAATACAAAAAATCTTTTAACAAACCTAAAAGGTAATTTGTTTTATTCTCTAAATCAGAAAATTCCGATTAGTATTAAAGAACCTAAAAATAAATATATTGATACTTCATATAAATATATTCCTGAGCCAATCACAAAGGGATTCAGTATCAACACAAGATTAGAAGCATCATATTCTTTTTACGAAAATGGAGATCATCAAGAACATTTAGGTATTGGTATAGGCCCAGAATTAATATTAGGTAATTTTAAAAATAAAACTTTTGACTATACTCGTTTAAGCCTTTTCCCTTTTTATAAATTTAGTAGTGGAGAAAGTGTTTTTAAATTCGACCAAAATAATGATAAATACACTTTAAATATAGCTCTTGATCAGCAATTATTTGGACCAGTAATTCTCAAAAGTATTGGGACTTTGAACTTAACAAATGATTCTGATGATTATGGTGAATTTATAAATTCTAAAATCTCATTAAATTGGAAAAAACGATCATATGAATTTGGTCTTTTTTATCAACCTCATAATCAAGCGGGAGGAATTTCTTTGAGTCTTTTTGGATTTAAATAGCTAAAAGAAATGATTATTAAATTTTAAATAAGGTAAATCGTTAAATTTATTTTCAATTAGATTTTTATTCTTAAGTAGTGTTGAAGTTGCATCCCATTCGCCAGATAAAAACATTTTTCTTGAGCTTTCTTTAATCTCGAGAGTAAAATTTAGATCTTTAGATTTTACTAGGGAATTTTTCAAATTAATTTCTAAATATAAAAATTTTTGATCTATATATTTTTGAATTTGTTGTATTGATTTTTTAGGAAGCGTAAAACATGGAATTCCGATTGCAACACAGTTACTATAAAAAATATCAGCGAAACTTTCGCCTATGATTCCTTTTATACCCCATCGCATAAGTGCTTGGGGAGCATGCTCTCTGCTGGAACCACACCCAAAATTGCTATTAACAATTAGTATTGTCGCATTTTTGTTTTTCTCTAGATCAAATGGATGACTTCCCTTTAAAGTCTTTCTATCGTCTTCAAAAACAGATTCACCTAATGAATCAAAGTTAACACATTTTAAGAAGCGTGCTGGAATTATTCGATCTGTATCAATGTCGTTACCAATCAATGAGATACATTGACCGTTTATTTGTAAAATTTTTCCAATTGGCGGTGTGAATCCTGATTTCATTAGTTAATAAATTCACGCACGTCACTGACTTTGCCGTTAATTGCGGCAGCAGCAACCATTGCTGGACTCATTAGAAGTGTCCTCCCGCTTGGCGATCCCTGTCTACCCTTGAAATTTCTATTACTAGAACTAGCGCTAACTTGATTACCTATTAGCTTATCTGAATTCATTGCTAAACACATTGAGCAGCCTGGCTCTCTCCATTGAAATCCAGAATCCTTGAATATCTGATCAAGACCTTCATTTTTTGCTTCAGTGGCTACTTTTTCTGAACCTGGAACTACAAATGCTTTTACATTCTTTGATACTTTTTTGTCTTTTAGTACTTTAGCTGCAACTCGCAAGTCACTAATTCGCCCATTTGTGCAACTGCCTATGAAACAAACCTCTACCGGAAAATCTTTTATTGATTGTCCTGGCTTGAAACTCATATATTCATAAGCCTCTTCAGCAACTAATTTATCATTTGGGCACAATTCATCTAAAAGAGGAATTTTTTGATTAATGCCTATACTTTGACCTGGAGTAATCCCCCAAGTAACCGTTGGTTCTATTTTAGAAGCATCTATTTTAATTACATCATCATAAATTGAATCTTCATCACTTTTTAATGATTTCCACCATGTGAGTGCTTTTTCCCAATGGTCATTTTTTGGTGCGCATAATTTATTTTTTATATAACTAAAGGTCTTTTCATCTGGGTTTATATAGCCACATCTTGCTCCTCCTTCAATAGACATATTGCATATAGTCATTCTTTCTTCCATTGATAATGCATTGATTGCAGGCCCTGCAAACTCATAAGCAAAACCTACCCCGGCTTTTACTCCAAGTTTATTAATAATATGAAGTACTAAATCCTTAGCATAAACCCCATTAGATAAATTATTCTCACACCAAATTTGCCTTACCTTTAATTTGTTCATTGCGATGGTTTGGGTAGCCAGAACATCTCTTACTTGGCTTGTACCTATCCCAAAAGCAATTGAACCAAAAGCTCCATGAGTTGAAGTATGTGAGTCTCCACAAGCTATTGTCATTCCTGGCTGCGTTAGCCCCAATTCTGGAGCCACAACATGTACTATTCCTTGATTACCGCTACCAATATTAAAAAATTTTATTTTATGTTGTAAGCAATTCTTCTCTAATGTGCTAATCATTTGTTCAGCAAGATTATCTTTGAAAGGCCTGGTCTGATTATCGGTTGGCACAATATGATCAACTGTGGCAACAGTTCTATTAGGAAATTTTACTTTTAAGTTTTTGTCTCGTAAAGCGCCAAATGCTTGAGGACTTGTTACTTCATGTATAAGGTGAAGACCAATAAATATTTGATCTGATCCACCTGGAAGACTTGAAACCTTATGTAAATCCCAAACTTTATCAAATAGGGTATCTTGACTCAATTTGTAAAAATAGTTACTTACTATTCGATAATAGGATTAATCGGAGGCTGTTCAAACACACATTTACACTTAGTCTTTGAATTTCTATTCGATTTCGTGTTGAGTTAAATAGTTTTTTTATATTAGTTATGTGATTATTTGGTCCTGAAATTGAAATATAGACTAGTCCAACCGGTTTATCTTGACTGCCTCCGTTAGGTCCAGCTATTCCACTAATTGCTATTGCCCAATCTGCTCCTAATTTCTCTTTTACATTAACCGCCATGGCCTTACAAACTTCTTCAGAAACGGCACCATATTTTTTAAGCTTTTCTTCAGAAATATTTAATAATGAATTTTTTAGCTCATTACTGTAGGAAACTATACTACCTTTAAAAACTTGAGATGAGCCTGATATTGATGTTAGTGATGAAGATAGAAGGCCTCCAGTGCAGGATTCAGCAAAAACAATAGTTTGTTTCTTCTCGGTTAATTCTTTTATTAAGACGCTAGGGAGAGTATCATTATCCTCTCCAAAAATAAATTTCGAAAAATCTTTTTTTAATTTTTCTTTTACAGGTTTAATTATATTTTTTGCTTCTAGATGATTCTTTGCTCGGGCTGTGATTCTTAGTTTAACCTCTCCTAAGTTTGCATATGGAGCAACAGTCGGGTTTTTAAGATTTAATAGATCATTAATTTTTTCTGCAACACTAGATTCTCCAATACCTGCAAATTTAAGAGTATTGGAATAAAAGGAATAATTATCTGAGAATTTGGTTTTAATGAAATCATAAGCCGTCTCTTCCCACATAGTTTTCATTTCACTGGGTACTCCAGGAAAAGTAAGAATAGTAAATCCTTTTATTGGTTCCCAAATCATTCCTGGGGCAGTGCCCCTAGGATTATTAATTATTTGAGCATTTTTTGGGAAGAGACATTGTTTTCTTAAGCTAGATGAATTGTCCTTGAGTTTTGAGTTTGACAGTTTTTGTTTAATTTCATCCCATAAGTGGGGTCTTTCAAGAAGAGTTACATTAAAAGATTTGGCTATTGCTTCAGTAGTTAAGTCATCTGGGGTGGGTCCCAAGCCACCTGTTGTAATTAGAAGATTACTTCTTTTCGCTATTTCTTGAATTACTTCTATAATTCGCTCACAATTATCACCTACAGTTGATTGCCTAAAGTGATTTAAACCTAATTGAGATAACTGTTCAGAAATCCATTGAGCATTTGTATTTATAATATTTCCTAAGAGTAGTTCTGTTCCAATAGAAAGAATTTCAACTCCCTTGGAGTTAGGACTCATTTAATTGATGCTTTAAGATTACCTTCATAAAGAGGGAAACGATTACATAAGGTTAATACTCTTTCTTTACATTGATTTTCAATTAGTGAATCGTCTGGGTTAAGTAATCTATCAGCAATAATTTCACCAACTTCAGCAAAAGCATTTTCATTAAATCCTCTAGTAGTTAAAGCAGCAGTTCCCAACCTTAGTCCGCTGGTTACAAAAGGTGATTCAGGGTCAAATGGAACCGTATTTTTATTTGCAGTGATATTAACTTCACTTACAAGCAAGTCAGCAATTTTACCAGTCATATTGATACTTCTTAAATCGAGTAAAACAATATGGTTGTCAGTGCCTCCACTGACGATATCGATACCTCTACTTATTAAAGTTGAAGCTAGAACCTTTGCATTTTTTATTACTTTTTGGGAATAATTAACGAAATCTGGCTGCAAGGCTTCTCCAAATGCAACTGCTTTAGCGGCAATTATATGTTCTAGGGGACCACCCTGAGTTCCAGGGAAAACAGATTTATCAAATTTCTTTCCAAATTCTGCATCTTTACATAAGATAAGTCCCCCTCTAGGCCCTCTTAATGTTTTATGAGTAGTTGTAGTTACTACATCACAATAGGGTATTGGGTTTGGGTGAAGTTTACTTGCTACAAGACCGGCAATATGTGCAATATCAGCCATTAAGAAAGCACCAATTTCATCTGCAATATTTCTAAATGATTCAAAATCGATTGTTCTTGGATAAGCAGAATACCCGCATATGATTAATTTTGGTTTTGTTTCAAGTGCTATCTCTCTTATTTCATCAAAATTTAATTCACTAGTTTCTTTATTTACACCATAGTGAACTGCATTGAACCATTTACCACTCATATTTACTGGAGACCCATGAGTTAGGTGTCCACCATGAGATAAATCCATCCCCATGATTGTGTCGCCAGGTTTAAGTAGGCTTAGGAAAACAGCAGCATTTGCTTGCGCTCCACTATGGGGTTGAACATTAGCCCAATTTGCATTAAATAATTTTTTCGCTCTCTGAATAGCTAATTCTTCGATTTCATCAACAAATTCACATCCCCCGTAATATCTTTTTTGGGGTAATCCCTCGGCGTATTTATTTGTAAGTACGGAACCTTGAGCCTGCATAACGGCAATTGATGCGAAATTTTCGCTTGCGATTAACTCAAGATGAGTTTCCTGCCTATTTTTTTCAGAGTTAATAAAATTTGATATTACTGGATCACTTTCTACAAGATTTTGAAGGATATTCATTGAATTTGATAAGTAATACCCTTAATATAGACGATATTTTTTAGAAAAATATAAAAAGAATATTTCAGAATTTTACACGCGCCTGGAGAGATTCGAACTCCCGACACCCTGATCCGTAGTCAGGTGCTCTAATCCACTGAGCTACAGGCGCATAATTATGTAATATCTCTGTTTCAGGGTCTCTTAGTCAACTAGATTTCGGGTAAAATGTCTATTATTAACAATCTAATTATTAATATGCCTATAAAGTGGTACGGAAATGGTGACTCAGAAGATCCTATCTATAAACATTTTTCTCGAATAGTAAATTTTGTTATTCACTGCATGATATTTACTGCGATTGTAAGTGGCACGTGGCTTTTAAAAGAGATTAAGTATGAAATCAGCTTTTTTAATAATTTTGCAATTGTTTGGTCAGTTCTTTTGGCCTCCCATTTACTTTTCGTAATTATAAAAAAACCAAAAGATACTTCAAAACAATCAACTTAAATTAATTTCTATTTATGGACTCTCAGATAAGTATAAGTGATCTAGAAAATGTTATTTCCGAAAAGGTTTTTATAAAAATAGAAAAGTGGAATTTGTATCTTGGAGACGCTGGACTAGCTAGGCATCTTGCTATTGAATGTATCAGCAATAGAGATCAAGGCCCATTGGAGGCTGCAAAATTAAGTCTTAAAGCAATAAATGTAAAAGTAGGGGATGGTGTTGATAGTATTCCACTGATTAATTTAATCACTAACTCACAAATTCTAGAATTAGAAGAGATTTTGGAAAGTTTTTTTTAAAACTAAATCTCTTTTTTTGAAACTTTAAATTTATTTACTTTCAAGAATTTTGTAAGTAAAAAATAAATCACAAAAAAAGTTAGAGTTCCAAATATTAATAATAAAAATTCTGCAAGATTTGAATTGAAGTTATTAGTAGTTTGGAGAATAGTAAAACAAAGTGTACTGTCTATAAATGCTGATAATGACATGAGACTAATTTTCCTCAATAAATCCAAGTTAGGTAAATGGATATCTTCATTTCGCAGATTAAAAGAAAGCAAAATACAGACTATAAGATTGACTATTACTGAAGATAAAATTATTCCCACAACTCCGAAATTATATGGAGAAAGATTCCCAAAATTCTTAATTGGGGCACCAATTAAAAACCAATCAAAAAAAATATTAAATATTATCCCTGCAAATGAAGACTTAAAAGGGAAGTTTGTTTTTTCTATTGAATAGTAAGTTCTTACTAATAAATCTCTATAAAGATAAAATGGTATGCCAACTGCATAAGCAATTAATATATTTTTTACTTTTAAAGTTGCTGAATAATCAAAAGATCCTCTTTGAAAAACTAATTGTACGATTTGATTATTGAATGTTATGAAAAATCCGGTTAAAAAAATAGCTGCCAAGAAACAGTACTCTACCCCAGATATCAATTTTTTTTGGAGACCTCTTTTGTCTTTTTCACTTCTTAATTTAGAAAATTTTGGAAGTAATGGCAGAATCAAGGAGTTAGATAATATGCCTAAGGGGGCTTGTATAAGAAAGTTTCCGTAAGCTAGTCCAGATGCTGCGCCTTGAAAACTTGAAGCGAAAAACATATCGATAAATACATTAATTTGACTTAAACCTGATGAGATAGATGCTGGAATAATTAGTTTGAAAATTCTCCTCTCTTCATTTTTAAATAAATTGAAGGTTGACTCTAATCTCAAGAGACCAATTTTATTTATTTCCCAAATTTGAACAACAAACTGAATTAAAGTTCCTGTCAAAGTTGCAAATGCCAGTAATCCCGTGTAAGTAAAGAAATTGGAAGATGTATTTTCTTGGTTGAAATTCCAACTAAATAAAATAAAAAAAATAATAGTTAAGCTTGTTATTGCAGGACTTATACTTGATAAAAAGAATTTTCTTTGGGAATTTAAGGCGCCAAAACTTAAACCTATGAAGCCGGATAAAGGGATGCAAGGTGTAAGTATTTGTAATTGGTAAGTGGCAATTGATTTTGTTTCGTAACTTAAATTCGGGGCCAATAAATCAATTAATAAACTGGAATTCGAGTAAATCAATATGCCTAAAATTATTAATAATATTGAGAGTTTTATGCTTACTTGAGTTAAAACAATCCCTGCATTTTTTTTGTTAAGCGGAGTTAAAACTGCAACGACTGCGTTATGCAAGGGACCATTAATACCCCCAATGATTATTAGTAAAAAACCAGGAATTATATATGCATAATTAAAAGCGTCGTACGTTACACCAACCCCAAAAGCAGCAGCTATAAATATTTGTCTTATACATCCAGCTAATTTACTTAGACTAGTACCAAACGAAATTGAAAAAACATTATTTTTTAAAAATGAATGCATTTGGAATCGTCTAAATTTTTCAATAAGTTTAAGTTTCAATTATATTTGATTTCTAACTAAAGACATATTTATGAATGATCGGATAATTGATTTTGATCCATTAATTGAAGGGGTTTTAATTAAGAGGTATAAGAGGTTTCTCGCAGATATAAAATTAGAAAATGGAGAGATAGTAACTGCTCATTGTGCTAACACAGGCCCAATGAAGGGACTTTTGAGTAAGGGAGCAAAAGTAAGATTAAGTGTTTCCCATTCTCCAAAAAGAAAATTAGCTTTTACTTGGGAACAGGTTTGTGTTTTAGATAAAAATAACCAGGAGGTCTGGGTTGGAATAAATACACTATTTGCAAATAAGTTGATCAAAAAGGTAATTGAGAAAAACTTACTAAAAGAAATAATTGGAGAAATAGAGACAATTACATCTGAAGTTCCATATGGAAAAGATAAAAAAAGCAGAATTGACTTTTTTTTAACTCCAAAATCTTCAAATCCTGATAATCGTAACATTTATATAGAGGTAAAAAATACTACTTGGATTTTAAATAATATTGCTCTTTTCCCAGATACAGTAACGAAAAGAGGACAAAAACACTTAATAGAATTAAAAGAACTGATTCCTGAAAGTAAAAGCGTTTTAGTACCTTGTATAACTAGGAAAGATGCAGAATTTTTTACTCCTGGAGATGAGGCAGATCCCTTATATGGCAAGCTTTTTAGAGAATCTTCCAGTGCAGGAATGATAACGATTCCATGTTCTTTCGAGTTTCATAAAGATCAAGTAACATGGAATGGAATTAAACCCTTAAAATAATTTAAAAAACTTGATAATTTGAAACTCTAAAAAAATAATTTTTAAATTTAACAAATATTATTTATGGTGCAACTATAAAATTGGTATCAACAACTACTAGACACTGATAAGTTTTTTGAATAAATTTAAATTTGAAAGGAAACAGCACAAACTGTTTTTTTGCAGATCTAATTTTTTTTTATGACCACTGCTTTGCAAACGCCTCAAAGGCGCTCTAGGTCCAAACTTCAAGATGCAAGTCTTGTTAATGGACCTATGCTCCTTTTGAGGAGTATTCGAGGATTTAGTTCAAACCGCTCTATGTTGTGGCTTGCAACTGTTCCTTTAGCTCTGTTTGGTTTAGGTATTTTTAATCTTTCAGCTCATGCAGCTGATTTACCTGAGTTGAATGCAGCTTTTCTTGCTAACAATTTATGGCTTTTGATCGCTACTATTTTGGTGATCTTCATGAACGCCGGTTTCGCTATGGTTGAAGCAGGTATGTGCCGTTCTAAGAACGCAGTCAACATTCTTGCTAAAAACCTATTCGTATTTGCTTTAGCTGTAACTTCTTATTGGTTTATCGGCTATTCATTAATGTACGGAGGAAGTGTTGCTGACGGATGGCTCTATTTTGGCGGCTTATTTTTTGATCCAACAGTTACTGCAGATATGGTAACTGATGCTGGATTAGTCCCAACTGTTGATTTCTTGTTCCAGTCTGCATTCGCAGGAACTGCGGCAACTATCGTTTCCGGTCTTGTTGCTGAAAGAGTTAAATTTGGAGAATTTGTTGTTTTTGCTGTTGTATTAACTGCATTTATATATCCAATTGCTGGTAGCTGGAAATGGAATGGTGGTTGGCTCGATTCTTTAGGTTTTGTTGATTTTGCTGGTTCTTCAATTGTTCACTCAGTTGGAGCATGGGCTGGTCTTGTAGGAGCTATGCTTCTTGGACCAAGAATTGGCAAATACTCTGATGGGAAACCACAGGCTATGCCAGGACATAACATGGCTATAGCTACTTTAGGTGCATTAGTACTATGGATAGGTTGGTACGGATTTAACCCCGGTTCTCAACTTGCTATGGATCAATGGGTTCCATATGTTGCTGTAACAACTACTTTGGCAGCAGCAGCTGGAGCTATTGGTGCAACTATTGTTTCAACATTAACTTCTGGTAAGCCTGATCTTACAATGATAATTAACGGAATCCTTGCTGGTTTGGTTAGTATCACTGCTGGTTGTGGTGATATGACTCTTGCTGGAGCCTGGTTCGCAGGACTAGTTGGAGGAATTATAGTTGTATTTTCAGTTGCAGCACTTGATGCCGCTGAGATTGATGATCCTGTAGGTGCATTCTCTGTTCACGGAGTTTGTGGTGTATGGGGTACTGTAGTTATCGGTCTTTGGGGTACAGCTGTCCAAGGTGATGGAGCAGGTATGGGATTGTTCAATGGAGGAGGTATTACCCTTCTTCTAGTTCAAGCTCTTGGTGCCGCAGCTTATGCTATCTGGACACTAGTTACTTGCTGGATTGCCTGGTCTGTTATTGGAGGATTATTCGGTGGAATCCGAGTATCTGAAGAGGAAGAGACTCAAGGCTTAGATATAGGAGAGCATGGAATGGAAGCATATCCAGACTTTGCATCTGCTAAATAATCTAACTAAAAATTTATTTAAGAAACCTGACTTATGTCAGGTTTTTTTTTTTTGCTAAAAATTATTTAAAACGTTGTAATATAGAAAGATGGATACTCAAGCTTTTAGAAGATCCCTGCATCATTCTGATAGATACAACAGAAGGGGTTTCGATTCTCCAACAAAAAGAGCTCAAGCGTTAGAAGAAGCTTATCAAAGTGATTTGATAAGTTCTATAAGAGATAATAATTTTACTTTCACTAAAGGCAGACTAAATATTAAGTTGGCCCAAGCTTTCGGTTTCTGTTGGGGGGTTGAAAGAGCTGTAGCAATGGCTTATGAGACTAGAAGACATTACCCAAATGAAAATATTTGGATAACGAATGAAATAATTCATAACCCTTCGGTTAATGATCATTTAAGAAAAATGAATGTGAAATTCATTTCAGCTAAAAACGGAATTAAAGATTTTTCTTTAGTTTCTAATGGTGATGTTGTTATACTTCCTGCTTTCGGAGCTACTGTTCAAGAAATGAAACTCCTTCATGAGAAAGGATGCCATATTATTGATACAACTTGTCCATGGGTTTCTAAGGTTTGGCATACAGTTGAAAAACATAAAAAACATATTTTTACATCTATTATCCATGGAAAATTTAAGCATGAAGAGACTCTCGCCACAAGTTCATTCGCAGGTAAATATTTAGTTGTACTTGATCTAAAGGAAGCAAACTATGTATCTGAATATATTCAAGGGAGAGGTAATAGAAATGAGTTTATGAACAAATTTGCTAAAGCTTGTTCTGATGGTTTTGATCCTGATAAAGATTTGGATAGAGTTGGAGTTGCAAATCAGACAACTATGCTTAAGAGTGAGACTGAGGAAATTGGAAAGGTTTTTGAAAGAACGATGTTAAAAAAATTTGGACCAGAAAACTTAAATAGTCACTTTTTAGCTTTTAATACTATTTGTGATGCAACTGAAGAAAGGCAAGATGCAATGTTCTCTCTGGTTGATGAAGACCTTGATATTTTAGTAGTTATTGGAGGCTTTAATTCCTCCAATACTACTCATTTACAAGAAATAGCTATTACCAAAAATATTGCTTCTTTTCATATTGACACGCCAGATAGAATATCAGTTGAAGAAAACTCAATATTTCATAAACCACTAGGATCAGATTTAGAACTTAAAAATAATTTTCTACCTAGTGGAAAAATTAATGTTGGAATTACCTCAGGTGCATCCACTCCTGATAAGGTTGTTGCAGATGTTATTGAAAAGTTAATTGATATTGCTTCCTGAATTTTTTATTCATTTAAAAATTTGCTTAGTTTTTTTAATTTATTAGTCAGATAATTCCAAAAGATCTACTTTATTAACTAGAATAATGAAAAATTATTGAAGTATGGAAGACAAAGCACAAACTAATCAGGTTCAAACTGCAAGTATGAATAGAACTAAAGCGCCCCAAAAAGTTGAAGTTGTAGTTGCCAATTCATCTTCAGGTTCAGAAGTAAATATCCTTGGTGAACTTTCGATTTTTGTTTTAAGAATAGGTTTTTGTGCTTTGATGATTCATCATGGCCTAGAAAAACTTCAGGATCCGCAGGGTTTTGCAGAGTTTGTAGTCGGTAAGTATTTCCCATTTTTGCCTGGTGATCCTGTTATTTGGACTTTTGGAGCAGCAATTACTCAACTGGTATGCCCTGTCGGGTTGGCTTTAGGGATTTTTGCGAGGCTTTCCTCTCTTGGTCTGTTCTCCACAATGGCATTTGCAGTTTATTTTCATCTCCTTGATACTGGACTGGAAGGCTTTCCTCTGGCAGTGGTTGAAGGTCATAATTATGCTTTCGAATTATCTTTTATATATGGTGCTATTTCTCTATACTTTCTTTGTGCAGGTCCAGGGAGGCTATCTTTATTCAGAAAAACTAACAAGATTACATATTATCCAAAATCAACATAATTCAATGTAAAAAGTGCCTTTTTTGGGTAAATACCATTGAAATTCCTTTTGAATTACACATATCAATACTTTCTCGGTCTCTTAGACTTCCTCCAGGTTGAATAATAGCTTTTATTCCATATTTATTTGCAAGTTCTACAGTATCTGCAAATGGGAAAAACCCATCGCTGGCCAAGACAGCATCAGTACATAATCTTCCAGCTGCTTCTAATGCGATTTTTGCTGCTCCAACTCTATTCATTTGTCCAGCTCCAATACCAATAGTTTTTTTGTCTTTTGCAATAACAATGGCATTAGATTTCACGTGTTTACAAATTTTCCATGCAAAATTTAGATCTAAGTTAGTTTGATTACTAGGATTTTTATTAGTTACTGAAATCCAATTTTCAGTTTTTTCTTCACTATCGTCAGTATCTTGAACTAGTAATCCTCCCATTATTGATTTAGTAGAATTTTGATTCTTTTTTGGAAGTTGATCTTTTGAAAACTTTAAAATTCTTAAATTCTTTTTAACTTTTAAAATTTCTAAAGCTTCCTTATCAAAAGATGGAGCGACGACACACTCTAAGAAAATATCTTTGAGGTGAATTGCGGTCTCACTATCAACATTTGAATTAAAAGCAACTATTCCTCCAAATGCACTAACTGAGTCGCATTCCAAAGCATTCAAAAATGCTTTGGAAGCTGAATTACTTATAGAGGCACCACAAGGATTATTGTGTTTTAAAATAACAGAGGCAAAGATGTTGTTTGTAAGTTCATCTTTTTCTGTGTAGCCAAATTCTAAAACTGTTGAAAGTGCCGACTCTAGATCTAATAGATTGTTATAACTTAAGTCTTTTCCTTGTAATTGTTCTGCTGAGTTCCATCCAATGTTACTTAAACCATACCAGAAAGCTTTTTGATGTGGATTCTCCCCATATCTTAAGGTTCTGATTAATGGATAAGATTCAATATATTTGGAAGATTGTAAATCTCTTTCTTTTCTTATCCAATTAGATATTGCAGTGTCATAGTCTGCTGTATGTTGAAAAGCTTCAAGGGCTAATATTGCTTTATATGAGTCTTTCAATTCACCTTTTTTACTTTCTTCAAGAAAATTTTGATACTGACTAGGATCTACTAAAACGGAGACATCTTTATGATTTTTAGCAGCAGAACGAATCATAGATGGCCCTCCTATATCGATATTTTCAATAGCATCTTCCCATTTAGCTCCCTGATCTATAGTTTTTTTAAAAGGATATAAATTTACAACAACTAAATCTATTAATTCAAGATTGTTAGCTTCTATATCTTTTTTATGTTTCTCATCAGTTCTTTTAGCTAATATTCCCCCGTGTATTTTTGGATGTAAAGTTTTAACTCTTCCCCCAAGAATTTCTGGAGAATTAGTAAAATCAGCAACTTTAATAACTGGAATTTTAGCCTCTATAAGATGTTTGGCAGTGCCTCCACTTGATAGAATTTTATAATTAAATTGCTCTACCAATTCCCTACAAAATGGGATTATATTTTTTTTATCAGAGACACTTACTAAAGCTAATGGAGACATTATGGGAAAGTTTACTTACTTAAGAATATAAACATGAAATATGCTATCAATCATGAATTTGTCTCGATTAGCTCTCAAACTGCAACTCATAGAATTATTTTGATGCATGGTTGGGGAGCTGATTCAGATGACCTTTTAACATTTGGAAAGGAGATGACTGAAAAAATAAATCTTGATTTTGAGGTGATTTCTTTGAGGGCTCCTGGATTACACCCAAGCGGTCAGGGAAGACAGTGGTATGGATTATATCCACATGATTGGAATGGAGCTGAGGTTGAAGTAAAAAAACTTTTAGTTACATTAAAAAATTTTGATACTGATAAGATTCCACTAAGAAAAACAATTTTGTTGGGGTTCTCTCAGGGAGCGGCGATGGCAATTGATGCAGGATTTAAGTTAAATTTTGGATTAATTGTTGCTTGTAGTGGTTATCCTCATCCCAACTGGTCCCCAGGAGAAAAATTCTCGCCATTAATTATTAGTCATGGTTTATTTGATGACGTTGTGCCTATAGATGCCTCTAGGACTATTTATGAAAAGGTAAAGAGTAAGTCTTCTAAATTTTGTGAATTATTAGAATTTGATGGATTTCATCAAATTGATTCAAATTTAATTAATTTTATAAGTTCAAATATAAGTAATATTTTTTAAACAAAAGCGTATTCATATTCTTCAATCTCTTCCCAATCATCTGCAGTCAGTTCTAGACCCTCAAATATTTTTTCTTCACCAATTCCTTCCACTACAACTTTTAGTGATGGAAATAGAAAATGATTTTCTTCAGCATATTGGGCGCTAAATAATCCTTTTTCACCCCAAAAAAATCTATCGGTGGTGTGTTCATTTCTTCTTACATTAAAAACTGAAGGCGCAGAGAGACCATTTTCAGCTATGAATCTTCTTGCTGCTGTAACTGGTTTATGTTTGCCAGTTTCGATATGATAAATAGGTACATGTGCCATTACTCTTTGGCCAGCCAATCTTCTTCTGCTGATTCTTTTTCTTTTTTTTGACATTGATTGGTACTCCTGAAATTATCAATGAGATTAGTCTTATTTATTTTTACTAATCTTATATATGTGATTTTGAATTCACTTCAAATTACATAGAGGACCCATCAACCCCTGATGTAGCTTAAAATATGATTAAATATTCATATTTAAGGCTGGCTAAAGTCAGACCTCTTTATATATCTTAATACTTTTTTCATATTTTACAAGCCCTTTTTCAAGTTTTTTTTTAAAAAAATTTCTCAAAATTTCATTAATCATGAATCTTTCAAAAAAATTTGAAGAATTAATTTTAAAACAGCTAGAGAGTTTTGGTTGCTCAATGGGCGTGACTAATTTAGTTATGTATCTTGCTTCAGCTAAGCAAGGAACTAAAGCATCTTTTGAAATGATTGGTCAATGGCCGCAAATTGATCGGCTACTTACTTCAATAGAAGATGATCCTTCCCTAAAGGTTTCATCGCCTAATAGAAGATGGTACCCGCTACAAGAAAACGATATTCTACTTGGTGTCCTTCGGGTAGAAACTGATTTGAAAGGGGGGAATTGGCCAGTATCTCTCGATTCCAGATTAAAAGCTCTATCAATATCTTTAGCTAAATGTGTCTCTATCGAATTAGAACGTCAAAATAAAAATGAAGAAGTCAATTATTTAAAAAATCAGGTCAATGTCATAATTCATCAATTAAGGAATCCATTAGCTGCTATTAGAACATACGCAAAATTATTAATAAAAAGACTTGGGTCAGATGATGATTCTATAGAAATAGTCGAACGCATGATAATAGAGCAAAAACAAATTAATCAATATATGGATTCTTTTGCTCAATTAAATTTACCTATTCAACTTCCTCTGGAAATTGGAGAGGAAAGATTATTATTACCACCAAATTTAGATAATAAAAAGGTAATAACTGTTCAGAGTTTATTAAGGCCAATATTAGAAAGGGGTAAAGCTAATGCGGACTTAGAGAATAGAGATTGGACTGAACCGTCTCTTTGGCCAGATTGGACTATTTCGCCATTAAAGGCAAAATATGCTGTAATTGCTGAAATTGTGGCAAATCTATTAGAAAATGCGTTTAAATATGCCCAAAAAGATGCTGAAATTGGGCTCGCAATTACGAGTAATGGACTCTGTATATTTGATGGTGGTAAAAAAATAACCAAAAATGAAAACGAGAAAATTTTTGAAAAAGGTTTTAGAGGATCTGCTGCTAAAAAGAAGGACGGCACTGGTGTGGGACTTTTTTTGGCGAGGAAATTAGCAAAACAAATTGGAGGAGATTTGAGATTGCTGGAAAATAACTCGGTAGATAATACTGATAAATCAAAAAATCTTAAGAAGAAAAATATTTTTTATTTAGAACTACCTATAAAAGAATTGCATGCATAAATAACATTGCAGTTTCAACTAGAACAACACTTGCACCGCAGGCATCTCCATTAAAGCCTCCAATTTTATTACCCAGTATGTTTGGGATACAATAGCTTAGAAAAATACCAATCAAAATAAGAATTAAAAATTTAATTAATATTGCTTGGGATGTAATTGAAACAAATTGGTATGCAATGAAAATTAAAAGAAAAATAATGGAGATCAAAGATTCTTTTTTAAATCCATTCCAAAACTTTTTGTGACTAACAGATTTTTTCTTATAACTCATATATTTAAACTTTTCTATAAAAAATAAATTTGAAAATCTTCCCCAAAATAAGCATATAGGTAAAACAAAAATTACTAGGTTTTGAATTTTCAGTATGCAAGCAATTTGAATTAAAGTTATAAAAACTAAAGCTTGAACGCCAAAGGAACCAACTTTACTGTCTTTCATGGCTTTTAAACGTTTCTTTTTACCCGCAAAAATACCATCGAAAGTATCCATTAAACCATCAATATGTAGACCACCAGTAATTAAATATCCTGAAGCCAAACAAATTAATGCAGATGCATAAATTGACCAAGAGTTTATTGTTAAAAAAAGAAAAATATAACTCTGTATTGTTCCAATCAAAAATCCCAAAGGCGGGGCAAATTGTGCAATATTTTTAAATTCGGGATTAATTAAAGGTATCTTTGGAAATGTTGTATAGAAAATCCAAGATCCTGCCAAATTTTTTATTAAATATTTTTTGATGAGATAAAAATAGATTCAATATTAAATAATAGGGTAAATTAATGAAAAAGGATCAAAAAATTTTATAAATTATCGTGTTTGAATTTGAAATTACATCGAATTGCAGTAATACAGCGGCAAGAACTGGTATATTTCATACACCTAATGGTCAGGTAAACACACCAAAATTTATGCCTGTGGGTACTTTGGCAACGGTTAAAGGAATTTCATCTAAGCAGTTAACCTCTACAGGATCAGAAATGATTCTTTCAAATACCTTTCATCTTCATTTACAACCTGGAGAAAAACTAGTTAAAGAATCTGGCGGAATACATAAGTTCATGAATTGGCCGAAGCCTATTCTTACTGATTCAGGAGGATATCAAGTTTTTAGTTTAGCCAAATTAAATAATATTTCTGATAAAGGCGTGGAATTTAAAAATCCAAGAGATGGTAGTCATGTTTTTTTATCACCTGAAAAAGTAATACAGATTCAAATGGATCTTGGATCGGATGTTGCGATGGCTTTTGATCATTGTCCTCCGCATACAGCTAACGAAAATGATATTGAGGACTCTTTACAAAGAACTCATTCATGGTTGCAAAAATGTGTTGAGACTCATCAGAAATCCAATCAAGCATTATTCGGTATAGTTCAAGGTGGAAAGTATCCGAGATTGAGAGAATACAGTGCAAAATATACAAGTTCTTTTGATCTTCCTGGAATAGCAGTAGGAGGTGTAAGTGTTGGCGAGGCAGTCGAAGAAATACATAATGTAATTAATTACGTCCCGAAATTCTTACCAATAAATAAACCAAGATATTTAATGGGAATTGGCTCCTTAAAAGAAATTTCTCTAGCTGTTGCTAATGGATTCGATATATTTGACTGTGTTTTGCCTACAAGACTAGGGAGACATGGGACTGCATTTTTTAATGATGAAAGATTGAATTTGCGAAATGCTCGATTTAAAAATGACTTTTCTCCGATTGACAAAACTTGTAAATGCGAAACCTGTAAATCCTATTCTCGAGCATATTTGCATCATCTAATTAGAAATGACGAAATATTAGGCCTAACTCTCATAAGTTTGCATAATATTGCTCACTTAATAAGATTTACCAATGCAATTTCTACTGCAATTAGAGATAATTGTTTTACAAATGATTTCGCTCCTTGGAAAACATCCTCTATTGCTCACCATACGTGGTAACGTCTTATCATAATTAATTAAATTATCAAAAAGGTGCTCATTCTATTTAATACATTCGCTGAATTGCCCGAGGCTTATAAGGCCTTTGCTCCAACCGTTGATGTTCTTCCACTGATTCCTTTATTTTTCTTTTTGTTAGTGTTTGTTTGGCAAGCTGCTGTTGGATTTAAATAAAATTCTTTTAGTTTAGATTGTTAGTATTAGACTGGATTTTCAAGTAAAATCGCATCTCCGGAATTTTCTACTGCACTCTCTATAAAATCAGCAATTTTTAATGCTCTTGAGGCTTGCTCACCATCCACCTCAGGTATTTCTTTGCCCTGAACGCACTTAAGAAAATGCTCCAATTCTGCATAAAGAGGCTCAATGGAGGTTGTGCTAACTTCTTCAACATATCCGTCATTTCTATAAACTAATTCTCCATGTTCTGCAGTGTATGATTCATGAGACTTTCTATGGATTTGAAGAGAGTGATTTAAAAAATCAGTTTCTACTAGTCCATTTTGGCAGTGAGCACTTAAACTCCTAATTTTTTTGTGACTCATTTTACTGGCAGTCAAACTTGCTATAACATTATTTTTAAAAACTAAAGTAGCATTGACATAATCTATTAATCCTTCACTATTTCTGCCTCCAACTGCCGCTAATTTTTGTATTTTGGAGTTGACGAGTTCTAAAATTAGATCAATGTCATGGATCATTAAATCCATTACTACAGATACATCATTTGCTCTATCTGCATGAGGACTATGTCTTCTTGCTTCCAAAACAACAATTTCTTCATTATGAACTATTTTATTTAATTCTCTAAAAGCAGGATTAAATCTTTCAATATGCCCAACTTGTAATAGACAGTTATTTGCATTAGCAGCCTCTATTAAAGATTTTGCTTCTAATTCGTTAGCTGCAATTGGTTTTTCAATGAGAACGTTAGTATCTCCATTAAGACAATCTAGTCCTACTTTTTGATGAAGTAGTGTTGGGACAGCGACACAGATAGCATCAACTTTTGGAATTAAGTCTTTATAGTCTTTGAACCATTCACATTGGAATTGCTCAATAGCTAATTTGCCTCTCTCTTCATTTGGATCTGCAACTCCAATGAGATTTGCATCTTTGAGCAAACTTAGTACTCGTGCATGATGCCAACCCATATTCCCTATACCTATGACTCCAACCTTTACTGGTGATGAGGTTGGCTGCATAATTTCAAATCCATATATTAATTATCATTATCCTCTATGGGAAGCCACATTTAGCTTTTGGGAAGAATAATTTTAACACGATCAATTTTTGGACCTGACATAGAAATAACTTCAAATTTAATGTTACTAAAATCTAAAACATCGCCAATCTTTGGAACCATTTGAAATTTTTCTAGCAGAAATCCAGCAAGGGTATGATAGTCTGCCCCTTCTGGAATAGAACATCCTAACTTTTTATTGATATCTATAATTTCTGATTTTCCCGCTATTGACCATTTTTTAGAAAAATTATCTAACATTCTCATATCTGAATAAATTCTATTATTGAGCATTTCCTCTCCAACTATTTCGCCATTAAGATCAGCTGCAGTTATGAGCCCCTCTGTCCCACCGTGTTCATCAACTACTAGTAAGAACGGATTGTAGTCTCTTACTATTGGAAATATTTCTGCTAGTGAACATGTTTCTATTATTTTTGTTACTGGTAAAAGGAATGGCTTTAATAATGTATCGGCTTCCATTTCACCTTTTGAAATTGGCTTAGCTAGATAACGCAAATCTAATACACCTAATACATCATCTAAAGACTCACCAATCACAAAGAAGCGAGCATGTCGAGTTTTATCGACTTGTTTCATAAGTTCTGAAAAGGTTATATTTTTTGGCAAAGTTACCATTTCAGATCTTGGAATCATCACTTCTTTAACCTGTGTATCTTTTAAAGCAAAAACTCCTTCAAGAATATTCTTCTCATCTGGTTTTAAACCTGTTACATTATCTGTTTCTATGAGGGTTTCTAATTCTCCAGCTGATAAACCCGAGTTTAAAGAATCCCATTTGTTATTTAAATTAAACAAGCCTAAACAGGCGCTAGCAAAGAATTCTATTGTTTTCACAATAGGATTCATGGCTTTTCTTACGGCATCGAATATTGTAGTTAACTTTAATGCAGCAGATTCTGGATTATTAATTACTAAAGCTTTTGGAATTAGTCCAGAAACAAGAGTAACAACTAAAACAACAAATAAAAATAATAGAAGATCATAAAATCTATTTGATAAAATATTTCTTTTCCAATAATCATTAGCCAGGTTATTGCTTAGCCATCCAATTGCAATTAATGAAATTGTCACTCCAAATTGAGAAGCAATTAATGAAGATCTAAAGCGTTTTTGAATTTTTAAAATTGCAAATGCTCCCTTCTTTTTTTCTTCTATTAACCTTAAAACTTTACTTGGTCTTATTAATAAAAAAGAGAGTTCACTCGCTGCGAAAAAGGCTGGTAAAAATAAAAGAAATAAAAGTAGAGTTATTTTCATTCAATGACAAATGAATAATGGGGGTGGCGAGGATCGAACTCGCCTTAGCCAAATTATGAGTTTGGTGCATTCACCAGATTGCTACACCCCCAAGGGAATTTATGTAATTTTAATTACATTGAATTTCAATATACAATATAAAAATAATATTTCAAAAAACACCTCATTAGGAAGTTTTTGTGAGATTTCTTTTTTTTCTTCTAATCTTTAAATATAAATTAAACTTTTACTAATGGGCAAATTTTCGGATAAGTATGATTTAAATAAAGCAAAATTGTTAAAACAGTTAATTGAAAAATCTTACAAAAAAGGAAACTTTACTTTATCTTCAGGAAAACAAAGCAGTCATTACTTGAACTGTAAACCAGTGTCATTAAATGGTGAAGGCTTAAACTTAATAAGTGAATTATTTTTAGATTTAAAGGACTCAAGGTCAAAAGCTGTAGCAGGATTGACATTAGGTGCAGACCCTATAGTAAGTGGATTAATTGTTAAAGCAGCTTTGAATGGACTAGACCTTGATGGTTTAATAATTAGGAAAGAAATCAAAAAATACGGTACCAAAGCTGGAATAGAGGGCCCTATATTAGAAGAAGGAACTTTGGTAACTGTCTTAGAGGATGTGGTTACAACTGCTGGTTCAGTAATAAAAGCTATAAAAAAATTACGAGAAAACAATTATCTTGTTGAGGAAGTTTTGTCTATAGTTGATAGGCAAGAAGGGGGATTAGAAGCACTTGAAGATGAAAACGTTAAATTAAAGAGTCTTTTTACAATAAAAGACTTTTTATAATTATTTCAAAATGCAAGATATAAAAAAAAAGTTTTGGCTTGAAAAATTTGATTGTTTTTCAATTACTGGAAAAGATGCCAGAAAATTTTTGAATGGAATAACAACTAGTAATATTCTTAATTCAGAAAATAAAGTTATTAAAACTTGTTGGTTAACTCCAAATGGAGTTCTAAGGTCATTAATTGAAATTATTTTTTTAGAAAGAAGCTTAGAAGTAATTATCTTGGCGGGTAACGCAAATGAAATAATTGATTACTTTAATCAAATTATTTTTCCAGCGGACGATGTATTTCTGAGTGAACCTTTCTTGATAAATAGAATTCAGGAAATTGATGAATCTAGTTCATGGAGAACTTACCAGCCTATTTTCTTCAAAACAGAAGATAAAGAATTTGAAATATATAAAAATAAACTAAATCTACTAAATCCCAATGATTTAAAACTTTGGAAGATTAATCAGGCAATACCCTCATTAAAAATGGAAATAAACGGAAAAAATAATCCTCTTGAGCTTGGATTACAAGATCTTATAGATTTTAATAAAGGTTGTTATTTAGGACAAGAAACAATGTCAAAAATAAAAAATGTTTCTTCTTTAAAACAGGAAATAAGAATTTGGAAATCAATTGAATCTAATTTGAATTTAGACTTAGAAGATAAAAATTTATATATAAATTCTGCCAAGGATATTTCTGTAGGCAAAATCACTAGTTTTTTTAAATCAGATTGCCAAATGAAAGGTTTAGCTATGATAAAAAGAAAATATTTAGAGGAAGAAAGTTATTTTTTTTCAGAAATTTTTGGAAAAATTATTATAAATAAATCTGTAGGATCAATTTTTCTTTAATCGATTTTTGATTAAATATTCTGCAATTTGTAGGGTAGCAAAACAATCATCTTTGTTATATTGGATAATTTTCTCTAAAAATATTTGGTTTTCTGTAATTTGATATTGAATCCACCAATATAGTGCTTTCGAGCCACTTACATTTTTCTGCACCCATTCAAATCCAAGCCAATTAGAAACAGTTTTTAAGCCATAGTTTTTTAGTGGTAATATCCAAGACTTTCTTATTAAGGTATGTAAGTCAATAAATCTGGAGGCAAGTGAATCAATTTCTTCAAAACTAAAATTTAGCTCTTTTGTAATATTAATTATTGATATTTTTTCAGTTTCACCGTAATGCAAAACTGGCCATTCCTTTTCTGAAAAAAGTATTTCAATAATTTGCCTGTAAGATTCTCCTTTATTGTTTTTAAGATTTAAGATTGGTTTATAAATAAGATCTTCTTTTTTTATAGACAAATTATTTACTTTTAAAAATCCATATAAAAAATCATGCTTTTCATCTGGATTTGACTCAATATCAAATATATAAAATCCCGAACATATCTTTTCTAATAGATTCTCCGTATTATTTTTATTAGAAATGAAATATGGTTCTCCAGAGATATATGCTTGTGCTTGCTTTACAAATATGGATGCTTTTTCATACTTCTGATCTTTGAATTTAGATAATTTCTCTCCAAGTTGTTTTTCGCTAAATGAAGCTAATGTTTGAGTATTAGTTATTCCGTTTGCTTCGAGTAACAAGGCCGTTTTGGACCCTATTCCATCTATATCTGTTAGATATCCATTTTCTTTTGCTTCTTTGTCACAAAATTTTTGCCAGGAACAAATAGTACATTTTTTTCTATCTTGAGTTATTTCTGGTATAGATCCCTTCAAACATTCATTCAAATTTAATAAAACATTTAAAACTTTTTTTCTTAATTTTTTATTTAAATAAATTTCTTCAACTTTAACTTTTTTATAAAAAGTTGAAATTACTAGTCCTTTCTCAATTTTAGATTCTTGAAAAGATTCCAACAGCATAGAACAAAAAGCTAACTCGAATAAATGTTCTTTAGTTGTTTTGTGGCCTAACTTATAAACAGCAGGTAAATATTTATATTTTCCCCATTTACTTTTACCTTTTGTCTTTACAAGTAATTGTGGACGTATCTCTGCGTTTATATTTTGGAAAAGATTCCCATTGATTTTTAATCCAATTACCCCTTGGTAACCATTTTCACAGGCTTTTAATCCTGCATATATTTCACCATTACAAAATTCAGAGAAAATTTGAAACTGATTAATTTTATCTATAGCTTTATAGGGAGACCAAACTTCATAAGATTTTTTACCCTTTAAATCGAGCCATGCTTTTCTTTTGCATCTTGTAAAACTTTTTAAATGAAGAGAATTCAAATTATTTTTTAAGGGCGGTTTAAAAATTTGCTCATATAAATTAGTATAGATAATTAAAAGAAATCGGGGAAATTTTAAATTTGAGAGCTGATAAATTAGATAAGATAAAATTTGGAACTGATGGTTGGAGAGGAATTATTGGTTTTGACTTTAACCTGTCCAATCTTTCAAGAGTTGTTGTCGCTGCATGTCAGGAGTTGCATTATCAATACTATAAAGAAGTTTATTCAAAGAAAATTATTATTGGATATGATCGTAGATTTATGGCTTGTGAATTCGCCAAGCAAATAGTGCCTTTCGTAAGAGGATGTGGTTTCGAACCGATCTTATCTGATAGCTTTGTTACGACACCCTCTTGTAGTTTCTATGCCAAAGAAGTCGGCTGTCTTGGAGCTTTAGTAATTACAGCAAGTCATAATCCATATAATTGGCTAGGTCTGAAAATAAAGAGCTTTAATGGATGTTCTGTTGACGAATCTTTTACAAGTGAAGTTGAAAAAAGATTAATGCTTGGAAATTCAATTGAAAAAATAGATGGTGTTAATCAATTGGTAGATATTAAGAAATTTCATTTAGATAGAATTAAATCCCTTTTTGATATTGACTATATTTCGAAGAGATTAAAAAAAATGAAATTGAGAATTTTTGTAGATTCTATGCATGGTTCAGCTGCAAATTGTATGGCTGAGATTTTTGCTTCTAATGATTTAGAAGTTATTTCAGAAATCAGGAAAGATGCTGATCCTTTTTTTGGAGGAAAACCTCCTGAACCTCTTCTGAATTATGCAGATGATCTAAAACAAACACTAATGAAAAATTCAACAAATGAAGTGAAAACTTTAGGAATTATATTTGATGGTGATGGTGATAGAATTGCTGCAATTGATGAAAAAGGAAGATACTCTAGTACTCAAGATTTACTCCCATACTTTATTAGCTATTTGGGCAAAATTAAAAATAATTCTTATCCAGTTTTAAAGACTGTTAGTGGTTCAGATATTATTAAAAACATATCAGATAGTCAAAATAGAGATGTTTTTGAACTCCCAGTTGGCTTTAAATATATTGCTGAAAAAATGATTAAAGAAAAAATATTTATTGGAGGAGAGGAATCTGGGGGAGTTGGTTTTGGTGACTTTATGCCTGAAAGAGATGCTCTATATGCAGCGATGGTTTTATTAAATGGAATTGCTGAAAAATCTCAATATTTATATGAAACCTTAGATGAAATCCAAGAAGATTTTGGGCCAAGTTTTTATAAAAGAATTGACATTAAATTTCCAAATCAGTCAGAAAAAAATAACGTAAAAGAATTTATCATAGATAATATTCCTGAGAATATTAATAATCACAAGTTAAAAAGTATTTCTAAGATCGATGGAATAAAGTTGAGAATTGATAAAAATTTTTGGCTTCTTTTTAGGTTTTCAGGAACAGAACCTCTTTTAAGATTATATTGTGAAGCACCGAAAGAATCTTATCTAATTGAGGTATTAGAGTGGGGTCAAGAATTTATAAATTTGGCAGGAACATAAGAATGAAAAATTTATATTTAGCGAGTAAGAATAAAGGTAAAATTGAAGAATATAAGAAATTGCTTGCTGGAGTTAATTGTAAATTGTTACTCCAGCCAAAATCATTAGAAGTTGAAGAAGATGGACTGACATTTAGAGATAATGCAATTAAAAAAGCGAGTGAAGTTTCGAGAAAAACGAATAATTTTTCAATAGCAGATGATTCAGGAATTTGTATTGAAGCACTAGGTGGTAAGCCTGGAATTTACTCATCTAGATATGCAGAAAATGATCAGAAGAGAATTGAACGCGTTTTAAGAGAACTTGATGGAGTTCAAAATAGAAGTGCTTTCTTTATTGCTAATATTTGTGTTTGTTCCCCAAATGGTGAAGTGATTATAGAATCTGAGGCCAAATGTCATGGAAATATTATTTTAATCCCCAGAGGAAAAAGTGGTTTTGGGTATGACCCAATTTTTGAGGAGAGTTCTACCAGACTAACTTTCGCAGAAATGAATAATGATATTAAAGACTCTTGTAGTCATAGAGGTAAAGCATTAAAAAAGATTATTCCAGATTTAATTGAAATTTTTTCTTAAATTCAATTAACCCAAGATCCATGAAGGCCATGAGGAATTGAAATGGGTAATTCATAAACAGCTAATTCTTTTAAATCTTTTGCGTCTAATATCACTAAATCGCTTCCTCTTCTTCCTCCGTTCCACAGAAGTATAAATAAAAATCCCTCATCTTCTTTTGAATAGTTTCCTGATGGAACCATAATTGGTTCACTAACAAATCCACTTGGACCTGCTGACCAAGAAATCTCTTCCTTAGAAGTTAAATTTATTTTTTTTATTGCTTGAAGTGGAGCGTTCCCCAACTTTTGAGATGTGCTTGCCATCCAACTAAAAGTTGCTTTTAATCCTAAGTTTTTAGGATTAACAACAGCAAATTCACAACATTGTTCACTGAAAGTTTCAAGTTCACAAGTTTTTGACTTTAGATCAATAATTGATCTTTTCAGTTTTCCTTCTGGATATTTATCAAAGTCAATATCTCTAAAATTCTCATCTGGACCAACTGATGGGAAATCATCATAAAAAATGCTATCTAATACGATTTTGGAATCTTTTTCAAATGCATTTACATGATGAAAAACGAATCCTTCTGGAGCATCTATTGTTAAAGGAGGCTGTCCTCTAAATAATCCACTTTCTCTGGGGATGATAAAAAACTTTGCCTTTTTATTTGGGTTTGACTTTAGACATTGTGCTGCTCCTCTTTGACCCATTACAAATGGAAGAGGATTGAAATCAATAGCATTCTGTAAAAATATTGCCCAATTAGTTGTAATTGCGAAATCATGAAGAAATGCAAAGCCATTAAAGGTATCTTTTCTGTCAAAAATGAGCTCTCCAGAATTTGTACCAGCATTATCAAATTCCATTAATCTAATGGTACTTTTTGGCCCGGTTTGTACTCCAAAAGTGACTAAAAGTTCTGAAGATGCATTTGAGTTTAAGTCTGTTTTGGGATGAGCACTGAATGCTTCGTTAGGCTTTAGTACCCCTTTTAATGATGTCAGACCAATAGTGTCAAGACTATCAGGATCCAAAGCATGTGGACCTGCTGCTTCCCATAATGCGAGAATTTCATCTCCTAATTTAATGACATGTGTATTAGCAATATTCTTTAATTTTAGATCTAATGCATTATTTAAAATTCCTCCATTTTTTTGTGTTCCAAAAACACCTCTATAAATAAATTTATCTATTTTTTCTTCTTCCAAATAGCCTTTAGTTTTAACAAATCTATTTGTTAAGAATGGCTGACCATTTTCGAATTTTATGGATGTTATCATTCCATCACCATCAAATGGATGATGAACCCACTGTCCACCTCTTTCTAAAATTCCTGGTCCATTTCTTAATAATGTTCCATTTAAATTTTTTATATTATTACCTTTGCTGATTTTTAAAGGCTCTTTGGTTAGCTCATTTTCTACATTTTGATAAGCACTTGACCAATCTTCTTTTTTAAAAATATTAAATTTATCAATTTTTTTATCTTGTAAATTAGTCACAATAAAATAATCAGTCTGTTTATTTTCGCCAAAAATCAACTGAATTGTGGCTGATTCGAAAAAAATTCCTATTTTATTGTTTTTCTAACATTCCTTTACTGCTTGGAATTGAATCAGATCTTCTTGGATCTATCTGGGTAGCCATTCTCATTGCTCTTGAAAAAGCTTTAAAGCACGCCTCAACTATGTGATGTGAATTACTTCCTCGTATTTGATTAATATGCAGAGTAATACCACTGTTATTTACAAAGGCAATAAAAAACTCTCTTACTAGTTCAGTATCATAATTTCCTATTCTAGGGGCTTTTAATTGAAGATCATAAGATAGATGCGGTCTACCAGAGCAGTCTAAAGTGACTTGAACTAATGCTTCATCTAATGGGGCAAAGAAATGTCCAAATCTGCTTATTCCTTTTCTTTCCCCCAAGGCTTTTGAAAATGCTTTGCCTAATGCGATTCCTACATCTTCATTTGTATGATGATCATCAATGTGGGTATCTCCAATTGCTTTTATTTTTAAATCGAACAAACCATGACTGGATATTTGATGAAGCATATGATCTAAAAATGGTATCCCGGTATCAATCTCAGATATTCCATTTCCATCTAAGTTTATAAATACAGAAATATCTGTTTCATTCGTTTTTCTTTTTATTTCAGATTGCCTTAGAGATGACATTTTTATGCAAAAAACTTAGTTTACATTCCATTAATGCAGTAACCCGCATCAACATAAATTGTTTGGCCTGAAATGCCGCTAGAGAGATCACTTAATAAAAAAGCAGCTGTATTACCTACTTCTGTTTGAGTGACGGTTCTGCGTAAAGGAGCCTTTTCTTCAACATTGTGAATCATATCTAAAATGCCACCTATAGCAGAACTCGCAAGTGTTCTTATAGGCCCAGCACTTATTGCGTTTACTCTGACTTGTTTTTCGGGGCCAAGTTCTGCAGAAAGATATCTTACTGAAGCTTCTAAAGCTGCTTTAGCAACTCCCATCACGTTATAGTTAGGAATCGCCCTTTCTGAACCTAAATAAGTTAATGAGACAATTCCAGCACCATCACTAAAAAGTGGTTTTGCTGCTTTACATAAAGGTGCTAACGAATACGCACTTATATTAAGAGCCCTATCAAAACCCTCTGAAGTGGTAGCACTATAATCTCCAATCAATTCATCGCGTCCTGCAAATGCTAGGCAGTGAACTAATCCGTCAATTTGCCCCCAATTGTCTTTTATATTTTTAAAGATTTCTTCAATTTGAGCTGGATTTTGAACATCAAGAGGCAAAAATAACGATGGGTTTAAAGGTTCAGTTAGTTCTCTAACTTTAGACTCGAATCTTCCCTTATCATCAGGCAAATATGTGATTCCAAGTTCTGCGCCAGCTTTTGAAAGTTGTTGAGCGATACCCCATGCTATTGAACGATTGTTGGCAATTCCAGTAACAAGAATTTTTTTGCCAGTTAGATTTAGAAGCATTTTGTTTATTATTTCTATATATTCTCCTATATAAAAGTACCTATCTTTACGGATTACTGCAAAATATACAATAATTTTCAAATATCAAATAATTTTTAACTTGAACATGGCAAGAACAAATTCTATGGTTTTGGAATTAGGTTTTCAATTACCTAATTTTGAAATGTTAAATGCTAATTCTTCAAAAAATGAATATTTTAATTCTCATAATCTAGATAATCGGCATTTACTTTTAATGTTTATTTGTGCTCATTGCCCATTTGTAAAATATATTGAGAATCAAATTTTCAACTTAAGTAAAGAAATTGAAAATACAGTTCAAACAGTTGCAATTTCTAGTAATGATATTGTCACTCATCCTTCAGATTCTCCTAAAAATTTGAGACTACAAGCACAATCACAGGGATGGAGCTTTCCTTATCTTTATGATGAAAATCAAAATTTTGCTAAGGAATTAAAAGCGGCTTGCACCCCAGATTTTTATCTTTTTTCAAATGAAGGAAATGGTGATTTTTTATTGTTTTATCATGGCCAATTAGACGATAGTAGACCAGGTAATAATATCCCTCTGTCTGGGAAAGATTTGCGCTCTGCTGTAAAAGATTTGAATCAAGATAATTCTTATCCTTCAAATCAGATGCCTTCTTTAGGTTGCAATATAAAATGGATTCCTGGTAAAGAACCAAATTGGTTTAAATGAATTAAAAACTTTTTTTACCCATAGAAATATGGTTTAGGGTTAATATATTCACTATGCAGATACCTCCATTTACTTTAAATAGGCAGTACCACGAAATTGGCTCAGAAATTGAGAGTGAGGTTTCTAAAGTTTTAAAAGGTGGCCAGTATATTGGAGGACAAGAAATTGCAAAATTTGAGGAGAGTTTTTCAAGTCTGATTGGTGTTGAAAATACTATTGGATGTAATAGTGGAACTGATGCTTTAGTATTAGCTTTGCGCGCATTAGATATTGGTGTGGGTGATGAAGTTATTACCTCATCTTTTAGCTTTTTTGCAACTGCAGAGGCTATTAGTGCGGTTGGTGCTAATCCTGTTTTGGTAGATATAGATCCAGAAACTTATCTCATTAATACTGAACTAATAGAACAAGAAATAAATTCTAATACCAAGGCAATTATGCCAGTTCATCTATTTGGGAATGCAGTGAATATCACCTTAATAAAATCTTTGGCCAAGAAATATGACTTAAAAGTAATAGAAGATTGTGCTCAGGCAACATGCACAATGTGGGAAAATTCCAAAGTTGGTAGTATCGGTGATATAGGCTGTTTTAGCTTTTTCCCTACTAAAAATTTAGGGGCTGCCGGAGATGGTGGAGCAGTAACAACTTCAGATCAGAAGATTGCTAAAAAAATTAGAGAACTTGCTGTTCATGGCAGCCCAATAAGATATCATCATACCCAAATTGGATATAACAGCAGACTTGATACCATTCAAGCTGCCATATTAAACATTAAAATTAAATATATTTCTAAGTGGATTAATAATCGCCAAAAAATTGCTACTAATTACCTTGATTTATTAGAAAAAAATCCATTTATTAGTTTTCCAAAAATTAGCTCTGATTCAATTTCCCATTCTTGGAATCAATTTGTCATCAAATTAAGAAACGATAAATATTCTATAAATGAAGATTTTTCAAATTTATTTGATACTGATTGCAAAAAATACTATTCCTTAAGGAATTTGGTAAAACAACAACTTTTTGAAAAAGGTATTAAGTCAATTATTTATTATCCAATTCCAATACACGCACAAATAGCTTACAAAAATAAAAATTTTTCTAGAACAAAACTCATAAATACAGAGAGAATTTGTACAGAAGTTCTTAGTCTTCCAATGTTTCCTGAAATTTCTTATAAAGAGCAAGTTTATGTAGCAGAAAATTTAAATAAAGTTTTAAAGAATTGTATAGAGGAAATTCAAATTTCAGCATAAAGTGATTTAAATAATCTTTGTTGTATGTTGTGATTGACAATAGGGCTTGAATAATTATTTTTTTCTAAATTAGATATCTCCCCATTTAATAAATCTGAATTTGATACTTTAGATAATTCAGGAATCCAATATTTTATATATTCGCAAATAGGATCAAATTTTTTTGCTTGGGTATATGGATTAAAAATTCTAAGTGGTTTTGGATCCATGCCGCTACTGGCGCTCCACTGCCATCCACCATTATTTGCAGCTAAGTCTCCATCAACCAAAGTCTCCATAAATTTTTTCTCGCCCATTTGCCAATTGCATATAAGATCTTTTACCAGAAATGAAGCGACTATCATCCTACATCTGTTATGCATCCAGCCAGTACTATTTAGTTGACGAATTGCGGCATCAACAATAGGAACTCCGGTCTCTCCGTTGCTCCAATGTTGAAACCATTCATTATTGTTTTGCCATGGAAAGTGATCCCATTTTTTTCTATATGGACCTTTCTCTAGCTCTGGGAAATGGAATAGGCAATGTTGATAAAATTCACGCCAAACAAGTTCTTTTTGCCAAGTTTCAATTGATAGGTAATTCCCTTGATTTGCAAAATCCGAATTTAAATTTAATGTGGCGTTCCAAACTTTTCTAATGCTGATGGTGCCGAATCTGAGAGATGCACTTAGGTAAGATGTTCCATTACGGGAAGGAAAATCTCTTGCAGAATTATAAGAATATATTTTGTTTTCGTTAATGAAGTTTTCTAATAATTTTTCTGCAGCATTCTCTCCAGGTCTACATGGACAAATATTTGAACCAGGAAATTTGATATTTTTGATAAATTTCTCTAGAACCGAATCAGATGAATTTATTGTCTTATCTTTGAGTTTATTGTCTATATCTTTAAACTGGAAAATAACTTTATCTTGTTCATATGAACCTAATAAATTCATTTTTGATTTAAGGTTTTTATAAAAAGGTCCATAAACTGAATAAGGATTATTATTCCCTGAAAATATTTTTAAAGGTTCTACTAATAAGTGATCCCAAGTTTCAATAACTTGAATATTTTGTTCTTTTAAATTTTTTTTTATTTGTAAATCGCGATTAATCTCATAAGGTTCAATTGATCTATTCCAAAAAACAAATTTAGCATCTATTTTCTTTGCTAATTGAGGAATTATTAATACCGGATTTCCTTTTTCCATAACTAATCTACTACCCAATTTTTCCCAATTATTTCTTAATTCTTGAAGTGAATTTCCTAGAAACCAAGCTCTTGAACTTGCATTGAAATCGTGTGAGTAATTTTTATCAAATATATAAGTTGAGGTAATAGCATTTGATAATGAAAATGCTTTGATTAAAGCTTGATTATCAAATATTCTTAAATCCTTTCTATGCCAAAAAAGTATTCTAGGTTTATTCATAATTTATCTAAAAATTGTTTGGCTCTAAACCAAGCCGTTACAGTTTTTGCATCAAGAATTTCATCCCCACTAGAAATAAGATTATCTAGTTCTTCTGGATCTAAAATTAATACTTCAATATCTTCATCTAAATCTCCTTTAACCTCGGAATTGAGTTTGTTTAAATCACGAGCTAAAAATAAATAAATTTCTTCATCTGCATAACCAGGAGCAGGGACAAGAGTTCCTAGTTCATCCCATTTTTTTGCACTGAATCCAGTCTCTTCTTGTATTTCTCTTTGAATTGAATTAATAGGTTTTTCACCTATTTCTAATGTACCTGCTGGAAATTCTAATAAATATCTTGAAACAGCAAATCTATATTGCCGAAGAATGATAACTTTATTGTCTTTTGTAAAAGGTACGGCTAAAGCTGCCCCAGGATGCTTAATGTATCCATATTCACCTTCATGTCCATTTGGAAGCTCAATTTTATTTATTTCGAAACTAAATTTTTTTGACTTTAACTCAGATATTTTTTCTTTAAAAATGGATCTTCTTATAAGGTTTTTGTTGCCCATAATTTTTAAATAAAAATAGCCTAACAGTTATTTTTTGATTTTGTAAATCATTTACATAGACCATTTTGGGGCATCAAACTTTGTGATTTTTTGGCTTCTACTTAAGATTTCAGATAGTGGCGTAATAACAAAATTCCGATTCATGAATCTAGGGTGAGGTAATGTTAATTCCTCGTCAACTGTATGAAAATCTTCCCACCAAATAATATCTAAATCGAGACATCTTGATAGCCATTTCTTGCCCTTTGGCGTCTCTTCTCGTCCAAAAAATCTCTCTAACTTTTTTAGCTCATTTAAAAGTAATTTAGCTTTTTTATTTGATGGTTTTGGAAAAGAATTACTTTTTATAAGTAATAGAGTATTTAAATAATTTGGCTGTTCATTTTCAACACCATGTGGTAATGTCTCATAAATTGAAGACCAAAAAAAGTTTGCTTGAAATTTGCTTTTCTCTTCTTTTTTTTTGTTAGAACTATCTCCCCACTCATTTATTATTCCCTCTATTTTTGGTTTGCAAATTAATAGTGACTCAAGAGGGCTTCCGAATTTACTATCAATATTTGCTCCAAGGGATATACATAGTCCATTTTGGATATTAAGATTTGATAATTCCACTACAAAAAACAAAGTTATTGGATAAATTCTATATCAGGCATTTTTAAAGTGATTTTGAACCCCAAGTTAAAAGAAAAAGGAGAAGTAAAAGATTTAAGGAATTCGAAGGATTCTTTTAGAGCTTTCCCTTTGGCGGCAATTACAGGACATAGCTTATTGAAATTATCTTTGCTTTTGGCAGCAGTTGATCCTAGTTTAGGAGGAGTGATTATCGCTGGTGGAAGAGGTACTGGAAAGTCTGTATTAGCTAGGGGTTTGCATACTTTACTCCCTCCTATAGAGGTATTAGATAATGAATCAATCCTAGAAAAGCTATTAAGTACAAATAGTAATACTTCATTAAGACCTATTGGTAGGAACCTAGATCCAGAGGAACCAGCGGAATGGGATATTAGTACTAATAAATTGTTAGAGGAGTTAATTGGAAAAGATTATTTGAATCAAACTGAAGAAATTCCAAAAAAAGTAAGAGAGGCTCCATTTATTCAAGTTCCCATTGGCATAACTGAAGACAGACTTGTCGGATCAATTGATGTCGCTGCCTCATTAAGTACGGGGGAACAAGTTTTTCAGCCTGGAATTTTGGCAGAGGCTCATAGAGGTGTTCTTTATGTAGATGATATAAATTTATTGGATGATGGTATCGTAAATTTAATTCTTGAAGCCACAGGAAGAGAGAAAAATAATATTGAAAGAGATGGTTTAAGCCTTTCTCACCCTTGTAAGTCACTTTTAATAGCAACTTATAATCCTGAAGAAGGTGCTTTAAGAGATCATGTTTTAGATCGTTTTGCTATTGTACTTTCCGCAGATCAATCGATTGATAATGCTCAAAGAGTTGAAATTACAAAATCTGTTTTATCACACGCAGAAAATAATATTAAATTTTCAGAAAAATGGTCGGAAGAATCTGATAATTTATCTACTCAATTAATTTTGGCAAGGCAATGGTTAAAGGATGTCAAGATTACAAAAGAGCAAATAACTTATTTAGTGAATGAAGCTCTTAGAGGAGGAGTAGAAGGGCATAGATCAGAATTATTTGCAGTAAAAGTGGCAAAGGCAAATGCAGCTCTTCGGGGTGATGAGAATGTAAATTCTGAAGACCTAAAAGTTGCAGTAAGGTTAGTAATTCTACCACGAGCCATGCAAATGCCTCCAGAAGATGATGATATTCAACCACCCCCTCCAGAGGATCAGAGCCCTCCACCTCCACCTCAATCAAACAATGAAGAGTCTGAACCTGAGACTAGTGAAAATGATAATGAGCAGGACCAAGAACAAGAAGAAGATAATTCTGATGGAGAAGAAGAATCTACTCCCGAAATACCTGAAGAATTCATATTAGACCCTGAGGCATGTATGGTTGATCCTGATTTATTGCTTTTTTCATCAGCTAAAGCCAAGGCAGGGAATAGCGGGAGTAGATCAGTCATATTTAGTGACAGTAGAGGAAGATATGTAAAACCTATTATTCCAAGAGGTAAAGTAAAAAGAATTGCTGTAGATGCTACCCTTCGAGCTGCTGCTCCTTATCAAAAATCCAGAAGATTAAGGAACCCTAATAAATCAATAGTTATTGAAGAAAATGATTTCAGGGCAAAACTTCTTCAAAAAAAAGCGGGAGCTTTAGTAATTTTTCTTGTTGATGCTAGTGGCTCTATGGCTTTAAATAGGATGCAAAGTGCTAAAGGTGCAGTGATAAGACTTTTGACAGAGGCATATGAGAATAGAGATGAAGTTGCTCTTATTCCTTTTAGAGGTAATCAGGCCGAAGTGCTTTTACCTCCAACGAGATCAATAACTGCTGCAAAAAGAAGATTGGAAACAATGCCTTGTGGTGGAGGATCCCCTTTGGCACATGGACTAACACAATCAGCTAAGGTAGCAAAAAATGCTCTTTCTACTGGAGATATAGGTCAAGTGATTGTTGTTGGAATTACCGATGGCAGAGGAAATGTTCCATTAGGATTATCTCTAGGACAAAATGATGTTGAGGGAAAAGATAATGAAAATGTCAATTTAAAACAGGAGGTTCTAGATATCGCTTCAAAATATCCCATGCTTGGGATAAAACTATTAGTAATTGATACAGAGAGAAAATTTATAGCAAGCGGATTTGGTAAAGAATTAGCAGAGGCAGCTCAAGGGAAATATGTCCAACTTCCAAAAGCCACAGATAAAGCAATCGCAGCTATGGCTTTAAATGCTATAAATGAATTCTAAATATTTCTCAGGGATAAATTTCGTTAAGGAATTTTGAAAGTCCTATCGTTAAATCTCTTATAGATTTAGTTAATTCTTTATCTTGTGTTAATTTTTCAAAATCATCACTCATATCATCTATTTTGGTTGAGATAGATCTAGCAGCATTAATTGTCAACTTAATGTCATTAAGGGTTTCTTTGTCATCGATAGTAGACAAAATGTTATTCAAATGATTAGCAGCAATTGTCATTTCTTTTATTAGAGGTTCAACTCTTTGAAGTTCTTGTTTTGATAAAAAAATTAATTCATCAAGATTTTCTTGTGTTCTGTCAAATTGGTCAATTGAGTTGACGACGTTCTCAATTAAGTTTTCTTGATTAGTTTCTTTTAGAAGTTGGCTAATTCTATTAGTTATATTTGAGAGACTTGATAGTTGTTTACCTGTGATAGTATCTCCCTGACAAATGATTAACTTGGTATCACATTTTTCTGATATAGGTTTTGCAATGTTTTTAGGAATTGTCTTATCACTAGTTTCTAAAGCGACTTGAACATCTCCTCCAAGGAAAGAATTTGTAACTACCCTCGCAAATGCTGGCCTTGGGAGAATAATATCGGGACTATTTAAAACTATTTTTGCTTTAATTGATTCATTCGTAAACAAGATATCTTCTATCGATCCTACTAAAATTCCTCTGTAAGAAACTGGAGATTTTTTTGATAAACCGCTTGCATTATTGAATTCTGCAAAAAGGTACCAATTTTTTGAAGATAATCTAACTCCTCTTAGCCAAAAAGAAAAAAATGTGAATATTAAAATTCCCCCTAATAAGGAAAAACCAACTATTGAATCTCGTAAGCTTCTACGCATAATATCTAAATGTCTTTGGGTTGCATTGGACCATCGAGTTTTCCATGCCTAAATTGAAATACATAGGGATCATTACTCTCTTTAAATTCATCAATCGAACCTGCCCATCTAAATTTACCCCCATAAAGCATTAAAACCTTATCTGAAGTCCTTTCTATAGTACTAAGAACATGGCTAACCACAATAGATGATCCCATAGCTTTATCATTTGTTTTATTAATTAAATCTTCAATTCTTGATGAGGCAATTGGATCTAGACCAGCAGTTGGTTCATCAAAAAGTAATAGAGGTTTAGTTTTTGCATTAAGAGTTTGATCAGTAATTAAAGCTCTAGCAAAACTCACTCTTTTTTGCATGCCTCCACTTAATTCATTTGGAAGTTTATTCTCAACATTAAATAATCCTACCTCAGCTAAACATTCACATACGATTTCATGAATTGACTTTTTCGATAGTTTTTTATTTCTTTTCAGGAGAAAACCTACATTTTCTTCAACAGTTAAAGATCCTAATAAAGCTGGGTTCTGAAAAACTAATCTTACATCAGGAGGATTATCTTGATCTATTCTCAAATATGTTTGTTTCTCGCCAAATATTCTTAATTCTCCTTTTGTAGGTAAAATTAGTCCTGCTAATATTTTTAATATAGTTGATTTACCAGAACCAGAGGGACCAACAATAGCTAACTTCTCTCCATTATTAAGTTTAAAATTTATTTGATTAAGCACATTAACTTCCCCCCAGCTAATCGAGAGGTTTTTTGTTTCAATTGCATTATTAGATTTTTTCAAAACCTAGATACAGAAAAATTCTTCTTCATTTATAATATTGCCTATTTTTAGAAATAAAAAAAGGATGTATGCATTTGATTTATAATCAATTAAATTGATTTTTTATTTGAAGATTATAATTAAGAGGTTTTTTATGAATAAGCGAAAAAAAAGAGTTAGAAGATTGTACAAATACCACAAAAAATATAACTTTCATCTTTTAAATAAAATTTCAAGAATTTTGAGTTGGCTCTTGCCAGGACTAGTAATAAAAAGATGGATGCTTACATCTGCAATAGGATTTCTTACTTCATTATTGGGCTTGTCAATTTGGACAAATTTAAGCCCCCTTTATTGGTTTACTGAAATATTTTTTGGTTTATTGACAGGCTTAACTAAAATCTTACCCGTTTCATTATTGGGACCATTAATTTTCGTTATTGGAATAATATTAATAGGGATTGGACAAAATAGAAGTATTAACTCTATTCAAAAAGCCCTTGTTCCAGAAAAAAATACATATTTAGTTGATGCATTAAGAGTTAAAAGTAAATTAAACAGAGGTCCAAATATTGTTGCAATTGGCGGAGGTACAGGTTTATCTACTTTATTGAAAGGCTTAAAAAATTACAGTAGCAATATTACAGCAATCGTAACTGTATCCGATGATGGTGGAAGTAGTGGAATTCTTAGAAAACAATTAGGTGTGCAACCTCCAGGGGATATTAGAAATTGTTTGGCAGCCTTATCAAACGAAGAACCTACTTTAACTAGATTATTTCAGTACAGATTTTCAGAAGGAAGTGGCCTGGAAGGTCATAGTTTTGGAAATCTATTCTTATCAGCTTTAACAACAATTACAGGCAGTTTAGAAAAAGCAGTTCAAGCCTCTAGTAAGGTTTTAGCGGTACAAGGTCAAGTTTTGCCAGCAACAAATATTGATGTTAGGTTATGGGCTGAATTAGAAGATGGTGAAAAAATTTTTGGTGAAAGCAATATCAGTAAATCTAAAAAATCAATTTCGAGGATTGGTTACCTACCAGAAAATCCTTCTGCACTGCCTAGCGCTCTAGAATCTATAAAAGAGGCTGAATTAATTATTCTTGGTCCTGGAAGTCTATACACCTCTTTATTACCAAACTTGTTAGTACCTGAGATAGTGGATACCTTATTGCAAAGTAGTGCTCCAAAAATTTACATAAGTAATTTAATGACTCAGCCTGGAGAGACAGATGGACTTGATGTTTATCAACATATCAAATCAATAGAGAAACAATTATCAAATTTCGGAGTAAACACTCGAATTTTTAACGCAATTTTATCTCAGATACAATTTGAAAAGTCTCCATTAATAGACTATTACAAAAGTAGGGGAGCAGACCCTGTCGAATGTAATAAAGAAAAATTATTATCTGAGGGTTACTATGTTTTGCAGGCACCATTATATTCAAAAAGAATAACACCAACCCTGAGACATGATCCAAGAAGATTATCTAGAGCAGTTATGTTTATGTACCGTAAATTAAAGAAATTAAACTAATAAGCATCTTGAAGTTCATAGAAATCTGGCTGAATATAATCTTTCCTTAATGGCCATCCTCTCCAATCTTCAGGCATTAATAGTCTTTTAGGATTTGGATGATCAATAAAATTTATTCCATACATATCAAAAGTTTCTCTTTCTTGCCAATCACTTCCTTTAAAAATTTCATACAAACTAGGGATTGATAAATCAGAATCTCTTTTTAGGAAAACTTTTAATCTGACTTCTTTAATTTTTTCAATTTTTTGTAAATCATCAACAGTTATAAAATGGTAGAAACTCACGAGATTTTTTCCTGGTCCCTCATCATATCCTCCTTGACATTGGAGATAATTAAAACCGTAATTTCTTAAGGCAGATACTGCTTCATATAATTTGCTAGGTTCCACAGAAATGTTTTCGATTCCTATGTGATCATCAGATAAAGATTGATTTGGAATTCCATCTTTAGACAAAGATTGGCTTATAAACCCTTCTTTTTGTATTGAAGTATCTGAGGATGTGGCTGTACCTTCTTTTTCCATCAATCTTCTGCAGAATTAATAATTTCAGTTTTTTCGGTATTTTCAGGTAATTCGGTTATTTTTTCTTTTTGGGAGGGGGGTATTGCGTTAGCTGAAGTTTTGTTTAGATATTCACCTGTATTTTCTGAGAAAACGAGATTCATTTCGTGATCAGATGTTATGTATCTGTGAGTTTGTTCTGTTTTTGTGCGCTCTAAAATTGATTCATTACCAACTTTTTTTCTTAACTTAATTACAGCATCAAAAATTGCTTCTGGCCTTGGTGGACATCCTGGAAGGTATAAATCAACTGGTATTAACTTATCAACTCCTCTTACAGCAGTTGTAGAATCAGCACTGAACATTCCACCTGTGATTGTGCAAGCACCCATAGCGATTACATACTTTGGTTCAGGCATCTGCTCATAAAGTCTTACAAGCGCGGGTGCCATCTTCATTGTCACCGTCCCTGCAACTATTAATAAATCTGCTTGCCGTGGCGAGCTTCTAGGTACTAATCCAAATCTATCAAAATCAAATCTTGATCCAATTAAGGCAGCAAATTCTATAAAACAACAAGCTGTTCCATAAAGGAGGGGCCATAGACTGCTTAACCTAGCCCAATTATGAAGATCGTCTAAACTTGTCAATATAATATTTTCGCTTAAATCTGTAGTAACTTGAGGTGCCCCAAGAGGATTGCATGTTCCTTCTCGGATTTCTCTTATTGCTTTTGGGGATAATTGTGGATTCAATTTTTTAACTCCATTCTAAAGCACCTTTTCTCCATGCGTATGCCAGAGCGATAACAAGTATCGCAATGAAAATCAAAGCCTCAATAAAAGCTAATAAGCCTAATCTGTTGAAGGCAACAGCCCAAGGATAAAGGAATACTGTCTCAACATCAAATATAACGAAAACCAAGGCAAACATGTAATAACGAATATTAAATTGAATCCATGCTCCACCTATAGGCTCCATTCCAGATTCATATGTGAGTTTTCTTTCACCTGTTCGGCCCTTTGGAGCAACGATGAGATTAGTAACAAGAGCTAATACTGGTACGGCTGCGGCAATTAGAAGGAAACCTAAAAAATATTCATAGCCAGTTAATAAAAACATCTTAAAAATTAATTTTGAATAAAAGTCGCTTAATTAAGCAAAATCTTTTAAAGTTCTTAAAGAACAATAATAAACCGTGAGTGAAAACATTCAACCAGCCTCTGAGGAAAACAAAATAGTCGAAGACTTTGAGAAAGAAAAACTTTCTGAAAACTCCTCAGAAGTAAATGTTGAACAACCTGCTCTTAATTTAGAACAAAATAGATTCGAATGTAGAAGTTGTGGATACATTTATGATCCTTCTGAAGGAAATAAAAAACTAAACATACCTAAAAATACTCCTTTTTCAGAGTTAGATGGTAATACCTTCGCTTGTCCTGTTTGTCGAGCTGGTAAAAATTTTTATAAGGATATAGGTCCTAAATCTAAACCTAGTGGTTTTGAAGAAAATTTAGTTTATGGGTTTGGTTTTAATAGTTTACCTCCTGGCCAAAAAAACATATTGATTTTTGGAGGTCTGGCGTTTGCTGCTGCTATGTTCCTTTCTTTGTACTCTTTGCATTAATATATATAAATGAAAAAAATTATTACTAGTATTCCCAATCTTCTTTTATCAGTTCTTCTTTGTTTTGTATTGAGCAGTTGTTCATCTACAGGATTAAAGATGAGTGATAGCAGCCCTTGGAAAACAATTCAGTTTGAGGATCAGGCTAATGCTTTAGATGTTGATTTTATAGATGATAGAAATGGATTTTTAGTAGGATCTAATAGACTTATTATGGAATCTAATGATGGAGGAGAAACTTGGGAAAAAAGAAATTTAGATTTACCAAGTGAAGAAAACTTTCGTCTTCTAGATATAGATTTTAAAGGGGAAGAGGGATGGTTAATAGGTCAGCCTTCATTAGTTATGCATACACTTGATGCAGGAAAGAATTGGACACGTTTATCTCTAGGTAACAAATTACCAGGCCAACCTTTTCTAATAACAACTGTAGATTCTGGTGTTGCAGAATTGGCTACCACTGCAGGTGCTATTTATGAAACATCAGATAGTGGTGAATCATGGAATGCAAAAGTTGTAGATGCATCTGGTTCTGGAGGTGTAAGAGATTTAAGAAGAACTAATAAAGGAGATTATGTCAGTGTAAGTAGTCTAGGTAATTTCTTTTCTACTTTGGAAAATGACAGTGATGCATGGATAGCTCATCAAAGAGCCAGTAGCAAAAGAGTTCAAAGTATTGGTTTTAATCCAGAAGGAAGTTTATGGATGCTTTCTAGAGGAGCAGAAATTAGATTTAATGAAGATACTAATGATCTAGAAAATTGGTCAAAGCCTATTATACCAATTCTTAATGGATACAATTATCTTGACATGGGATGGGATCCAAATGGTGATATATGGGCTGGCGGGGGTAATGGAACTTTAATAGTAAGTAAAGATCAAGGTAAAACTTGGAATAAAGATCCTATTGCTTCTGAATTGCCAACAAATTACATTAAAATAGTTTTTCTTGATAAGGAGGCTTTAGACAATCAAAAAGGATTTGTACTTGGCGAGCGTGGTTATATTCTTAAATGGAATAGCTAATTTTAAATAACTCGAGTTAATACTAAAAAAAAATTAATTTTTGAAAGATTTAGCAACTGTCTGTAACCAACCTGTTAATTTCTTCGCGAACTTATGATTTTACACTGTAAGATTATGGGGTAAACATTTGTGATTATGGCCGCAGGTTCAACGGGTGAACGCCCATTCTTTGAAATAATCACCAGTATTAGATACTGGATTATTCATGCAGTAACATTACCAGCTATCTTTATAGCAGGCTTCTTATTTGTATACACAGGCTTAGCCTACGATGCTTTCGGAACTCCTCGTCCAGATAGTTATTTCCAATCATCTGAATCTAAAGCACCTGTCGTAACACAAAGATATGAAGCTAAATCTCAACTAGATTTAAGAACAAAATAAAAATGACTAATTCTCAAGCTCCAATGCAGGCTGCGGAAGTCCGCGTTTATCCTATATTTACTGTCCGTTGGCTAGCAGTTCACGCTCTAGCTATTCCATCAGTATTCTTTCTAGGTTCTATTGCTGCTATGCAATTCGTAGCCCGATAAATTTAACTATCATGCAAGTAAACGAAAATCCTAACAAAGTTCCAGTTGAACTTAATCGTACAAGCCTTTATTTAGGCTTACTATCAGTCTTTGTATTGGGAATTTTATTTTCCAGTTACTTTTTCAATTAAATTAAAACTATGAGTAAATTAAAAGGACCTGATGGAAGAATTCCAGATAGACTTCCCGACGGTAGACCAGCAGTTGCATGGGAAAGAAGATGGACTGAAGGAACTCTTCCTCTATGGCTCGTTGCTACAGCAGGCGGAATTGCAGTTATCTTCGTTTTAGGTATATTCTTCTATGGATCATACCAAGGCGTTGGAGCTGGAGGCTAACAAATCCCTGCCTTGACCTGATAATCACTTATATCATAAAAGCTTAATAAGAATCAGTAAATATCCTTAGTTTCTCTTTTGTGGAGCTTGGGATATTTTCTTTTTGTGTTATCAATCCATCTTTTAGTGAAAAATGAGACTTACTTTTTGGTCTTTCTTTTTCAATTAATTTAGCTACTTCAAATATTATTTTATTAGCCACTTCAGTATTTGATCTAAGATTATCCAAAACCATCTCTACAGAAACTTCTTGATGAGTTTGATGCCAGCAATCATAATCAGTAACCATAGATAAAGAGGAGTAAGCTATTTCAGCTTCTTTAGCTAATCTTGCTTCTGTATGGTTCGTCATTCCAATTATGGAACATCCCCAACTCCTATATAAATTAGATTCTGCTCTAGTTGAGAAAGCGGGACCTTCCATTGCTAGATAGGTACCCCCTCTATGCAATTGTCTACCGCCAGGAATATTTTTTTCTCCGATTTCACTTAATATACGTGATAAATTTGTGCAGAAGGGATCTCCCATAGTTACGTGAGCAACAGCTCCATCGTTAAAGAAAGTTGCAGGTCTATTTTTTGTCCGGTCTATAAATTGATCTGGAACCACTATATCGAGTGGCCTTATCTGTTCTTGTAATGAACCAACTGCTGATGGAGCAATAATCCATCTTACTCCTATTGATCTTAGAGCCCAAATATTAGCTTTGTAAGGGATTTCAGATGGATTTAAACTATGTGCTCTGCCATGTCTAGGAATAAATGCTATCTCTAGGTTGCCGAGATTATATACTTTTATTGAATCAGAAGGTTTACCATAGGGAGTATTGATTTCTAGTTCTTTTAAGTACTCTATTTGATCCATTGAATAAAATCCACTTCCACCAATCACTCCTAATCTTGATTTTTCAATTGGTAATAAATGTTCTTTATTCATAGTGATGTAAATGACTTTTAATCATCTGGTACTAATTGGAGGAGGACACTCAAATGTTTCTTTATTAAAGAAATGGTTAATGTTTCCGAAATTAATGCCAGAAATTCCTGTTTCAATTATATCTAGAGATTCTCATTTGGTTTATTCGGCTACATTCCCATCGGTGATTTCAAAATCAATCACTTTAGAAGAGAGTTTAATTGATATAAAATCTTTAGCAAAAAATGCAAAAGTATCTTTTATAGAAGAAGAAGTAAAGGATATTGATTTCAATTTAAAGAAAATTGTTTTAAGTAATAGACCTTCAGTTAATTATTCGAAGTTGGTGCTTAATTATGGAAGTCAAACAATAATTCCAAAAGAATTTGAATTACTAGTTAAAAATCGAAATGCTTTTTCAATTAAACCTTTTTTAAAGGCTTATGAATCAATACTAAAAGAGGACATTTTTGATTCAGTTAATGAACTTCCATTTGTAATTGTTGGGAGTGGCCTTGCTGCAATTGAAGTATCATATGCTTTGAGAAAAAGATGGGTACATAGACCTTTAAAACTATTATGTGATTCAAGAAAAATTAATAATACAATCCTAAAAAGTTTACGGAATTCTAATATTGATTTAGTTGAAAAACTTAATTTTGATTATGGCAAGATTCTTTTATGTACTGGAAATACATCTCCGTTATGGGCACAAAAAAAATTATTAGATTCGGATTCTCATGGCAGAATAATTACAAATCAGAATTTGCAGATAAAAAGTTTCTCTGGAATCTTTGCTGTCGGTGATTGCGCTGTTGTAGGTTCAGCAAAAAGACCAGCATCGGGAGTTTTTGCAGTAAAAGTTGTAAATACATTAGTACAAAATCTAAAAAAAGATATAGAAGGGAGATCATTAAAAAAGTGGTTTCCTCAAAAGATCGGATTGCAAATAGTAAATATATTTCCAAGCCATCATCCAAGGGCTTTTGCTATTTATCGCAATTTTGTTTTCGGCCCTTCTTTTATTTTTTGGATTTTAAAGCATAAAATTGATCTCAACTTTATTAAAAAGTTCAGATCAAAAAGGCTAATGATGAAAAGTAGTGAAAAAAATATTTCCTTGAATGATTGCAGAGGATGTGCAGCTAAAATTCCTCAGTTTGTTTTGAATAAATCACTAATAAATTCTAATTTAAATTCTTTTGCCTCATCACCCGAAGATTCAGTTGAGATATATCAAAATGGTCAAGATATTATCTTGCAAAGTGTAGATGGATTTCCTGCTTTGGTAAGTGATCCTTGGTTTAATGCAAAAATTACTACTTTGCATGCTTGCTCAGATTTGTGGGCATGCGGAGCAAAACTTTCATCCGCGCAGGCTTTAATTTCATTACCAAAAGTTGAAAGGGAATTTCAGAGTTACCTTTTTTCTCAATCACTTCAAGGTATTAAATCAACAGTTGAGGATCATGGAGGTGAATTACTTGGAGGCCATACTTTCGAGGCAAGAAGTTTAGTAAATAAACCTTATTCATTAGGAATAGATATTTCTTTAACAGTTCAAGGTATTTTAAAAAATGGAGCAAAACCATGGCTTAAATCTGGAATGAATATTGGGGATATTCTCATGATGTCTAGACCTCTTGGCGTTGGGATTTACTTTGCCGGTCAAATGCAAAATATTAATATGCTAGGTAGTTCTTCTAAAGTAATTAATAATTTAGTAAAGAGTCAGCAATATTTGATTGATGAAATTTATCTTTTTCAAAATCAATTTAAAGAATCATTAGTCAATGCTGCGACTGATATTACTGGATATGGATTTATTGGACATCTTAAAGAAATGGTTGAATCATCTAATTTATATAGGCAAAACAATAACCTTGAGCCACTAAAAGTTTTATTAGATTTATTTGCATTTAAAGCTTATCCAGGAGTATTTGATTTAATAAGAAAAGATGTTAAAAGTACTTTCTTTGAATCTAATAAAGAAATTTTTGACAAAATTTATAAAGTAAATAAGCAAAAAAGAATAATTGATTTTTTAAAAGAAAATTCATTAGATCAAGAGACTTTTAACGAGAGAATATCATTACTATTAGATCCTCAAACATGTGGACCCTTGTTGATTAGTTGCAATCGTAAATATGAAAATGTTTTAAAGGATAAATGGTACAAGGTTGGAGAAGTTGTAAAAATGTAATTAATTTCTATTTAATTTGTCAATTTCCAAATATCTTAATCTTTTGATTTCCTTTCCCATCTCCTTCCCTGGTCCCCATCCTTCTTTTTTTAATGTTTCTCCATCTTTTTTTGATTTTATGAATTTGTAAATAAATAACCACTGAAACAATTTACGCCAATATGGTCCTCCATCACAAATTAATAATTTGACTGTCTCATCATTAAGGTTTCTGTCCTCAATAAATTCTGTCCAACTTGATGGAGAAAAATGATTGAAATTTTTTTGGTTTGTATTTAATATCTTTTTGATATTTAAATAATCTTCTAATATTTTTATCTCACTATTATTTACCAAAAATCTTTGACATGCTTTTTCTAAATCTTCTGAATCTTTTAATAAGTAAAGCATATGATTTCCCTTTAACTTTTTAATCCAATTTAGTCCTCTTAAGAATCTTTTATCGACTTTAATATTTTCATTTAAGATTGAGATAATTTCCCATTTATGAATTATCGAAATTACATTAGTCAAATTATCGTGTTTGCATATTTCAGCTAGTTCCATCCTTATTCGTATGCCAAGTGCAGGAGGGTAAATCATTTTCTGATGAGTTTCTGAACTTTTCCATGGCCATTGTCTAACTGTTTCTTGAGATTGTTTGAGGGAATTATTTGAAATATTGAAATCTAACCTTGAAGCATATTTTGCACATCTAATTAATCTACTTGGATCATCTGAAATACTATTATTGTGAAGTAAGTTCAATCTTTTACCTTTTATATCAGAAATTCCTCCATAAAGATCATAGATTTTCCTTGTGGAGACCTCGAAGGCTATTGAATTTATAGTGAAATCTCTTCTCTTAAGATCCTCCTCGATAGTACTTTTATTTACTGTGGGATTTAAGCCTGGAGCAGAATAAATTTCTTTTCTTGCAGAAGCGATATCAATTTTATAGTCATTAATATTTATTTCTACAGTGTTGTATAAATTAAATTCCTTGATTAAACATAAATCTACATTTAAAATATTTTTTTTTATAAATTTTGCAAGAGAAATAGAGGATCCTTCAATAACAAGATCAATATCTACAGGTTTAGAAAAAGATTTTTTGTGGAATTTACTAATTAATAAATCTCTTAAATAACCTCCAACAAAAGCTACTTTAGTATTGTTATTAGATTCTATGTATTTAACAATTAGGTTATATAGATTAAATGGAGTTTTGATTAATTCCCCTTGGATGTAATCAGAGATATCGTTCATGAGTTTTAACTTACATAACGAATTGGAGCTAATCTGGGATCTAGAATTTTACTTCCTTTATCACCAAATTTTACTGCTAAAGATATTTTTTCCCCACTCCCAAAAATATGTATGATTTCACCTTTCCCAAACTTTGAGTGAATTAGCATATCTCCAACTATCCAGCTTTTCCCTTTACTGGGACCTGAATATAATTTCCTAACTGCATTTATTGGTTTATTAGCAAATTCATTTGGATTGTTTCGATCAACTCTAGTTAAACGATCAAGATGCCAATCTCTTCTAATTGAAGCACCACCAGTTTGTGGTAATTCACCATCCATTAAATCTTCAGGTATTTCTGAAAGAAATATTGAAGGAATTGTTGCTTCACGCATTCCACCCCATAATCTTCTTTCTCTGGCATGACTTAAGAAAACTCTTTCTTTAGCTCTAGTAATACCTACATAGCATAATCTTCTTTCCTCTTCAAGAAGTGAGGGAGTATCTATTGATCTATGGCTAGGGAAGAGACCTTGTTCTAGTCCAGTGATAAAAACATTTTGAAATTCTAAACCTTTACTATTATGCAGAGTCATGAGAGTTACAGAGTTAGGATTATTTTTCTTAGTATCATTATCAGTTGTTAAGGCTGCTGTAGAGAGAAATCCCTCTACATCTCCACTTTCTGTTTCTTCTTCATATTGAGTAGCGGCATTAATTAGTTCTTGTAAGTTATTTCTTCTATCTTCAGATTCTTCAGTCCCACTAGAGAGCAAGTCGCTTAAATAACCACTTTTTTCTAATATAAGTTGTAGTAGTTGAGCGGGACCTGAATTTTCTAGGTAACACAGTAGATCATTCATGATTTCAGTAAATTTATTAATTCCTTTTGATGATCGGCCTATTGTCTCTTCAAGACTTTGCTTATCATTAAGAACTTCCCATAATGGGATATTTAACCTATTAGATAGTTCATTAAGTTTTTGAATAGTAGTCTTACCAATCCCTCTTCTAGGAACATTTATGATTCGTAAAAGACTAACGTTATCTGAAGAATTAACCAGAACTTTCAAATATGCTATTGCATCTTTAATTTCTCTTCTATCATAAAAACGCAATCCTCCAAAAATTGTATAAGGAATGCGCCACCTTACAAGTGATTCTTCTAATACTCTCGATTGAGCTCTGGTTCGATATAAAATCGCAAAATTTCTCCAAATTGGGTTTTGATTATAGTTATTGAGTGATTTTATTTTATTGGTAATTGCTTCTGCCTCGGAAATTTCATCATCACAGCTGAGTAAAGTTAAAAGTTCACCTTTTTCTTTAGTAGCCTTTAAAACTTTGTCAATTCTTTCAGAGTTGTTTTCAATAAGTGAGTTTGCAGCATCGAGGATATTGGAAGATGACCTATAATTTTCTTCTAATTTAATTAAAGATGATTTTGTATCGTCGTTGATTGAAGTTTTAAAATCTTCTTGAAAACCAATTAAAATTCTGAAGTCAGCTGCTCTGAAACTATAAATACTTTGATCAGCATCCCCAACTACAAAAATTGACCGATCTTCCCAATTGAAGAATTTTTTTGGTTCAGTATTTCCAGCCGTAATTAATTTTATAAGTTCATATTGTGTTCTATTTGTATCTTGATATTCGTCAACTAAAATATGTTTAAATCTTTTGTGCCAGTAATCTCTTACCATATCATTTTGCCTCAATAAGAAAACAGGCAAAAGTAGAAGATCATCAAAGTCTAAAGAATTATTTTTTGAGAGCGAAATCCTATATCTCTTGTAGGCTTCTGCAACTGTTTTATCAAAATTATTATCTGCTTTTTCTAAAAGATCATTCGAAGTTAGGCATTGATTCTTAGCATTACTTATTAGTCTTTTAATCTTTTTGGGATCATATCTTTTTGGGTCAAGATTCATATCTTGACTGATAATTTCTTTTACTAATGTTTGAGAATCTGTTTCATCATAAATTGAAAATTGCCTTGTCCATTTTAGGCCTTCTGGATCAGTATATTTTTCAATATCGTATCTCAGAAGTCTTGAAAATAAGGAATGGAAAGTACCGATCCAAAGGTTCTGAAGCCTTTCCTGGTGAACGTTTGTTCTTAGTTGATTTTGATCAATTTCTTTGAGAGTTGTCCAAGGCTGACCAAATTGATTAAAAGCTAATTCTTGGGCTAGAAGAACCTCTAATCTTGCTTTCATTTCTTTCGCAGCTTTGTTAGTGAAAGTGACTGCGAGAATGTTATAGGGATCTATAGAGTTACCCTCAATAAGGTTTGCAATTCTGTGAGTAAGAGCCTTAGTTTTTCCGCTACCTGCGCCTGCTACAACTAATAGTGGTCCATAAACATGCTTTACTGCTTGAAGTTGTTGATTGTTTAGGGTCTTAAAAAGGAAATTGTTGGTTTGAGGCACTTTTAGAAGGGTTTTTCAAAAATCAGACTTTACTATGAGATTCAGATTCTTTTTCTAGATTTTCTAACGCTTTTTTTAAATTTATAAGTTCATTATTGTTATTAATTATTTCTTCAAATTTATTTTGAGGCATCTTTAATTTCATACTTCTGTCTAGAATTTCTTTCTCCAATCTCTTTTTATATGAAGAAATAAGTTTCTTTGATAATTTTAAGTCCTGTTGATCCAAAACTTTATTAAAAATGTAATTTCATATTAGCGGAAAAAATTTTTTTATTTGAATTATTTCAACTATCACTTTGGAATGAAGTTATTAATTAAGAAGCGTTGCATTAAGTTTGAAATTGTATTGTTTTAACTAGCTTTGTATTATTCTTAAGATCGGTCTTTAAATTTTTACTTCAGGAATGCCAGTTTCAAAGAATAATCAACTATTGTCAGCCGATAAGAAATTAAATGACTTAAGCAATATAAAAGAATTTATTAATAGTGCAAACTCAAGATTAGATGCAATAACCTCAATAACCAATAATTCACATGCAATCGCAGCAGACGCTGTAACAGCGATGATTTGCGAAAATCAAGATTCACTTAATTCAAAAATATCTTTAAATACAACTAACAAGATGTCCGTTTGTTTAAGAGATGGAGAAATAATCTTAAGGATTGTTGCTTATCTTTTAATTTCTAATGACGAATCAGTTTTAGAAAAAAGTTGTTTGAAGGATCTTAAAAATACTTATCTTGCTCTTGGGGTGCCTTTAAGAAATGCAAGAAGGGTTTTTGAATTAATGCGAGATGCAACTATCTCTGATTTGAATTCAACAGTTAATAATATGCGTGGAAACAAAGGCTTTCTTCCTAAATTAATATCTGAAACAGAGTTTCAATTTGAAAGGATAATTAATCTTTTAAACTAGCTAAATTCCTTATCTCTGAAGTATGCGAAGTCTGTATAACTGAGTTATTTTCTAGATTTCTAACAGTAGAAAATCTGGATCTTACATGAGTGGATAAAAAAGAAATTCTTTCTTCGGAAACTGTTGATTTATAAATAGTTTTAATGTGTAAATTATTTTGTTTATCAACAAAATAATTGGATGATGAAATAAATGATTCTATATAACCTTTATTTCTTAAAACAATTCCTGAGTTATCATCCTTGGGTAAAAATATCAAAATAGTTTCATCTCCCTTACTTATATCATTTTCTTCCCAATCACTAATAGCTTGCCATTTTATAGAAATGGCTATGCTCTCTAGGTTTAAACTTAACTTGTAATTTTTAAAAATTTCAGTAACTTTTTTATTTTTTGAGTTGATATGTTTTATATATACTTTACTAGTTGAGTTTTCAAATTCCTGAAAAGCTAAAGTGTGAGTACTTCTTAAGGATTTCCACTCTCCTATACTTTCATTAATGAATTGATTAATAGTTGTTAGATTCTTCGTCAAGTTTATCTTCTACGGAATGATTTTCTGCTTTTTGAATCATTCTTACCATTGAATCTACCATTAATCTCTTTGCTGAAGTTACTTTTATTCCAGAAGGAGTGGTTGATATTTGTTCACCAGGGCGATCATGTGAAGTTGGTCTAAATGGATTCATCTATGAACTTTAAAAAATTAATCGATCTCTATTCTTGCATGAATTCTTATTCATATAGTTTTTGTTTGCAAAAATGTCATATCTCTATTTTTTGATTTCAGAATTTTCAAATGTTTTGTTATTTAGGTATTTTATTTTTTGCTAATCCTGAAATAGTGGCTAATGCAAACATTCCTAAAAGAGCTACTCCTAGAAATAATCCTGCTCCCTGACTAACACCAGCCCCTACAGCTACTAATATAGAATCACTTATAAGAAGACTTATTAGTAATGCTGGAGTAAATATTTTCCAGCGAGTTCCTCCAATACCAATTGCGTAGCTTAGAAAATCAAAAAGGCCAGTCATAAGTAAACCTGTCATGAGAAAGAAATTTTCTTCTAGTTGGTTTTGATTAAAACTTTCAATTTTTTTCATCGCTTTGGGGCCTACTAAATTCCTTACAGGGACTCGTCCATAATTTCTTGCGATAAAGAAAGCAGCTTGGCAAAAAACGATATCAGAAAAGATTATTGTCATGTAACCTTTTTGAAATCCTAATAATGATCCTGCTAGTAGAGAATAAGCTGAACTTGGAAGAGCTGGTAAAATAATACTTACCCCTCTAAGTATGAAAATTCCAAAAGGAGCCCAAATGCCCATACTTTCTATTTTGTTCCTAAGGGGTTCAATCCCATAATTTTGGATTAAATAAATCAATACAACAAATATTGCGATAAAAAAAACTACTGAAAGAAATTTCTGTATTTTATTCATTATTTATCTAATAAATTTACTGGTAGTAAATTCTTAATTTTAATATTCGATTCTATCTATAATAGAAATACTAATCAATAAAAATTTTTACAAATTTTTAATCTTATATTTACTTTTAACAAAAGATTTTGGTATTTCAGTATTAGTTATGGTTGATTCTAACAAAAAAGTTAATTCAATATTTTTTAGAAATATCGTTTGTTCAGTCATTTCGATAATCTTTTTCTTTTGCATTTCAATAAAACAATCAGATGCTTACCCTCATGAATGGGTTGGAGTCCCTAAAAGTGAATATGGAGAACAGTTATGGGATAGACAAAGTATAAAAAGGAATGATGACGGCTCTGTAAGAGTATTGAGTAAATTTATCCCTAAAACAAAAAGTGAAATTACAAAGGATATTCTTTATACAATGGATATAAATTGTTTTGAAAAATCATTCAGAGACGTAGATGTCTCTATTGATGAAGTAAGTAGTAATTTAAATGATTTTGCTGATTGGCAAGATCCTAATGGAGACGAATTGATTCTGGGTGTGATTGGTCAAGTCTGCAGAGTTGAAAACTAAAAATTCCGAATTGTAAAAATAAAATAAAAAATAAAGTTTTTAAAATGTCTAGAAAATATAAAACCCCTTCATAGAGGGGTTTTAAAGGTGCCAGGACCCAGATTTGAACTGGGGACACGGCGATTTTCAGTCGCCTGCTCTACCAACTGAGCTATCCCGGCTTTAACCTATCTACTTTAAATTACGATGTGTAGTTTGTGAAACCCTTTTCATTAAAAATTTTATATCTTCATCAAATATCCCCAAAAACTATTATTTTGCATTAATCGCTAATAAGGCAGTGCCAAATGAAGTAGTTTTTTTACTTGAAACTATTGGTATATTGATAATTTTTTCTCTTATTTTTCTCCATTGTGGGTTTTTTGAACCTCCACCAATAGTAATAATTTTTTTTGGAAGTGAACCTGTTAGTTCGCCTAGCCTTTCCCATCCTTTCAATTCGATCTTGGCTAGCCCTTCAAATAATGCATGTAAATAAAGTGAGTCGCTTACTGGTCTTGGATCAAGTATCGGCTCTAAATTAGCATTATTAACAGGAAATCTCTCTCCTTTACTATTAAGAGGTAAAAGATTTAAAGAAGTATTTTTCGATGGATTTATTTGTCGACTGAGTTCCTTTATTTCTAAATCAGAAAAGAACTGAGACAAGATACCGCAGCCTGAATTTGATGCTCCTCCACATATCCAATCGCCGTTTACTCTATGAATTGTAATTCCTTGTTTTTTTACAGGGTTATCAATAATTTTTTTAACTACAATAGTAGTCCCTAAAACTGTGAGACCATTCTCTTTAACTAACCCTGCAGCTATTAAACCTGCATTAGAGTCAGTGGTTCCTGAGATTAATATTAATTTTTTATTCAAGTTAAATCTCTCTGCTATAGCAAAATTCACTTGTCCAATAATTTTTCCACTTTTTATTATTTGTGGTAAGCATTTTTGCCATGAAGTATTGAGATAGCTTTTTGGCCATGATGCTTTGTTTAGATCCCAACCAAGTTTTAGATTATTACCTTCTTCTCCATGAGTCCAATCTTTTAGAAACCAACCAGTGATCCAGTCAGATTGATGACGTAAAAGTATATTTGTCCCATATTTATTAATTAGTTTTAATGCTTTCGCAAGACTACTGTATGGAGTTCGCAGATGATCTTCTCCAGAAGTTAAGGATTCAAGAAGGATCTTATTTTCACTACATGATTGGTTATAAGGGATTGCTTCTCCTAGCGGCTCTCCTTGCAAATTTGAGGCTATTAAAGTTCCTGAGGTGCCTGAGATAGCCAATTTATTTAGGTTTTTTTTCACCTCCATAGGTAAACTAGCTAGGAGATTCTCACAAGAATTGATCCAAGAATTTGGATTTTTAAAGCTGTATGTATAAGGTACTGAATTTGAATATACTAATTTCTTATGAAAATTAATTATTGATATTCTTGCCCCACTGGTTCCAAAGTCTAACCCTCCATAAAAATTTTCAGGCATGGAAAAATATTTTATTATAAGATCTTGGAAGCCTTTGCTAATTGGGCTGCTTTTTCTTCTACATTTTCCCATGGGAGTTCAAGATCTCTTCTGCCAAAATGTCCATAGGATGCAGTCTTTCTAAAAAATTTGCCTCCCATTTTTTTGGGTAGATTTCTTAAGTTAAATTCTTTTATTATTGCTGCGGGTCTTAAATCAAAGTGCTCTTTAATTAGCTCAGTCAAATTAGATTGTGAAATAACACCTGTATCAAAAGTTTCCACGAGAATGGAAATTGGTTTTGCTACTCCAATTGCATAACTTAATTGAACTTCTGCTTTTTTTGCCAATTTTGCCTTAACTATGCTTTTAGCTACATAACGTGCTGCATAAGCGGCAGATCTATCTACTTTTGTGGGATCTTTACCAGAAAATGCCCCTCCTCCGTGTCTTGCATATCCACCATAAGTATCCACAATAATTTTTCTACCAGTGAGTCCCGCATCTCCTTGAGGACCTCCTACTACAAACTTTCCAGTGGGGTTTACTAAAAATCTTGTTTTGCTGATGCTTGGTTTGATTTCTAAATCTTCAGTAGCAGGAATTACAACATGCTTCCACAAATCTTCTTTTATTCTTTGACGAATTTCCTCCTCATTTGTTATTCCTTCAATCTCAGGATTATGTTGAGTTGAAATTAGGATCGTATTAATAGAGACTGGTAAACCTTTTTCGTAATCAATGCTTACTTGAGTTTTACCATCAGGGAGTAGATAATTAAGTATTTCTTCATGCCTCACTTTTGCAAGTTGAATTGCTAGTCTATGTGCCAAGCTAATCGGTAAGGGCATTAATTCCGGCGTCTCATCGCATGCATAGCCGAACATTATGCCTTGGTCACCAGCTCCGGTATTGGCTTCCAAATCATCGTTAACATCATCCGCGTCATTTACTCCTTGTGAAATGTCTGGTGATTGCTCATCAAGTGCTACTAAAACGGCACAACTATTTGCATCAAAACCACCTGCTTTATAGCCTTCATATCCAATTTCTTTAATTACATTTCTAACAAGTTTTATGTAATCGACTTTTGCTTTTGAAGTGATTTCTCCAGTAAGTAAACAAAGACCAGTATTAACAACAGTTTCGCATGCAACTCTACTTTCTGGATCTTCTGTCAATAAAGCATCTAAAACAGCGTCACTAATTTGATCACATATTTTGTCAGGATGACCTTCAGTTACTGATTCAGAAGTGAAAATAAAATCACTCATTTATAAATAATATTGAAGTTAGACTATATCCTAAATTAGACTATCGGTACAAATCAATTATTGTAAATTAAATAATACTTGCGCAATTATAAATAGACTTAAGTTCTGGTATTCGTAAACAAAATAAATAAGTGGATTTATACTGTTTCAGCTGATGCTGTTGCAATTTCTTCGTTATCGTCAGTTTGTTCAAATAGCATTTGTTTGTATTTTGCAGCCATTTCTTCAGCTTTACTAAAAACTTTTTGAGGATCAGTTAGCATATCTCCTGGTTCAGGTTCAAGTGCTTTCGTAGATAATGAAATTCTTCCTCTTTCCGAATCAAGGTCAATTATCATAACTTTCATTTGGTCATTAACATTTAGAACATTATGTGGAGTCTCAATATGTTCATGACTGATTTCAGAAATGTGCAATAGACCACTAACTCCTCCTATATCTATAAAAGCTCCATAAGGTTTAATACCTTTAACATTACCTACAACTACTTCGCCAACCTCAAGTCTATTCATTTTTTTCTCAACTAAAGCTCTTCTATGACTAAGTACTAACCTGTTTCTTTCTTCATCAACTTCAAGAAATTTTAAAGGTAGATATTCACCTTCTAAGTCATCTTTAATTTTTCGAGCACTTATATGAGAACCTGGGATGAAACCCCTCAAGCCCTCTACTCTCACAAGAGCCCCACCCCTGTTTGTTGCAAACACTTCAGAATATATAGTGGCATCCTCTTTTTGCAGTTGTCTAACTCTTTCCCAAGCTCTTTGATATTCAATTCTTCTAATAGAAAGTGCTAATTGACCATCTTCATTTTCTTCACTCATTATGAAAAATTCTCTGCTTTCTGAGGGTTGCAAAACATCATTTAGTCCTTCAACTCTATTTATTGAAACTTCTTGAACAGGCATAAAGGCAGCTGTTTTCGCACCTATATCTATCATCGCTCCTTTTGGTTCCAGAGCAAAAACGGTGCCCTTTACCAAATCTCCAGGTTTGAAATTATAATCATACTTACCTAAAAGTGATGCAAATTCTTCTTGTGTGAATCCTGCATTATCAAAATCCGTATTATTTCTGCTTGATGAAGAATCCGCTGAAGGGATATCGTTCTTGTTGAATGATAAATCTTCCTCATTTTGGGATACTGAATTGGTATCTAATTCAGAAGAATTTTGAATTTCTTTATCTTCAGAAAGTTCTTTAATGATTTGGGAAGAATTTTCGTTCATTTGTTATATCGCAGACTACCTTAGGTAGTTAGAAAGGAATGCTACTAGCCTGCAAACCAATAGCAAAGACATTTGTGTTATGTATTCTACACTTAAAGATGCTTAATTTTATGAAATTGAAGCTAATTGGTTTTTTGAAGTTCCTTTTAGAGATTCAAGGGTAGAAATAAAATCTTTTACGCCATTAAATTTTCTGTATACTGATGCATATCTTATATAGGCAACTTCGTTTTCTTTCCTAAGACTTTTTAATATTAACTCTCCAATTTGTGAAGATTTAATATCTTTATTAGAATCTTGTATGATTTGCGATTCAATTCCATCTACAAAATTAATAATTGCTTCACTAGTGAAGTTAGTTTTTTCGCAAGCTCTTGATATACCAGTAAATAATTTTTGTTTATCGAATAATTCTCTACCGCCATCTTTTTTAATAACTGAAACTGGCATAGTTTCAACTCTTTCATATGTTGTAAATCTAAAGCTGCAATTTAAGCACTCTCTTCTTCTTCGAACACTTTTACCATTATCAGCAGATCTTGATTCCAAAACTCTACTATCTGTGTTTTGACAGGTTGGACACTGCATGTAGTGAAAAAAGGTGATCTTTAACTCTAATAGTAGAGTAATATATTAATTATGAAAAGTAAAAAACCTCTTATAAAAGAGGTTTTTTACTAAAGTTCATTTTCTATCAAATTTAGGCGGATCCCTAAAGGCGACAGCAAAGAATAAAGTTACAACTGCGAGAGTTAAAATAAGAACGTAGGCAAATGCTTCCATGAGATTAATTAATAAAGTTTAGTTTAAACCCTTCCTGGGATTCTTCTTGTGGTCTCGTCACCAAGCTTCTTGAACAAACCAAATTCAACTTGGTCGCCAATCTCAGCGTCAATACCAGCAAAGGAATTTCTGTATAGAGTTCTTGAAGCGTGCCACCAGTGCCCAAACAAGAATAGCAAGCCGAAACATAAATGTGCATATGTAAACCATGCTCTTGGAGAACTTCGGAATACACCGTCAGATTTATATGTTTCTCTGTCAAACTTGAATGCTTCTCCAAGTTGAGCCTTTCTAGCTAATCTTTTCACTACTGCAGGATCTGTAAATGTTTGTCCATCTAGATCTCCTCCATAGATAGTTGCAGTAATGCCAGTTTGCTCAAATGAGTACTTTGCTTCAGCTCTTCTAAATGGAATATCTGCCCTTACATTGCCTTCTTTGTCTTCAAGAATGACAGGGAAGTTTTCAAAGAAATTAGGAATTCTTCTAACTTCTAATTCGTTACCTTCCTTATCTTGGAAAGCAATGTGACCTTGCCAACCAGTTGGTAAACCATCACCATTAACAAGAGCTCCAACCCTGAATAGTCCCCCTTTAGCTGGACTATTACCTACATAATCATAGAAGGCTAATTTTTCTGGAATCGATGCATATGCCTCTGATTTAGTGGCACCATCATCAATTGCAGCTTGTACTCTTCTGTTAATTTCAGTTTTGAAATAGCCTGAATCCCATTGATATCTAGTAGGGCCAAAAAGCTCTATTGGGGTAGTTGCTGAACCGTACCACATTGTTCCAGAAACAACGAAAGAAACAAATAGTACAGCAGCTAAAGCACTAGCAAGAACCCCTTCGAGACTTCCAAGTTTTAATGCTCTGTAAAGTCTTTCTCCAGGCCTGTTGGTAATGTGAAAAATACCTCCAATAATACCCATAAGTCCTGCTGCAATATGATTAGCTACAATACCTCCTGGATTAAAAGGATTAAATCCTTCAACTCCCCATGAAGGTGCTACAGGTTCTACATGACCACTTAAACCATAGGGATCAGAAACCCAAATCCCCACGTTTGCGCAATGAAAAGCTCCAAAACCAAAACATGTAAGTCCTGCTAAAAGAAGGTGGATTCCAAAAATTCTTGGTAAATCAAGAGCAGGCTCACCAGTTCTTGAATCTTCCCATAAATCTAGGTCCCAATATGTCCAGTGCCAAATAGATGCCAACATCAATAGGCCACTAAATACTATGTGTGCTGCCGCAACCCCTTCGAAACTCCAGAATCCAGGATCAACTCCAGTTGCACCCGTAATATCCCATCCATTCCAACTACTTGTGATACCTAGTCTTGCCATGAAAGGCATAACGTACATCCCCTGTCTCCACATTGGATTGAGAACAGCATCAGAAGGATCAAAAATGGCTAATTCATAAAGAGCCATTGAACCGGCCCAGCCGGCTAATAATGCAGTATGCATAAGATGCACAGCAAGTAGTCGACCTGGGTCATTAATAACTACTGTGTGAACTCGATACCAAGGCAATCCCATCGGTTAATTTCTAGTAACTATGCTGAGTAAACAGCTAAACATCATGATAGTAAGGGTTTTTTAGTCTTTGAGGGATTTTTGTAAATAAATTTATTTTCTTGCAAAAATTGGGCAAATCCATTAGCAGGACAAAGTTTACAAGAAATTTTTAGCTAAAAACTGTTAATATTTTGGTCACAATTCTCAAAGTAAAACGCCAAAATAAGAAAAATAACTAAAAAAATGGCAACTATCAGATTTATCCGTGAGGACTTAGAGGTTCAATGTAATCCTGGTGAAAATTTAAGGGAATTGGTAATGAAAGAAAACTTACAACTTTATGGTTTAAAAGGTATTTTAGGAAATTGTGGAGGAGCAGGGCAATGCAGTACATGCTTTATTTCGGTTGAAGGTGGAAACAAAAATTCTTTGAGTCCTATCACATCTGTTGAAGAAGAAAAACTAAAAAATAGACCAGAAAATTGGCGACTTGCATGTCAAACATTGATAAAATCATCCTCCGTAATTTTAACAAAACCACAATCTCCTCCCTCAAATTTGGAAGAACTAAAAAAAATTAGTGAAAATAAAAAATTACCGCGATAAATTGTTTAAGACTGTTAATCAGTTTATAAAATTTGTTTATTTTTCCACTTTATTCCAAGTTATATGTCTATAGTCTTAATACCTAATATTGAACTACCAATTAAATGGAAACAACTAACTTTGGATTCGTAGCTAGTCTTTTATTTGTAGGGGTGCCAACAATATTCCTGATTGGTTTATTTATTTCTACACAAGATGGAGAAAAATCAAGCTTCTACTCTGACTCTAGTAAAGGTAGGCTTGGGCCAAAACGCTAAGTCTTTAATAAATGCTTTGCATTTCTGTAGAAGAATTTTTATTTTGGAAAAAAAAGCAACTTTCTAAAGGAGGGGATCAACGATCTTTTGCTGTTTTACTTGATTGTTTAGGCGGTATATCGCCTAGTGATCTAAACTTGAAAAGTATAAATCCTAGGGAAAACATACATTTAAAAAAAAATCTAGAATTTTTAGAATCTGTTTGGGAGGAACATTTACTAAAGTCTTGCCCAATTCAGTATCTTTGTGGAATAACTTTTTGGAGAGACTTAAAATTAAAAGTTACAAACAAAGTACTCATTCCCAGATCAGAAACAGAGCTCATAGTTGATATCGTTTTCAATATATTTCGAAAGAAATCAGAAAAACTATTTTTTGCTGAATTAGGGACTGGATCAGGTGCAATTAGTATTGCGTTGGCATTGTCTTATCCATTAAGCGAAGGAGTGGCAACTGATATAGATCAAGAAGCATTAGAAATTGCCAATAAAAATTTTATAAATTCTTCTAAACAATCAAATTTGAAATTTTATTGTGGAAATTGGTGGTCACCTCTTGAAAGTTTTAAAGGAAAATTAGACCTCGCTATTTCAAACCCGCCATATATCCCCAGAGATACTTATGAAAAATTACCTAAAGAAGTTAAGAATTTCGAACCTAAAGTCGCTTTACTAGGTGGCGAAGATGGTTTAAAACATATTAGGGAAATAATACATAAAGCACCATTCTTCTTAAAAGAGAATGGTTGGCTTATTTTAGAGAATCATTTTGATCAAAGTGAAAAAGTAAAACAACTACTTATTAAAAATAAATTCACATCAATAGAAATTGTAAAAGATCTTTCAGGTATTGGTAGGTTTACCATTGGAAGATATAAATAAATTATTATGGGTTCTAAATCTAAATGAATTTAGTAGACTGCAAAAATGCTTGGAGGACCCTTAAAAGTGGTTTGCCTATAATTTTCCCAACAGACACTTTACCTGCAATTGGATGCTTACCAAAATTCTCAAATATTATTTATGAATTTAAAAAAAGAGATAAAAACAAACCCTTAATTCTTATGGGATCAGAACATAAACATTTAATTGACTATGTTCACGAATCCGCAAAAGAAGATTACGAAAATTTAGCCTCAAAATATTGGCCTGGAGCCCTGACAATTATTATTCCTGCATCAGCAAAGCAGACTGCTCATCTTACCAGTAATGATCTGACTATTGGGTTGAGAATTCCAAATTCAAATATCGCACAATCTCTTTTGAGAGAAACAGGCCCATTGTTAACTTCAAGTGCAAATATTTCAGGTTTTAAAGGATCAATTACAGCTGAAGGTATTTCTCAAGACTTCCCTTCTATAAAAATTTTGGGTCCTATCCCCTGGGGGAAAAGCAGTGGAAAAGCTAGTACTATCATATTTTGGAAGAACAGTGGAAATTGGAAACTGATTAGAGAAGGAGAAGTAATAGTTAGGGAATTGTATTAATGTTTTTATTATTATTTTTTGTTTTATTAATTCAATTTTTTACTTATTGGATATTTGAACCCCTTGCATCTTTTTTAGAGTATGTTCTGGAAATAAGATTTTTTCCTACTGTTGCTCTGATAGGTTTAATCTTTTTATTTTCAGCAAAAAATATTAAACAGAATTAAATAAATCAAAATGCCGGCTAACAGATTTGAACTGATGGCCTTCGCTTTACAAAAGCGCTGCTCTACCGCTGAGCTAAGCCGGCAATCTATTCATCTTACAATTAGGGAGGGTCAATAATCAGTATTTTTTTAGCTTTTTTTAAATTTATTACTTTTTGATATCTTTGTTAGCTTTATCAGTCTTAGCAGTTTTTTTGAATTTTATTTCTCCTGAAATAGTTCTTTTGATTGGCAAATTGGCGACTAGTGCAGTCATTCTATCCTCAGTCTCCAAACTTACTGCCACCTCCTCAAAATCAATTTCAACATATTTAGCAACAACATCAAGAATCTCTTTCCTCATTTTATCTAAAAGATCAGTTGTTAAGGAACTCATATCAACTCTGTCATGAGCAAGTACAAGTTGTAATCTTTCTCTAGCTGTATTCGCACTAGACGTTTCTCTACCTAGTAATTTATTTATAAGATCTCTGAGAGTCATCATTTTAAAAAACCTTTGTTTGCATTAATCTCATGAATTTATCTTTAAGACTTTTGCCTTCTTTTTTAAGATCGATAATTGGTACATCTTTATTTGTAAGTCTTTGAGAAACATTCAAATAACATTTCTTTGCGGGTGATCTACCATCTGAAAGAGTCAGTGGCTCGCCTCTATTTGTACTTATTATCACTTGTTCATCTTCTAAAACAATACCTAATAAGGGCAAAGAAAGAATTCCTTGAACATCTTCGATGGATAACATTTCTTGACTAGCCATCATGTTAGGGCGAACTCTGTTGATTACAAGTTGAATAGGCTCAATATCTGAAGTATTAAGAATCCCGATTACTCTATCCGCATCTCGCACTGCAGATAATTCTGGGTTAGTAACAACAATAGCTTCTTTACAGGCTGCAAGAGCATTTTTAAAGCCATCTTCAACGCCAGCAGGACAATCTACTAAGACAAAATCAAATTTCTCACTAAGTAGCTCACTAATTTTTTTCATATCTTCGGGCTTCATCCAATCCAACATCCTTGGATCGCCAGCAGGTAGAAGAGCAAGATTAGGTTCCTTTTTATGTCTAACCAATGCTTGGTCAAGACGACAATTCTTGTCTAGAACATCTTGAGCCGTATAAATGATGCGATTTTCTAATCCTAGAAGTAGATCTAAATTTCTTAAGCCAAAATCAGCATCTAATACAGCAGTGGTTGCTCCGCTATTAGCAAGTGCTATGCCTAAGTTTGCAGTTAAAGTTGTTTTACCAACCCCACCTTTGCCTGAACATATTAATATTGTGCGAGTATTTTTCCCCACGGTTTTTAGGATTTTACAAATAATAAAGCCACTTGCAGAAAGTTAAATATTTTAAAGATTAAGTAATTCTTAAATTTGTCTAGTTTGAATTAATTTATTGCAAATTATTGATTAATTTTTATTTTCGATTATGTGTGGTTTGATAATTATCGTTTGTTTATCTATTACCGCAATTTCTGGATAACAATTTTTGGGCTTATCCTTTGGTCCTATAGCTATCACATCTGCAATTCTTAACTGTAAAGGGTTTAGATAAAGTGATGCAATAGAGGCATTTTTATTTCCGCTTTTCCCTGCGAATGCAATCCCTAGTAATTTGCCCCAAACGTAAATGTTTTTCTTAGCGGAAACTATTGCTCCTGGATTAACATCTCCAATAATGCATAGGTTTCCGTTTGAAGATATTCTTTCACCGGATCGCACTGTTCCTTTGTGTAGAATATCGTCTTTCTTTCTTGAATTGAATAATAGTAACTGATTTTTAATCTCTTGCTCTTTTATATAAGCTGAATCTATTTTTAAGTACTTCCCACTGATTATTGTATTTCTATTATTTGAATAAATGCATAAGGAACAAATATTAATTTTGTCAAAATGATTTTTTAATTTTAATAATTGATGAGAACTTATTGACTCATTAACTGCGAAAATTTTTGCTTCTAAAGGTTCCTTGATGGATGAAAATCTTTTGAAAGTTTCATGGAGATTATCTAAATCTAACAAAGAAAAAATTTCTAAATATTTACTTTTACTGTTTTTTAAAACGATTTCCATTGAATTAAATCTAGGAATTGTTTTTTATTATTGAAATTTCATTTTTAATTTCATTTTTGATGATATCTGGATAAATAATAAAGGAGCTTTCATCCGATCTCATTAAAGTTTTTATTAATGCGGAACTATTTTCTAATGCGCTTTGATAAGTGCCGTCCCATATTTTTAGAGCATTATTAGATTCAAAACCTTTGAAAGACCTTTCCTTAATCCCGCAAAATATTTCTGAATCATAACCATTCTTTTCACATAATTTTGTGGCAAATGCAAGGATTTTTAATCTATTAATCTTACTTAAAAAACTTATGTCTGATGCCTTTAATAAATCCCTGTCAATAAACATTTTGCATAGAGTAGAAAGTGGTTCAAAAGATTCATCTTTCCATCTAATCAAATGATAAAAAAAGGTTACATCATCATTTCGTATGAAATCATCAAAATCAACCTTTGATGGTGAAAAAATCCATTTACGTAGAGAATTATCTAACCAAATATTCTTTTCATAATTATGTTTTATTGTGTGTAATATTTTTCCCAGAATCCATGTTGATATTTCGTTTATCTTGTGATAGTAGATTGTTCTATACATCAAGTTTCTAAGTACAAGGAAATGCTCAATAGCGATCACTCCTTTTGGTTTGATTCCGATATTTCCATCAGGTAAAAAGGTAAGAGCTGAAATTATTCTCTCTAAATCTACTAAGCCATAATTAGTCCCTGTGTTGTAACTATCGCGTAAAAGATAATCAAGACGATCGCAATCTATCTCACTACTTATCAATGTTCTTAAAGGTTTTGAAAATAGTTGTTTTGATTGAAATAATTCACCAATTTTTCTGGGTAATTCGTTGTCATACTTTTTGAGGATTGAATTTATTGGAGAATAATTTGTCACTAAGTTTTCAGACCATTGTTCGTGATCATGCATGAATATTGTTTCACTGGTATGGCTTAAAGGTCCATGACCTAAATCATGTAGTAGCGCCGCTCCATAAAGAACAAATTTATTTTCACTAAAAGAAGATTTGATTTCAATTAGTCTCTTATAAATTTTTCTAGCTATACAAAAAACACCAATTGAGTGTGTAAATCTACTCGATTCTGCACCATGAAAAAGTAATGATGCCGCTCCAAGTTGTTTTATTCTTCTTAGTCTTTGAAAAGCGACTGTATCAATTAATTCCATAATCATTAATTCTTCTGGCTTTCCTGCATCAAATACTATTTCTTTGTGAATTGGGTCATGAAAAATTCTTTTAATACTCATATTTTTAAGATTTTTTTTAATCTTTAGCCATTTAAAGATTTAATTTCTTCATTGTTTAATTCAATTGTTTGAACTGGAACTTCTTCTTTTTCTAGAAGCGACCCTAAAAATAATTCCGCATTCCTAACCCATTTATCGTCAGTACTTCCAAAATCACTTGCATCCGGTAGATCAAGTAATTTGTCAGGTGTTATACCTTGGCCTTGAATATTATTACCATCTGGTGTTAAGTAACTAGCCACTGTTATAGCAATACCACTATCTTCTCCCAAACTTTTTAGGGATTGAATTAAACCTTTACCATAAGTTTGTTCTCCCATAAGAATTGACCTCTCATTATCTTGTAAAGAACCAGCAAGTATTTCACTGGCACTTGCAGTTCCTTTATTTACTAAAGTCACTATTGGTCCATCAAAAGATGTCTCTTTTTGAGAAATAATTGCATCTTTGATTCCATTTCTATCTTTTGTCTCGACTACGGGTTTCTCACTCAATAATGAGTCTGCAACTGCAATACCCGAGCTTACTAGTCCCCCTGAATTATTTCTAAGATCCAAGATTAAGCCCTCAACCTCTTTCTCTTTCAACTCTTGAAGAGCCTCTTCAACTTTTTTGGGTACGCTTTCGCTAAATTGAGTTATCCTTAAATATCCTATTGTGTGAGAATCGTCTCTTAATCTTTTTGTTCTAACTGGTCTGAGATCTACTGATCTTCTCTCTAAATCGACTTCCCTAATTTCCCCTGATTCCGTAGATAATTCAACTAAAACTTTTGTCCCTGATTCACCTCTTAACTTAGAGGCGGTACTTGCAAGCCCTAATTTTTCTGATGAGATTCCATCCACTGTCTCGATAATGTCCCCGCTTACTATTCCAGCTTCTTCAGCTGGCGACCCCCCAAGAGTAGAAATAACTTTAACTTTATTGTTATCATCTTCACCTAATTGAAGCCCAACACCATTAATTTCACTCCCAAAATTACTTGATTTCAGTAGCTCATAATCCTTGGGGCGTAAAACTCTCGTGTAGGGATCCTCTAGAGGTCTTAACATGTCTTCAATTGCGGAATAAGCCTCTTCACTTGTTTCAATTTGTTTCTGTAACGTTTTTTGTCTAATTCTTTTCCATTGGATTTCATCAAACTTTTCTGGATCATAAAAACCTTCGTTTACCAATGTCCAAGCGTCAAGTACTAATTGCCTGCTATCACTGAGAGCATCCACTCTTTCCATCAACAAAAAATTGATAGAAAAAACGATGATCATTGATGCAGTGATCAAAGTTTTGAATGTTAAAAGTTTGTTAAAAGATGAATTCATTGGGTTAAGCATTAACACCAAGTATAAGAATTTTAAGTAAGCTCTTTATATCAAAGCTAATTTTTTTTTGGATGGCGAATTCTTCATCTGTTTATGACTGGTTTCAAGAAAGACTTGAAATTCAAGACATAACTGACGACGTAACTTCCAAGTACGTACCCCCTCACGTAAATATTTTTTATTGTTTAGGAGGCATAACTTTAGTATGCTTCCTTATTCAATTTGCAACAGGTTTTGCAATGACTTTTTACTATAAGCCAACAGTTACACAAGCTTATAGTTCAGTCAGTTATTTAATGACCGATGTAAGTTTTGGATGGTTAATAAGGTCTGTGCATAGATGGAGTGCATCAATGATGGTATTGATGTTAATCCTCCATGTCTTTAGGGTTTATCTTACTGGAGGTTTTAAGAGGCCAAGAGAATTAACTTGGGTTACAGGTGTTGTAATGGCAGTTATAACTGTTGCTTTTGGAGTGACTGGATACTCGCTACCTTGGGACCAGGTGGGTTATTGGGCAGTTAAGATTGTTTCAGGTGTTCCTGCTGCAATACCAGTAATAGGTGACTTTATGGTTGAACTTCTTAGAGGTGGAGAGAGTGTTGGTCAATCCACTTTAACCAGATTTTATAGTCTCCACACTTTTGTATTGCCTTGGTCATTAGCAGTCTTCATGTTGATGCACTTTTTAATGATTCGTAAACAGGGTATTTCAGGTCCTTTATAAACTCTTATACTTAAACCAAATTTAGTTCTCCATATGTCTACTTTAAAAAAACCAGATCTATCTGATCCAAAATTGAGAGCAAAGTTAGCTAAAGGTATGGGCCATAATTATTATGGTGAACCAGCTTGGCCAAATGACTTACTTTATATCTTCCCTGTAGTTATCTTGGGAACTATTGCCTGTGTAGTAGGATTAGCAGTTCTTGATCCTGCAATGTTGGGAGACAAAGCTAATCCCTTCGCAACACCCCTTGAAATACTTCCTGAATGGTACCTTTACCCAGTTTTTCAAATACTTAGAGTTGTTCCTAATAAGCTTTTGGGTATTGCACTTCAAACATTAATCCCACTTGGATTAATGATTTTACCCTTTATCGAAAACGTTAATAAATTTTCTAATCCATTTAGAAGACCAATAGCAATGTCTGTTTTTTTATTCGGAACTTTTCTGACAATATACCTAGGTATTGGTGCATGCTTGCCAATTGATAAATCACTAACCTTAGGACTTTTTTAGACTCAAATTTTAAACATATCTAGATCGTTATACTCATTCCTTAAAAAATGATTCATTAATAAAAATCCAACAATTGTCCAAGTTTGATATGTTCTTGATTGTTGTCCAACCCAAGTACCTGTAGGACCATCAAAATATTCTGCCCATTCTTGCTTAGGCAATTGATTAAGTTGACACCAATATGATTCCTCTATTAAAGATTTCATTTCTTCCATGAGGATCACGTCGTCTGAACCATAATGTTTTTGATGTAATAGGACAGCTGTTCCAAAAAACCAAAGTAAGCTTGGCCAATGACCACCGTTATGGTAACTCCAAGGCCAATTCTTTGGATCGGATCCGGTTTTGTTTTGCCATTCCTCGACATCCATATGAGGATGACAAATTCTCATAGGCATTTGAGCCATCAAATGCTGTCTGTTATGTAAAACTAATCTAAATAAAGCTCTTTGTTCTTCAGGAGGCAGAACTCCGAACATACATGCTAAAGAATTGCCTAAACTGTAAAATCGAAAGTCAGGCCTTCCTGTCCTAATATTACCTATTAAGTAACCACCTCTATTCTCTAACCAATCTTGTAGCCATGAGGGAACCACTTGAGGTTGAACGTTAAATTCATTGAAGTGTTGATCATCACCATACTGCTCAGTTGGCCTTCTTCTTAAAATTTGCATTGTTTGGCTTGTAACCCAATAATGCTTTAAAAGAAAACTCCCTAAATCCTTAACCCATTGATTTGTAAGAATAAGTCTTTGGTCTAAAAGTCTACTAACATGATCTGCTCTACTTAATTCCATTAAGTTAATGCAACTTTTTAAACATCCATGAAGTAAAACTTCAACTTCTAATGGTGCTCCCCATACATCCATAGGTCTATCAATCATAAATGAGCAATCTGGAACAAATAGTACTGGAGTACCCTCAAATGTTGGATGTAGAACTAGATCTAATAGAAGTTGAATACCTCTTTGAACGCTTTGACTTTTTCCAAAGGCATAATCACCGCTTTTATTGACATAATACCAACATAAAATGGGCCACCATAAACTTGCATCAGCTGAAGTAATCCTCCCTATTGATCTCTGACCATAGTCTCCAATGAGCTGTCCATTTTCTTCAACAAAACTAGTAGGAAATACACCACGCGTCTGATAATTAGAGCTTTGTAACTCAAGGCATACACTTAGGAACTTTTTGACAATTTCGTAACGTTTTTGGGTAATGAGGTAAATCATTACAGGAACATTGTCTCTTAAAAATATTTCTCCATAATTTAATTTTTTATTTTTTGTTGGGTGTTCTAGTGCAGCGACGCTTCCCACTAACTCTCCTGATATCTCAACCAAAGTCTTCTCGAAGTGTTTTTTTGCATTTGTTACAATTTTTTCCTCATCAGAACTTGGTCTTACTCTTAAATTTTTTTGACTAAATCTTTCTGCCATTTCATTTATATCCCTACATTTAAGCCTAGTTGTTTAATGAGACTTTGATCAAATAAAAAATTAATAAAAAATTTTTGTATAAAAGGTTGCACAATTACAGTCGGATGGTTTAGTATTTTCTTCTGGGCAGAAATATACTTTTTGCATTATTCAGGAAATTATCTTAAATCTAATTTTTGGTAAATGAATGAATTTTTTGGAGATTTGATTTCGATCATTATTTTCAGCCAGAAGAGGGTTTTTACCTTCGAAATGAGTTAATCACTTGTTGTTTAACTCTGCACCTAGAAAATTTAAAAACTTAGGAACTGATGCTTTTATTGCGTCATGAACAACTAAATCTTTTTTAGTTATTTCAAGATGTATATGCAATAAAGGTGTGAGGTCCCGTCAAGAATATATAAAAATGTCATCAATTGCTAACTTTTAGCTTTGATGCAAACGGATCTGAGATCTTGGAAAGTCACTTTAAAAATATTTTTAATGTGCACTCAATGTAATCCTTAAAATTTAAGGAGGCTGAAACTAAATTCAAAAACTGAAGTTTTTATTTGGATAAAGCAATTCAATTTGAGTAGATTTATCTACAAAAGGATTTGAACACAACGGAGAGTTTGATCCTGGCTCAGGATGAACGCTGGCGGCGTGCTTAACACATGCAAGTCGAACGAACCTTCGGGTTAGTGGCGGACGGGTGAGTAACGCGTGAGAATCTGCCCTCAGGAGGGGGATAACGGTTGGAAACGACCGCTAATACCCCATATGCCTACTGGTGAAATGAATTTCGCCTGAGGATGAGCTCGCGTCTGATTAGCTAGTTGGTGAGGTAATGGCTCACCAAGGCTTCGATCAGTAGCTGGTCTGAGAGGATGATCAGCCACACTGGGACTGAGACACGGCCCAGACTCCTACGGGAGGCAGCAGTGGGGAATTTTCCGCAATGGGCGAAAGCCTGACGGAGCAACGCCGCGTGAGGGACGAAGGCCTCTGGGCTGTAAACCTCTTTTCTCAAGGAAGAAGATATGACGGTACTTGAGGAATAAGCCACGGCTAATTCCGTGCCAGCAGCCGCGGTAATACGGGAGTGGCAAGCGTTATCCGGAATTATTGGGCGTAAAGCGTCCGCAGGCGGCTTTTCAAGTCTGCTGTTAAAGCGTGGAGCTTAACTCCATCATGGCAGTGGAAACTGAAAGGCTTGAGTATGGTAGGGGCAGAGGGAATTCCCGGTGTAGCGGTGAAATGCGTAGATATCGGGAAGAACACCAGTGGCGAAGGCGCTCTGCTGGGCCATTACTGACGCTCATGGACGAAAGCCAGGGGAGCGAAAGGGATTAGATACCCCTGTAGTCCTGGCCGTAAACGATGAACACTAGGTGTCGGGGGAATCGACCCCTTCGGTGTCGTAGCTAACGCGTTAAGTGTTCCGCCTGGGGAGTACGCACGCAAGTGTGAAACTCAAAGGAATTGACGGGGGCCCGCACAAGCGGTGGAGTATGTGGTTTAATTCGATGCAACGCGAAGAACCTTACCAGGGTTTGACATCCTGCGAACCTCTTAGAAATTTGAGGGTGCCTTCGGGAATGCAGTGACAGGTGGTGCATGGCTGTCGTCAGCTCGTGTCGTGAGATGTTGGGTTAAGTCCCGCAACGAGCGCAACCCACGTTTTTAGTTGCCAGCATTTAGTTGGGCACTCTAGAAAGACCGCCGGTGATAAACCGGAGGAAGGTGTGGATGACGTCAAGTCATCATGCCCCTTACACCCTGGGCTACACACGTACTACAATGCTACGGACAAAGGGCAGCAAACTCGCGAGAGCTAGCAAATCCCATAAACCGTGGCTCAGTTCAGATCGTAGGCTGCAACTCGCCTACGTGAAGTAGGAATCGCTAGTAATCGCAGGTCAGCATACTGCGGTGAATACGTTCCCGGGCCTTGTACACACCGCCCGTCACACCATGGAAGTTGGCCATGCCCGAAGTCGTTACTCCAACCCTTGTGGAGGAGGACGCCGAAGGTGGGGCTAATGACTGGGGTGAAGTCGTAACAAGGTAGCCGTACCGGAAGGTGCGGCTGGATCACCTCCTAACAGGGAGACAACAAAATGTTTAATATTATTATTTTGTCACCTTAGGTCGATCGGTATCTCACGTTCTTAATTCGTTAAGAATTTCATTTCCTAAGTTTTTCTAGGTCACACCCATTATTTTTCCTGGGCCATTAGCTCAGGTGGTTAGAGCGCACCCCTGATAAGGGTGAGGTCCCTGGTTCAAGTCCAGGATGGCCCATATCTCTATGTTGGGGGTATAGCTCAGTTGGTAGAGCGCCTGCTTTGCAAGCAGGATGTCAGCGGTTCGAGTCCGCTTACCTCCACTGATTACCACCTCTTCCATAACCGGTATAAAGGAAATATTTTGAGTTGTGATCATTATTCTGAACGAATCTAGCTTCCTAATGAAATCATTAAGATGCTGGACTCATTGAATTAATTTCATTGTTTTCAGAGAACCTTGACAACTGCATAGATTATTTTTAAAGACAATAAGCATCTTTAATGATGCAGATTTATTATTTGTGCGAATGCATTAATAACAATTCTATTAAGCTGATGCTTCAATTTTTGAAGTTATTGGTCAAGCTACAAAGGGCTCACGGAGGATACCTAGGCACACAGAGGCGATGAAGGACGTGGTTACCTGCGATAAGTCTCGGGGAGTTGGAAGCACACTTTGATCCGGGAATTTCCGAATGGGGCAACCCCATGTACGGCCAACTGAATATATAGGTTGGTGCGAGCTAACCCAGCGAACTGAAACATCTTAGTAGCTGGAGGAAGAGAAAGTAAATAACGACTCCCTCAGTAGCGGCGAGCGAACGGGGAACAGCCCAAACCGATAGTCTTGACTATCGGGGTTGTGGGACAGCAATATGGATCAACAAGTCTAGAAGAAGCGTTTGAATGGCGTGCCACAGAGGGTGAAAGCCCCGTAATCGAAAGATAAGTTGACCTAGCTGTATCCCGAGTAGCACGGAGCACGTGGAATTCCGTGTGAATCTGCGAGGACCACCTCGTAAGGCTAAGTACTACTGTGTGACCGATAGTGAAACAGTACCGCGAGGGAAAGGTGAAAAGAACCCCGGGAGGGGAGTGAAATAGAACATGAAACCGTGAGCTTACAAGCAATGGGAGCCCGACTAATCGGGTGACCGTGTGCCTGTTGAAGAATGAGCCGGCGACTTATAGGCACTGGCGGGTTAAACCGGAAATGGTGGAGCCACAGCGAAAGCGAGTCTTAATAGGGCGTTTGTCAGTGTTTATAGACCCGAACCCTGGTGATCTAACCATGGCCAGGATGAAGCTTGGGTGATACCAAGTGGAGGTCCGAACCGACTGAAGTTGAAAATTCAGCGGATGAGCTGTGGTTAGGGGTGAAATGCCAATCGAACCAGGAGCTAGCTGGTTCTCCCCGAAATACGTTGAGGCGTAGCGTCTAGTGCTCCAGCAGGGGGGTAAAGCAACCATTTCGGTGCGGGCTGCGAAAGCGGTACCAAATCGATATGAACTCTGAATACCCTGTGTGTAACTAGGCAGTCAGACTGTGGGGGATAAGCTCCATAGTCAAGAGGGAAACAGCCCAGACCGCCAGCTAAGGTCCCAAAATTAACGCTAAGTGATAAAGGAGGTGGGATTGCCCAGACAACCAGGAGGTTTGCCTAGAAGCAGCCATCCTCAAAGGAGTGCGTAATAGCTCACTGGTCGAGCGATCCTGCGCCGAAAATGAATGGGGCTAAGCGTTATACCGAAGCTGCGGATAAATTTATTTATGGTAGGGGAGCGTTCTATGTAGGGTGAAGCGTTAGCGTAAGCGGACGTGGACAGCATAGAAGTGAGAATGTCGGCTTGAGTAGCGAAAACATGGGTGAGAATCCCATGCCCCGAAACCCTAAGGGTTCCTCCGGCAGGCTCGTCCGCGGAGGGTTAGTCTGGACCTAAGGCGAGGCCGAAAGGCGTAGTCGATGGATAACAGGTCAATATTCCTGTACCAGATGTGTTTTGAGAAGGGGGACGGAGAAGGCTAACCAGGCCAGATGTTGGTTACTGGTTCAAGCGTTCGAGGCTTTGAGAGATGGAGAAAACATCTTGAGCTAAGGCGTGAGTACGAGCTGCTACGGCAGCGAAGTTGGTGATGTCATGCTTCCAAGAAAAGCCCTATACTCGTTAAGACACAAATGCCAGTACCCGAAACCGACACAGGTGGGGTGGTAGAGAATACCGAGGGGCGCGAGATAACTCTCTCTAAGGAACTCGGCAAAATGGCCCCGTAACTTCGGGAGAAGGGGTGCCAGCGAGAGCTGGTCGCAGTGAAGAGGCGCAAGCGACTGTTTACCAAAAACACAGGTCTCCGCTAAGTCGCAAGACGATGTATGGGGGCTGACACCTGCCCAGTGCCGGAAGGTTAAGGAAGCTGGTTAGCTTTTAGTGAAGCTGGCGACTGAAGCCCCGGTGAACGGCGGCCGTAACTATAACGGTCCTAAGGTAGCGAAATTCCTTGTCGGGTAAGTTCCGACCCGCACGAAAGGTGTAACGATTTGCGCGCTGTCTCGGAGAGAGGCTCGGCGAAATAGAATTGTCTGTGAAGATGCGGACTACATACACCCGGACAGAAAGACCCTATGAAGCTTTACTGTAGTTTGATATTGTGCTCGGGCTCTGAATGCGCAGAATAGGTGGGAGACGTTGAAATAGTGCTTGTGGGTACTATTGAGTCATCGGTGAGATACCACTCTTTTAGAGCTAGGGTTCTAACGCTTACCCGTTATCCGGGAAGCGGACAGTATCTGATGGGCAGTTTGACTGGGGCGGTCGCCTCCTAAAAGGTAACGGAGGCGCACAAAGGTTCCCTCAGGCTGGTTGGAAATCAGTCGTTGAGTGCAAAAGCAGAAGGGAGCTTGACTGTGAGACCTACAAGTCGAACAGGGACGAAAGTCGGTTTTAGTGATCCGACGGTTCTGCGTGGAAGGGCCGTCGCTCAACGGATAAAAGTTACTCTAGGGATAACAGGCTGATCTCCCCCAAGAGTTCACATCGACGGGGAGGTTTGGCACCTCGATGTCGGCTCATCGCAACCTGGGGCTGAAGTCGGTCCCAAGGGTTGGGCTGTTCGCCCATTAAAGCGGTACGCGAGCTGGGTTCAGAACGTCGTGAGACAGTTCGGTCCATATCCGGTGTATGCGCAGGAATATTGAGAGGATTTCTCCCTAGTACGAGAGGACCGGGAGGAACGCACCTCTGGTGTGCCAGTTATCGTGCCAACGGTAAACGCTGGGTAGCCATGTGCGGAGTGGATAACCGCTGAAAGCATCTAAGTGGGAAGCCCACCTCAAGATGAGTATTGCCATGGCTTAAGCCAGTAAGGTCACGGGAAGAACACCCGTTGATAGGCTCTACGTGGAAGCTTGGTAACAAGTGCAGCGGAGGAGTACTAATAGACCGAGGGCTTGACCAAATAAACTTAATTTATTGTTTTGAATATATAATTTTCTATGCAGTTCTCAAGGTTCATACTATCCTGGTGTTCATGGCGATGTGGACCCACTCCGATCCATCTCGAACTCGGTTGTGAAACGCATCAGCGGCGAAAATATTTAGGGGGTAGCCCCTTGAGAAAATAGCTCAATGCCAGGTAAAAATATTTAAAAGGGTTTACTCTTCATGAGTAAGCCCTTTTTTATTTCTGGCATTTCGGACACCAATGGGTACTTCTTCCAGTAATTTTTTGTCTTTCAATTAAATTTCCACATTTACGACATTCTTTCCCAGTTCTCCTATAGACATTTGTCTGTAAACCAAAATTCCCATTTTCTCCTTCCAAATCCCTAAAATCACTAAATGTAGTCCCCCCAGAACCTATACTTTTTTTTAATACAGTTACAATTGATTCTTTAAGCTTTATTAACTCATTCTTTTTTATTGTTCGAGCTTCCCTAAAAGGGGAGATGCCTGCAGAGTATAAACTTTCATCAGCATAAATATTACCTATACCTGCCACTATTGTTTGATCTAATAAGATAGCTTTTATAGATTTTGTTCTTTTTGAAATAACTTTCTTAAGGTAATTTGCATCAAAGTCTTTAGAAAATGGTTCTGGTCCTAATGAACCTAATCCTTTTATTATTTTGTTAAGCGATAAGTCTTTATTAATCCACCACATTTGGCCAAAACTTCTTACGTCAATGTACCTAAGCTCATTATTATTTTTATCGAAAAATCTTATTCTTGTATGTTTACAAGGATGACTTGAGTTTTCAATAAATTTAAAATATCCAGTCATTCTTAGATGAACAACAAGAAATCCGTTATTTTTTGAATTTTCTAGAAGAAATTGGGCATTCTCATTTTGAACTTCTTTTAATTGAGCTATTAAATATTTTCCTCTTCTATCCCATTTATAAATTAGTGAGTTCAGAAGTCCTTTAATGAATTCTTCTTTGTTTATTGGGAATGCAACAGTTGAATCCCTACAGACTTCTACTTTTTTGATAATAAAGTTATTAAGTTTTTGCTCTAAACCTCTGCGAACTGTCTCTACTTCTGGTAATTCAGGCAATTATTTAAGCTTTCTCTAATTCACTTTCAGCGAAATTATTTGTATTTGCTCCACCATCAGTTCCGCTTATCCCAGCATAATTTACTTTATCGAATCTGACTACACAGTTATATTTAATGCCTGAGGTGTCAACTGAAGCAACTTTGCCGATTTCATTATACCAATATGATTCTGGTCTTTTTACTCTTACGAGATCTCCTCTTGAAATAGCCATTACTATTAATTTAACTTTTCGTAGAATAACTCATCATTAATATTCTTAGACAAATTATTCACACATATTAATTAAATTTTTAACAAAAATCATTTATTAAATTATTTTCGAATTCTTCTTTAATAGGCTTACTTCCCAACCATTTCCTGCCAGGTATTCTTACATCTAATTCATTTTTATCACAATTGATTGAAATAATCAGTTTTTGATTTTCTTGATTTAGAACGTTTAAAACTTTTCTCCCTTTAATATCTTTATATGATTTACTTTGGATAATTATAGGACCATAAATTTTTTTATCTAACTCAATTAAGTCATTATTTTTTTTATTTTCAGTTGTTTCATATTTTTCTGAATTAATTGTGTTCTTTTTTCTTATTGTGAGCTTTTGACCAATTTTTATTGAATCAGGATTATTGATATTATTAATCTCTATCAGTTCCTTTACTTTTAAATTATATTTGTTCGATATGTCAGTAAGATTTTCACCAGTTTGAACAATATGATAATAATTATTTAAATCTGAGTTTTTTGTGAGATTTTTAGAAGATTCGGAGATAATAAGATTTTGGCCAACAAAGATATAATTTTCATTTTTTAAGTTATTCAATTTAATAATTAAATCTTTATTAATTGAATAGGATTTTGAAATACTTGATATTGTCTCTCCACTTTTTACAATATGAATTTTTTTTATTTCAGTTTTTTCTTCAGTACTTGATTCTTTTCTAGCAATATTCTCAATTTTATTTTTTGCTGAAAATATTTTTTCTTCTGATTTTATCAATGAGTGATTAAAAAAATTAAGAAATATGGCAATCACTAAAAATGCAAATTTCATAAAAATCACTATTTATTTAAAGATAATCTTTAAATTTAAAATCGCTAGGTTTTTGAAAACAATTTAAGTAATTTAAACCTGAAAAATAAACTTTAAAAATTTCTTTACTCTCTCATAGGGGGGATACCGCAGATTTGAATCAAATAAAAAACCCTTAAAAGTAATAGATTTTTGATTTGAAAAATTTCGAAAACCTTCTTCTCCATGAAATTTACCAATACCACTTTGCCCAACGCCTCCAAACGGTAAATTTGGAATAAGGACTGGTAACATCACATCATTTATACAAATTGTTCCAGAGCTGGTTACTTTTGAAATATGATTATGGATTTTTTTATTGCCTCCAAATAAGTAGATTGCTAAGGGTTTTGATGTTTGACTAATCTGTTTTAAAGCTGATTCCTTATCATTAATTCCAACTACAGGAAGTAGGGAACTGAATAATTCTCTCTGCAAAATATCTGTTTCATTTAATTTAGTTTTCAAAATTGTAGGAGATATTTTCAACTTTTTTTTACTAAAAGTCCCCCCAAATAAAATTCTTTTTTCTTTTTCATATTGTTTGAGAATTTCTAAAGTTAATGTAAATTGTTTTTTCTCCAATTTTGATAGGTTTTCGGAAATAATTGGATTATCTCCGTAAAAACTTACTATGTATTTCTTTAATTTTTCTATAAAAATATTTTCAATTTCTTTATCTACAAAGATATGATTCGGAGCCATGCAGGATTGACCAGAATTAAAAAATTTACCCCAGACAATTCTTTTTGCAGCCACTTCTAAATTTGCATTCTTGAAAACAATTACAGGATTTGTTCCGCTTAACTCAAGAGTTAATGGAGTTAAGTTTTTTGAAGCTAATTTCATTATAGATTTTCCAGTTTCAGTACTTCCTGTAAAAAATATGTGGTCAAAATTTTGTTCAATTAATTTTATGGATTGTTTATAATCACCTTCTACTGTTAATAGGACATCTTTATGGAAATATTTAGAGGAAAGCTTTTTAATAAGTTTTGATGTTGCAGGACATTTCTCTGATGGTTTTATAACTGCAGTATTTCCTGCTGAGAAAATATTTACCAATGGCTTTAAAACGTAAAGTAATGGATAATTATATGGACCAAGAATTAAGACACACCCAAGAGGTTCATAAATAACTTTTGAGGATGATGGAAATAGATAAAAAGGTGTATCAACTTTTTTTGGTCGCATCCAAGAATTGAGTTTCTTTTTTATAAGTGAAATTTCTTCTTTCACCAAAAGAATCTCTGAAAGACCTTCAATTTCAGATTTACCTAGATCAAGAAAAAGTGTTTTTATTATCTCTTTTTTATTTTCATCCAAAAGTTTAGAGACTATATTGATATTTTTGATCCGCCATTCTATATCTTCTGTTTTACCAGTGAGAACTGTATTTTTTAATTTATAGATGTCTTCTAAATGAAATTTATCAGAAATTTTCATTTTTTACCTTTGAATAGTATTAAATATATCAGAGTATAAATTGTAAATAACTAAGGTTTTTAGCCACTTAAATCAAAGTGGATGATTTATGAGAAATGATTAAATTAATTAATATTACCTTTAAAAATTCAAATTTTTCTTGGTTAATATATTTTTATGAGGGAAAATTTTTCAATTAGATTGATATCCATAAATGAAATACCAGAAGTTACAAACTGGGCAAGGTTAGAAGGATTTTCACCTGGAATTGATGACGTATCAATTTATAGAAATACAGATAAACAAGGGGTATGGGTAGCTTGTCTCGACAATAATCCTATAGGTTCTATTGCTTGTATAAAATATAATTCCTCGTATGGTTTTATAGGTTTATTTATCGTTAAAAAAGAATTCCGGAATAATGGATATGGAGTGAGATTATGGAAACATGCCCTTGAGTATTTAAAAAATGTTGATTGTATTGGTCTTGAGGCTGCCCCAGATAGATTAAATGATTACGCAAAGTGGGGGTTTAAAAAATCTTCTATTACAAATCGATGGAAATTAAATGGGTCTCAAGATTTGCCATTGAGAAATTTCTATAAAGATCAATTTCATTCTTTTAAAGTTGTCCCGGGTACTAAAATTTCATCTGAAGCGGTCTTAATTTATGATGATCAAAGAGAACCTAGTCCCAGACCACATTTTCTAAATGACTGGTTGAAAAATTCTCATGGTAATGTCAGTGCTATTGTCGATAATAATGGGATGTGCCATGGATTTGGCCGGATAAGACCATGTGTATTGGACGATAATGAGCAAGGCTGGAGAATCGGGCCTCTTTTAGCGGATACTCCACCACTTGCTGAATTGTTAATAAGGGAGTTAGTTGGTGATTTAGATGTCCAAATCTTATTGGATTGCTCTAATCTAAATCCATATGCAAATTATCTTTTATCAAGTTTGGGATTTGAGGAAATATCAAAAACTTTCAGAATGTATAAAGGCATTCAACCTCCCTGCCCAATGAATCAAGTATACGGACTTGCCTGCTTGGAACTGGGGTAATTCCCTTTAAAGCGAGCATTTTGCCTTTTGCTTTTGTAATACTTTAAAAAGTTTGTTTGATTATTCGTAAGCTTAACTTTCAGAAGGTTTCAAAATTTTTTCTACAATATCCGCGTTGATTATAGTGATTTCTCCATTATCAATATTGGCAACTTGAAACAAGGTCCATGAACTTGGATTTCTAGCCCCTCCAATACAGTTGATAACTTGACCGACCCAATAATTTTTATTCTTTTCATTAGTATTTTCGCAATTTTCTTGTTTAATTGCGACATAATCACCAGGCCTAACGAAAAGAAACTCAGGAGTTGCTGAGCTCACAATAAATAATTTATAGTATATATGTACTATAGTAAGTTATTAGTTTTGTTGCCGAACTTTGAATTATTTAGCAAACTAGGTGTAATTCAAAAATAAAATGGAATCAACTGAAATTGCAATATTTTCAACATTATTGGGGTTAATTTTAGCTTTAACTGACGCCTATATAGAGAGAAATATTCCTGGATAATACTTCCAATTAATTTCTTAAATCAAATAGGATTTAAGCTGGTCTAATATATCGGCACGGTTAGAAACTAATTTTGTAAAAACTAAATATATCAAACCTCCCATCGCGAGTCTTCCGTTAAATTTCTCTAACTGCTTAAGTTTTCTAAACAAATTACTTTTGCGGCTAAACAAAATTTAAGGGGTATAGAAAATAAAAAAGTATTGATTACTTCAAAATTAAAAAAATTTTAAAAAATTTATAGAAATATTATTTCAAATATGAATTAAATTTAAAGCCAAGCTTCTTTCATCTCAAGATAAAGTCTCTCGCTCTCAGCAGAATTAATTTTGCTGTCTGAATAGGATTGTTGTTGTTGCTGCTGCTGCTGCTGAGTTGAGTTAGTATCTGGATTTTGGACTTCGCTCATTATAAAGCCTGAGAATTTGTGTTTATTCTCTCATATTTAGAGCTTTTTTTGTCAATTTAAATTCTTAAATTTTATTTAAATTTTCTATGTTCTTAATTTTTCTGTTTTAACTGAAGTTATTTCGCTACAGTCGTTTTGGCATATAGGAATTTAACTTCCCAATATACAATTCCTAGAAAGATAGCACTTGCAATAATAATTTCAGAAATGGCTAACATTTTATTTTTCAATACTAATTAAATTTTGGTATCAATTTACACAGAATGCAATAGGTACTAATTACATTTAAAATTTTAAAAAATCTTATTTAATAAAATAACGCGTCGAAATAATATAAAATTTTAAGTTAGATACATATTATTTTCGTGAGAAATTTCATAAATTCAACAACTCTTATACCTTTAATACCTTTAGTAACCACTTTATTTATTTTTATTTTATTAGTAAGTTTTAACAGAACAGTTAACAGGTTAACAAAACCAGTTAGTGCACTGGTTGCACTGTCTTTATTAAGTTCTGCTTTTATAAGCTTATTTGATTATTTTAAGAAAATAGAAGAAGAATTAGTTTTATCTGAATTTCTCAAATTTTTTGAAGAAAAAAATTTAGTTATACATCTCAATTTAGTAAACGAAAGAATTATAATTTTTTTCTCATTAATAATGATATTAATTATTGGAATATCTTTTTATAAATTGCCTAGAAAAAAAGGTTATGTCTCATTGATGATTATCCTAGGATTAATATCTTCTGCGGTAATGCTCTCAATATTGCTAATAGATTTCTCAGCACTAATTTAAACTGTAGTAAGCATTGACAAAGCTTCGTTAAGTTCTTGGACATGATTTAATTCATCTTGAGCAATTTCTTTTATTTTTTGATCATTTGGATTATCTATTAAATATTTGGAATAAGTTTCAAATGCATGTTCTTCAATTTTTATGTTGACATCATAAGCATTAGCTGGAGAGAAGAAATAATAAAAAACCATGATCCAGTAATAGACAAGCACAAGGTGTCTCGCAAAAAATCTATCAATCCAGAACCTATCTCCTCCTCTTTTCTCCATTTCTTTAAGATGCTCAGTTTCGTTAATAGCTTGATAAAAATGTTCTTTCATTAAAATCATTGTTTTTTCATTTTTAATTCCTAAGGATTCTTTAAAATGAAGAACTGAAAGAAATGCAAAATAAGGTGATCTAGCTATTACTTCTAAAACCCAAAATCTTTGTAAAGATCTACCAGAGTAGATGAAGTCTAAGAAGTTAACAGTACTATCCAAAATTAAAGAATTTAATTTCTTCATGAATTTAGTTTTTATTTAAGTATAATTACTCAGCCGCTCTTGGACTATAAAGTATTTAAGTATTTAACCAAAAATTAATATTTATATTCTAAAAACTGCCACTTCCATTGAAATATTTTTTTTTCATGCATTAATTGGATAGATGCAAATTTTATATGACAAATACTGAAAAAATTGCAAATGCCAAAAAGAGGATTGATGAATTAGAAAGACTTATAAAATATTGGAATGATTCAGACCATGATGAGGCAAAAATAGTAGATTTTACAAGGAAGATTGAAAATAAAGTTGCTTAGATTGTGATGCTTAAGACTGATTAACTTTTAACTAATTGAAGTGATTTAATATCTTTGAGGTTTCTAATATTGTTTAATTTTTAAAAAGAGTAATTAAACCTATTCTCAAAAACGGATAGGAAGAAATAATCTAAAAGAAAAATCTATATGAAAACCTTTTCAAAAAAATATTTAGTTCCTATTAAATTTATTCCATGGACTTTTTGGGTATTTATATCTTTTATGAGTATATATTTGTGTAAAATAGCCTGGGTAAGCTAAATAATTAATAAATCTAGCTTCTCCTTAGCCAACCAGGAGCACCTCCAAACCAATCCGATATATCATCTTCATTAGGGTTGAAATGATTTTCCTTCTCTAGTCCATCTATCCCAAACGATTGTAAAAGGTTATCAATCCCCCCATCATTTTTTGCGCCATTCCTTCTAAAGCTGTTAGCTTTTTTCAGCCAAAGAGAAATTGTCGAATTATGGTGTGCAAATTTCTCAACATATATCCTTTCTTCTAATGTAATTGATTTATCTTGAGCGATTCTTTTAATTATTCCTTGAATCTTTATTCTCTTTGCATTACTAAGAAGCATTTTTGATCAATTAATTATTCTTTTTATAGGAAGGATTACTAAAAATATCTTGTCAATGTTAATTTCAACAAATTCACTATTTTAAAAGCTTTTTATGCAAGAAAAGTCTTAAGACACTAAAAAAAGGGATCAATAAGTTACTTATGATACTTTTATTCATTTATCAAACTTATTATTACTGTAAATTAGATAAAAAAAATCAATCCATTCATAAGGAGGATACTTTGAAATAAAGATAAGTGGGAGCAGTTGTTGCACTATAGTAAAAATGTATTAATATTAGTACAAATGTATTATTAAGATATGAAAGTGATTTCATCTTCTCCTTATGCCCCTTTTAATTCAAAAGAGTGGAATTCTCTAATAAGCAAAAATGCAAAGTTTGAAAATACTCCAATAAAAATTAAAAAAAAATTTTATAGAACTCTTACTCTTAAAAAGATTGAAAAAGATGAACTTTTGCAAGAGAAGAATAAATTACATCAACAAATGCAAATTGTATTCGGATAGAAATATATTAACTAACAATTTTTTTATTGAATATTATTTTACGAGATCCGATTTTTTGTTAGATTAGTAGAAATACAAGAAGGATTTAATTTGGCTGTAGATCGAGAACTTTTAAAAGAAGTTACCCAAGAACTTTGGAATACTGTAAAAAAACTAAGACCTGAAATAGATCGGCAAACTCGACTTCAATTAGTTTTAAAGGCCTTATTAACCATTGGAGATTTGCCAGATCAAATGCAAGCTGCCATGGTAGTAGGTGTTTGCGCAGAAATGGATAAGAGTGAAGTTGATAATGTTGAAACTAGTTCACAGACTAAAGATACAAGCGGAGTTGATACTTCTACAGGCAGGAAAGTAGTTAGAAGAAGTTCAGCTAAATAAACTTCAAACGATCATCCTTTAATTTTCTTTGATTCGTTTTTATTAAGTCTATTGAATAGGTAATATGAAATTACAAGCAAGAGAGGAACGAATATTGAATGTAAAGTCATCATTAATTCTGTTTGGCCCATTCCTATAAGATTTGACTCGCTTGGAAGTTGTTCTGACCAAGTGCCAACTAGATGCCAGGCTTGAGGAATTGATAAGAAAAACATATAAGAGCTATAAGTAAAGTTTATGTTCAGATAAAGATTATCATTATTGAACATTTTTGCTTTCTTTATTCTTATTTCTTAACTAAGTATTTGTAGAGTTATAAAAAAGAACTTGATTCATAAATTTATTTTCTTAAGAAGAGTTTTAAATTCTTTTTTACCAATAATTTCTTCAGCTGCGTAAGCACCACTTGCTGAAACAGCAGGAATTCCAATACCTGGAAAGGTACTTGCACCGCAAGTAAATAAATTTTTCACTGGAGTTTTGCAGCCTGGGAAAAGACCTTTTGCTGCAGATAATGCAGGTCCGTAACTACCACAATAGGTATTGGTAAATTTTTTATGAGTGATTGGGGTTCCAAGCATCTTTAAATCAATCCTTTCATCTATATCAGGGATGATTTTTCGCACTGTATTAAGGAATATTGAACATCTTTCTTCTTTCAAATTTCTATATTTTAATTCCTTTGGGTTTAGGTTTTCCCAAATTTCCCAAGGTTCATTAGCAGGAGTATATCCATGAAGAACATGTTTCCCTTTAGGGGCCATATTTTTATCTAAAACAGATGGGATTGAAAATACAGCTATATTTCTTTCTGCGGTTATACCTTTTTCCCAATCATCAACATGTATTGCATGTATTGGCAAATCTTCAAGACCATCTGCATCAAAACCTAGATGTATATGAAGGAAAGAATCACATTTATTAGGGTTTAAAACTTTTGTATTCCATTTTTTTGAAATTTCATTTGGAATTAACTTTTTTAAATTCCAAACATCAGTATTCGTGACAACATATTCACAACTATAACTAGAACCATTATTAAGAGTTATACCTGTTGCTAAATTTTTATTGAAGTTAATTGTTTTTACTCTCGAGGAGAGAATTAATTCTCCTCCATTTTTTTTAAATCCATTAATTAATGCTTTTACGATAGATTCACTACCTCCTTTAGGGTATTCAAGGTATGAATTTGGTTCAAACCATTCATTAAATAAAGTAGCCATCGCAGCTGTATTTGTATCATGCATTGACATACCACTTATCAAAAAGCTCAATAAATCAACCCAATTTCTGAGAAAAGGATCTTCTAGATGATTATTTACTAAATTCCCAAAGGCCTTATTTATTTTTGGTATTTGCTTGATATTAGGTAAAAATTTTGAGGTTAAATTTATTAGATCTAAGAAATTTATTGATGCGGGTGAGAATGAGAGTAAAGGTATTTCATTTATTATTTGGCTAAGAGGTTTTATTCCGGAAATAAATGATTCCCATTCTTTAACAGATTTCTCACCTCTTAAAGTTTTAATTATTTGTTTAAAAGGTTTTTCCCCCACATCAAGATTAAAATTACCTTCTGGGACAATTACTTGCCAACCTTTATATTGAAATAGTTCAACTTCTTCATTAAGTAATTTGAGAATTTGACCTAAGGGATTAGTTGTCGGCCATTTACCTATTCCACTCCACAATGAAGGACCTGATTCGAAAGTATAACCTTTTCTTTTGAAACTGTGAGCTACACCTCCCGGTTGGCTGTGTGCTTCACATATAAGAACTTTTTTGCCTGATAAAGTAAGGATAGAACCGCAACATAATCCTCCTATACCACTACCGATAATAACAACGTCATACTTAACCATTAATTATTTATTTTATTCTTCACTCAAAACTAATTCGTTTTAAACAAATGTATTAGTTGAAGTTGTAATACTTAGGACAACTGCAAGGAAGAATATGTATGGGACAGCTTTTAGGGGTATGTATCCTTGGCTTTTTGAGATAAAATCCATTAGATTAGTAACTTTATGTAAATATAATAACGAGAACTTGTTCCTTATGTGTGCCAAAAAATTATTTTTTTGGAAATATATTGAAATAAAGAAAACTATTTGGAGAGATTTTTTTACTAAGGACGTTTTTAATGAAGTTATCTTAGTATTTGATTCTTGGATTAAAATCTATTATGAAACACTTTCCTGATATTAATGAGATAAAACTATTGGAAAAAGATTCTCAAAAAAATGGTAGCGGAATTGTATATGAGGAACTTTTAGGAATATGGAAGTTTAAGTATGTATGGGGAAAGGATTCAGATGAAATCAAAAATATACCCAGTTCGATTCTCCAAGTATTGTCGGCAAGACTCGAATTAAAAAGTAAAAAAAAAGAGGATCAAATTAATTATGAAATAAAAAATTCAATTAATTTCGGATTATTAAATATTACTTTTGTAGGTAGCGCAGAATTAAAAGGGCTTAGACCTTTATTGGCTTTTTATTTTGAAGAATTGAAAATTAGTATTAGTAGTTTTCCAATATTTAATAAGGAATTAAAAAAACCAGAAGATAAAAAAATGCCTTTTTTCTCACTTGTAGGAATTAACACTAAAGATAATTGGTTATGTGCTCGGGGCAGGGGCGGAGGGCTTGCAATATGGGTTAAGTCTTAATTTAGTGGTATTCTCCTGGATGATCTACCTTTCTTACGGTAACTTTATCAACTTTTTGTCCATTAAATCTTAAGAGATCATCTCCTGAAAAGTCATAACCTAAGCGTTGACCAATTAGGGCTACATCATCTGCTGTAGAGGATGTAGTAACCTCCTTTTTTAAGTCTTCATCAGATTGCATCTTAATTAAAAATTTTCTTATTTCAGAAAAACTCATTACTAAAATTTGATTGATTGATGTTAAAAAAAATTTATAAAATCTTTTTCTCAGTGAGAACAAGATAAATAGATAATCATTATACTAATTTTATGACTTACTTATTCCTCTATATAGTTGGCGTAACTTTAATATGGTGGACATATCGTGTCGGTTGGCTCGAGGCGCTCAAAATAGTAGTTAAAGTTCTAGTCCCCTCAGCGCTTATTATTTTATTTAACATTAAAGCTGGAAGATTACTTTTTAAAAGTCCGTTAGTCGGGTTATTAAGCGCTTTGCCTACCTCTATTTTTATTTTTAGAGGTTCATTGCCTTTAGTTAGTTATATAAATAACTGGATTGAAAATAAAATAAAAAAGTATGATGATTCGGAAATTATAGATACTGATTCTGTGCCTTTAGATGATTAATTTAATTTAATTCAATCAAAGCCAAGAAATAATTCTTTGTGTACAACAAGAACATCAAATAAAGTTGTTCCATGAGTAGGACTTAACGGGATTTTGTCTATATTCAATGCTTCTGCGCAAATTAAATGAGCATCCCATTTTGTATCGTGATCACTTATTTCAATTGACCACTCAATTACTTTTTTGAAATGATCTGGCATCTCCGAACCAATTTTTCTGCAAATTTTACATAGAACTGACAAAAGAGGAGGCTTTGATGGCCTTTTTAAATCTTTAATAAGACTAGGCTGTGTAAAAACACTTGTATAGCGAATGTAGTCTATCAATTCATATTCTGCTTTAGTAAGAGCTGCTTTATCTAATGCTCTTTCAAATTCGTCTATGGGGGTTATGGGCCTATCCAAGATATTAGTTGTTGCTTTTTTCTTTATTTGAAAAATTCTTTTTTTCTGAATCTATTTTTTCTTGATTAATTTCATTTGTTTGATTGCTTTCTATAGATTTAGGAGATTCCTCTTTATCTTCTTCATTCATAACTTGATCGATTTCATTTTGAAATTCGTTCGATGCTTTTTTAAGACTTTTCAAAGTTTTGCCAAGTTGTTTTCCTAATTCTGGAAGCTTTTTGGGTCCAAAAATTAAAAGAGCTAAGATAAGTATTACAGTAACTTCAGGTAAACCTACACCAAAAATATTCATAGCTGATAACTATTTATCTAATTAGGAAATCTATTATTAAATATAGTCAAATCATTTGAAAATTTCATTCTTGGGAAAGCTTTATTAATATTAAAAGATTTTGAAAAATATTATTGTTATTAGTACTCCTTTAAAGAAAACTAACCAAAGTAATTGATAATCACTCAATTTGAATTTTTTTTTGTACCAATTTATAAGAGTTTTATGTTTAGCTATTAATTTTCTCATTTTTATCGAGATTATTTATTACTATCGCTTATTTTATCTTAATTTCTTTTATTATTATTTTATAGAAATCCCAGATACAACTCAAACTAGATTATTCTATTAAATTTTAATCTTTTTCTTAATTAATTTTTTCTAAATTATTGAAACTATTCGCTAAATATCTACTAACTAAAAAAATGAAGTACTTGTTTGTTGTTTTTTACCTGTTTCTTCTAATTTATCCAGCTGAAGCCGTTACCACAAAAATGTTTAAAGTATTGGATACGTGTGCAAGATATCGACTAGGTGAGATTAATGCTAATGAGGCTATAGAAAAACTAAAATTAAAATTTACGAATTCTTCCATCAATCAGCCAAAGGACCTAGTTAAAAAATATTGCTCAGTATTTACTCCAAATGAAAAAATTGAATTTTAATCCAAGTTATATATTTTTAATTATTCTTTTTTGAATAATCTTTAGCTTTGTTGCGTATTTCTTTAACTTTTTTAAAATTAGTTATTTTTAAATTAAAAATAACTCCCAAAAAAAGAATAAGAAATAAAAAAATATAAATTATTAATTCCATAATATTGAATTAATAAATCCACCCTAGTTTATTTCAATAATTTTTTAGTATCTTTTAAAACAAAAAAACTGACTTTAATATTAGTTATTTACTTTGAAGGCCACAAAAAAAACCTATTAACCTCTAATATGGAATTTTATAAGAACTGTTGTGCAGATTGGAGATAAAATTCCAGAATTTTCTTTGCTGGATCAAAATGGAGTTAAAAGATCAAATAAGGGATTAAAAAGTCCCCTCGTTTTGTTTTTTTATCCAAAAGACGATACGCCTGGGTGCACTATAGAAGTTTGTGGATTTAGAGATAAATATGACTTATTTAAAGTATTAGGTGCGCAAGTTTGGGGAGTAAGTAATGGAAGTACCTCAAGTCATTTGGCATTTGCTAATAAAAATAAATTACAATATCCACTACTTTGCGACACAAATGACTCTCTTAGGAAAACTTTTAAAGTTCCTAAAGTATTAGGTTTTATGGATGGTAGGGTAACTTACGTTATTGATCGCAAAGGGACAGTTAGGCATATTTTTAGAGATTTATTGAATGGTCCTGAACACATTAAAGAGGCTATTAGAGTACTTAAGGAAATTCAAAATCAATAAATTATTATTCAAAGAATTTTAGATTAATAACTTTTGTTTTATTATAGTTTCAGCTTTTTTTTAATATATGAAGAAAATGGGAATGTAGGCGGTTGACCTTGCTATTGAAAATGGAGTGGATCTTGACGGTACTCCAATCCCTAAAAAAAAGCTAGATCTATACAATAGAATTATGGATGAGGAGAATAAAAGACAAAGGAGTGGTGTTAAAAAATCAATGAGAAATAGATGCGTCAAAACGGGTTCTAAGCATTTTGATAAAGAAACATTGAATGAATTACTAATAGAATCGGGATGGGAAGGTCTTAAAGAAAAGGAAATTTTATTTTTTTATAACTAAAAAAAATTTTTTAATTATCCTAAAAATCATTTATGGTAATTATTTATTTAAATTAAGAAACTGAGAACTAATTAAATATTTTTTAGATCTAATTTATTGAATTATTTAAACCATCCTTTTTTTTTAGAAGAAATTATTTTCTCTTTTTCAGCTTTTGTTTTATTACTTGCTTTTTTGAAAGCCAAGTTGGCTTCTATAACTGTAACTATTGATATAAAAAAAAGACCAGAAATTCCAATTATTTGTTCACTTTGAGAAGGTTCTGAATCTCCTTGTAAAAAAAAACCTAAAGCGAACCATGCAGTACTAGCAGTGATGGTGAAAAAATATGGTTTCCATCTTCTTTGATATAAGTAACCCGATCCTAAACCAGGAAGAAAATTTAAAAAAGATGCTACCCACCCTTTTGAAGATGCAAGTATTTCGTCTCTTGTAGGATAAGACATCTATATTAGGTATTTATTAAATGTGAATTTATATAGGCAAAAGATATTGCTGCACAAATTACCCAGCTAAAGGGTAAGAACATTCTTATTTTTTCTTTATTATTATTCATTATTCAATTATGGAAAATATTTTTAAAATCTGTGGATTTAATAGTTACCTTAAAACTAGACGAATTAAAAAAAGACGGTTTTTAACCGTCTTTGTAAAAAGTCATTTCTCTAAAAATAAATTATTTATCTTTTGAGGCAGAGAGTCTTTTAAGTTCTTTTTTTACTTCTTTTTCTCTCTCTTCAAGATGTTTTAGTTGAGCTTTAAAAGCATCTTCAAGTCTTACTTTTTGTTTTGTAATTTCATCAAGCTCTTCTTGATTTTGGTTTTTCTTTAACTCCTTCATTTCACTATCGGAAATAACATATACTTGTCGATATGAAGGTGTTTCAAAAAGAAGATCAAACATTGAATACATAAGTGACCTTTGAATTAGTACAAATTCAATATCTGATAATTCTTTGAAATATGAAAGGATAAATACCGAAGATATTGATACGGCAAATACACCGAATTTCGGTTTACCTAACTTAACCGCCCAGTATTTACCGATCGAATTTTAAGGTATGTTTTAAAGTATTAAGGAGATTACTCTAAAGATCTAAATCAAAAAGTACTAAAAATGGATTTAAAAATTACTAAAACATTAGTAATCCCATCCAACGAAATTAAGTGGCGATTTTCCAGATCCTCCGGTCCTGGAGGACAAAATGTAAATAAAATTGAAAGCAGAGTAGAGATTATTTTTAATTTAGAAGATTCCAAAGTATTAAATGATTATCAGAAAGAAATTCTTAAGAGAAACTTGAAAAACAAATTAGTGAAAAATAGCTTACGTTTAGCGGTTCAAGAACACAGAAATCAATTATTAAATAGGCAGTTAGCTTTAATGAAATTTAGTTCAATCATAAAAAATGCTTTAGATAAACCATCTAAATTAAGAAAATCTACACAACCCACTAAAGCATCACAAGAGAAAAGAGTTGAGGTTAAGAAAAAACGTGGCGAATTGAAAAAAAGTAGACAAAAAGAAAAAACATATCAAATATGAAATAACTAAATAAATATTTTCCTCGCAGATTGTAATCAAATATATGATAATTTTAATTTTATTTTGGTTTATTGATTTCAACTAATGGTTTCTGTTTAATTGACTAAAAATTTGGTAGGGGTGATGCGTTTCTACAAAGATAAAGATCATTCTCATAAATCTATTCATTATATATTTATTGAAGAATGAATTATTATGGGAATTCATGGAGAAAATCCTCCATTAATGAAAACTAGAAAAAAAATTGTTATGGAAGATGCAAGATTATTGTTGCAAAAATTGTTAAATGAAGGTTGGCAAAAAACTAATAAAAAATGTTGAGGAAATTATAAAAACTTTTTAATTTCAGAAAATAAATGAACCTTTAGGGTATAGCCTGGAAATTTTTTCCTTTTGTAAATATTTCTTTTTTTTGATTTCGTTTTCATATCTTCTCAACATTATAAGATAGTTTGTAACTCCAAAAATTATTAAAAACACAATAAATCTTATTCCTGCTTCAAAGTTCATATGAATATTAAGCTTTATATTAATTTGGCAATTACTAATCAAAAATCAATCGGTATTTATATCTAATTAAAACTTCTAGTAAAAATCTTTTTCGATTTTACTGTATAAAAAATACATAACAAAAGTAATATTAAAATTGCACTAAAGCTTCCTATTGGGTTTGGAATATTTTGTGTGAAAGGTCCTGCTAAAAAAGAAGGTGTATTTTCTTTGAATTCTATTAATCCGTTATTTAATAAAAACCAAATACCCACAAGTCCTCCATGAATTCCTATGCAATTCCATAAAGAACCTTTGTCTCTAATTTTTACTAATGATAGAAATACTCCAAGTAAAATAAATCCCAAACGTAAACCTACTATGTTCCAAAATATCTCATTTGATAAATTATGAACTAAGCTAAAAATTATAGCTTGTAAAGCTATTGATATTTTTGTACCGTATTCAAATTTTAATTCTTCTAGTAACCAGCCTCTAAAAATTATTTCCTCTGCGAATCCAACACCTAATCCCAGTAAGATAGAATTTAATAAGACTATTGGCGAGAATTCACCTATCCAAGAAATATAATTTTTTTGCAATAGTGGCACCAGAATTAGAATTATTAAAAATAAAGCAAATAAAATACCTTGAGAAAAATTGACAAAGTTTTTTAAGGATTTGTCTTTTGTTATCCCAAGAAGTATCCAAGTACTTGCTTTGTTTCGTTTGATATAAAACCAATATGGTAGTAAAAAGATAAAAAGTAAGAAAGTAATAACAGTACCAATGAATGATAAATTTTCTTTTTCAAAATTAAACAATAAAAGTGGCTGAGATAAAGCCCAGCCTATGCCATAAAGAATAGGAATAAAAAATATAGTGGATAAAAATCTTGGTCTTAAAAGAAAAAAACTTCTAATTAGTATCATTAAATTTTTCATTTTAGTTTGAATATTAATTAACTCACCCTTTGCCTTTTATTATACTAACTAATTGTTTAAAAAGTTTTAGCTTTTTCTTTTTACTAAAGTCTATGTTTTTATAAAGATTAGATAAATCTTTATAAAATTGTCGAGTTATTTTATCTTCTTTATCACTATGCCATAGTAAGTCTGAACCCTCTTCATATTCTTCTTTATATCTTTCTTTATTCAAATTTTTTTTATATCGTAATAATTTAAATTTTACTTATTGCAAATGCTTAAAAGTGATGTTTATTAAATTTGTGTATTTATTTAAAATTTATGCTGATTAATCTTTCAACTTTAATTTTTACATTATTATCTCCATTGCTTATTTTTGCAGTAATAGTATCGGTTTACTTATTTCATTAGCAAGTATTTAACAAATGAAATTAATTATTTTAAGGATGTATTATACCTACTTTTTCTAATGCAAATGATAAAATTGCAATTACGGCCATTACTGTTAAGATCTTGTTCTTTTTGATGAAATCCATAATGCATATTAATAATCTATTTATTAAATTCTTATAAAAAATAATAAATAATTAAAATTATTATAACAATTAGAATGGAACCCATATATGTAGGAGATTTACTTCCCTCAATAGCTTCTTATAAAAAGATCATTGAAAAATATGATAAAGGTATAAAAGAAGGGGCATTTTATGAAGAACCTATAGGCGGAGATTTTAATTACCCTGATTGGTAAATATGCTTACTACAAAAATAACTTTTGCCTTGGCAGATTGGATTAGAGAGTGGCGTAAGTGCAGGGATAAGAATCCTTCTATTGATGAGTGTGTAAAATTCGTTCAGTGGAAATTGTAAGATTATAAACTTTCTGATAGTGATAAAAGAATAATTGAATCTATTTTGCTCTACGAATCTGAATAACTAAGAGTTTATAGACTTTATTATTTATATTTATCTATAAAAAACAAAGGATCATTAAAATCCTCTTACAAATTAAGAAAAAAGTAAATCAGCATATTTACGGATTTACTGAAAATATAAAAAGGAGTAATTTATAAATGTTGAGTTCGGAGGCAATCTAAATGATTGATAGTCCGCCTGAAATTTAGCAAATTCCAAAATATAGGAAGCGTATTCCTGAGAATGGGATTATTCGAAAATTAAAGTTCAATCAATTAGTCTGATAAGACTTCGCTTTATAATTACTAGCGACAATAGGGACTGAAATTATCGAGAGAAATCCCCGAATGCACGTATTCTAGGTTTATGAGTAAATAAACTTTAAAATATGTAATTTTATATCCTATTAGAAGGAAATCAAATATCAAAAAGGACTGTACCACCAGTCCTTTTTTTTTAATAAACTACTTCTTAACTAGACTTCTTTTTGGATAATATGGATTTATTAAGTGTTTAAAAATATTTCACAATGAAAGATCAAGTCTTGTTTCCTAAAATTGAAGTTCGTGAAAAGGGTTTTTTACAAGTAAGTGATATTCATACGATTTATTGGGAAAGATCTGGCAATCCAAATGGTAAAAAAATACTAGTTATTCATGGAGGCCCAGGAGGAGGAAGTCAACCAAGATATAGAAGATACTTTGATCCAGATAAATTTGATGTTATACAATTTGATCAAAGGGGTTGCGGTTCTTCAACTCCTTTCTCCGAATTAAAAGAAAATACGACTAATCATTTAGTTGATGATATTGAGAAATTAAGGATTCTATTAAAAATAGATAGTTGGCATTTGTTTGGTGGATCTTGGGGCTCAACACTTTCACTTATATATGCAATTAAAAATCCCTCAAGAGTTACGAGCTTAACTTTGAGAGGAATATTTTTATGTAGAAAGTTTGAATTATTGTGGTTCTATCAATATGGTGCAAGTGAGATATTCCCTGATGAATTTGAAGAATATATTTCTGTAATACCAAGAGAAGAAAGAAATGATTTAATAAGTTCTTTTTATAAATATCTAACATCTTCAGATGCAAATCTTAGATCAAAAGCAGCAGCAGCTTGGACAAAATGGGAACTCTCAACTAGTCATTTAATAAATAAAAAATTTGATTTTGGTAAGTCTCAAGTTAATTCCTTTTCAGATGCCTTTGCAAGGATCGAATGTCATTATTTTATTAATAATATTTTCTTAGAAGATGATTTTATTTTGAAAAATATAAGACCAATAGAATCGATTCCAACAAAAATAATTCAAGGGAGGTATGACGTTGTATGTCCTGTTAGGAGTGCTTGGGATCTAAATAAGAAATTAAAGAATTCTGAATTAATTATTGTTAATGATGCTGGTCATTCAATGAGTGAAAAAGGTATTACTATCGAATTAATAAAAGCTGTAAAAGGAATTCAAAATCTCTAAAAAAGAGAATATTCCTTTAAAAATTAAAGGCCATTATCTTCAATATTTTGTGCAATACTCCTAAGAAGTTCGACGATATCAGAATCTTCGCATTGAGTATCTTCTTTAAGCAAAATGCACTCGTCTCTAATACTTACATTAGTACTCCACCATATACCTGAACTATTGGTATCGTCCCATTCAAATCTTTCAGTCATAATTAATAAATCCTAATAAATACATTAAAGCTTGCATTATTTCATCGTGGATTTATATATTCAATTTCAAAATTTAAAAAATTTACCTATTCACTAAAAAGAATCTGGAAATTTCTGACAATAAAATTTAGAAATCTAATTTCAGTTCGTATTGTTTTTCCTTTTCCTTAGAAACATTTTTTTTATTATTTATGTTTTTTCTAGGCCTTTTTCTAGAGCCATGCTTTAAATAAATTTCTTTTGAGATATCCCAATATCCATCCTTTTTAGTGATTTCCTGAATTTTCTTCTTTGCAGTTTTAGTACTAATTGGGATGTCAATTATTGGTCTTATGTAATTAATTTGTTCATATTCTTCTTGATTAAATCTAGATAGTAGCCATGGTTCATGAATGAAATTAAGTGATATATCTTTTAATTCTGGTATCCATTTTTTTATAAATTTACCTTGAGGATCATGATCTTTTCCCTGCTTAATAGGATTATAAATTCTATTCGTATTTATAGACGTAGTTCCAGATTGCATTTGGCATTGGTTCCAATGTATTCCAGGCTCATAATCTACAAATTTATTTGCTAATTCAGAACCTGAATCTTGCCATGGTAACCATAAATTATAGCTAGCAAAAGACATTAACATCGCTCGCATCCTGAAGTTAATCCATCCATTGAAATTTAATGAACGCATACATGCATCTATAAAAGGAAAGCCCGTATTACCTGAACTCCATGAATAAAGTAATTCATTATTTTTTTCTCTAATATTTTTAAAAAAAGGATGGTATTCCCTAAACTCTAGTTCTGGTTCACTTTCAAGTTTCTGAATAAAATGACAATGCCAAGTTAATCTGCTTTTTAACATCGTAGAATTATTGTTTTTTGATATATTTGCCTTTTTAAAAATTTCTTTTAATGAAATGCATCCCCAACAAATATATGGGGATAGTCTTGTACAACTATCAAATGATTTTTCTGGGCTAGAAATATCTTTTGAATAAGAATCTAATTTATTACTAAAGAAGTATTGCATTCTCTCTAAACCTTTCTTTCTTCCACCTTGCATTCTTCCTGGACACTTTTCTTTTTTAAAGGAAAAAATCTCGTCTGAGGGTATTTCTCCAATATTAAAGTTAATAGGATTTATTCTTAATGGAGCTTTAAGTAAGTTTTTTTCGGCATTTTTTTGCCACTTTTTAGACCAATTATTCCTATCTAAATTTCCTCTAAAAACTGAAAATTGTAGAAATTCCTTCCAAATAATATTTTTGCTTAAAGCCCATTCTCTTACTTTTTGATCTCTTTTATAAGTAAGCCAATCTCCGGTTTCTTGATGGCTATATAAACCTTTGATTTTAAATTTTGAACTAATTTCATCAAATATATTAATAACATTCCCAGTCCTAATAATTAATGGTTGTCCAATCTCAGCAAGTGCATTTCTTAAATCGATTAAACTTTCTTTGCAAAATTGCCATTGTCTATTTGAATGAGTATTTTGGCTCCAAATATCTAACTCAATAATATAAATAGGTAAAATATCATTGTCTTTTATAGCCTCAAAGAGAGCCTCGTTATCAAAAATTCTTAAATCTTTCTTAAACCATAAGATATTTATTTCTTTCATAATTTTTTCTTTTAATCCTAGAAAAATAAGATTAAGTTTGTAGGTAAAAAATATAAAAAATTTTAGAATAACTAAAAATCAAAAAAATGAAAATAACAAAAAAACTTTGGGAGGATAATTATGAGATTGCTTTACTAAGTTTAAATACAAAATTTGTTCAAGGTTTAAAGAATGGAAGTCTCCCTAAAAATATATTTCAGGAGTATTTAGCTCAAGATTATTTCTTTTTAGAGACTTTTGCTAAGGCATATGGTCTTGCAGTTTCTAAATCAAAAGATAAGTACTCAATAAGGAAGTTGAGTGAACTTTTAATGGGCGTTTCAGAGGAGTTAATACTTCATGAAACGTATGCAAAAGAATGGGATATTGATTTGTCTAATAACTATATAAAAAAAGCTACAAAAAATTATACAGATTTCCTTGATGATACTTCCAAGAGACTTAGCTCCGTTGAAATAATGTTTGCAATGACTCCATGTATGCGACTTTATTCTTGGATAGGAAAAAGTTTGTATAAGGAGAATTTTGACATTAAATATAAAGAATGGATAATTACTTATTCTGATGAGAGCTTTGAAAAGCTAGCAGATTCACTTGAAAATCTTATTGAGACTAATAAAGAAACATATGATATAAATCAGGCCAAATATTTATACAGGAGAGCTATGGAATTGGAGTTAGATTTTTTTAATGCATATTCAGATTTCTGATTTAAATTAAAATTTATTTATAGTACTTTCAAGAACGAGTTAATAAATTATGTATTCTAAAATTGCACTTTCAATAGGCGGTAGTGACTCAGGGGGTGGAGCAGGCATACAGGCTGACTTGAGAACTTTCATGGCCCTTAAAGTACATGGATGTTCTGTTATTACATGTATTACCGCACAAAATAGTATAGAGGTTACATGCGTTCAAGCAGTAGAGAAGAATACTTTATTAAATCAGTTAGATACTTTATTTGCTGATTTTGGTATTGATGCCTTAAAAACTGGAATGTTATTAAATGAAAGGATAATTAATGATACTGCTTCAAAATTAAATACATACAAAATAACCAAAATTATTGACCCAGTAATGGTTACAAGAACTGGTTCTAAATTACTTGAAGATTCTGCTATTAATGCTTATAAAAATCTCTTATTACCAATTGCTGATTTGGTAACTCCAAATATTTATGAAGCAAATCTACTTTCTGGTTTAGAAATAAGGAGTAAAGAAGATATCGAAAATTCAGCAAGAAAAATTATTGGTCTTGGAGCTAAAGCGGTACTTATAAAAGGTGGCGGTTTAACAGATATGAAAGGAAAGGATTTTTTCCTTGACTTAAATGGTAGAAAAGAGTGGCTATTTAATAATTTTATAAATACAAAAAATACCCACGGTAGCGGCTGTACTTTGAGTGCTGCTATTTGTGGTTACAAGGCTTTAGGTTTTGATCTATTTGATTCCATAAAAAAAGCGAAATTATTTGTTGAGAAATCTTTAGAAAATTCTTACAAAATAGGATCTGGCCCTGGTCCCTTAGGCCATCATTAATTTTTTATAGAAGTGGAGTTAGAACCACCATTTTCTGTAGGGCTTTTTTAAAAATAAGATTTCTTCAGTCTCCCATCCTCCCTCCAACCACTCAAGATGCTCAAGTAATAAAGACTCACTTTCCCTTTTGCTTAATTGCCCAATTCTATTAGCAATACCATCGAACCTTACTTTCATCAATTCCTCAATCTTGATGTTATTCATAGGTTAAATAATAAATTTTTTCTACTCTTACTTGTATGCATTTTCTTGTCAACGATTTAATTTTATTTGTTTACTAGCAGTTCTTAAATATGTATTAAATACAACTTTTTGAAATAGATAGTAATTAAGACTTATTCACATAGATTTAATTAAAGACTAATTTATATAAAAATACTCTAACTATGAATAAAGAAGAAACAGCAAAGCAAAAAACTATTTTAAATGTAGGCTATTGTGAAACCACCTCTGAATGGCTAAATAGAATCATTACTGAGCTTGCAGATGAAAATAAAAATTTTGTAGATTTGTCAGTTATTTGTGCTTAAGTTTTTAGAAAATATAGTTTATTTTGATTTATTTTCAGTTAGCTTTTAAGTATGAGAGAAATTTAAAAGATATATTGTGATGTGAATCCTAATAAAAAAAACATAGAAATAATTAAACAATTCAATTTGTCTCCTCATCCTGAGGGTGGATGGTTTAGAGAGATAGTAAGGAGTGAGAATTCTCTAATAAGGGAAGATGGCCAAAGTAGAAACTTTATTACGGGAATTTATTATCTTTTAGAGAAAGATGCAAAAAGTGCTTGGCACAGAGTAAAAAATGCTGATGAAATTTGGATTTATTTAAGGGGCGATCCTCTGAATTTATGGTGCCTAGATAATGATAATAAGTTAATAAGAAATATAATTTTAGATTCCAATAATCCAGTAGAAATGATCCCATCTGGATATTGGCAAGCTGCAAAAAGTACAGGCGAATTTACTTTAGTGAGTTGTTGTGTTGGCCCAGGCTTTGATTTTAAGGATTTTGAATTACTCAGAAATACAAATCATACTTCTAGATTGGATAAAGCAATTAATGATCTTATTTGAGATATTTTTTTGTTTATATTTTTGAAATTATCCTCTAGATTTATAGGGTTGCTTAATCAATGTATTTGGGATGAATCAAAATTCTGTCAAAATAATTGGTATAAATGATGAACCAAGAAAAGATTCACATTTAGTATATGTAAATCAGGCTGATGGATTAAAAGGCGTCCTTAATAGGGATTTTGATAAATGGTCTAATTTTGATAGTTGGGAAAGTATTTCTGTTCAGCAATGGATTTTTTCTAGAGCTTTAGAGGTTTTCAGAGGTAAGAAAATTGATATTAAATGCGACTGTTGTGAACATAATGATTTAATCCCAAATGATTTTGAGAGTATTAAAAAAGAAAAGTGTTTTGGTAAAAAAAGTGCTTATATGATTGAAAAAGTTGTAGATGAAATTGTATTAGCTAAGGCAAGAAGAGAAAGTGATGGGACATATTCTGGGTAAGACTCATTACTATCTATAGAGTGAAAAATCTTTTATTTACCAGTGAAAATTATCAGAAGAACCAATTGTTAAATTTCTAGTGGACATCTTATGGAACTTAAAGTGTACCGAATCACTGAACTCCTTTTCATCTGCGTAATTCACAAGATCCACTGGGTCGATGTTTTCATCGAACCATGCATCATATTCAATATGGTTTGGTTCAGCAAAATAACTCATATCCAATTAATAGCTTTCAAAAAACATATAAACGGTACATGCGATACCAAATTAACATTCTTAATTTTTAGATAATCCATATTTTTAACTTGTTCATAAAGATTAGTTGCTAAAAAGATAGGAGAAATATCTATAAATTCATGTCTCTCGATACATCCATGGTTTCTATCCATCCCCACTTCACAATCAAGGATGGGAAGATGGACCAGTGCATAGCTCTTTTAGAAGAAATTTTGGAACTGACAAAAGCTAATGAACCTGACTGTCTTTTTTTTAATATCACTACATGCGGGTCAGATAAGGCTTATGTAAGAGAGGCATATAAAGATGGTGCCGCTGCTTTATTTCATCTCAAAAATATGGGACATATGATTCCTAAGCTTTTTGAAGTCTCAGATATTACTGTGCAGGTCCAAGGCCCTGCCAAGGAGATTGAACCCTTGAAGGAAATACTGCCAGACGCTGATTTCTATGAAGCAATATCTGGATTCTGATTTAGATTGTATATATTGACAGTCGATCGGTAGGGGCTTTTAGCCCCCTTTTTATTTAGAAATTCAAAATAAATTAATCTTCCCTTTACTTATATCAAGTAACTTTATTATCAGCTCAAATATTATTTTTATGGCATCAACTTTTTATATTGTTCATCATGAATTTAAGGCAGGGAAAGCTGAAAAATGGTGGGAAACAGCTTATGCGGCAATGTCACCAGGTGGTGGCTGGGATGATGCTGTAGCAGCTAATAAAGAAAAAGGATTTTTTAACCATTCTGCAAATGCCGTAACTAAAACTGGTCCTGTATATTGTTTTTGGGAAGTAAAAGAGGGTATTTCAGCTGAGGAGTTTCAGGAGTTTATAGACGGTCCCTCTGGTCCAGGTTTCGGACAAGATGCTCTGATGAATATCTGTAAACCAATTGACATATCATTAATGAATGGACAAACACCTTATCCACCAGTTTTTTCTTGATTATTGACAGTCTATCTAGAATAGGGAGCAACTAGCTCCTTTTTATTATGTCTCTTGAAACTACCGTTTTCACATTCAAAATTAGCGTACCTTTTGAAGAATGGGCTTTAGTTTATGACAGCGAAGAAAACATAAAAATGAATAAAGAGCGCGGAATTATTTGCTTATACAAAGGTGTAAAGAAAGATGATCAAACAAGTGTGATTCTTATTGAGCAGGGTGAAGAAGGTAAATCAATAGCTATGTTTGAAGATCCAGCAGTGAAACCATTAATTGAGAGTGCAGGTCATATTTACGATTCAACGGTTATATCCAGTTATTTTTAAGTGAAAAGCTTAATTCTTCCTGCAATATTATTTTTATTTCCTTTTTCTGCTCAAGCTGGTTTTCCAGAAGGTGAGAATGGTTATGATCTAAAAAAAATTGAAGAGTCTTTTAGATTACCTTGTGATGAAATTGGAAATGATGATTGTATTGCAAGAGCATTAGGAGTTGGTGCCTGTACCTGGATATTTGGAATTAACAAAGATAAAGAACCTGCAGAAGCTTTAAAAATTTCAGATACTGTTTTAATTGCTCTTCTGAAAGGCAATAATCTTGATTTAAAATCAATGCTTGAAAAAGATGGATTAATTAAAACGAATATAAAAAAAGAAGCTACTTATAGAATTAATTTCTGCAGAGAGGAAACAAAAAAAGCTATTCCAAAGTTAATTAAGAAATTACCAGAGGGCGTTGTATTGGATGAAGAGAAAATAGAAAATTTAACCAGGGTGTTTCCTCTTCAGTATTTAAGTATGTTTGAGCAATTTAGTAAATATAAGCAATGAAACGTTTACTATTGACTCCTATATTTAAACGTTTTAAAAAAAGTGCTTTTTTCTTATCACTTAATCAGAATACTTGTCCTGTTTATGATGCTGAAGAAATAAAAAAACGAGAACAACAAGAAGCTATTAAAAAGTTATACCCATAAAAAAAAGGGCGTTAGCTTCGCCCCAGTCAAAAAGCAGGATAATCCCCATCACCCGGCCTTTTTAAAATCCTAGCACTACATATAGTGTTTGTAAGTAATAAAAATTTACTATTGGTGGAGTTGTTTGTTTCTAATTAATTTGTCATGATGGAAATCCCCATCACTCAGGCTCGCAAGAGTCTTTTTTTTATGTCTAGTTTTGGATCAGACACTCCATTTATGCTTCTTGCAAAACTTAAAGTTAAGGAAGATAAGGTTGCAGAATACTTAGAAATTGCAGATAAGACAGATAAAGCTGTTGAAGCTGAGGAACCGGGAATGCTCCATCATACTTTTGATCAAGATCCTGATGACCCTCTTCGTTTCGTATGGTCAGAAGTTTATAAAAATGATGATGCTTTACTAGCTCATCTAGCTAATCCAGCATTAGCTGTTTATCTTGAGGCACATGCTGAATTAGGAACTGATTTTTCTGTTGAATTTTACGGAACTGTGGGAGATAAAGTTATCGAAGCCATGAACGGAACAGGAGTTCCATATAAGATCTTTAAAACAAAATTAGGATATAGCAGAGTTTAAGGATTAGAGTATTAACTAATTATTTCGACTAAATTATTAATAAGAATCTGAGTGCTAGAGGTAGCCATAGACATAGAAGAAGCATTAGTAAAAGAGTAATAGCATGGATATTTGGAATGTAATGCTCTTTTAAAATTTGTGTTTTCATAATTTATCTTGCCTTCTTAAGTTTGATTTCTCTTCTGATAAGCAATGCTATAACTACTACACACATGTTCATTAGAAATACGTCTAATGGCATTTTTCAAAAAAGTCTCTATTTAATTAATAGCAAGATTATTGATCTACGAATCAAGAGATGATTACAAATGTTTATTGGCTTAATAATAAGGAATTTAAAAATTAAATTTATGCTTAAATATCTCAGTTCTCTTAACTATGAAATGGCTTATTCAGAAACAAGAATAGTAATAGGTGGTCTAGTCCATCTTCCTGTTCTTATCTTTATAGCCAATTTTATAAAAGGTAAGTTTGGAATTAAAACTGAAAAGGCAAAAGATACTGTAGTTAAAGAAGAGCCTGTTAAAATTATTGAGATAAAAGATACTGTTGTTAAAGAAGTAAAATTAGAAACTATAAAGGAAATTTCAAATAAGCTGGACAGTATTGAACAGAAGGCTGATGAGGTTTATGAAAAGGTAAAGAAGAAAAAGAAATATAAGAATAAGAAGAAAAAAAATAACTAAATTGAGATCCTATCAAGCATCAATACATCTTGAGCTTGGATTGTATCTCTCTTATCTTCGTCTTCGGGATCTTTATAAGATTCAATTTCAGCTTGAATTTTTCTCTTGTAAACTCCTTTGATATAGTCCATTTCTCTTTTGTCTTTGTCCAGAATTGAGAATGGTGATCTTTTTAAGTTCATAAATTTCTCCTAATAAATAAATTTTGATCAGCTCCAGCTCTTATCAGATTCAACAAAGCTATCCAATGTTTGCTGATTCCTAATTTCTTCCTCAAGAAGTTCTTCTTCTGATCTTTTTTCAATCTCAGATTTATGATCTTCTTTTAGGGTGAATTTGGTAGACATTTACTCATGACGACTACATTCATGTTCTAACTAGTCAGGCAAGCTATCCGACTAAAAAATATGTACGGTTTGAGGAACTCCCATATACGGATAAAGGATCAACAAGTGAATTTGAATATGGGTAAAATGTAGAAAATTTTAGATCAATTTTTGCTTTTTAAAATCATAAGTAAAGGCAGACCAATAAGCATCAAACTCCCATCAATTAATAAAAAAGTATTCAGATTCATTTATCCATTCCTTCGGGGATATCCCAATTCAGGGGTATCCCCTTTTTAACTGTGTCCTTTTTCATATCATCCATCTCTTTTCTGATTTTGTTGTAGTACGCCAACTCTTCAGGATCATCAGAACCAAGACCATAATTCATGGTCGCTGCAAGATAAATTCTGTGCATCCGGTATGACGATAGTGGCATTACTGAAGACAATCTCTGTTAAATATATATGAATTTAAGGCAAAATGCTGACCTCTGAGATCTTAGTCATACCAGTCAATTGCGCAACCCCACCATAATACACGGGGGGAAGGGGTAAAAGACAAGAAATTTAGAGGGGACTACTTACTGGATGTGTATACATCATCATTGTAAGTAGGGGCAAATAACCACAATCAACAACAACTAAAACACCTATATAAATTACGTGGGTATGTGTGTAAACACATAATGCACGTACTGCATATAGGTGCCTATATTTTGATTGTGTGTATATTGTAAAACCCTTTAATGTTGCCAGTTCTCGTGCGCTAGAGGTGATCTATTTAATTCATCTCGCAAATTTTCCCACCCTGGTAAGATGCGATTCATATGAAAAATAAAGTTTTCATTATGAGTATGTTCAATTAAATGAACCATTTCATGAACAATAATATATTCAATGCAATTCATTGGTTTTTTAATAAGCTCTAAGTTAATCCATATTCTTTTATGAACAGGGTTGCAGCTACCCCATTTTGTTTTCATCCTTTTAATACCGTAGGAACAAACTTTTAATCCAGACTTAATTTCCCATTTTTGAATAATTGAAGGAAGTAATCTTTTCATTTCTTGGCGATACCAATCCGAAAGAAGTTTTTTGCGACTTTCTAGTTCTTGCTTTTTATTTATGTTTAAGACCATTATTTTTTTATTTCGAATTTCAACATAAGGACTTTTTGACGTGTGAACAATATCTAGTAGATATCTTTTGCCTAGATAGAAATGACTTTCTCCTGTCGTGTATTCTCTTGCACTTTCTCTGGCTTGATCTTGAAATGACTTTGTTTGGCGTTTAATCCATTCGAATCTTGATATTATTGCTAATCTAACAGCCTCATCATCAATAATTTCAGGAACAGCTATTCTTACGCATCCATCAGGAGGATATACAGCTAGGTGAAGGTTTTTGATTTTCTTTCTGATAACCCTCACAGAAAGCCCATTTACAGTAATTATTTTCTCATTAGTATTCATTTTGATTTTTTATCAGCTCAAATATTTTTTTTGAGTCATAGATTGTATTGCTCAAGACTTTGTGGATGGCTAATTGTATCTCTCTTTCTTTAAATCTATTTCCACGAAAAAGGTCTTTCTTAGTTGCTTTTACGATTTGGTCTACATTAATGGCGAGATTTTCATCTTTCCCTAGATTGTCATAGAGAGCTCTTTGTGCATCAGAATTTAGTGATTTTGGATAAGTACTATTAGTTTCAGGTCTTGCAACCTTAACCGATAACTCAACAATCTTTTTCAAATAATCCTTATAAAGAAGCGCTTCCTCTTTTCTTTCTTGAATAAGGGTATTAAGCAGCTCAGACATTTTTTCGTAGTAAATTGGGTTCACCGGTTGCTCATCAATAATGATTCTTCGAATATTATTTTCAATGGTTTCTGAAACAGCCCTTTGGTTATTCCGAATTCCCTCAGGTAGATCTGTGATGGCGTCTTCTCCTCGCTCAACAATTAGTTGTATAAGGCTAAGGTCATCGAAAGCTGAAATTTTTTGACTTTCATCAGCCCGAATATATGTATCAATCAAATGTCTCATCGAGGGTTCATAAAGCTTCATATCAATATAATCACCACTTGCCATTTTGATTTCAGTACGAACTGCTTCATAATGTTGGACCTCTCCCCTTATTTTTTCAATTTCTCTTGGAGAGTATCCAGCATCTTCTAATTCATTTGCTAACGCAGCATAAGCGCGCATCAATGAACCGCTTTGTGTGTACAAAGCTAACCTCCGTGGCTCATTATCCTTCAATGCATTCTTGTCAGCTGTGTCCTGGCCACAAAAATATTGAATATAAGCGGCGGTATCTTTGGGCATTGGTACATTTTCACAAAGAGCCTTTATTCTCTCTCTTGTTTCTTCCAAACGTTCTTTTGCTTTAGTTAGACGATCCTCAAGAAGTCCTGCAACATCTGCTTTATCATATTTATCAAAGGCGCCGGAAGTGTAGTCTTTAATAGAACTTTCCAGGCTGTTGAATAGATCCTTGTAATCAATAATGTATCCATATTCTTTATCATCTCCATCCAATCGGTTTATTCTACAAATAGCTTGGAAAAGTCCATGATCTTGCATTTTTTTATCAATATAAAGATAAGTTGCTGAAGGTGCATCAAAGCCGGTTAATAATTTATCAACGACAATTAGAAGTCGCATTTGGCTGGGTTCATCTACAAACTTTTCTTTCACTCTGGTTTCAAATTCATCTACACGATTAACAGCCTTTTCTATAGGCTCATCAAAAAAGTCAGCTAACATTTTCCTATAAATATCGTACTGACTCAACTTTTCTGTATGACCCTCCCCGCTCTCCTCGTCTTTAATATCTTGAGGAGATGGTTTATAAGAGGTAACAATTGCACATTTTTTTGAAAGATCGGTTTTATCAAAAAGTTCGTAAAACTTACATGCCTGATAAATACTTCCAGAAACCAAAAGAGCGTTTCCGCGTCCATCTGCAAGACGGTCCTTTGTCTCCATATCAAGTAAGATATCACTTACAATTTTTTCCAGTCGCGATTGAGAGCTAAGAACCTTTTGCATATTTCCCCATTTCTTCTTCAATCGAGCTCGGGCAAAAGCATTTAGACCTTTAGTTTTAGCTTCAAACCACAAATCTATTTTGCTTTGAGAGGTAATGTTCTGATCAATATCTCGTGCTTCATAACGCAAATCGAGTACAACTCCATCTTTGACCGCTTCATCAAATTTATACGTGTGAATAAATGGCCCAAAAATTTCCAGGCTTGTTTGCTTATTTTCTTTGAATAATGGTGTGCCTGTAAAACCTATAAATAGTGATTTTGGTAATATATATTTCATAGCTTTATGCAGCTTGCCCGACTGAGAACGGTGACACTCATCTACAAACACATAGATATTTCCTTTAGCTTTGAAGTCTGAAAAAATATTTTTCTTGATTTCAGTCAAAAACTTATCAACATCTTCATTGGATGCTTCATCATTATTTGAGCCCCCAAATTTGTGTATAAGAGAACATATAAGCCATTGATCAGTTTGATTTAAATTTTGAACAAGATCGGCACCACTTGAAGTACGGTAAATATCCTCATCAACTCCCCGAAAAACCCTTTCAATTTGCTCATCTAATTCAGTTCGATCCGTAATAATAAGAATACGAGAATCTTTTATGTTTTCACGTATCCACTTAGCGAGCCAAACCATAGTAAGACTTTTACCAGAACCCTGGGTATGCCAGATAATCCCGCCTTTATGATTGTGGATATATTTTCTTGCTTCTATAATTCCAAAATATTGGTTTTGGCGGCAAACCTTCTTTATTCCTGAATCAAAAACAATAAAGTCATGTAAAAGTTCAAGTAAGCGATGTTTTTCGAAAATTAAAGAGAGATGTTGATCTAACTTATATTCGCCAATGCCTCCTTCTTCTTTCCACTCAAGATAATACTTTTCCCTAGTTTCAATTGTGCCATATCTTAGCCCTTGTGAATCATTCCCGGCCATTACCAACTGCATTGTTGTAAAGAATCGGCGTATAAAATCATCACGCTGATTAAGCAAATTCTGTCTAATTCCCTCGGTTAGGCCAACAGTAGATCTCTTTAGTTCAATAACGCCGATTGCTATACCATTAACGTAAAGTACTAAATCAGGACGTTTAGTGTTTTCTCCTTTAACAGTAACTTCTTCCGCAAAAGCAAAATTATTCTTTTCTGGATCTGTCCAATTAATTAGCCAAACAGTCTGATTTAGTTTGCCAGCACCTTCCTTAACTTTAATGCCGTAACGCAACATACGATAGACGTCTTTGTTTGCATCATAAAGACTGCGACCATCTCCCATAGAAGCTGCTCGATCTAACTCACGCAAGGCACGTTCAATTAGTTTGTCATTATATTTTTGACTTTGTAGGAAATCTTGTATGAGTTCTGATTCAATATTTTTATTTTCTCTGTCTTTCCAATCACCCAAATAGTTATATTTCAAATTATCCCTGAAAAGCTTAACTATTCGATTTTGCGTAATACGTTCTACTGCTCCTACCATTATTTACTTACTATATGCTTTTTATCAAATTTAACTAATCGCGTTTTACCAGTCAAAAGTTCTTGCATCATGCCTCTCTTAAAATTGCGAACTTTTTTCAAATATTTTACAAAGGTTTGTATTTCGCTCTCCATATCAGAAAGAACATCTGCAATCGCAAACTGTTCTTCAATCTCGGGGAATAACAATTCCAAATTCTTTAGATTTTCAGGATATACATGTGGTTGAGCCCCACCTGTTTGCAATTTGTAAATTTCTTTCTGCCTTAACTGCAGTGAAAAAAATATGAACCTTACATCATATTTATCCGACTCTTCTATAGTGGAGCAATCTGATGCAAATATTGAATATGCATGGAAACCAACAAATCCTGCACTAGCACCTGAGGCACTAATAGTAATTACATTAGGTTTCCTGTTAGGTTTATTGTGATAATAAGAAGGCTGAATACCTCCTGCAATTACTGGGATATCTCCTCTTGCTGCAGTTTTTTCAGTAATTAATTGTCCTTTCTTGATATCAACAACATCTCCTAAATTTTTAACTTCCCAAGTTCCCATAAAACCAGGGAGGCGCCCCTCTTTCCTAAGGATCTTCTGCATAGTTGCAGTTTTAATATCGAGCTTTTTATGAATCAACTTCTCAAGGTGTTCAATTAATTTGTCTACATCCAGAAGAGTTTTTGCGATCTCTTTTTGTTCACTTGATTTAGGTAAAGGTAATACTACAGATGAAAGGAGACGCCCATTTGTTAAAGCCCTAGTTGTATATGTGCTTTTTGAAATTATCTGTTTTCTCACTACATAAGAAGAAAAACAATATCTGCAATAAGCCTCTTCTATTAACTTTGATTTGGGACGTGCCCGTAATAAAAAACCACTAAAGACTGTGTCTTTACAATTATCAATCATCACTGAGGTAACTCCAATCTCTTGAATGGTTTCAGATGTCCTTGTAAAAAAGACATCACCTTTCTTTACCAAAAAGTTTTGTTTTTCTTGAAAAGTTACATCTACTTTTCCCTTTAAATTATTAATTTCTAAACCGGAGGAATTAAAAACATCCATATAATTCACAATTGGAGTTCCATGCCCAAAAAACGATTTTGCTTTGTTTAAACCGTTCTTAAATTCAAAATTACTACCTATATGAGCTTCATCCCAATCTTCTGGGATAATGCCAATATCTGTTTTTTTATATCCTGATTTCATTTCTATCATCACCAACTAAGACCCATCTTTTTCAAATGCTCTTCTACACGAAAAGAATAATCTGATACTTGTTTTGTAATTTCAGGCAAGGTTTGAGCGTAGCGTTTTTCGAGCTCTTTAACGCGATTAGTTAAGGCTTGAATAATATTTTCAACCTCTGAATTCACATCTGACCTTAGGTTATTAAACCATTTATCTATTACAACTAAATCTTTAATCTCATCAATATTCAATTTTGAATATTTCAATAAAGTTTTTTTATTAAGTTCAAGCTGTTTTTCCTTAATTCTCAAGATTAAGGAAGACTCCAAATCCACTAATTGTAGTGCTTGTTTTAAAACAACCATTTCTTCTCTGAATTCCTCTTCACCTTTTATTTCCTTCATGCGATCCTTAAGGCTAGTTTTTGTTAGCTTGCCTTTATTATTCTTTGCATCTTCGAGGAGTCCCTCTTCCCCAGAATGATCTTCGGTTAGCGCCTCAATTTCTTGAGCAATGGCTTCACGCTGATCTACTAATTCATCAATGACTAATCTCTCTTCAGGGAAATAACGCTTTACTACTAATTCAGGCGGAATAAGCTCAGCTTTGAATTTTTGGGTATTTTTGCCAGTACCTATGACAATATCAGGTTTTTCTTTGAATTTTTTATTCTTGTTATCATCTATAATTTGGCGGATTTTTGCTGCATCTTCCCAACTTTCAACTGATATTTGATAAACATCATCCTGCATAACTTCAGACCAGTAAGTCATTAGGTGTTGGTAAACATCGTATTTATCTAATAGAGGAATATTTTTGAATATAGATAATAAGTTCTCTGAAATTTTCAAGATTACATCTTTTGGCTTACACCCTTGCTCAAGTGATTTAAAATATTGCTCATACTTTTCTTCCCATTTTATTAAGTGTAGTTTGATCTTTTTAGTGAAATTTAGATACTCATTTGAATTCATAATTATTGATTTTATTTGCTCATTTTGAATGCGAGGAATCAGATAATCTGGAGCATCACTTTGTTTGAATAGTGCTTCTCTTGTAGAGGTAAATATATCCCAGTAATTTTGAAGGTCATCGATATTAGATTTAGGAATTCCACCATTCAAATGAGCTGTTAAATCATGAATATCTTCATGCTCGCTACTATCTATGTATCTGGGGAGATTGAGATTATAGTCATTTTTCGGATCAAGTATTTCTGAGATTGGTACAAGCCGCGAAAATCCCTTTATTTGTATTTTATTATTAAATACATCTACTATTTTGTGAATATCTCTGGATCGAAGGCGATTCTTATTCCCATCTTTAATGAAACCTTTACTGGCATCGATCATAAATATATTCGCGCGAGATGCCGCATGCTCCTTATCAAGAACAATGATACAGGCTGGGATACTTGTCCCATAAAACAAATTTGCAGGAAGACCAATTACTGCTTTGATATAACCACGCTTGATAATTTCTTTCCTAATAATTGCTTCCGCATTACCTCGAAATAATACTCCGTGTGGAAGAATGACTGCACCTTTGCCAGAACTTTTCAGTGAGCGAATAATGTGGAGTAAAAAGGCATAGTCTCCGTTCTTCGATGGAGGAACTCCATAGTCAAAACGACCATATAAGTCCTTAATCGTCTTTTTATTTTCATCTTTAGAAAAGCCGTTTTGCCAAGCTTTTGTAGAAAAGGGAGGATTAGCGACTACAAAATCAAATGTCTTAAGCTCAGATGCTGATATTGTGAATGCTGGAGATGCAAGAGTGCTGCTTCCGCCTGCCGCTATTTCAGCAGTTGGATTATCATGTAAGATCATATTCATTTTTGCCAGAGCGGTATTTGAAACATCTTTTTCTTGACCGTAAATAGACATTCCATTTGGGGATTCATCAGCTGCTTTTAGTAAAAGTGAACCAGATCCACATGTTGGGTCATATACTGTTTGGTCTTGCCGTACCTCTTTCCCTATACCAATAACCTTTGCCATGATTCGTGAAACTTCAGCAGGAGTATAGAATTGCCCCTTACTTTTTCCACTTTCTGTGGCGAAGTTACGCATTAGATATTCATAGGCATCACCAAGAAGATCATCCCCTTCAGCTCTATTACTTCGAAAATCAAGATCATTAAAAATCGAAACTAATTTAGATAGCCTATCTTGCATTTCTTTGCCTTTCCCAAGTTTGTCTTCGTCATTGAAATCAGCGATGTCAATAACGCCTTTAAGTTCGTTTGCTTCAGCAAGTTTTCCGATAGCTTTATTAATTTTGTCCCCTATTTCTTTATCACCTTTAAGTGCTACTAAATCAGAAAACCCTCCGCCTTCTGGAATTTCAACCAATGATATTGGATCACCTGCATATTTATCAGAAACATATTTTACAAAAAGCAATGTAAGTACATAATCTTTGTACTGTGAGGCATCCATCCCGCCACGTAATTCGTCGCAACTTTGCCAAAGTGATGAATATAGTGCTGATTTTTTTATTGCCATTTTACGTAAGAACTTTTAGGAAAAGCATCATAAATTTATGGAACCTTGGCAAAGAAGCCAAAATATTTTTAAGAATTATTTATAAAATACATCAAACTATATGATATTAAATTAAGTTTTGAAGAAAATATAGTAAGGCCAAATAAAATCATTTTTAAAAAATAAGAAACTAAAAAAACTGTCAAGATTTTATTTTTTAAACTAATGAAATATTACTTATGAAAAAATTCCTTACTTGATATGCTCTAGTGAAAAAGTACATAAAAAAGGTAAGTCTTTTTCAAGATTTTGAATAACTAGATAAATGGTTTTCGATAACATAACCTAAATAAGTAGATATTGATGCACCATAGAAAATAAAAATTTTCAATTTTTATCTAAAAATCCATTTTCGTTTTATACGGCTAATTACCTTCAATACCCCCAAAGGGTTGAAAGTTATTAATTTAAAAACTTAATTGATAGTGACTGTATCTCATTAACATTTTTATATCCCTGTGGCCGCTGCATGCACTTATCTCTAGGGTATTCATTCCCGAACGCCACATTCTGCTTATGGCTATATGTCTTAGATCATGAAATCTGAGAGTTTCAAGTCCGGCTTTTTTTCGGGCTTTATCGAATCCATTTCTCGCAGCACCTTTTGATAGTTCTATAACTTTCCCATTTCTCTCATTTAATTCCTCAAGAATCTTCTGCGCCTTTTCCGGCAGAGGAACAAGCCTCAGGCCGGACGAATTATCTATGGCGGCACAATTCTTTCTATATATATAGAGTAATTTTTTCTTCAGTTCTATATTTCTCCAGGTCAGGCTCAAAAGTTCTGAGCGGTGGAACCCAGTTGTCAGAGCTAGCTTTGTGAGTGTCAGATGGTTTTTATTGGACATCTGAGACAGTTCATATAAAAGTCTTTTCTCGTCTTGATCAGTGAAAAATGGAGCTCTCGCATCCCCTGTTCCTCTTACTCTCAGTTGTCTGGCAGGGTTATCCTTTATTTCCGCTCCTCTTTCATCTCTCACCCAGTCGATCAATACTCTCAATATCCTCAGTTCTCTCATCACTGTGTTGGGTTTCACTTTCAGTAATCTTTCATCTCGCCAGACTGCCAAATGTTTTATCTGCAGATCCTGCAGAGGAATATCTCCAAGCCAGCTTTCTGCCGTCACCCTGAGAGGATATTTTTCATTTTCCGCACTGCGGTGCAGAAGCAGCGGACCATTTATATAGTCATTGATTGCCTCTCCCAGAGTGACGGGAATGTCATTTAAAACCTTTTTTGTTCTCTCTTCGACTGCATCTGCCCAGGATTCCGCCAGATCTCTGGAAAGAAAAGTTCTGGACCTTGGACCGACATAATTCTTCCTTCTGATAAGGACCTGCCAGCCGCTGCCGCTTCTTCTGATTGTTGCCATTTCGGTGTCATCGTTTGTGTGATGCACCTCCAGATATCTACCTTTAAAACAGAAAAGTGGACCCGAAAACGGACGTCCACTTCTGAAGAATTTCTTTCTGCGATAGTGGTAATCTCACTGATACCAAGCTATCCCTCGAGTGCCCTCGTCGGGACTTGAACCCGAGACCTCTCCCTTACCAAGGGAGTGCTCTACCGCTGAGCTACAAGGGCAATTTTAAAGTGGGCCGGGTTGGATTTGAACCAACGTAGGCAGAGCCAGCGGATTTACAGTCCGCCCCCTTTAACCACTCGGGCACCGACCCCCACTATTTGAACTTATCAGTTAATGGACACTTTTTGTGAAAATGTTTTGGTTTTTTTGTTTCTTTCTAGATAGCATTTGTAAAGAAAAGGTTTACATGATGAAGAATATCTTATTGATAAATGGGCCAAATCTAAATCTTTTGGGTACTAGAGAACCTGAAATATATGGTAATAAAACATTAAGTGATATAGAAAAAATTTTAACTAAAGTTGCTAAAGAAAAGAATATTAATCTTGAATGTTTTCAAAGTAATCATGAAGGCGAAATAGTAGATAAAATTCAAGAGTCTGTAAAAAGTATCCAAGGTATTCTTATAAACGCTGGTGCTTTTACCCATACCTCAATTTCCATTCGAGATGCTTTAATTGGATCAAAAATTCCATTTGTAGAGTTACACATATCAAATATTTTTAGTAGAGAAGATTTTCGTAAAGAATCTTTTCTAACTGATAAAGCTATAGGGATAATTAGTGGATTCGGCATATCTAGTTATTCTTTGGCTCTTGATGGAATAATTGAATATTTAAGAAGTAAAGATTAAATGCTAGTTGATTTTAAAAGGCCTTCTTCTCAAATAAAGTATTTATCTTCGTCGACCTCAGATAAGTGGATCAAACTCGCGTTATCTAATCCAATAGATATTCTTATTGACCATGCTCATTGTGAAAGAAAAGCAGCTGGAGTTGCTATTCAATTGATGTTTAGATATCCATCAGAACCAAATCTTGCAGAAGTTCTTAGTCCAATAGCGAGAGAGGAATTAGAGCATTTTGAAAAAATACTTTATTTTTTAAAGGATCTTGGACATTCTCTTGAATCCTTAAAACCGCCTCCATATGGTGCTGAATTGTCCAAGAATATAAGAAAGGAAGAGCCCAGTAGAATGCTTGATAGTTTCTTAATAGCAGGACTTATTGAAGCAAGAAGTCATGAAAGATTAAGCTTGCTTGCGCTGAATTCTGAAGATAAATCGTTTAAATCCCTTTATGAGTCTCTGCTTGAGAGTGAGGCAAGGCATTTTGGAGTTTACTGGAAACTAGCGCAAACTAAATTCTCTAAAAATCAAACTTTCAAAAGGTTAGAGGAATTATCGGAAATTGAGTCAGCAATACTTGCTGAAACTTTTATGATGCCAAGGGTACATAGCTAAAGATAAAAAAATAAAAATGATAAAAAATAAGTTTTTAAGTTTTCTTAATCGATATAAAACTGATTTGCCAACATTAACCATCGTTGGTGTTGGGCCTGGTGATCCATCACTTTTAACAATTGCTGCTGTAGATGCAATCAAAAAGGCTAAAGTTATAGTTTTTCCAATTTCAGATGATAATAAAAAGAGTTTCGCTGCGGAAATAGTCAAGAAATACACCAAATTTAAAAAAAATATCCCTATCATCTTCCCAATGGCTAGGAAGGACTTTGATCCAGATGAAATATGGTCTAATGCTGTAGAAATAATTGTGAAATTCATACAAAATGGAGAATCAGTTGTTTTACTTTGTCTTGGAGATACTTCCCTGTTTGCAAGTTCTTCTAATATTTTGAGATTAATGAAAAATAATCATGCTGAAATCATTACCAAAACCATACCTGGTATTTCCTCTATTTCAGCAGCAGCAGCTTTGAATGATTTTGATTTAGTAAAAAAAGGCGAGACCTTGATCATCAAAGAATGTCCTTCTTTGAAATCAGAATTAACATCCCTAATTAGAGAAAGTAAAGGAAATAAAACAGTCTTGGCTATCATGAAAGTTGGGAAAAGATGGAATTTAGTCAGGGATATTTTAAAAAAAGAGGATATCATCGATACATCGTTAATAGCTTTAAGTGTTGGTATGCCTGATCAAATTATTCAATATGCTGCTCAATATAAAAAGGATTTCATGCCTTATTTTTCTCTGATTTTGATAAGGTTTGATTAATGCAAAAAAAAGATAAATTCGTTGAGAATCATTTTAGATGGCCAATATGTAAGGATCTATTATTTCTTATTCTTGAAGATAGGGTTAGTGATGTTTTTGTTTGTGAATTGGTTTGGGAAAGACTTTTTTATACTAAAGAATCAACTTTGAATATTTGGGTTTCTAGCGCATTTACTCCTTCTTATTGGTCAGAAAAATTTGAAAAAGGACCTCAATTAATTTCAGAGCGACCAGCCTCAATACATCTGACTCGATCAATTCCAAAAGAATATAAACAGGGATTGAAAAATTTTCTTAATTTTAAAGGCTACAAGATTAATGAACTTTATCCAAGAAGAACTAGAAGAGCGACGGCAGTAAATTGGCTGATTTATTGGGCGATTGAAAATGATTGTTTTTCAAAAGATAGTGAATTAATGCCAAGTCCTAGTTCACCCCCTGTTAATCCAGTTAAAGGACATTTTGGCGATCCAGAAATTAAATAATTTTTTTTGAAAAAGGTAAATGATTCTATTAAAGGTATAGTTGTAATGGATAGTACTTTCTTTGGAGAGAAGAATTGATTCTTCCTACAATAGCAATTATCGGAAGACCTAACGTTGGGAAATCTACCTTAGTTAATCGTCTTTGCCAAAGTAATGATGCAATAGTATTTGATAAGCCTGGTGTTACAAGAGATAGAACTTATCAAAATGCTTCATGGGGAGGTAAGGAATTTCAAATAGTTGATACTGGAGGTTTAGTTTTTGATGATGATAGTGAATTTCTCCCAGAGATAAGGACACAAGTTTTCTTAGCTCTAGAAGAGGCTTCACTCGCGTTACTGGTGGTAGATGGGAATCAAGGCGTTACTGATGGTGATTTATCAATAGCAAAATGGTTAAGAAACTCAAGCTGTAAAACAATTGTTGCTGTTAATAAATGTGAATCGACTACTCTAGGAATATCCCTAGCTTCAGAGTTTTGGAAATTAGGATTAGGCGAACCTAACCCTGTTTCGGCTATTCATGGTTCAGGTACTGGAGATCTTTTAGATCTCGTTATTGGCGAACTTCCTGAAAATAATATCCAGGATGATGAAGAAAAGATAATGATGTCAATTATTGGTAGACCTAATGTTGGTAAATCTAGTTTGTTAAATTCAATCTGTGGAGAAAAAAGAGCAATAGTTAGTGATATTAGTGGTACGACAACTGATTCAATAGATACGCTTATTAAAAAAGGTGATAATTATTGGAAAATTATTGATACTGCAGGGATTAGAAGAAAGAAAAATGTTAAATATGGCACTGAATTCTTTGGTATTAACAGAGCTTTTAAATCTATAGATAGAAGTGATGTTTGTGTTTTAGTTATAGATGCAGTTGACGGAGTAACTGATCAAGACCAGAAGCTGGCTGGGCGCATAGAAGAACAAGGCAGAGCTTGTATAATTGTTGTTAATAAATGGGATCTTGTAGAAAAAAATAGTTCAACAATTTATCAAGTAGAAAAAGAACTTAGATCTAAACTTTATTTTTTACACTGGTCAAAGATGATTTTTATATCTGCTCTAACTGGTCAAAGAGTTGATAATATTTTTGAGCATGCTCTTAATGCTGTAAATCAACATAGAAGAAGAGTTACAACATCTGTAGTTAATGAAGTACTTAAAGAATCAATCAGTTGGAAAAGTCCTCCAACTAAGAGAAGCGGCAAGCAAGGAAGACTTTATTACGGTACTCAAGTAAAGAACAAACCTCCCACTTTTACTCTTTTTGTAAATGACCCTAAATTATTCGGAATAACTTATAGAAGATATATTGAAAAACAAATTAGAGTAAATTTAGGCTTTGAAGGCACACCCCTTATTTTACTTTGGAGAGGAAAACAGCAAAGAGTTTTAAATAAAGAAGTCGAAAGAGAAAATATTGAGTTAGTTCAAAAAGATTAATGAATTTGCTAACCAAATTTTCTGTTGGTCAATACGTTCATGGTAATAGAAGTTGGCTAAGAATTATAGATAGTAGATTAAAAATAATTATCGTAATGATATTTTTAATCACTCCAATTTGGGCAGGTCCAATATGGAGATTGAGTTTAGTTGTTTTTTTACTATTAATTACTTTTTTAAGTTTATTACCATCTAGAGTATGGTGGCGATCATTATTTTTTCTCTCATTCTTATCACTATTAATTGGATGTATATCAATACTTGCCTCATCTGATATTCAATCTCTTGATAGCTACTTAAGAAATCCCAATGAGTTGCAAGTAGTACTTGAAAGCCAAAAAGAATGGAATATTTTGCAAATTCCTCTGCAGAAGATATGGTTTATTAATTTTGGTCCCTACAATTTATCAAGAAAAGCCTTTGAACTAGGAATAAAAACCTCCACTTTGATATTTACCGTTATTCATAGTGTCAATTTGATGCTTTTAACCACATTGCAGGAAGACATTGTATGGGGATTAAGTTGGTTTATGTACCCATTAAGAAGGATTGGATTGCCAATTAGTAAGTGGCTTTTTCAATTGTTAATTGCATTACGTTTTATTCCTCTAGTGCAGGAAGAATTTCAAAATATTATTAAATCAGTTTCAGTTAGATCAATAAATTTTCGAAATTTAGGATTAAAGAAATCCTTTAATGTTTTATTAATTTTAGTGGAAAGGTTATTTCAAAATATATTTCTGAGAATTGATCATGGAGCTGAGTCATTACTCTCAAAGAAAAAATTTATCATAAAAACCAATAGATTTAGAACTCTTCGTCCTTCAAAATCTATCAATGTAATTGTTAATACATTATCGATTTGTTTTATTTGCATAGCAATTTTTCTTAGAAAACTGTATGGTGCATTATAAATAACACAATATTTTAGTTTGAGTTCCGAGCGTTATTTAAACCACCCAACATTTGGAATGTTGTACCAAGTATCTCCTGGGAACGATGGGAGAGATATCTACGCGACTTTATACGCCCAAAAAATGTTTTTTTTGGTAGAGATAAAACAGAGAGAAATTTTCTTTGAAGTAATACCTTATTTAGATGCTCGTAATCAGGCAGAATTAAACCTCCAAAGAGCTAGAAAAATAGCATCAATAGAGCTACCTAAATGGGAGAATTTATTTACACAAACTTTTTTATAAAAGGTGGACCCTCTAAATTATCTAAAAATAAAAAATAAAATCCCATCAAATGTAAATATTCTTGCCGTAAGTAAAGGATTTAAAAGTCAAGAAATCAAGACTCTTCAAAATTTAGGTCAGAATGATTTTGGTGAAAGTAAATTCCAAGAAGCTTTTGAAAAACAATTAATTTTAAAAGAATTTAATCCAATTACATGGCATTTTATTGGACGAATACAAAGTAATAAAATAAGAAAGATAGTGACAAATTTTAAATATATTCATTCAGTAGATTCATTTGAAAAGTTGCAAAAGATTTCTAGTATTTCTCGAGAAGAGAATAAAAATCCATTAATAATGTTACAGGTTAAGTTAAGTGATGACCCTACTAAAGGAGGTTTTAATCCTGAACTTTTAATGCTGAAATGGGCGGAAATAAAAGAATTGAAGAATATCACATTATCAGGCCTAATGACTATTAATCCTAAAGGGATTAGCTCTAAAGAAAATACAGAATTGTTTAAAGAATGTCGCTCGTTAGCTGATTCACTTCAACTTCCAGATTGTTCAATGGGTATGTCAAGTGATTGGGAAGAAGCTATAGAAGCTGGATCAACTTGGCTAAGATTGGGGTCATTGATTTTTGGAAAAAGGTATTGATTAGTTGTTTTTTTATAAAAATCTTATCTATAAACTTGCAGTAAAGTACAAGTAACGTTATTTAAGTATAGGTAGTTTTTTCATTTAAAAATTGAATCTATTACTTAAGGTTCTTAAACCTTAGCAATTAATTAAAAGAGGATTTAAAAGGTGTCACTTATTTCTAAATTAAAGGCAGTTGTTGCAGGGGACGAGTATCTCGATGATGATTTTGATGAGTTGGATTATGCATCAGAGGATGAATTAAATGATATTAACAACTTCAACAAAAATCAAAAAAATTCAAATGTCCTTGCTAATTCAAATCCATTTGATTTTATGAATAACAACAGATCATCAAAAGTAGTTGGAATGCCAGGAATTACGAATTCATCTTCAGAAGTAAGCTTAATGGAGCCAAGAAGTTTCGATGAGATGCCTCAAGCTATACAAGCATTAAGAGAAAGAAAAACTGTAATACTTAATTTAACCATGATGGATCCTGATCAGGCTCAAAGAGCGGTTGATTTTATCGCTGGAGGAACATATGCGATTGATGGACATCAAGAGAGAGTCGGGGAAAGTATTTTTCTTTTTGCCCCAAGTTGTGTAAATGTAACTAGTTCTTCACGAGAAGAAGTTTCTCCTTCTTCTGTGTCTACAGAAAACACACCACAATATAGTTTGGGCAAAAATACTACTCCTGAACCAGCATGGGGCAATTCTAAATTAAGTGCTTATTAATTATTAATCAGTGACTGATAAAATTGCGATTATTGGTTTTGGAAATATTGCACAAGCTATAATAACCCCCCTACTAGATAACAAATTAATTCAGCCCCAGAATGTTTTTTGCGTTGTAAATTCAGAAAAAAGTTTAAAACATATAAAAAAAAATTATAAATATAATATAAATGTTTTTAAATCAGGTTCTAAAGAGTCAAAAATAATTTGGGACTGTCAATATAAACTTCTTTCGATAAAACCCCAACAATTTAATAATATAAGCGAGGTCTATCATATAAAAAACAAGGACAATTTAATAGTTTCAATTCTTGCGGGGGTTTCAATAAATAAACTTATTCAAAAGTTCCCTAATCATAAATGTGTGAGGGTGGTTACAAATATTCCAATAACTATTGGAAAAGGTTTAACAGGGATTTCTTGGGGAGAAGAAATTACAGAAGATCAGAAACAATTTACAAAAAAATTATTTGAAAATACTAGTAAAATTTATGAATTTGCTGAAGATTACCTTGATATATTTTTAGCTTTAACTTCATCAGGTCCTGCGATTATTGCTTTAATTATTGAAGCATTAAGTGATGGAGGATTAAGCGGGGGGTTACCAAAAATAATTTCAGAGGAACTTGTTATGGAGATGATACTAGGGACTATTTGTCTAATAAAGGAAAATAAACTTACTACTTCTGAGCTTAAAAATTTAGTAACCTCTCCAGGTGGAACAACTATTTCTGCTTTAAGGGTTTTAGAAAAAAAGAGTGTAAGGTCAGCATTAATTGAATCAATAGTTTCAGCTAGTAATAGAAGTAAAGAGTTTCGTTAGTTTTTGAAACTACTTTTTAAGTTCATATAAACTTTCTCAAGCGAATTTATATTTTTAGTAATTGTATATCTCTCAAGTACTCTTTCTCTAGCTTTTTCTCCAAGATCTTTTGTAAATGAAGGGTGTTCTATAAGAATCGGGATTATAGTTTTTAATTGTGCAGCCACATTATCAGTTGAAATTACTATTCCTGCTCCGTTATCTAAAACTTCACCATCAGCGCCCGCATCTGTAGCTACACAAGCAGTACCTACAGACATTGCCTCTAAAAGTGATAATGATAAACCTTCTACTAAGCTTGGTAAGAAAAATACTTCTGCTATTTGCATTATTGCTATCCGAGTTTCTAAATCTAATTCAGCACCCCACCAAATTAATTTCTCTTTACCAAGATTAGAAAAACTATTTTCAAGTGTTGGTTTCATTGGACCATCCCCAACAATAATTAATTTGCAATTTTGAGTTTTTGTTTGGCGCCAAGAACGTAAAAGTGCCTCGATATTTTTCTCATTTGCAATCCTTCCCATATATAAAAAGATTCTTGCATTTCCAAGTTTATTTTTCACCTGATCATATTTTTTACTTTTTTCAGAAAAAGGTTTCCAAATATTTTCATCAACGCCGTTTGGAATAATTATTTGTTTTTCTTTAGGTACTCCTAATTTCTCAAGAACATTTTTTTGAGGTTCAGAAAAAATAATTATTTTATCGAACTTTGCTAAAGAGGGAGCATAAAGTTGATATGTTAATTGTTGAGTGCTTGCAGTCAGATTTCTATTTTTTGCATCAAATGGTGGATGAAATGTTCCTACAAGAGGAACATTAATTTCATTACAAAGCTCTGGAAGTCTAAAGTCTAAAGGAGATAAAGTTAGGCTTGCATGTACTATGTCAGGTTTTAATCTTATCAATGATAGCCTTAGCTCTTTTTCTGCCCTTGGCGAGGGTATTGTATAAACTTGAGACTTAATTAAATATGGGAGACTCACATCAGGATCATTTGCAAGAAATAATGGGTTTGATGAATTGGAACTAGACGGATTGTCGAAATGAATAAAACTAATTTTATGCCCTCTGGCCTTTAATTCCTTAGTAGTTAAATTACCGTAAGTTACATTTCCACAAAAAGGGGATTTCTTTCCCAACCAGGCAATATGAACCACATTAATTGAATTAACTATTTATTAAGTTAACAGGCAATGGCGTCATGATCATATTTTTTAAATTTTTAAATGCTTCATGAAAATGCTAACTATATATTTCTCTCAGCATTTTTAGTGAAGATAGATCCTTCTCTAATTGAGCAGAGATCCATGTCTCAATAATGAATAATATTTTAAGCCAGACTTTTTTTGGGCCCAACAACTCTCCATTAGATTTTATTGGTAATTCGGGAAAAAGAAGTCTTTGTAATAGAGCAACTTCAGATGCATTTATTTTTAGATTACTTTGAGGATCTTCAATTGACGAAAACCCTTCACTTGGCAAATAATAACAACTCCATTCCCAATTTCCTAAAGGCGGAATAATAGGTTCCCCAGTTTTACAGCAATGATGAATTGGTAAATTTATACCTCCAATGGCTAATAGATGGATTAAGGATTGAATACTCATTGAGAGCATTTTAATATCTTCTTCTTTAGATTCTTCATACAAATAAATCCTATCTAGATGTGCAAGAACACAAGTTAAATAGTTTTGTTGCTTATCATTATTACCTACTAATAAAAAAGTTAATTCAGTTATTGCTTGCGCGGCTGCAAGACATTCAATATTTTTCCCTAGACCAGAATAGCTTTTTAATATTTTAATTTGACGTACAGATTTAAGATTTCTTTTCCCAAAAATTTGCAGACTTAAATATGTTAATGGAGTAGCTGCGGCAAGACTACTTTTAGGACGTCTAGCACCAGGTACCGCTAATCGAACAATCCCCTGCTCATCAGTAAGAATAGTTATTAATCTATCATTCTCGCCTAATGGAGAAGCTTTAATACAGAGACCCTCTAGTCTGCACTCACCAGAACCAGACATTTAAAAATTTACTTCTTGGAAAATCTCACAAAAATTAGAAGTTCCAACGCAACTAATTCCATTATCAAACAAATCAATAACTTGTGTCAGTTTTTTTATACCACCTACAACTTTTATTTGATTTTGAGAGCCTGTTATTTTTAGTATTTCGGGGACATCATTAGATGTAAGAGGAGATCCAAACCCGTCCCCGAATTGAAAATTTTTTATTCCTAATTCCAAACATATTTCTATTGCATTAATAAAAACTTCTTCTTGTAGTTTTGATTTATTTATGATTATTGAAACTGGTAATCCAGATAATTTAACTTGCTCAATTTCAGCAGCGAAAGTTTCTAAATTTCTTTTGGATAAATTGATAAAGTTTGGGATATATTCAATTCCTTTTGCACCCTTATCTTTTGCAAAACAAACTAATTCTTCAATAAATGAAACTGGTAAATCTGCTAAAGGGTAAGAAATAAGTGCGTTTATATCCGCACTGTAATTACCCAAACAGTTTTTAAGATCAGTTAAATAATTTAGTGAAGTAGAAATATTTTTGATATTGTATTTTCTTATTAAATCGCAATTCACACAGAAATCTTCCCATGATAAATAGGGGTTAATAATAATCGCATGAATTTTCTCGTTTAATTCATATTCAATATTGGGCATTTAAAACTTATTTAGATTGAATCAATCCATAACCTCCATGATTCCTTTTATATATAACTTGAAGTTCATTATTTTTCTTGTTTCGAAAAACATAAAAATCATGATCAATTAGATCTAATTGTTTTCTTGCTTCGTCTGATGAAATTGGAGTCATTTCAAAGTATTTATTTTTTATAGATGGCTCAGGCAGACTTGCTTCAGTTCCTTCTTTAAAAAAAGCTTTATCTAAAAAATTTGATTCCATACTTTCAATTGGTAAAGAATCTTTATTTTTAAATTGTTTATTATGAATTGTTTTATTGTTTCTTTCTTTGTATTTGCGTAATTTTCTACAAAGTTTATTTGAAACTAAATCAATGCTTGAGTATAGATTTTCAGTTTTTTCTTCAGCTCTAATTACGGTACCATTTGCAAAAATAGTAACTTCTGCAGTTTGGAACGAGACTCTTGGATTCTTTTCAATTGAAAGGTGTATGTCAGCTTCTTTAACGATATCCTTATAGTGATGTGTTGCTTTTTCTATCTTTGCCTCAGTATATTCTTTTAATGCTCCAGTGAGCTCAAGATTCTTTCCATGGATTAAAATTTTCATAACTAATCTAAAATATTTACTTACTTTCTAAATCTACTTAAATATGGATAATAGAACAGCAATAATTAAACAACCTGATAATATTTCTTCTTTTAATGATGTTTATAAATTACAAAAAGAATATCAGGAGGCATTGATTTTAGATAATTCTAACCCTGATTTTATTTGGATAGGGGAGCATCAACTCTGTTATACGTTGGGGAGAGGATCTAATTACGATAATTTATTATTTTCTCTAAATGATGCTAAATATGATCTTTTTAAGATTGATAGAGGTGGTGAGGTAACTTGTCATATGCCAGGACAATTAGTAACGTATTTGGTTTTAGATTTGAAAAATTTTAACAAAGATTTAAATTGGTACTTAAGAAAAATTGAAGAAATTATTATAAAAATCCTAGGTGCTTTTAATATAGATTGTCACTCTAGGAAAGGGTTTACTGGTGTTTGGATAGGAAATAAGAAAATCGCATCAATTGGAATTGGGTGTAAAAGATGGATTACGATAAATGGATTTTCAATCAATATTGACTGCGAATTAGAAAACTTTAATAAGATTGTTCCTTGCGGAATAGAAAATTGTCTTATGGCAAATATGATTGATTACAACAAAAATTTAAATATTCAAGAAGTCAAGATAATTGTTAAAAAAACCATCGAGGAAGAATTTAATTTTGATTTTATATCAAAATAGAAATTAAAATTTCAAAATCAATTTAATATGGGTGATTTAGCGTATTGGCCTGCAGCCAAACCTCTTTCTAAAAAAAATACATTTACCAAAAATAGAGATTTTATTAAGAACCTTGATCATATAGATCAAATTTGGGAAAAATTAAAATTTAAATGTGGTGATACTTTAGCTGTTTGCGATTTAAGAGGGAAATACAAAGAAAAATTTTCTTATTCTGAGTTGGCTGATTTAATAACAAAAGTCTCTTCTTCTTTCGAAAATTATGGTTTAAAAAAGGGGGATGTAGTTACTGTAATATCTGAAAATTCTCCAAGATGGCTAGCAGTAGATCAAGGCTTAATGCGTTTAGGAGCTATAAATGCAGTGAGAGGTATTAATTCTCCTTCAGTAGAATTAGACTATATTATTGGGCACTCTAATTCAGTAGGACTAATAGTTCAATCTAAGGAAATTTGGCTAAAGTTAAACAACAAAGAAGAATTAAAAAAAAGACTGAAATTTATAGTCAATCTAGAAGATGAACAATTTGAAAGTTTAATAAGTTGGAGTACATTTATAAGTTCAGTAGAAAAAGAAAATTCACAAAATAATAATCTTGAAAAATTCAATCCAGAAATTGATGACGTCGCTACCATACTTTACACTTCTGGGACGACCGGAAAACCTAAAGGTGTGCCTTTGACTCATGCAAATTTTTTACATCAAATAATCAATTTAGCCTATATCGCTGATCCAGAACCAGGGACCTCTGTATTAAGCGTTTTGCCTATCTGGCATTCTTATGAGAGAAGTGCCGAATACTTCTTTTTTTCATGCGGTTGTTCTCAATACTATACAATTCCAAAATTTCTTAAAGATGATATTACACAAATAAAACCTGTTGTCATGGCTACTGTACCGAGACTATGGGAAGCAATACATGATGGTTTTTTTCAGGCTTTGAAAAAAATGCCTTCCAAAAAGCAAAAACTTATTAAGTTTTTGATAAGTAATAGTTCGGTTTTTAAAAGAAGTCTTAGAAAGATAAGAAATATAGATATAAATCAAATAACTTTTAAATCAAAAATCCCCTTACTGGGTTCTGTTATTAGCCGATACCCTTTACATAAATTGTCTACTATTTTTTTATGGCCGAATATTCTTAGACAACTATGCGGAGAAAAACTGAAGTTTCCTATTAATGGTGGAGGTGCATTGCCAGAACATGTAGATCTTTTTTTTGAATCTTTAGGTGTAGATGTTTTGGTGGGATATGGACTCACAGAAACTAGTCCAGTATTAACTTGTAGGAGAAGGGAATTAAATGTTAGAGGATCATCTGGGCAGCCTCTTTCATTTACTGAAATCAAAATAGTGAGTGATGATAAAAAAAAGATTCTGAAGTTCAGAGATGTCGGGAAAATTCTTGTTAGAGGGCCGCAAGTAATGAAAGGTTATCTTAATAATGAAATAGCTACAAATGATGTTTTATCCAAGGACGGTTGGTTTGATACTGGTGATTTAGGTTTTCTAATACCAAATGGTTCTCTCTTTATAACCGGAAGAGCCAAGGATACAATAGTGCTATCAAGTGGTGAAAATATAGAACCGAATCCCCTAGAGACTGAAATTCTTAGTTCAGAATTTATTAATCAGATTCAATTAGTAGGACAAGATAAGAAATGTTTAACAGCTCTCGTAGTTCCTAATGTCGAATTGGTTAAAAGCAAGTTTTTGGAAGAAGACCTTTCAAAATTAAACCTGAATAAGAAAATTTGTACATTTTTCAAATCACAAATTAATAATTTGCTTAAAAGTCGATTAGGAGCAAGATCAGTAGAACAAATATTAGATTGTTATTTTGTTGATGCCTTTACTCTAGAAAATGGGTTATTAACACAAACTCTTAAACAAAAAAGAAAAGAAATAGAAAAAAAGTATTCATTACAAATAGAAAATATGTATGAAAACAAATTTAGTAAGAAAATTTGATTTGTTTTATCTATATTAAAAAGGTAATTTAATTTTTTATGGAAACAAAAAACTCAATATCTATAAAGCGCTCAATAGCTATTAAAGCTGTAGTTACACCAACATGGAAAGAAGATGCTGAAAAAGAATTAAGTAAAGCAATTTCAAACATTGATCAGCAATTATCGCAAATGGAGCAAGAGGGGCAGCAAATAGTAAATAATATTAGATCACAATCGGTTAATCCCCTAGATCCAAGAGTTCAAGAACAGGTTAGTCAGGTGCAACAACAAGTCGCAGCAAAACGAAATGAAATTGAAGAACAAAAAAGAAATCTTCTTCAACAACAGAGTCAAGTTCGCGAATTAAAAATGGACGAAATTGTTGATCAAGGGCAAGTGGATAGTTTCTGTGATGTCACTGTGGGAGACAATCTAATTGAAAAAATGCAAGTATCGATTACGGTTAAGGATGGAGTTATTCAATCTATAGATAATAATTAAAGAGAAGATTTAGTATTTTTGATAAATATAAGTAAATCTTAATTTCGAAAAGTTTTAAATTCTAATCGATCTAAATTATTACTTTCTTAAGTTTTAAGAGTTCCCACTGTGAAAATGATTTCGTATAATTAAAACAAGAGTTTAAAGGGTCCTTAACCATAAAAACTTTAGGAAGTTTGGTAGAAATCCCTTGAAACTTATGCAATAACAATTTTCTTATGTCTCACGAAATATTCATGCCTGCCTTGAGTTCTACTATGACAGAGGGCAAGATTGTGGAATGGTTGAAAAATCCAGGAGATAAAGTTGAAAGAGGTGAATCTGTCTTGGTTGTTGAATCTGACAAGGCAGATATGGATGTTGAATCTTTTCAAGATGGATATCTTGCAGCTGTTTTAATGCCTGCTGGCAGCACTGCACCAGTAGGAGAGACTATCGGTCTTATTGTAGAAAATGAGGATGAGATAGCTTCTGTTCAAGAACAAAATAAAGCAAAACAACCCGAAGTTTCTAGTTCGGATCAGCTTGAATTGGTAAGCAATAAAACGGAAGAAAAACCTGTGATTCAAAGTGAAATTGTTGAAAAACAAGAAAAAGAAGTCGTATTAATGAGTGAAAAGGCAGCCTCATCTTTTAATAGTGATCAAATAAATGCTGCTACGAGTAATGTTTCTTCGAGGGTGATTGCATCTCCAAGAGCTAAAAAACTTGCCTCTCAAATGGGCGTTGATTTAGCAAAGGTTCATGGATCCGGACCTCACGGAAGGATTCAAGCCGATGATATTTTAAAAGCTAATGGCCAACCAGTCTCTATACCATGGATAGGTGAAGGTGGTTCTCCTGCAAGTATACCTGGTGCAAATTTGGGAGTTGAAAGTAAACCAGAAACTTCAGGAAATAGTTTTGGTAATCCCGGAGAAACAGTTCAATTTAATACTCTTCAGAAAGCGGTAAATAAAAATATGGAATCTAGTTTAGATGTGCCATGTTTTAGGGTGGGTTATTCCATTAACACAGATAAATTAGATAATTTCTATAAAAAAGTAAAACAGAACGGAGTTACTATGACTGCTTTACTAGTAAAGGCAGTTGCAAAGACACTTAAGAAACATCCTCAAGTTAACTCAAGTTTTTCAGAGAGTGGAATTTCTTATCCAGAAAATATAAATATTGCTGTTGCTGTTGCGATGGAAGATGGAGGACTAATAACTCCAGTTTTAAAAGAACCATGCAATACTGATTTATTTGAATTGTCTAGGGAATGGAAAGATCTCGTAAAAAGATCAAGATCAAAACAATTAGAACCTGATGAATACTCAACGGGAACCTTCACTTTATCTAACCTTGGGATGTTTGGAGTTGATAGATTTGACGCAATTCTTCCTCCAGGTACCGGTGCTATTTTAGCCATAGCATCATCGAAACCAACCGTTGTTGCTAATAGTGATGGTTCAATATCTGTTAAAAAAATAATGCAAGTAAATCTAACAGCTGATCATAGAGTGATCTATGGAGCTGATGGAGCTTCATTCTTAAAAGACTTGGCTTCCCTAATTGAAGATGAGCCAGAGACTCTTGTCTCCTAAATTTAATTGATTTCTCAAATTAATAATGAAGAAAGAGATTATAAGCTTGAAGCTTATGATTATTTACTTGATCCTTCATTAATTGCTAGTAAACCTTCTGCAATTAGGCATGAATCAAGATTGATGATAGTTAGAAATAGTTTTTTAGAAGAAGACTGTTTAACTAATAAATTTACCAAGAATCTTTTAGATGAATTTAGAGAAGGGGATCTTATAATTGTAAATAATACTAAAGTTATGAAAGCTAGGTTAAAGGTTGAATTAGAAAATAAGACATTAGTCGAATTATTAGTTTTAGAAAGATCCCATGAATGTGTTTGGTTATGTTTGGCAAAGCCAGCAAAAAAGTTAAAAATAAATAGAAAATTAAAATTAAAATCTCCATTAGCACAAGATATTAATTTGATTGTTGATGGAGTTGATGAAGAAACTGGAGGGAGATTTATTAAATTTCCGAAAAATATAACTTGTCTCAATTCAATGAATGAACTTCTTGATAAATACGGCGAAATCCCTCTTCCTCCTTATATAAAAAATTCCGAAGAAGAATCTTTTCATGAGAAAAGTTATCAAACTGAGTATGCAACAAATCCGGGGGCAGTTGCTGCACCAACAGCTGGTTTACACTTAAGCAAAAGTCTTATTTCCAATCTAAAAAAAAAAGGCGTAATAATCTTACCGATAACTTTGCACGTGGGTTACGGAACATTCAAACCAATTGATCAAGAAGATTTAAGTAACTTAAAACTTCACAAAGAATGGGTAAGTGTTAATAAGGAAGTAGTGGAGGAAATAAAAAGAATAAAGAAAACAGATAGAAAAATAATTGCTATTGGTACAACTAGCGTAAGAGCTCTTGAAAGTTGTTATTCTCACGAAATTAATGACTTTATTCCCATAGCTAAATACGTAGATTTAGTAATTAAGCCAGGTTATAAATTTAAGGTAGTTGATGGATTATTAACTAATTTTCATCTCCCTAAAAGTTCATTATTACTTTTGGTAAGTGCAATGATTGGTAGAGAAAGATTATTAGAATTGTATAAGAAAGCCATAAAAGAAAAATTTAGATTCTTCTCTTATGGCGATGCTATGTATATTTCACCAGATTCACTACTGGAGAAAAAATAGATTTAGGCTTTGACTGGTTCTTGAATGATTCCGCTTGGAACTTCAGTAAACATAATTGATGATAAATACCTCTCTGCTAAATCAGGTAGAACAACTACAATTGTCTTCCCAGCATATTCATCTTGTTCAGCTAATCTAACAGCAGCAGCAGCGGCAGCCCCACAAGATATTCCTACTAATAGACCTTCCTCTTTAGCTAACCTAAGAGCCATCTCGATTGATTCGTCATTTGTTACTTGTTCGACCTTATCAACAATTGATAAGTCAAGGTTCTTAGGAATAAATCCTGCTCCAATTCCTTGGATTTTATGTGGTCCGGATTTAACCTCTTCTCCATTCATTGTCTGTGTAATAACAGGACTGTGTGATGGTTCTACAGCTACAGAAGTAATATTCTTGCCCTTCTCTAGCTTAATGTATCTTGAAACTCCTGTAATTGTGCCGCCAGTTCCAACCCCTGCAACTAGGACATCAATTTCACCATCGCAATCATCCCAGATTTCTGGTCCAGTAGTTTTGAAATGAATTTCAGGGTTTGCTGGATTATCAAATTGACCTGGCATGAAATATTGAGAAGGATTACTTTCTGCAATTTCTTTAGCCTTAGCTATTGCTCCAGGCATACCTTTAGATGCCTCTGTTAAAACAATTTCAGCACCCAACACTGCCATAACCCTTCTTCTTTCAATTGACATGGATTCTGGCATTGTAAGGATCAGTTTATAACCTCTTGCTGAAGCAGTAAAAGCTAGAGCAATTCCTGTATTTCCAGAGGTTGGCTCAACAATAGTTTTGTCTTTTGTAAGTTTCCCACTTTTCTCGGCATCCCAGATCATGTTTGCGCCGATCCTACATTTGACACTATAAGCGGGGTTTCTACCTTCAATTTTTGCAAGTACTGTAGCTTTCGCGTTTTTAGTAACTGATTTTAATTTTACTAATGGAGTGTTTCCAATAGCAAAACTGTTGTCCTCATAAATTTTTGCCATTTATATATTGAGAAAATATATATTAATACTAACTATTATTCAGAAAAAGAGTATATAAGTTTCTATACGGTAAATACTAGGAATTTAGAAATTATTTAGTGCTTCAGAAAAGGTTTTCCATAATTGATCTTGGTCTTCTAATCCAACTGATACTCTAATAAGGTGCGAGGGGATACCAAAACTTTCAGCCCAATCCAACTCGTCATAATGAGCTAGTAAAACATAAGGACAAACTAGAGTAAATTTTGTACCTAAACTAGGTCCTTTAGATACTTTTAGAGAATCATAAAATTTTTTAGCTTTGTTCAATCCTCCATTTAATTCAAACGATAATAAGCAGCCGTATCCCCCATTAGAAGTAAGTAAAGAATTAAAATTTGGACAATTTTCAGGATGGAAAATATTTTTAATCTCGCTATGAGTCTCTAATCTTTTTTTTAATTCTAAACATGCTTTATTTTGTTCAAAAACTCTTTGATTTACATCTCTACTAACTTTCTCTAGATAAACTATATCTCCATCGGAAAGTATTGGAATATTAATCTCGTTTAATGCATTTCTAAACTGATCAATCCATTTGCTTTTTGGATTTATTATTAATGATCCGGCAAGAATATCACCACTACCTGAAAAAATTTTTGTAAGTGAAGTGAAAACGATATCTGCATGTTCTATGGAATTTATATTTAAATTCGAACCAATTGTATCGTCAACAATTAACGGAATATTTAGCTTTTTTGCAATTTTTGAAATTTTTTTAATGTTTACACATTTGAGCATTGGATTACTTGGAAGTTCAATAATTAATGCTGATGGCTTTATTCTTTTGATTTCTAATTCAATATCCGAGCAATTTTCTTCTGTAATTAACTTTGCTCCGTGAAAGATTTTCATTGGTAATTTAAGTACATCTACATATGGAAAACCAACTTGGAGTGTTGGTTTAGCTGGAAATAATTTATATATGATTTCTAATGATGTATGCAATGCAGACATTCCAGATGAAGTTAAGTGAATATCATTAGAGTCAATTTTTGTAGATTTAGAAATTCTATTTTTTATTCTTTGAGAACATTCATTTACGTAAGATTTTGGAGGGCAATCTTCAAGACCTAGTTCTATAGCGGCAGCTCTTGAAGATAGACCAAGACCAGTATGTTGCCAAAAATATTTTGCATAAATACTTCCTTCTTTTTCAGTTATTAAGAAAGCTAAATTATTTCTTTTTTCTATTAATGAGAATTGTTCAGAAGTATTTCTATCAATGTATTTTTTAGCTTTAAAAGCTATTCTTTCATTCGGATATGGCCAGATACTTTTATTGTTGGGGTAATTTTGTTTTTTTACTTTTTCGCATAATCTTTTCACTATGGGGTTTAGCCCGAATCGTGGGTAAATGGACTTCAATAAATTCATGCATTCTTGATCTTTTTCCTCGTAATTTATTACATCATTCCAAGTTGGTAATGCTACAGAAACAGCATGAATACTATCAGGAATTGCATATCCCAACTCTAAATTTTTCCATATAGGTTTTTTAAGTAAATCTCTCAATTTTCAGAATTTATTTAAAGCAAATAAAATGTCCGAGATTAAATCGTTTGTATCTTCACATCCAATTGATAATCTGACAAGAGCATCATCTATCCCTAGTAGATTTTTTGTTTTGTCATCAACAGAAGCATGAGTCATCGTTGCAGGGTGACAAATTAAACTTTCAACTCCTCCAAGGCTTTCTGCTAGAGAGAAATATTTGAGAGATTTGCAAAATTTAAAAGTATCCTCTTTATTTAAATTTAATTTTAGGGTGATCATTGAACCTCCAGATTTCATTTGCGATTTTGCTAAATTAAATTGCGGATGTTCTTGATTAAAAGGGTAAATTAATTTACTAATAATTTTATGATTACCTAATTCTTCAGAAATAAATTCTGCACTTTTAGTTTGTTGTTCGATTCTTAAAGGAAGAGTTTTTACTCCTCTCGTAATTAGCCAACTATCAAAAGGAGATGGTTGAAGCCCGAGAGCTTTTTGAGAGAAAAGCATCTTACTATTCCATTCCTCATTATTTGTCAGTACTGCTCCGCCAAGTGCGTCACTATGTCCATTAATGAATTTTGTGGTACTTACAACCGATAGTGTTGCACCAAGGTCCAATGGTTTTTGAATAAGCGCTGTAGAAAATGTGTTGTCTACAACTACTGGTATTTCGAGTTTATTCGCTTCATCACAAATCGCCTTAATATCTAGTACCTTCAAAAGTGGATTAGTTGGACTTTCTAGCCATATCAGGGTTGGCTCGAAGTTTGAAATCTTTTTGACATTATTTTCGTTTGTAAAATCTGTGTATAAAACTTCTAGTCCAAATTTCTTGAAAACTTTTTCGAACATCCTCACTGTACAACCATAGAGATTTGACTCGCAGAGTATCTTGTCACCTGATTTTAGTGTTGATGAAATTGCAGTTACCGCGCTAATTCCAGATCCAAAAACTGTACAGTATTTAGAATCTTCTATTGATTTAAGGATGTTTTCTAGAATTCTAAAGTTTGGATTGCCTGATCTGGTGTAGTCGAAATTATCTTTATTTCCATGTTTGAAAGTAGATGTAGAAAAAATAGGAGGCATAACGCATCCAGTTTCTTCAGCAAATGTTTCCCCATGGTGAATAGATAAGGTCTTAAAACCTGGCTTTTTTATATTATTTTCCTTATTTTCCATTATTTTAAAAATAAGAATTAAATTAAATCTCTCTTTTAAAAAATGAGAGATTTAATAATCCAAAGAAAAGTACTATTAAACTTTTCTTGAATAATATTCAACAACTAGTAGTTCGTTTATTTCAAGAGCCACCCACTCTCTATCGCATTTCCCATTTATTTTTCCCGTTAATTTAGGTTTGTCTAAATCAAGATGAGGAGGGACATTTGCTAAACCAGGGAATTCTATATTACCTTCTACAAGTTTTTTGCTTGCTTTGTTTTCTTTAATTCCGATTACATCGCCTGATTTGCATTGATAACCAGCAATATCAAGAACCTTCCCATTAACGGTTACATGGCCATGATTTACTAATTGTCTTGAGCCTGGAATGGTACCTCCAAAACCCAATCTAAAACAAACATTATCAAGTCTGTTTTCTAAAAGTCTTAGTAGGTTAGTACCTGTAGATCCTTCCTGAGCTCTAGCTTTTTTTATATAACGTACTAGTTGTTTTTCAGAAACTCCATAATTAAACCTAAGTTTCTGCTTTTCTTCTAGACGAATTGCATATTCTGATCGCTTGCGACGGGCTTGGCCGTGCTGACCTGGAGGATTAGACTTCTTTGAAGCTTTCCTGGTGAGACCTGGTAGTTCTCCCAAGCGACGCGTAACCCTTAATCTGGGGCCGCGGTATCTTGACATAATTTTAAATTAAATAGAAAATTGCAATAAATTGGATAATTGATTAAATTCAATTAAACTAATTACTACTGGAAATTTTATTTTACATCATTAAAGTGTTCAAAACTATTAATAAATCAATTACTTCTATACTTCTTTTTATGATTTCGTTTTATCAAAAGTGGTTTTCTCCTTTTTTTGGACCAAGATGCAGATTTATTCCAAGTTGCAGCTCTTATGGATATGAGGCAATTACTAGACATGGTCCATGGAAGGGAGGGTGGTTAACTTTAAGAAGATTAAGCAGATGTCATCCTTTAACTCCCTGTGGATGTGACCCTGTGCCTGACTAAATGAATGAAAATATTTATTTTTGTTAGGCAGGGATGTTGCCTTTGTGATTCATTAAAAAATAAACTGGCAAAAATAAATCTTAATGAGTTATTCCCTTATCTGGAGGAGCTTAAAGAAATTGATATTGATAGGGTCGATTTATATAAAGATAAATATAAAAAATATGATTATGAAGTACCTGTTATTGCTGTTGAAGGAATTAGGTCCGAGGAAATTATAGAATTGCCTCGAATTTCTCCAAGATTAAAAGATGATCAATTAAAGAATTGGTTTCAAAAAAATATTAATACTATTCTGGAGAAATAATTTTTTTATATGAGATCTATAAAATTACATAAACTTTTAGATTTGGTAGGAATTATTCCTTCATTAGATTTAATCGATCATGAAATTAATAATATTTCTTTTAACTCTAAAGAAGTACAAGAAGGAACTTTATTTTTAGGTATGCCTGGTTTAAATGTTGATGGAGGAAAATACTGTATTGAGGCAATTGAAAATGGCGCGGAGGCTGCCATTATTGGGGCTACTGCAAAAGATAAAATTGGATCTATTGATCGAGAAAGGATTTTGGTTATAGAGGATAATTTAGATTATATTTTTGGTCAAATAGTCGCTGAGTTTTGGAATAGGCCTTCAAGAAAACTTAAACTTATTGGTGTTACGGGTACAAATGGAAAAACGACAATTACTTTTTTATTGGAACATCTTTTAAAAAAATTAGGGAAAAAGACGGCATTATTTGGAACCTTGCTCAATAGATGGCCTGGCTTCTCAGAAGTAGCTTCTCATACAACTGATTTCGCCGATAAACTCCAAAAAAAATTAAATGCTGCTGTTGAGGCAGAATCTGAATTCGCGATATTAGAGGTCAGTTCTCATTCTATTGCTCAAAACAGGATATCAGGATGCGAATTTGAGGCGGCTATTTTTACTAATTTAACTCAAGATCATCTTGATTATCACTCAGATATGGAATCATATTTTCAAACAAAAAGAAAATTATTTTTCCCACCTTACTTAAAAGAAAAAGATGGAATTTGTGTATTAAATCATGATGACTATTGGATATCTAAATTATCATCTGATCTCGAAAAAAAATCTTCATTAGTCTCTACAAAGATTACTGAAAGTGAATTTGAAAATGATGATTTTTTTTTCGTGACAGATAAGAAATTTACTGAAAGTGGCTCCACCTGCATTTTTCATACACCTAGGGAAAAAATTCAACTTTTTGTTCCACTTGTTGGTGAATTCAATTTAATGAATGCGATTCAAGCAATAACAATTTTGTATAAACTTAATTTTTCTTTAAAAGATCTATCAAAGTTAATACAATCTTTCCCTGGTGCTCCTGGCAGAATGGAGAAAATACAAATTGATAATGATGTCGTTTTAAGATCACTTCCAACAGTAATAGTTGATTATGCCCACACTCCTGATGGATTAAAAAAAGTTTTGCAATCAATTAAAAAACTTTGTGAAGGTAAACTAATAACTGTTTTTGGCTGTGGCGGAGATCGTGATCGTAGTAAAAGGCCTTTAATGGGATCAATAGCTGAAGAGTTGTCTGATCAACTTTTTATAACTTCAGATAATCCAAGATCTGAAGAACCCCAAAAGATAGTAAATGATATTTTGATGGGTATAAAAAAAAGAGAAAAAATAACAATTGAAATTGATAGATTTAAAGCAATAAATGAATCTATTAAATTTGCCAATAAAAAAGATATTGTTTTAATTGCAGGAAAAGGACATGAAGACTACCAAATTCTCAATGATAAAGTTATTAATTTTGATGATAGAAAAATAGCTTATAAATTATTAAAAGAAAAAAATAAATCTTAATAAAATTTCCTAGTCAAATAAGAAAGATCTTTACGCAAATCACAAGAAAAGTTTCTTAGAATCATTGGAGTTATTTTTAAAAAAATGAAAGGCTTAGCCTTAGTTGTAGGCGCAGGTGGAATTGGAACACAACTAGCTAAAGATCTGAATGAAAGTGAAAAAGATTTAGATGTTGTTTTGTGTGGAAGAAAAAGTGAATTTAATCCTTTTTGGGAATTAGATATAGAGGATTCTCAATCCCTTTTGCAGTTGAAAAATAAAATATCAAAGCATCCTTCAAAATTAAGGCTAGTTGTTAATGCTACAGGTAGACTTCATAGTGATTCTCTTCAACCAGAAAAAAGATTACAACATCTTGATAAAAAAAATATGATGGAAAGTTTTTCAATAAATGCCTTTTCTCCTATTTTATTAGCTAAAGCGATTGAAGAATTTATACCAAAAGATTTTGATTTTAATTTTGCAAGTATAAGTGCAAGAGTTGGTAGCATTGGAGATAATCAAACTGGAGGTTGGTATTCATATAGAGCTGCAAAATCTGCGCAAAATCAGTTTTTTAAATCTTTAAGTATTGAATGGGCTAGACGTTTCCCAAAGACTACTATCACATTGCTTCATCCAGGAACAGTAGATACTGATTTATCTAGACCTTTTCATAAATTTGTTCCAGAACATAAATTATTTAGTAAAGAAAAATCCTCCCAATTCTTGATTAATATTATTAAAAATCAATCACCAGAATCTACAGGAAAATTTATTGCATGGGACAACTCTGAGATACCTTGGTAAACTAAATTTTTTTTTATATCAAAAGATCTTTAAGTCAATATTTTTTTATTTCTCTAGCAAGTAAATCAATCTCAGCTTCTGTAGTCATTTGATGTACGCATGCTCTAAACCATTTTGGATCTTCTAAAACTCTAATCCAAATTTTCTTTTCTCCAAGTTTCTTTACAAATTTATCCTTATCTTTAATATTTTCGATATTAAAACTAACAATCCCATTTAAATATTTTTTTTCTAAAACTAATTCAACACCCTTTGATTGATTTAATTCATCCCAAAGTTTTCCACTTAATTTTTTAATATTTTTGTTTTTTTCTTTTTCATGGCAGTCTTTATCTAAAAGATCTAAAGAATTCCGGAGCCCAGCGAGTAAAGGAATACAAGAGGTTGCTATTTCAAATTTCCTTGCATCATCATGAAAAAGATTATCTGAAGGCTCATAAATGCCTTGTTCTTTTTTTAATGATTTCCAACCAATTATTGTTGGATCTGTTTCATGAATAAATCTATCTGAGACATAAATGGCTCCAAGTCCTTCTGGTCCACATGCCCATTTATGAGAAGTTATTGAATATAAATCAGAATAAAAAACTTCTTTTTCAATATTTATGTGCCCAAAGGTTTGAGCACCATCAACAAGTAAATAAGAATCTTCTCGATTATTTTTTAATTCGATAGAAATTTGTTTTAAAGGAATTTTATATCCAAAGTTCCATAAGATATGAGAAATAATAAGGATCTTAGTTTTACTATTTAGATTTTTCAAGACCTCTATAATTATATTTTCGTTGTTTAGATTTTTAATTTTTTGGATTGGCAAAATTTTGAATATTAATTTATTTCTTCTGCAAAATTCTCGACTTGCAGCCACTACTCCAGGATGTTCACAGTCACTTATTAACAACTCTTCTCCCTCTTCTACTTTTATTCCCCAAAAGGGCAAAATCATACCGGAAGAGATATTTTCGGTAAAAGCCACATTCTTTGAATTGACACCTAATTTTTGCGCAATGATTCTTTTTGTGGTCAATATTTCTTTGTAAATAAAAGGCCACATATCATTGGTAAATGGCCCTAAATCTTGGATAATTTCCCAAGTTTTAACTATTGCTTCTAGAGAAGATTTTGGTAACGGTCCTTGACCGCCATAGTTGAAATAATATTTATTTTTTAATGCGGGTATTTGATTTCTTAGATTATTTCTCATGGAAATTTATATTATATTTTAAACTCTTGAATTTTTTTTAAATATTGCCCACTAAAGTTACTGTTCTAAATTCAATATCCTCAATTACTTTCCAAGGTTCAGCACTCCTTTCTGCAAATTTTAAATTTTTAAATCCTAGTTCTTTAAAATCACTTATAAACTCTGGCTCATACCATGCTCCACTAATACATCCTGTCCATAAATCATGATCATTTTGCAATCTTAAAGGAACTTTTTTGTTAGAGACGATATCGCTAATTGCAATTCTTCCATTATCGTTTAAAACTCTTTTTATGTTATTTAGAAGGTTATTTCTAGATTCTGGACTTACCAAGTTTAAAACGCAATTACTTAAAATAATATCAACTGATTTATCTGCGATTAATGGATTTAAATCTTTATCTAATTCATCAAGTTTTTCAATTGAACCTTCTAGAAATTCTGTATTGTTGAAACCTATATTTTTTGTAACTTCTACAGAGGCTGATCTTGATAAAGAAAGCATGTCAGGATTCTGATCAACTCCAATAACTTTCCCTTCTTTCCCAACAATTTGGGCACAAATGAAAGCATTTTTGCCGCTACCACTTCCAAGGTCTAAGACTATATCATTTTTTTGAACATATTTTGTTGGATCACCACACCCATAGTCTCTTTCTAAAACCTCTTGTGGAATTGCTTCAAGTAAAATGGGATTAAACCCAACTGGTGTACAAAGACAACTTTCTTTTTCTTGTGCGGCTGAACCATATCTTTCTTGAATCGCATCTTTATGATCGAATTGATTAGGTTCTTTATTCGATGTGTTTGTATTACAGCAACTTTCAGGCATATTTTTTAAAGGACTCTTGATAATATAGCCAAAAAAAAGCCCCTGAAAAAGGGGCTTTTAATTTGTTTAATTAAATTATTTAGTGTAATTAACACCTCTATAATTTAATTCTGCTTTTTCATTACTTGAAGAAGCGTCATCCATTCTGTTGGTGTATACGTTTCTTCTGTAGGTAAGTTCAACAAGTTGCTTTTTAGCAGCTTCTTTGTTTTGAACGTAGTTTTTACCTCTGTAAGTTAAAGTAGTCATGTTTCGATGTGACAACACGGCCATCCCCCGTTCCATGGTATGACTCGAACTGCGCCCTCAAATGAGGGTGAACGAAAAGTAGCGATTGCTACCAAATTATTATAAGCGTATTTTTAACTGCATGTCTAGCTTTTACAAATAGAAAGGAAGATTTAATGTTTTTTTAATTATTATCTTAGGTAAATTTTTTTATATATAGTCTCTAAAAAGGTTTATGTTTATATTTGGTTTAATCTTCATGTAACTATTTATTTATGACAGGTTTTTTATATTTCTTGGGAAATACTTTAAGGTGGCCAGTTTTAAAGCCAAAAGAATTTTTCTCACTACATGCTTATTTTTCAATTATTTATTTGATAACTTTTACTTTGAGTAAATATGATGTAAGCCAATCAAATTTAGTTTTTACTTTAGGAATTCTTGCACCTCTTTTAATCGCTATTGGTCAAGGACTTCCAATTGATTGCCTTGATATGGAATCATCTTTGTTGAAGGAATTAAAAACTAAATAATATATATTTCATTAAAATTTTTATAAAACCTGAACAACTTCGCTTATTTCAGGAATCATTTCTTTTAACTTTCTTTCAATACCCATTTTGAGAGTCATAGTGCTACTTGGGCAACTACCACATGCTCCTTGAAGTCTGACTTTGACAATTGGACCATCTATTTCTGCAATCTCTACATTACCTCCATCAGAAATTAAAAAAGGTCTTAGCTCATCAAGGACTTTTTCTACATTTTCGTTTGTCAGCGAGAGTGTTTCAGTACTCATAATTTTGAATTAACTTTATAATAAGCCTAGAAAGAAATCTGATTAATTGCAAAAAAGATAATTTTCTGTTGTGCCTTCATCTAAAAATCCCACTAATGACAATAGCTACTTTGATGCAGTCTTAGTAGGAGCAGGGATAATGAGTAGTACTTTAGCCCTCCTAATTTCAGAAGTTTTACCAGATATAAAATTTCTTATTATAGAAAAATTAAATGCTCCAGGAAGTGAAAGTACTGGCGCTTTTAATAATGCAGGTACAGGACATGCGGCTAATTGCGAATTAAACTATACCCCTTTAGATGAAAAAGGAAATCTAAAAATAGATAAAGCACTCTCAATAAATCGTTCTTTTGAAACATCCATGTCTTTATGGGCCTCATTGTATGAAGCAGGGAAAATTGATATTAAGAAGTTTCTAAAATTTATTCCTCATATTAGCTTTGTGTCTGGTCAGGATAATATTTCTTTTTTAAAAAAAAGATTTCAGAAAATGACCGAAAATCCTGAATTTATCGATATGGAATTTTCTACATCTTTTGATGAAATTTCATCATGGGCTCCTCTAATAACAAAAGATAGAAATCCATCTACTCAAATTGCTGCTACCAGAATAGGTAGAGGAACTGATATTAATTTTGAAGCTTTAACTAAAGAGTATTTGGCATTAGTTTCCTTAAAGAAAAATGTTGAAATTAAATACAAAACAGAATTAGTAGATTTAAAGAAAATTGATAAAAAACAATGGGAACTAGAAATCAGTTCTGAAGGTAGAAAAACTTCAATCAGAACTGGCTACGTTTTTCTTGGTGCTGGTGGAAAAACAATTAATTATTTACAAAAATCAAAAATTCCAGAAGCAAAAAGTTATGGTGGATTTCCTGTTAGTGGGAAATGGCTTATTTGCGAGAAAAAAGATCTAACAGAAAAACATAACTCAAAAGTTTACGGTAAAGCTGATATTGGATCGCCACCAATGTCTGTGCCTCATTTAGACACCAGATGGATTGATAATAAAAAACTTCTTTTATATGGACCTTTTGCTGGATTTACAACGAAATTTCTAAAACAAAGTTCATACTTTGACTTATTTAGTTCAATTAAAAAGAATAATATTTTTTCTATGTTAGACGTTGGTTTCAAGAACAAAGATTTAATTAATTACCTAATATCACAATCATTAAAGAACCATAACTCAAGAGTTGAGAATTTAAAGAATATGATGCCATCGGCTAATTCTTCTGATTGGTATTTAAAGAATGCTGGTCAAAGAGTCCAAATAATTAAAAAAACTGAAGGTGGTGGTTCTTTGAAATTTGGAACTGAGATTGTGAATTCATCTGATGGATCATTATCTGCTTTGTTAGGAGCATCTCCCGGGGCAAGTACTGCGGTTTCAATTATGGTTGAGGTTCTAAAAAAATCTGTTTTATTTCTAAACGATAAGCATAATCTTCAGAAAAAAATAAATGACTTGATTTATCCAGAACTATCAGTCTCTGAAAATTACAGTACCTTCATGAAAGAAATTAAAAAAAGAAATAATTCCATTTTTGGTTTCCATCCATAATTCTAATTAGCTAATATTAATCAAGATGTAATAAGAGGAGAATTTTTCTTTCTATATGACAGATATATCGGTTTCAAAAATTAGAAATTTCTGCATAATCGCTCATATTGACCATGGTAAATCTACCCTTGCAGATAGGTTGCTTCAAGATACTGGTACTGTGCAGCAAAGGGATATGCAAGAACAATTTTTAGACAGTATGGATCTTGAAAGAGAGAGAGGAATTACTATCAAGTTACAGGCCGCTAGGATGAAATATAAAGCTGACGATTCCCAAGAATATGTTTTGAACTTAATAGATACTCCAGGGCATGTTGATTTCTCTTATGAGGTTAGTAGATCTCTTCAAGCTTGTGAAGGAGCCTTACTTGTTGTTGATGCAAGTCAAGGAGTAGAAGCTCAAACCTTAGCTAATGTTTATCTTGCCTTAGAAAATAATCTTGAAATAATTCCTGTTTTAAATAAAGTTGATTTACCAGGAGCTGATGCTGAAAAAATAAAACAAGAAATAGAGGAAATTATTGGACTTGATACATCTAATGCAATAAATTGTTCAGCAAAAACTGGAGTTGGTATTAAAGATATTTTGGAAGCAATCGTAAAAAGAGTACCTCCTCCTCAAGATGAAATTAAATTACCTACAAAGGCACTGATTTTTGATTCTTATTATGATCCCTACAGGGGAGTTATTGTTTATTTCAGGGTGATATCTGGGTCTCTAAATAAGAGAGAAAAAATATTATTAATGGCAAGTAAGAAAAATTATGAACTAGATGAGATAGGAATTATGGCGCCTGATCAGCAGCAAGTTGATGAGTTACATGCAGGAGAAGTTGGTTATTTAGCTGCTTCTATAAAATCAGTTGCTGATGCGAGAGTGGGAGATACGATTACTCTTTTAAATTCACCTGCCAATGATCCTTTGCCTGGATATAAGACAGCAAATCCTATGGTTTTTTGTGGCTTATTCCCTACTGATGCTGATCAATTCCCAGATTTAAGAGTATCACTTGAAAAATTACAATTATCTGATGCAGCTTTAAAATATGAGCCCGAAACCAGTAGCGCAATGGGCTTCGGATTTAGGTGCGGATTCCTAGGACTTCTTCATATGGAGATTGTACAAGAAAGATTAGAAAGAGAATATGACTTGGATCTAATCGTAACGGCACCATCAGTTATTTATAAAGTTAATTTAAATCAGCAAGAACATATTTTTATTGATAATCCTTCTACAATTCCTGATCCACAACTTAGAGAATCAATAGAAGAGCCTTATGTGAAAATGGAAATTTATGCTCCCAATGAATTTAATGGAACATTAATGGGTTTATGTCAGGAAAGAAGGGGAGTATTTATAGATATGAAATACATAACAACAGATCGAGTTACTTTGATTTATGAAATTCCATTAGCAGAAGTTGTTACAGATTTCTTTGATCAAATGAAAAGTAGAACCCAAGGTTATGCATCAATGGAATATCATTTGATTGGCTATAGAAAAAATGAACTTGTTAGATTAGATGTTCTAATAAATTCAGAAAGAGCAGATCCATTAACTTCTATTGTTCATAAAGATAAGGCTTATGGAATTGGCAGAAGTTTGGTAGAGAAATTAAAAGAACTTATTCCAAAACAACAATTTAAAATACCTATTCAAGCATCAATCGGTAGCAGGATTATTGCAAGTGAAAGCATAAGTGCTTTGCGAAAAGATGTTTTATCTAAATGTTATGGAGGGGATATTTCCAGGAAAAAGAAACTTTTAAAGAAACAAGCCAAAGGTAAAAAGAGGATGAAGGCAATGGGTAAAGTTGAAGTCCCTCAAGAAGCTTTTATGGCAGTCTTGAAATTAAACCAGTAATTTCTTTTAATTTAAAATTTATAGCTATTTATTTTTAAAAGAATTGGGTATATTTCATTTATATCTTCAAAAAAAGATTTTGGATATTAACTCATTTAATCGTGTCGGCTCAAATATCAGAAAAGCTGGATTTTTAATTGTACTTTTTTATCTTCTTGTCGTTTTAATAATGAAATTTTTAGAGGCCAATAATTTTTTTGGCTATTCATTTTCAATGTTAAGCAATGATATCTTTGCCCCTCCTTCTCTTAATCATTTTTGTGGCACAGATAGATTAGGAAGGGATGTTTGCTTAAGAACTTTGCAAGGATCATCATTAGCGATAGAAGTTGTATTCTTAGCTATTCTTTTTTCATTAAGTTTGGGTTTGCCATTGGGATTATTAAGTGGATATTTTGGTGGTTTTTTTGATAAATGCTTATCACTAATAATGGATACTATTTTTTCAATACCTGTAATTTTGCTTTCAGTTGTTGTGGCTTTTGTATTGGGTAAGGGTATCCTTAACGCCGCTTTGGCTTTGTGTATTGTTTACTCTCCTCAATATTTTAGATTAATCAGAAATCAGACAATATTGGTTAAATCCGAAACTTATGTGGAGGCAGCTCAAGTTGCAGGAGCTGATGTTAAAAAAATTATTTTTAAATATATTCTCCCAAATGTAATAACGCCATTGCCTATTCTGCTTACCCTAAATGCTGCAGATGCTGTTTTGGTATTAGGAAGTTTGGGATTTTTAGGCCTTGGTGTTCCTGCAGATGTCCCAGAGTGGGGAAGTGATTTAAATCTGGCTCTTGCCGCTTTACCTACAGGTATCTGGTGGACGGCTTTGTTCCCAGGTTTGGCAATGTTTTTTTTAGTTTTAGGTATTTCTTTTATAGGAGAGGACCTTGAAGAAATTTTTGATAGTCAAAATTCTGAATAAATTTAGTTATCTGTAATATGATCAAGTTCTCCTTGATCATTCAACTTTGGATATTCTTTAGCTGATTTTTTATACACCGCAGCTAATTCTGGGTAACACCATTCAAAAAGTGTTTTTCGATATTCATCTATATTTAACCCTTCTCCATTAGCGGGCAATATACCTTTATTTTTTCTTTGGCGAATAGCTTCAAATAATAATATGGAAGCAGCAACTGAAACATTCAGAGATTGAACCATACCTCTCATAGGTATAAAAATTGATTGATCAACCTTTGATATAAGTTCATTACTTAGTCCCCATTTTTCTGCACCTAAAACAAAACATGTATTTTGAGAATAATCAAAATTTCTATAATCTACTGATTCACTATTAAGAGTCGTTCCATATAATTTAAAACCCTTATTCTTTAAATCAGATATTGCAGTGATAGTGTTTTCATGATTATTCAGTTTTACCCATTTTTGACTTCCTTGCGCAGTACTATTAAAAGTTTTAACGGCATTCGTTTTGCTAATAAAATTTGCTTCGAAAACTCCTGCTGCATCACATGTCCTTAATATCGCAGATAAATTATGTGGTTTATTGACATCCTCAACTAAAACAGTCAAGTTTTTCATTCTGCAATCTAAAACACTTTTGATTCGTTCGAATCTTCTTGGCAAAATTGACATTTATAATTTTTTCACACTTTTAAATTATATTCAAAAAATATTGATTACCTATTAAATCTCTTGGTTTATAATATTTTGGTAGTTTGAATTAACTCAATGGCATACATAGAATGGGACTATACAGTAATAACAAGTATGGTAGAAAAACAAGGGTGGGATTTACCCGATCGTGAATCGGAAGAATGGAATAAATTTAACGATGAATTAGGAGAAAAAATGAGAGGTGTTGGACTTATTTTTGAAAAATATTGTAAATTTACTCCTGACGTAGGAGAAGGAGTTCATCTTCTAGATGACTGATCATGAATAGTTTTAAACCATTGATGTATCCCTTAATCAATGGCTTATTAATTTATAAGATAATGTAATTTCACTAAATTAGAACTGGCAATTATTAAGGCTTTATAAAGCTTGTACTCAAAAAAAAATTTTTAATTCCACAAAAAAGTTATTTAATTTCTATATTTGAATAAAAATATGAAAAATAAATTAACTTTTTTATTCGATGGTGGTTGTCCACTTTGCTTGAGAGAAACAAATTTTCTAAAAAAAAGAGATATCTTAAATCAAATTGTATTTATAGATATTAATAGTAAGGATTATGATCAAAGTCTTTTTAATGACATCTCATATTCAGAAGCCATGTCAAATCTTCATGGGATTATTGAAAATGGAGAAATTATAAGGGGACTAGATGTACTTGCATATTCTTATGAATTAGTTGGTTTAGGTTGGGTTTATTATCCCTTGAAGATTAAGCTTTTATCTCCATTATTGAGATTGGTTTACAGATATTGGGCAAAATATAGACTTCAAATTACAGGTAGATCCGATATTGAAAAACTTTGTACCTCACAATGTGAACAATAAATATGGAAAGTATCGATATAGACAGAATAATAGAAATGTGTTGGGAAGATAGAACACCCTTTGAAGCTATCGAGTACCAATTTGGTTTAAAAGAGGAAGATGCGATAAAAATTATGCGTCAAAATCTTAAACCCAAATCTTTCAAAGTCTGGAGAAAGAGAGTTTCGGGAAGAAATACAAAACATATGGCCCTTAAAGATTCAACTAGATTTAAATCTACTCATAAAAGAAAATTATAAATTTTGAAAAATCTTTCTACTAAAACTTGTCCTGTTTGCAATAGGCCGTTTGAGTGGCGTAAAAAATGGAAAAACTGTTGGGATGATGTTATCTACTGTTCAAAAAGATGCAGTAACAGGAAGTCGCAAAGATGAAACAAGTATCAATTATTTTCCCGAATCAACTTTTTAGAGAAAGCCCAATCTTAAAAATAAATTGTGAAGTTTTGATTTTGGAAGACTCATTATTTTTTGGAAATGATAAATTTCATAAATTAATTAACCATAAAAATAAGTTAGTTTTTCATAGAGCATCTATGCTCGCTTATAAAAATTATTTAGAAATATCTGGCTTTAAAGTCTTATATATCGAAAACAAGAATAATGTTTCTACAGTTGATTACTTATCGGAATTTATTAAAAATAAATATCAGAAAATAAATCTCATTGATCCTCATGATTTTTTAATAATGAAGAGGATTAATAATTTTGTTGAAAGTAATAATTTAGCTTTAAATATTTTGCCTTCTCCTATGTTTATGAGCGGTGAAGATTTAAAAGAGTTATTTGCATCAAATGCAAAAAAACCTCTTATGGGAAGATTTTATGAGAATCAAAGAAAGAGCCAAAAGATATTAGTTAATCCTGATGATACACCTGAAGGCGGTAAGTGGAGTTTCGATGAGATGAATAGAAAAAAATTACCCAAAAAAATAAGCATACCTAATACACCTAAATTACCAAAAAATAAATTTGTAATTCATGCCGAAAAGTCATTGGCCAATTTAGATATTGATTTTATTGGAGAATGTAATAACTTTTTATATCCAACTAATTTTGATGAAGCAGATGAATGGTTAAATGATTTTTTTAAACATAGATTTTTCTTTTTTGGAGATTATGAAGATGCTATTTCTAAAGAAAATTCTTTTTTATGGCATAGTTTACTTTCTCCTCTTTTAAATAGTGGTTTACTAACGCCAAACGAAGTAGTAAATAAAGCATTACTTTATGCCAAAAATAATAATATTCCAATTAACTCTTTAGAAGGTTTTATTCGTCAAATTATTGGATGGAGAGAATTTATTTGCCTCGTATATAAGAAGTATGGAACAAAAATGCGAAATAGTAATTTTTGGAATTTTGAAGATAAGCCAATTCCAAAATCTTTTTATCAAGGAAATACAGGAATTGAACCAGTAGACGTTGTTATAAAAAATATTATTAAATTTGGTTATTGTCATCATATTGAGCGGCTAATGATTGTTGGCAACTTTATGCTTCTATGTAGAATTCACCCCAACCAAGTTTATAAATGGTTTATGGAAATGTTTATTGATTCCTATGATTGGGTTATGGTCCCAAATGTTTACGGAATGAGTCAGTTTAGTGATGGGGGTATATTTTCAACAAAGCCATATATATCAAGCTCTAATTATGTAAAAAAAATGTCTAATTTTAAAAGTGGCCCGTGGTGTGAAATATGGGATGGCTTATTTTGGAAATTTATTAAAGATAATGAAAGCTTTTTTAGAAAGCAATATCGTCTGGCAATGTTAACGAGAAATCTCGATAAAATGTCAGAGGAAAAATTAAATAATCACTTAAAAACGGCCGATAAATTTTTAAGAGATATTCAATAAATTAAGAGTAATAAAATACAGTTTTCTTTGAAAAATTAAAAGAATATTATGTTATTAAGAAATATTAATTACGGATGTTATTTTAAAAAAATATAGAATTATCTAATGAAAATTGGAACACTTTTTTTAAAAAGTAATTCGACGGGTATTATCACTTTTTCTGAATTAGATTGGATAACTACTCATCAATCTAATTTCACAAGGTTGGAGGAATCCATAGCAATTAAATTAGGCAGAATGCTTGATGCAGGATCTATCAATATTGGTTGCCGTTTGAAATCCTGATTAAGTTTTTATTTTACTAATGAAGTATCAAAAAGAGAAAAAAATATTTTTTCGTGAAAGAATCCATTCTTTAAATATCCTTCTTTTTTTAGGATTTAATCTGTCACTTATTTCTATCTTAGGTTTTATTTGGTTTAATTCTGCAATTGAAAAAGTAGTTTAAATTTTTGAATTTTTTGTATATTAAAGTTATCTTTAAAAATAAAGTATATTTTGAGCATAGGATATTTACAAAGAAAGGCAGCTTGGGAAATTTTATTAAAAGTTAGTTCTGGTGATTTTTCTGATCATGCTCTTGAAAAGGTTTTAAAAAATTATCAATTTAATCCTCTTGATATAGCTTTTATTACGGAATTATCTTTTGGATGTATAAGGTATAGAAAATTTCTTGATCTTTGGACGGATCATACATCAAAAATTACTCATAAAAAGCAGCCTCCAAAGTTAAGATGGCTTCTACATATAGGTTTATATCAACTATTGAAAATGGATAAAATTCCATTTCCTGCTGCTATTTCTACCACTGTAGAAGTAGCAAAAAAAACAGATTTAAATGGTTTAGCGGGAACAGTAAATGCGATATTGAGAAATGCATCAAGAAAATTAGAACAAAAAATTTTTCCGGAATTATCTTCTGATAGAAAAGAAAGAATTTCATATCTTGAATCATTTCCATTATGGCTTGTGAAGGATCTTTATAAATGGGTCGGTAATAGCGAGGGTGAAAATATTATTAAGGCATTTAATAAAAAACCATCAATTGATTTGAGAATTAACCAATTAAAAACTAACTTAGATAATTTTTTGAAAGTGCTTGATGAAAATAAAATTGATGCTGAAATTATTAAAGATTTACATAATGGAATTACTTTAAAATCTAATCCAAGATCTATAAAAAATTTACCAGGATATAGTGATGGACTTTGGACAATTCAAGATAGATCTTCTCAGTGGATAGCGCCTCTCTTAAATCCAAAAGAAGGTGAAAAGATTTTAGATGCTTGTGCAGCTCCAGGAAGTAAGTCGACCCACCTTGCAGAATTAACAAATGATAGTGCTGAAATCATTGCCGTAGATAGATCAGCAAAAAGATTGAAAATACTGCAATCAAATTTAGAAAGGTTAAATTTGAAGTCTGTTAATACCCTTAAGGCTGATGCTACGAGTTTGATTGAATTAAATCCTAAGTTTATATCTTATTTTGATAAGATTTTATTAGATGCTCCATGTTCAGGCATTGGAACTCTCTCCAGGAATCCAGATTCTAGATGGTCTTTAAGTAAAGAAAAAATAAAATCTTTAACTTTATTACAGGAAAAACTTTTGGAGAGCATTTTTCCTCTTTTGAAAAAAGATGGCACTTTAGTTTATTCAACTTGTACTATTTGTCCTGATGAAAATAATCTATTAATTGAACGATTTATTGATAAAAACAAAACTTTAAAATTGGTTAGCCAAAAGCAAATTTTACCTAGCTTGGATTATCCTGGTGATGGATTTTATTCTGCAATAATTTCTTATAAATCTTAAAATTATAATTTATTTTCTAATTGGAATTTTATAAATTTCAGATATGAACCTCTTCCATAAATAAGCTGCATTTCCACTAGATAATTCAGATTCTTTGTTATCGTCGTAACCTATCCAGATCCCTGTTGTAAGGTTATCAATAGAACCAATAAACCAGAGATCTTTATTTCCATCAGATGTTCCTGTTTTCCCATAAATTTTCTTTCCTTTTATAGAGGCTGCTTTTGAGGTGCCTTCTTTTACAGATTTTTCAAGAAGTTTATTTATTTTCTTGTTTATTTTTAAATCTAATATTTTCTTGGAAATAGATTTGTTTTCCCAAATAGGTTGTTTTTTAAATGATTCTATTTTTTCTATAATTTCAGGGCTTTGAATCTTCCCATTATTGTTTATCGCAGAATATGCATTCGTGATGTTTAAAAGGTTATCTCCGTAGGAGCCAATAGCTAATGATGGGAATTCCTCAAACTCTTGCCCGTAACCCAGTCCAAATGAATTCGCTAAATTAATAATATTTCTTAAGCCTATTTTTTTTGTTATTGATATTGGAACGATATTTGATGAACTTTTAAATGATTCAATCAAAGATATTGAACCTCTATAGTCTTCTGAAAAATTTTTTGGGCAATAACTTTCCCAGCATATTGGTAAGTCTTCAAATTTATCGCTTAATTTTATTCCTTCTATTAATGCAGCAGCATAAGGGATTATTTTAAAAGTAGAACCTAAAGGTCTTAATGATGAAATCACTCTATTGTATTCATTAATTGATGGATTTTTGCTGGTTATCATTGTCCTGATTAGTCCTGTGGTTGATTCGATAGATAACAGAGCAAATTCAAGTTCTTCAGGCCAAGCATATCTTGATATTTTTTGACCTTTTTCTTGCCAATCTTTGTTGATAGAGGATTTAATTCTTAAAAACTTATAATCATTTTTACTTCCAATTTTTTTATCTGCTTCCTGAAGAATAAAGCTTATTAGTAATTTATCATCTAAAAAATTACCAGCTGATTGATAATTTAATTTTATTTTTTCTTTAATAGCTTTATTCTTATCTGCAAGAGAAATATATCCATCAACATACATTGAATCAAGAACTTTATTTCTGTTTTTAATAGCTAATTCTAAATTTTGATAAGGTGAATAAATTGATGGAGCTGGAGCAAGTCCTGCAATTAATGCGATCTCTGATAATGTCAATTCTTCTATAAATTTTCCAAAATAAACTTGTGCAGCCTGGTCTACCCCGTATGCTCCTGATCCTAGATAAATATTATTTAAATATAATTTTAAAATTTGATTTTTGTCATATCTAAATTCAAGTATGAGTGATATAAATATTTCTTTAATTTTTCTTTGAAAACTTAAATCATTATTTAGAAAAAGTAATCTAGCAACTTGTTGTGTAATTGTACTTCCTCCTTCTTTAACATAACCACTTCTAATATTTTGAATAAGGGCTCGTGAAATACTTTTTAAATCTATTCCATTATGTTTAAAAAATCTTTTATCCTCAGAGGATATAAAAGAATGTTTGAGAAAAAATGGAATTTTATGATAACTATTATCTATTTCAAATTTGCGGCTTAATTTGCTTAGTACCTTATTATCAGAAGATGATATTACGTAAGAATATTTGGTTCCCCGAAACTTTTTATTTCCAGATAAGTCAAATTTTAATGTACTAAATACTAGACTAAAAAAATAAAAAGATATTCCAGAAAAAATTAATATTGGAATTATTAAAACAAAAGATTTGAATTTAATCTTTTGCACCTCAAGCAACTAAAAAACTATGTCCTATTGCTAAAGCTGTAACTAACATGCCAGTTATAAGGAACGGTTGGGCACTTGCTTGATATTTGACATCAAACTTTAGAGGATCTCTTAGTAACCACATATCTTGAAATGTAATTTGAGGAATTACCAATAAAACTAAAATTACAGAGGCTAAATGTTGACCAATAATGACTAATACTATCACCATTGCTAATTGAAAAATGTCGATCAGTCCTGCACTAATTCTACTTGCATTTTTAATTCCAAATACTACTGGTAGAGAATTTAAGCCTAGTTTTGAGTCTCCTTCCACACTTTTGAAATCATTAATCACAGCAATTCCAAGTCCTGAGAGGCTATAAGCAAGTGTTAATATCGCCGTCACGATAGTTAATTTACCAAACAAGGCTTGTCCTGCCCACCAAGGTAAAGCTATATAAGACGCTCCTAATGCATAATTCCCAAGCCAACCATTCTGTTTTAATTTGAGTGGTGGAGCAGAATATATATAACTAACAAAGGAACCTCCTAATGCCAAAAGTAAGACGGAGGGGAAGCTGTGCTTAGCATATAAATCTAATAGAAAAGCAACTATTAAACCTGCTATTAGTAATACCCAGATTTGTATTTTTACATCTTTAATTGAAATTTTCCCAGAAGGAATTGGTCTATTTGGTTCATTAATTGCATCAATTTCTTTATCAAAAAAATCATTTATGGTTTGGGTATAACCAGCCAGAAGTGGTCCACTCATCAACATACATGCTAATGAAGCTAGAACATTACTAAATGTCCATTCAAAATTTCCACTTGCAGCTGCTCCACAAATAACTCCCCATATTAAAGGGATCCACGTTATGGGTTTCATTAACTGTATACGTAGTTTCCATATACTTGATGTTTCAGAGGCACCCTTAATTCCTAATAGTTGTTTTGGATCATTCACTTTACTCTTTAACCTTTCTCAATTTCTTCTGGGAAAAACCAATTTTGCTCACCATTCTGAAATTTTGCGGTGATTCCAATACTTCTGCCGTCAGTCATTTTATAGCCTGTTATTACAGCTTTAGGATTCGTGGATATTTGATCGATTAGTTTAGCTGGTAGTCTATCTTTTACTTTGTTAATGTTAATTTTGATTTTACTACCGATTTTGGGTAATAATTTTGTTTCAGCCATAAGAGGTAAAATGGAAGCTATTATGCAAGATTAACAGCATTTGGACAATTTTTACTAAAATGGTAGCTCTTCGTTTAATTCCTTGTTTAGATGTCGCCCATGGCAGAGTGGTTAAAGGTGTAAATTTTGTTAACTTGAGAGACTCAGGCGATCCTGTTGAATTGGCTTGTAGGTATTCTGATGAGGGCGCAGATGAATTAGTATTCTTAGATATTAGAGCTAGTGTAGAAAATAGAAATACATTAGTTGACCTTGTCTCTAGGACCGCAAAATCAGTAAAAATCCCATTTACAGTAGGTGGAGGAATAGATTCTGTTTCTTCAATTAATGATCTTTTAAGAGCTGGAGCGGACAAAGTGAGTTTGAATTCTTCTGCTGTTAGAAATCCAGATTTAATTTCTAAAAGTTCTAGAGAATTTGGTAATCAATGTATTGTGATAGCAATTGATGCTAAAAGAAAAGTTAATAAGACTGATGAATGGGAGGTATATGTAAAAGGCGGGAGAGAAAATACTGGAATAGATGTATTAAGTTGGGCAAAAAAAGTTGAGGATTTAGGCGCAGGAGAAATTTTGCTTACTTCAATGGATGGTGATGGCACGCAGAATGGATATGATTTACATCTGACTGAATCTGTTACCAATATTGTTAACATTCCAGTGATTGCTTCTGGAGGAGCTGGTTGTTTAGAAGATATCTATGATGTTTTCAATGAAGGCAGGGCATCTGCTGCACTTCTAGCATCATTACTTCACGATAAGAAACTTTCTTTAAGAGAAATAAAGACTTTCCTCCTCGAGAAAAAACTTCCAATTAGACCATATGAATAAAAAATTTAATTTAATACCAAAAAGAAATAAGTTAAAAAGTTAAAAATGAAACTCACAAAAACTATCGAAGTCAAAAATATATTTAATAAAATTTCTTATAAATATGACTTTTTAAATAATCTTTTAAGTTTTGGGCTGCACAGATTATGGAAAAGGAAATTAGTTAATTTATTGGAACCTTTAAATGGTGAAGATTGGGTTGATTTATGCTGTGGAACCGGAGATTTAGCATTCTTAATTTCTGAGAGAGTTAGTCCAAGGGGTTCAATTACTGGGATTGACAGTGCAGAGGAGATCTTAAATATTGCAAAAAATAAATCAGAGCTTAAAAAAAATAAATTTATTAAGTGGGAAATTCAAGATGTATTAGAAATTAATGATTATCCAAAAAAGTTTGATGGGATTTGCATGTCATATGGACTTAGAAACTTGAACAATGTTGAAGAAGGAATAAAAAAAGTTTTTGATCTTTTAAAGGATAAGGGAAGGGCGGGATTTTTAGATTTTAATCACTCAACAAGAAATTCTTTATCCAATATTTTTCAGAAAATTTATTTGAGATTAATTGTAGTAACCATTTCGAGGCTTTTTAATTTAGGTCCAGAGTATGAATATATTGAAAAAAGTATTAGTAATTTTCCAAACAAAAATGAGCTTATAAATATTGCTAAGGAAGTTGGATTTAAAAAAGCTGAATATAGGACTATTTTGGGAGGGCAAATGGGAATACTAATTTTAACAAAATAAAGAATTTAGTTTTTTATTTTTCTCCAACAAAATGAACACTTTCCCCATCTTTTGATTTCGCCCTCAGGAGTAGGGGAATTACAAAGAGTACAAATGCACATATTATTTTGATTGATTCTGCTTGGATGCTTTGCCCAAACTATCTTTGCATTAGTAGCTTTGATATTTTTATTTTTAATTTCATAATTTTGAATTATTTTTATTTCATTTAAAGTTATTCCAATTTTCTCGATTCTCTCTTTTAACTTATGCTTGTTATACATTAAAGCTTGGCGCCACTGTGGATGATTTACTGCAATAGTAAGTATTTTTTTTTCAATATTTAATGGTTTGCATTCTTGAAATAGTTCTAAGCCGATTAAGTTCTTCCAGTTTTCATTAATCTTAGAAAGTTTATCTAAGTCTCCGCAGGATTTTTTGAAATTGTCAAGACAATTTTTTAATGGAAGTGGATTCCTTCTATTCACCATTGGCAAATACTTTTTGTCCAATTTGTAAAATTTACTTATTAAGACTAAAGTTAATCTAATCTTTAAAAAGATGCTCGTTGTTTTAATAAAGAATTTGTGAAAGTAATTGGATCTGCAGCTAAGACAGTTTTTTATTTAAAAAAAATACAGGGTCAATATCCAACCTGGACACTTCATTACAAAATAAAATGTAAAAGTACCGAAAATGAGCTAACAAACTTGCTTGAATATTCTGAAATAAAGAAAAACCAGCCAGTAGCGATAATCGCAGGAGAACAGTTCTCAGGAGTTGGCCAAAATTCAAAAACTTGGGTTTCTCCTAAAGGGGGTATTTGGTTAAGTGCAGCTTACCCAATATTTTCAAAAGAATTTGAATGTCAAATATTTAATTTGTCTTTAGGTATTAAGTTATGTGAAATGCTTAGACAAGAGAATATAAATGTTTGTTTGAAATGGCCAAATGATATTTTTTTTGGTTCAAAAAAGTTGATCGGATTTTTACCTAGAATTATAACTAGAGGCAACAAAATTATTTATGTACGATTAGGACTTGGCATGAATGTTTTAAATTACACCCCATCAGAAGGTATTTCATTATCAAAAGTACTTCAAACTAAGAATATTAATCAACATTATTGGACAGCCAAAGTTCTTAAGGCTTTTTATGATTCGATTAAATGTAACAAGAAAAAAGAATATGTGATTAAATCTGCAAATAAGTTTCTCACTAAAAGTTTTTTACCTAGTGGTTATTGTCCTGATTCCTGGAAAATTAAAGATATTGATTCGAATGGGAATTTAAGAATTGAAAATGAAACTCAACTGAAAGTAATTAGAAGTTTTTGAATTTAATTAACTTTTAATTCAACTATTCTTCCATCCTTAAATTTGGCTATTTTTTTTGCACGATTTGCAACTTCATCTTCATGCGTAACTAAAACTATAGTTATTCCAGATTCATGCAGTTTGTCAAAAAGATCTAATACATCTTCAGTGGTTTTTGAATCTAGTGCTCCTGTAGGTTCGTCTGCTAACAAAATTGCAGGATTATTGATAATAGCTCTCGCAATAGCAACTCGTTGTTGTTGACCTCCGGATAATTGGTTTGGGCGATTATTCATTCTTTCTGAAAGACCAACTTTTTTTAGGGCATTCTTACCTCGCACTAATCTTTCCTCAGGGTCAATGCCAGCATAAATCATTGGCAAAATTACGTTTTCAAGTGCAGTTGCGTCTGAAAGAAGATGAAATTGTTGAAAAACAAAGCCTAATTTTTGGTTACGTATTTCAGCGAGTTCATCATCAGATAAATTTTCAACAGGAATACCATTTAATTTATAAATACCTTCTGATGGCCTATCTAGACATCCAATAATATTCATTGCTGTACTTTTACCTGAGCCACTAGCTCCCATTACAGCTAAATAATCACCTTTGTAAATTTCTAAGTTTATGCTGTCTAAGGCTTTAACAGTTAGATCTTCTTTCCCATATGTTTTAGATATATTTTCTAAACTCGCGACTTTCTTAGACATTTAATGAAAAAATTTTCTAGGAAATATTGTTCGCTGTAGCAATAATATCTTGTAAGAAAGGAGTTTCTGAAACTGCTGTATTAGCTAATTTAAAAAGAGGATTAGAGAGGATTCCTCCAAGAGCAGTTACTGCGACGCAAGTATAAAGTGCAATTCTCAAGGGTGGTAATCCTACAATTCCCCAATTAATTTCAGGATATGACTTGACTATTTCAGAAGCTTCCTGTGGTTCTTTAACTACCATCATTTTTATAACTGAAATGTAGTAATAAATAGATATTACTGAAGTTACTAATCCAATTATTACTAATAGATATTGATGATTTGCCCAACCTGCAAAGAACAAGTATATCTTTCCAAAAAATCCTAACATTGGAGGTAAACCGCCAAGAGATAGAAGACAAAGGCTTAAGCCTAATGTAATGAGAGGATCTTTTTGGTAAAGTCCTGAGTAATCAAGAATTCTGTCAGAACCAGTTCTTAGTGAGAAAAGTATTACACAAGAAAATGCACCCAAATTCATAAACAAATATGCAGCCAAATATAAAACAGCGGCTGATAAACCATCTTGTGTGCCAGATACTATTCCAATCATTACAAATCCGGCTTGTCCAATAGAACTGTAAGCTAGCATTCTTTTCATTGAGGTTTGAGCTAGAGCCACAACATTTCCTAAAGCCATGCTCAATATGGCCAAAATGGTAAATAATAGTTTCCATTCTTCGTCAAAAGAAGAGAAAGTTGTGCTTAATATTCTTATTGCAAATGCAAAGCCCGCTGTTTTTGAACCAACAGATAAAAAAGCTACTACAGGTGTAGGTGAACCCTCATATACATCAGGAGTCCATTGATGAAAAGGAACTGCAGCAATTTTAAATGCAACTGTTGATAAGACAAATACAAGAGCTAGTGAAGTAATAAAGGATGGCTTATTGATAATCTCTAAACCTATTGTCACTAAGTTTGTTGAACCACTTAATCCATAAAGAAAAGAGGATCCATACAAATAGACAGCAGCAGCGGCTGATCCAACAAGGAGGTATTTTAAGGCCGCCTCTGAACTTCTTGGATCTCTCTTGAGGTAGCCAGAAAGTAAATAGCTCGCTACCGATAGAGTCTCAAGAGAGATAAATACACTAATAAGGTCAGTAGATCCACACAAAAGCATTGCTCCAAGTGTGGCCGAAAGAACTATCGCAGCAAACTCGCCAATAGGGCTACCACTTTGTTCTGTGTATCGCCAACTTATAAGTAAAGATACTAAGGTTGATAAAGAAATTATTGCTCTAAATGCAATTGCCAAATTATCTGAATTAAAGGACCCGAGGAATGCGCTTTCTACAGGATTACTCCATTGCAATGCCAAACAAATAAGAGAGCTGCCAATTGATAAATAGCAAATTATTGGTGCCCATTTTGATGCAGTTTTTTCTCCAGCTAAATCTGCAAGAAGGGTTCCAACAATACCTAGTAAAATAAAAGCCTCTGGAATAATGGCTTGAGCATTTAAATTAATTGTAAAGATTTCGTTGGGCACTTTATTAAATAGGATTAAATTAAATGTTTGATTGTAAGGGTCTAAGAGTTAATCTTAACTTGATTATAATTTGTGAGTATGATTTTTGAAATTTTAAGAAGAATTTACTTGAAAAAGCTTCAAATAATCATAATATGCCCTAACTGAACAAAAACACCAATTTTTGAAATAAACCTTGGATCACACACTTGTTATTGTTGAAAGTCCCACCAAAGCAAAAACTATAAGAAAGTTTTTGCCTTCTAATTATGAAGTTCTCGCTTCAATGGGACATGTAAGAGATCTTCCACAAGGAGCCGCCGAAATACCTGCTGCGGTTAAAAAGGAAAAATGGTCAAGGATAGGAGTTAATACAACAGAAGATTTTGAACCACTTTATATAGTTCCAAAAGATAAGAAAAAGGTTGTTAAAGAGTTAAAAGATGCATTGAAAGGTGCGACCCAGCTATTACTGGCAACTGATGAAGATAGAGAGGGAGAGAGTATTAGCTGGCATCTGCTGCAAATACTTAAGCCTAAAATACCAACTAAGAGAATGGTTTTTCATGAAATTACGAAAAAGGCAATTAATAAAGCTTTAGACCAAACAAGAGAAATTGATATGGAACTTGTTCAGGCTCAAGAAACAAGAAGAATCTTGGACAGGCTTTTTGGATATGAATTATCTCCTTTACTTTGGAAGAAGGTAGCCCCACGATTATCTGCTGGTCGTGTTCAATCAGTTTCTGTAAGACTTCTTGTTAGGAGGGAGAGAGAAAGAAGATCCTTTAAAAAAGCTAGTTATTGGGGGATTAAAGCTTCCTTAGTAAAAGACAATGTTACTTTCGAAACTAAATTGTTCAGTTTAAACGGTCAAAGAATTTCTAATGGTTCCGATTTCGATGAACAGACCGGCAAATTAAAACAAGGAAATAAATCTTTAATAATTGGAGAAGAAAAAGTAAATGATTTATTGAAAACTTTTTCCTCAGAGGATTGGGTTGTCTCAAAAATCGAAAAAAAGCCCTCTACTCGTAAGCCAGTTCCTCCATTCACAACTAGCACATTACAACAAGAAGCAAACAGGAAGCTTCGTTTGTCTGCTAGAGAAACTATGAGATGTGCACAAGGGCTATATGAGAGAGGTTTCATAACATATATGAGAACTGATTCAGTGCATCTTTCCGAACAAGCCACAAGAGCTGCTAGAGAATGCGTAAGTTCTATGTATGGAAAAGAATATTTATCTAACTCACCAAGACAATTTAATTCAACTGCAAGAAATGCTCAAGAAGCACACGAAGCTATTAGGCCGGCAGGTGAGGTATTTAAAACACCTAAGGAAACTAATCTAACGGGTAGAGACTTATCTCTTTACGATTTAATTTGGAAAAGAACTGTAGCTAGTCAAATGGCGGAAGCTAGGCTAACCATGATTAATGCTGAAATTAGCGTGGGGGATGGATTATTTAAATCGAGTGGGAAAAGTATTGATTTTGCAGGATTCTTTAGAGCTTATGTAGAGGGAAGTGATGATCCAAGTTCATCCCTAGAACAACAAGAAATTATTCTCCCAAACTTAACAACTGGAACATGTCTTGAAGTTAATAATAAGGAATCTACTTTTCATGAAACTAAACCTCCTGCAAGATATACAGAGGCTGCATTAGTTAAAGTACTTGAAAAAGAAGGAATTGGAAGACCATCTACTTATGCAAGCATAATTGGGACAATAGTGGATAGAGGTTATGCAAATATATCCTCCAATACTTTGTCTCCAACGTTTACAGCTTTTGCTGTTACTGCTCTATTAGAAGAACATTTTCCTGATCTAGTTGATACTACATTTACTGCAAAAATGGAATCTTCATTGGATGAAATATCCTCAGGCAATCTTGAGTGGCTACCATACCTCGAAACTTTCTATAAAGGTAAAAATGGCTTGGAGGTAAAAGTTCAGAAAACAGAGGGTGATATTGATGGCAAAGCTTATAGACAAGTTGATTTCGAAGACCTTCCTTGCATAGTCAGAATAGGCTCTAACGGACCTTGGCTAGAGGGTACAAAAATTGATGAATCTGGTAATGAAATTCATGCAAAAGGTAATCTTCCAATGGATATTACTCCTGGAGATTTAGACATAAAGCAAGTTGATCAAATTTTAAGTGGCCCATCAGATCTTGGAACTGATCCAAAAACTGGGGAAAAAGTCTTTTTAAGATTTGGCCCTTATGGACCTTACGTACAATTGGGAGATAATGATCAAGATAAAGCTAAACCAAGAAGAGCTTCATTACCCAAAGAGTTGAAAACTGATGATCTAACTCTAGATCAGGCTCTTGTACTTTTAAGTTTGCCTAGATTATTAGGAACTCATCCTCATGGTGGAGTCGTTGAGGCTGATAGAGGAAGATTTGGCCCCTACATCAAATGGATTAAAAATGAAAATGAATCTGAGAACAGATCCTTAAAGAAAGAGGATGATGTTTTTACAGTTGATATAAAACGAGCATTAGAAATTCTTGCGATGCCAAAAATGGGTAGAGGTGGTCAAGAGGTACTTAAAGACTTTGGAAAACCGAAAGAATTTAAAGAAAAAATCCAAATATTAAATGGAAGATATGGGGTCTATTTAAAATGTGGCAAAACTAATGTTTCGCTTGCAAAAGATACTGATATAGAAAAATTTTCTATAGATGATGCGGTATCTCTTTTAGAAGAAAAACTAAAAGATAAAAAAGGCTCTACTTTAAAAAAAACAAAAATAAGTAATAAAAAAACTAATAGGAAAAGTTAGAAAAATATGATTTTTAAAAAAAAAGAATTTTTTTTATTAATTTTTTTAATTTTCTTACAATCATGTTCTGGAGGGAGGATTGGCAATTTTCTTGAAAGTAGTTTTGATGATTTAGAAAAAACAAGTCAAAATGAAGATTTACAAAATAATTTAGTAAATAAAAAAATATTAGTAAAAGACAGCAAAGAGATTAATGATAAAAAAAATAAAAAAATAAAGAAAGTAGAAAAGCCAAAAAATGTTCCAGAAAATAAAAAAATATTAGTAAAAGACAGCAAAGAGATTAATGATAAAAAAAATAAAAAAATAAAGAAAGTAGAAAAGCCAAAAAATTTTATAGAAAATAAAAATGATTTAAATTCAGAAAAAATACCAAAACAAAAAAATACCAAAATTAAGAAATCTACAAAAAAAAGAAATATTGATCTTCAAACTTACAAAATAATATTCATCTTAAAAGATGTAGATCCAAAAGACCCTACTAAAGATTTAAGTTCCATATTAAGTAATTCTGAGGTAAATTTTGAAATAGAAAAGATTGAACGCATCTTAGATTCAAAGAATAAAAGTATGAATAAAAATTAATTAAGAATATTTAACAAAAAATGAAAATAACAACTAAAACAGAAGCATTAAATATTGTCGAGACCTCATATTTAGCATCTCTTTCGTCTCTATTATGGGTAGCACTATATTATTTGCCAATTGGGGGAGCTTTATTAAGGTTGATTTTACCCCTCCCAATGATCTTGTTGCACTTGAGAAGAGGAACTAAAATTGCATTGGAAGGACTCTTAATACAATTTCTACTTTTATTCATAATTATGGGCCCTGTTAGAGGAACTTTATTTTTATTTCCTTATGGAATCTTGGCTTTCTGGTTGGGTTGGTGTTGGTTTAAAGAAAAGAGTTGGAAACTTAGTTTAACTGTGGGTGTTGTTATTGGAACCCTTGGCTTTTTACTACGAGTAATAGCATTATCTACGTTGGTTGGAGATAATCTTTGGGTGTTAATTACTAGAGCGAGTTATGGTCTAATGGAAAAGTTCATTGGATTATTTAATTTACCTTTATCTCCTTCAATTTTGAGTATCCAAATAGGCGCCATTTTATTAATAATTTTTCAAGAAATAGTTTATGTCTTAACTGTACATGTAGTTGCTTATTCTCTCTTTCCAAGATTTAAATTAACTATCCCAAACCCTCCAAGATTATTAAATAGCTTAGTTGATTTTAATAATTAGAAAAAGTAAGAATGTATAGTACAGAGTTAGGGATAAATTTTTTTGGTAATGTATCCGAAAAAAATCAGCTTAAAAAGATAGAAATACTGAAAAAGAATATAAATAATTTCAAAATATTTCTGGTAATCGCAGGTACAAATACATCTCAAATTCCAGGAATTTCCGCTGCAGGCATTAATGCAAAATCAAGAAGAAAAACTGCGCTCGCAGATGCCGAATTTTTGCTTAAGGGTGCTTCAAAAGATCATAAATATAAATTGCCTTTCCTCAATGCAGGAGTAACTCCAGCCCTAATTAGCCATGTTTGTTCAAAGCTTATAAATATTTATCCAGTTATTGTACCTCTGGGAATAGGTGTAAAGCCTTATTTTAATCATTTGGTTGTAGAAGATAGAGATTTGGGTCCATCAAATTGTCTTACTACTGGTAAATCTATGTCCAAAAAGAGAGTTATAAATCTCTATGAAGGAGGTCTTGCGATAGGAAAATCCTCAAAACAACCTATCTTAATTTCTGAATCTGTACCAGGGGGAACCACAACTGCTCAGGCAGTAATGGAAGCTTTTGGTTTGCGGGTGTCTAATTTAGTTGGTAGTAGTTTATTTAAAGCCCCAAGAAAATTAAGAAGAAAAGTAGTTCAAAAAGGACTGTTAAATGCAAATCTCAATAATGATTTTGACTCTTTTGATGTTGTCGCGGCGGTAGGTGATCCTTTCCAAGCTTTCTCAATGGGTTTATTAATTGGTGCCAGGTCAGCAAAACAACCTGTCATATTGTCTGGAGGAAGTCAGATGTTAGCAATCATTTTGCTTGTATTAGAATTCTTAGATGTAAAAAATGAAAATGACTTTATTGAAGATGTTTTTCTTGCGACAACTGGGTGGCTTGTGAAAGATAATTCTTTAAATCAATTATTAAATCTAATTAATGAAAAATATGATGTCAATTTATTAGGTTTAGCAAGTCCATTAAATTTCAAATCTTCAAAATATAAAGAATTGAAGGATTATGAATTAGGCCATGTAAAAGAAGGTGTAGGTGCCGGTGGAATTTCATTGCTTGCTTTTTTAGATGGATTTAAAAATGAAGAAATAGTTTCATTATGTCAACAAAATCTGGAAATAATGAAGAGCCTAGGTCAAATTTCTTTAGAGAAGGATTGCTGAATGTTTTCAAAATTTTCAACCAGAAGAGAATTTTTAAATTGTGGTAAACTTTCGCTTTTATTTCTCTTAAATTCTTGCGCTAATCTTCCTAATAAAGTAAAAATTGCACTTCATAATTCTTTTTATCCAGAATCTTTTAAAGATATTATTCCAAAAGACTGGAAGCAGGAAAAAATTAATTTTGAAAGTATCCAGCTACAAAAAAATAGAAATGCAATTTTTAGTTCTGACTTTATTTTAATAAATGATGGATGGATTACTAGTATAGATTTTTCAGAATTTGAAAAAATAAATGAATATCCACTGATCGAAAATTTGGATAAGAGATCGATAGATTTTTTGGGAAGTTTTAATCAAAATCAGAGAAGTAAATTATTTCCTATTGGAGTAGTACCTTATACAATAATCATTAAAAATAATAATGAATTAATAAATAGAGCCAGAACTTCTTGGGATTTTCTTCTTTCTAAAAAATTAACTGGGAAAATTATTTTTCCACAAAGTCCCAGAATAATATTGTCAATTGCTCAAAAAATTAATTCATCTAATTCTCTAAAAAAACTTAAAAGCCAAGCAATGTTATTTGATGATAAAAATATGCTCAATTGGTTGATTAATTCTGATGCTTGTGTAGCAATAGTTCCTTATAGTCTCTGCTCAAAATATTTAAAAATAGATCCCAGACTTTCTTTGGTTTTCCCAAGCCAAGGAGTACCTTTGATGTGGCATTTTCTACTTAGTCGATCAAATCTAAATAATGCAATATTATTTAAATGGATTAAATCTTTAAGAAGTAAATCAATAGTAGATAAATTAGTAAGCCAGGGTTGGTATCTACCATTCAATAGTGATTATTTACAAAGTAAATATAAATCTGAAGTGTTCCCCATCTCAGGGCCTTCTGAGAAATGTTGGGAAAATAGTTGGTCATTCCCCTTACTTACAAATGAACAAAAAATTAATCTTAAAAATTTCTGGAATGATTCTTTAACCCCATAATCTTTTTGTCGGAGTTTCAATTAATAAGTTATGGGTTTGCTTTAATAAATTTGGTATATCTAATTTACTAGGACATCTAGGAACACATTCATTGCATTCTTGACAAAATGAGGAATTTTTTTCTTCCCACCAGTGGCCAGCTTTTCCTATTAAATTGTATCTTTCTTTTGAGAATTCTAATTGGCCATAACCAATAGATATATTCCTTAAACGAAGTATTTCTGGAATAGGGATTTCATTTGGGCATGGAAGACAACATCTGCATTGTTCACATTTGGTAGAGTTTAATCTTTCATTAGCAACTTTTTCAATTTTATTCAA
>MWOS01000194.1 GCA_002026165.1 Prochlorococcus sp. HOT208_60m_813G15
TGAATTAATTTTTTGTAAATACCTTTTGCATCTAAAATTCTTTTTTGATATTTTGATAAACTTTTTTTATTAAGCCAGTCCCTAATAGACTCCTCACAAGAAGAAAGTAATAAGGAACTTGGACTAGTAGTTTGCAACAAATTAATACTTTTGATCAAATTACCTTCATTTATTAGATTCCCTTTGTACCAAAGTACAGCCGTTTGAGTTAATCCATTGAGCGACTTATGCAATGAATTAACCACTAAATCAGCGTTTGATGATAAGGCCGGTTTTGGTAAATTAAGGTTTTCACAAAAAAGGAAATATGAACCATGTGCTTCATCAACTAAAACAGGTAAATTTTTTTGATGACAACAATCTATTAAAGGCTCTAAATCTCCGGCATAGCCATGATATGAGGGATTTACAAGAATCACCCCTGCAATTTTATACTCGTCAAAATTTAATTTTTTAAATACATTTTCCAACCAAATTTTTGTAATTGGTTTGTAATGCCCAGTTTTGGTTGAAAATTCTAGATCAAAAAATATTGGATTTATATTCTGCATCGTACAGATTTTTATAACACTTATATGAACATTTCTAGGCATCAAGATATTTTCGCCTGGATTTGCCATTGAAATTACTGCTGATTGTATTAATCCGGAAGCTCCATTAACTCCAAAAAAACATCCTTTCGCCCCAAATTTATCAGAGAATTCTTTTTGAGATTTAGCAATTAATCCGCTTTGTGATAGTGGTGAACCTATTTCTGGTAGCTCGGGCAAGTCCCAATACCCAGGCGGATTTTTTAATAACTTTACTAATTTCGTTGGTAAAGCTGCCCCTCTGTTATGAGCGGGAAAGAATAAAGACTTTAAAAACCTTTTAGTTAGAAAAGATGAAATGCTCATAAAGTATTATTGACATATATAGAATGGACTACATGATAATCTTTTTTGATATTTTTTAACTTTAATGAAAAGATCTTATTCGAAATATTCAGCAAAAAATGACTTATTTTGGTTGATTTTGAGACCATGGATTTTTGTACCGCGAGTTTTATATATCCTTTTAACTTTTATTTTTCTTTTTTTAAGAATACTTTTTCAAGGTAACAGTAAAAATAAAAATGTACAAAAAAATCTATCGAAATATCTTTTTGATGTAATAACAGATTTAGGCCCTTGTTTTATCAAATTAGGGCAAGCACTCTCAACTAGACCAGATCTTGTTAGACAAGATTGGCTTACAGAACTTACAAATTTACAAGATAATCTCCCAGCATTTGATCACAAAATTGCTTTAAAAATTATTGAAGAGGAACTTGGATTGCCTGCTAATGAATTATTTGAAGAGTTTCCAGATAGTCCTATTGCTTCAGCAAGTTTAGGTCAAGTTTATAAAGCAAAAGTAAATAATAATTATTTAGCTGTGAAGGTACAGCGGCCAAATTTGTACTTTCTTATAAGAAGGGATGTTGTTATTTTAAGATTTTTAGGAACTTTTTTATCTCCATTCTTGCCATTAAATATAGGTGTTGGAATTGGAGAAATTATAGATGAATTCGGCAAGGCACTTTTTGATGAAATTGACTATCAAAAAGAGGCCGAAAATGCTTTGAGGTTTGCAAATTTATTTAAAGAAAACCCAAATATTTTTATTCCAAAATTAGAAAGACAGTTTTCATCCAAAAGGATTATCACAACTTCTTGGATTGATGGAGTTAAATTAAGAGATCGTGCTTTATTGGAGGAAAATAACTTAATACCTGCTTCTTTTATAAGAACTTGTGTCATCAGTGGTCTACAGCAATTATTTGAATTTGGATATTTTCATGCAGACCCACATCCAGGAAATATGTTTGCTCTTAAAGGAGGAAATAAAGATTATGGGAATTTAGCTTATGTTGATTTCGGAATGATGGATACTATTACAAATTCAGATAGACTCACTCTTATTAAGGCGATTGTTCACATAATAAACGAAGAATATTATCTCTTAGCAGAAGATTTTCAAAAATTGGGTTTTTTAACTAAAGAACAAGATCTTCAAGAACTTGTGGAACCATTAAAAGAAGTTCTTGGAGGATCTCTAGGCGCTGAGGTTGGTAATTTTAATCTTAAAAATGTAACTGATAAATTCTCAAAACTAATGTATTCTTATCCTTTCAGAGTTCCCAGTAGGTTTGCGTTAATAATAAGAGCCGTTGTTAGTCAAGAGGGTTTAGCACTAAGACTGGATCCAGAATTTAAAATTTTAAAAATTGCCTATCCCTATATTGCTAAAAAACTCCTCACTGATAATTCTGAAGAAATTTTAGACATTCTCTTAGAAGTCGTTTTTGATAAAAAAGGTCAAATTCAAATAGAAAAAGTTGAAAGTTTATTAAATATTTTATTTAAAGATTCAGAGAAAATTAATTCAGACCTCATACCAGTTGCGAACGCTGGATTGAAATTATTTGTTAGTAAAAAAGGATCCGAAGTTAGGAAAAATCTTCTCTTAAGCCTTATAAAAGATGAAAAATTAGAATTTACAGATGCAAAAAAACTCTTAGCTTTAATTAGAGATACTTTTAGCCCTTTTAATATTGCAAAAAGTGCAGTGCAAAATATTATTTCTACAATTTAGTTTTTAAATTTACATCTAATAAATTTACTTATAATTTTAATTGATTAAAATTAAAAAAAGTAGTAATTTCAAAAATTTGATTACTCAAATAATTAATAAATTTGGGAATATGTAATGAATATTTTGAAAAAATTTTTTTTATTTAAAAAAAATTCTGAATATAATCAACGCTCTAGTAATGAAGTTGTTGATCAATATTTAGAAATTGCAAAGTTAGTAAAAGAAGCAAGAATTCAACAAAATCTAACCATCCATGAATTGTCTAGGATTTCAAAGATTCCAGAGCAAACAATAAATTCTATTGAAAAAAATAATAAAAATATTAGACCAAAGTATCCTTTTATCAGATCAGTATTAATTAAGCTTGAAGATTGTTTATTATTAAAAAAAAATACATTGGTTGAAATAGCAATTAAAGAAAAGAAAACATTTAAGAAAGAAAAAAAAGATTTTCTTGTAGGTAAATTTGATCTTATAAATACTTGGCAGGGAAGTCTAATTTATTTTTTTATATTAGTATTAACTATATTTGTATTAAAGAGATATTTTATTTTAAATGTAAATGTTATTGAGATTCATAATATTGAAAATAAAATAATTGATAAATAATTTTATTTTCAATAACTCCCTATTTTCTAGTTCTACCAAAATTATTTCCTATCTCACTAAAATTTCTAATGTTATGATCTATTTCTTCTAAAGGCCGATTTAACTTCCATTTCCAATTGTTTTTTGTTGTACCTGGCTTATTTAATCTACTTGAGTCATCTAAAGATAATATATCTTGGATTGGAGCGATAAATAGATTTGCATTTGTTTCCATTCCAATTTCTATTAAGTTCCAAGAAGGATTTTCTGAGAATTTAAACTCATCTCTAACTCTTTTTTTTGAGTCATTATCTAAATATTCCCACCATGAACGGGAAGTAGGGTTGTCATGTGTACCTGTGTAGACAACCCAATTTTTACCTTCAATATTTTTAGGTAAATATGGGTTATCTTCATTTCCGTCAAAAGCAAACTGTAATATTTTCATGCCAGGTAGTTCAAAAAATTTCCTTAATTTTTCAACATCTGGAGTTATCACTCCCAAATCTTCTGCAATTATAGGTAGGTAGTCTGTTCTTAAATCTTTTTTTAATTTCTTTAATAGTGTTCTACCTGGTGAATTTATCCATTTACCACAAATCGCCGTTTCAGAATTGCCACTAACTCTCCAATAACCTGCCATTCCCCTAAAATGGTCTAATCTTAACAAGTCCACAAGTTCAAATTGCCTTTTAAATCTCTTTATCCACCAATCAAAATTAGACTTCTTATGTTTTGACCAAAAGTAAGTTGGTGTTCCCCATAATTGTCCTGTTGATGAGAAATAATCAGGTGGCACACCACTTTGAAAAATTAAATCTCCATTTTTAAAAATTGAAAATAGTGATTTATTACTCCATACGTCGGCACTATCCCTAGAAACATAAAAGGGCAAATCTCCAATAAGCTTGATATTACATAATTTTGCAAAGTTTTTAATATAACGCCATTGCTTATCTAAATGCCACTGTATTAATTTCTGAATAAGTATTTCATCACTTTTTTTTGTAATCCATGATTTTAAAAACTTGATATTTTTTGTTTTAAATTCTTTAGGCCATTCCCACCAAGGCAACATATTAAATTCCTCTCTGATAACAATAAATAATGCATAATCTTCAACCCAAGAATTCTTACTTATCCAATTATAAAAATCAATTTTCCTCTCTTCAGTTTGGGAACTCCAACCTTGCAAAAGGAGATTACCTAATTTTTTCATGAAATAATTAGCAACTTCGAAATCAAAATAATTCTTATCCTGATTTGTGGGTTCTAATTCTTCTTTATTGGAATTGAAGATAAAACCTTTCTCGAGTAAATCATCCTTATCAAGAAACCATGGGTTTAATGCAAAACTAGATGGTGCACTATATGGAGAACCAGTAGAATCAGTAGGTGTAAGGGGCAAAAATTGCCAGTATTCAATCCCATGCTTGTGAAGCTTTTTTATCCACTCCTTTGCTCCTTTGCCAAAAGTCCCGCATACACTTCCTCCAGGTATACATGAAGGATGCATAAGAACGCCTAATGATTTTTCGTTGAGAACTTTTTGTGTATGCATAAGGTTTAGTTATATTTTTTGTTTCCTCTAAATTAGATTTTTATTAAATCTTTAAATTTAAAGATATACAAATTTTTTTTAATTGACAAATTTTTTCCATTTGTATGGATTTAAAATAAAAAATAAATCCGATTTTTAATCATCGTTCTTAAATATTTGCTTAAGAGATGTGAATTTTGAAAAGATCTCGTCATTATCTTTTGCGAAATCCACATAAACGACTACGATAAGTATATAGTTTTATATTGCTAAATTCGTGACAAGTTTTATCACGGCAGTGCAGAATAAAGAATCGAATTTTAATCTAACTAACAGTAGATTAAGACTAGTAAGTGGAACAACGAATCCTAAATTAGCTGAAGAAATAGCAACATACTTAGGTATTAAAAATGTCCCTTTAATATCTAAAAGATTTGCTGATGGAGAACTTTATGTTCAGATTCAACAATCGATTAGAGGTTGTGATGTATTTTTAATTCAACCTACATGCGCTCCTGTTAACGATAGTTTAATGGAACTTATGATTATGGTCGATGCATGCAAGAGGGCATCTGCTAGGCAAATAACTGCTGTAATTCCTTATTTTGGGTATGCAAGAGCAGATAGAAAGACTTCTGGCAGAGAGTCTATAACGGCAAAACTTACTGCTAATCTGCTAGAGAAGTCAGGAGTAGATAGAGTCCTTGCTATGGATTTACATTCCGCTCAGATACAGGGTTATTTTGATATTCCATGTGATCATATTTATGGTTCACCAGTGTTAATTGATTATTTAGAAAGTTTAAATTTGGAGGAAGTTGTAGTTGTGTCCCCTGATGTAGGAGGTGTTGCGAGAGCAAGAGCATTTGCAAAATTAATGAAAGATGCTCCTTTGGCTATAATCGATAAAAGAAGGTCATCTCATAATATAGCTGAGAGTTTAACTGTTATTGGTGAAGTTAAAGATAAAACGGCTATTCTTATAGACGATATGATAGACACTGGCGGCACAATTTGTTCTGGAGCTAATTTATTAAAAAAAGAAGGAGCCAAAAGAATATTTGCATGTGCATCCCATGCTGTCTTTTCTCCTCCTTCTTATGAAAGATTAAGTACTAAGGATTTATTTGAACAAGTTATTGTCACTAACAGCATTCCAGTTATTGTTAAGGATAATTTCCCGCAGTTAAAGGTTCTTTCTGTTGCGAATATGTTAGGTGAAGCTATTTGGAGAATTCACGAAGAAAGTTCTGTTAGTTCAATGTTTAGATAAACAGAAAAATTATTTTTTGCTTTCCTTTGCAATTTGCTTTAGCCTTTTTTCATAATCGTTCTTTATATTTTTTGGAATGCTTTCAGGGCAAATATTAAGAGCACTTCCAACAATTTGAAATGTACCTGCGTTATATAATTTTTTTTCGTCAAGTTTTTTGTTGCCCAATTCTTTGATAGCCCCACCATGCTTGCCTATTATTACATTTGCAAAAGTAGCGCTGGCAATCCCAAGACCTTTACTAAAATCTACTTCAGCTTTTGAAGCTATACAAAGATAAGATGCCCCCATCTGCCGATATAAGAAAAGATCTTTTTCAGAAGCAGCAATAAAATTATTATCAGCTTTGAGTTGTTTATTTATTGTATTAATCTCGAAAAAGGTTAAAGGTATAATGAGGCTCATACCAATAATTCTAGGAATTTTTTTCGAATGGAAATTAATATTCATTAACTAGGAATATTTACTATAAGATAACATTTTTATTTTTAACTTAAATTGCTAAAAAGAACTTACTTAATAATTTTTATTTCGTGATGATTCTCAACTATTTTTAGCTTATTTTTGTTCCATGAATATATAACTCTAAATCTATAATTATCCGAATCTACTAGTCTTGTATGTTCTAGGATATACCAATCTTCATAGGAGGACTCAAAAATCATTTCGTGTTCATCAACTTGCTTTATGTTTGATATTCCTTCAACATTACTTAAATAAAAATTTCCTCTTATAAGTTGGTGACCTTTTAAGCAAGCTTGCATTTCACCTTTGTCCTTGTATTGAGGATTTTCATCAAAAAAATCATATTTCATTTCTGGATACCAAGTAAATTTATAGTGAGATTCCCATTCGGATTTATTTTCAAGGGCTTGTATATTAATATTCATGCATAAATTATAAGTTTTATGTAAGTCATGAAGAAAATATGTTCTATTAGATTTCCACAACCCAATATTTCTTGAAAACCATCTTTTTAAATTGCTATTTAAACTAATTTCAGGAGAATTTTTTTCTCCAAAATTTACATTTTTCTTTTGATTAACAATAACCATTTATAAAAAAGTCTCATATATTTCATAGCTTATTTGTAGAATAAAAATAAATATCTTAAGGTGTTTATAAGGATTAACAGCTTTTCAACACTTCAGGGCAAATCATTTGAATGATAAAAAAGAGCTAAAACTAATACTTGTAGCGGCTAGGAATCAACTTTCCAGTAGTGACATTAAATCTTTAATAGCTTATCTAGAATCTGATAATTGTGAATTTAAGATATCTCTTCAGATTTCTGAGCCCAGAGACCAACCCGAATTACTTGAATTACATAGATTAGTAGCTATTCCAGCTCTAATAAAAATTTCTCCTGCACCAAAGCAAATATTTGCTGGAAGTAATATTTTTTCTCAGTTGCAGAAATGGTTGCCAAGGTGGTCCCAGGAAGGTGTAACAAAAAATTTAGGGATTAATTTGCAACCCTCCAAAATTGATTCAATAAGAACTCAAAAAGAATTTCTTCTTGAAGACGAACTTCTTGTTTTGAGACAAGAAAACGAGACATTAACAAAAAGAATAGAATCTCAGGAGAGATTATTAAGAATGGTCGCTCATGAATTAAGAACCCCCTTAACTGCTGCTACTTTGGCTATTCAAAGTCAAAAACTTGGACAAATAGATATTTCAAAATTGCAAGAAGTAATTAAAAGACGTCTAGAAGAAATTGAACTTTTATCTCAGGATCTTTTAGAGGTAGGAACAACAAAATGGGAGGCTTTATTTAACCCACAAAAAATTGAATTAGGTAATATTAGCGCTGAGGTCATACTCGAATTAGAAAAATTCTGGAGATTAAGGAATATTGAAATAGATACTGATATTCCATCTGATCTGCCAAGTGTATTCGCAGATCAAAGAAGAATGAGGCAAGTATTTTTAAATTTAATTGAAAATGCCATTAAATTTTCTAAAGATTCTGGATCTATAAAAATTACAATGATCCACAAGACAAATCAATGGGTAGAGATAACAATTTGTGACAAAGGTGCCGGTATTCCTATGAGTGAGCAAAAAAGAATTTTTTTGGATAGAGTAAGACTACCACAAACTTCTGAGGGAACTTCAGGTTTTGGTATCGGGTTATCTGTTTGCAGAAGAATTGTGCAAGTTCATGGAGGGAGAATATGGGTGGTATCTGAAATTGGAGCAGGTTCATGTTTCCATTTTACCGTTCCTGTGTGGCAAGGACAAAATAAAGATCAACAATACTTGACGAAAGTATAGCCTTACTCTTAATTTTTAATAAGCAGGTATGCTGATTTCCTGGCCCCATCGTCTAGAGGCCTAGGACACCTCCCTTTCACGGAGGCGACAGGGGTTCGAATCCCCTTGGGGCTATAAATTAAAATTTATTTTATTGTTGATTTTGCTTGTCTATCAACGGCAATCAAATTTTCTGACAGATCTCTTTTTAGTCTTTTCTCTATCATACCTATTGGCATCCACTGACAACCTTGAACGGTAAGATCATAAATTAATGAATTTTTTGAAGTACCTTTAATATTTTGAATTTTCCAACTGCCCTCAAATTTTCTGAAATCTCCTTTTATCAAATCAAATTTTAAAAGGCCAAGCTTCTTATCTTCAAATAAATTAATAGTTACTTCAGCTGAAAATTTCATGCCCAGAAAATCTTGAGCCCCAACTTGTTTAAGGTGGACATTATTGTTTCTTTGAAATATTTTTTTGCTTGATAATAGATTTGGAATGTAATGACTTAGTCGATCATAATCTGTTAAAACATTCCACAAAGAATCCAAACTGGCAGAAGTAGTCAATTGAGCTGCAAGTCTTCTTGTTCCGCCTGAAAGCTTTTCCATTGTTTGCTCAATTGTCCTGTAATCACTTTTTTTTGAATGATCTACTGAATCTTGAGGATTAATCATAAATGAATTATTTAATCAAATAAAAAAATTATTTCTGTGTAACTATACAAATAAAAACAAAAAATGCTGAAAAATAAAAATTATTTTATTTATTTATTCCGATCTCAAAACGTAACCATTTTTGTAAAATCAATACAAATTAAACTACTAATTGATAATCTTTTATAAAGAAATCTTAAAAAATGTATTCACAAGCAAAAGTAATCGCAGGCGGATTAGCTCATATTCCAGTAGTTATAGCTGTTTTTTATTTTATACTCACAACTTTTAATAAAAGAGCTTTAAAATTTGTTGAAGAAACTAAAACAAAAAAACCTGAGGCAAAAGTAGTGGAACCAAAGAAAGTAACTGTTTCAAAAACAGAAGCTCCAAAAACAGAAGCTCCAAAAACAGAAGCTCCAAAAGTAGCGAAGAAAAAACATGCAGACGTTCCGGTAAATATTTATAGGCCAAAAACACCATACGAAGGAACAGTAATTGAAAACTACAGTTTGCTCAAAGATGGAGCAATTGGCAGGGTGAATCACATAACTTTTGACCTTAAAGATAGTGATCCATTCTTAAATTATGTTGAGGGCCAGAGTATTGGTATCATGCCAGCTGGAGAAGATGCAAATGGGAAGCCTCATAAACTAAGACTTTATTCAATAGCAAGTACTAGACATGGGGACGATTTTAATGGAAATACCGTTTCTCTTTGTGTTAGACAGCTTCAATATGAAAAAGATGGCGAAACCATCAATGGTGTTTGTTCCACTTATTTATGCGATATTAAGCCTGGAGATAAAGTGAAAATTACAGGCCCTGTAGGTAAAGAGATGTTACTCCCAGACGAAGAAGAATCTAATATCGTTATGTTGGCTACTGGAACAGGAATAGCACCTATGAGAGCTTATCTAAGAAGAATGTTCGAGCCAACAGAGAAAGAAAAAAATAAATGGAATTTCAAAGGTAAAGCTTGGTTATTTATGGGGGCTCCTAAATCAGCTAATTTGTTATATGAGGAAGATCTTCAGAGATATCTTACTGATTATCCAGATAATTTTAAATATACAAAAGCTATCAGTCGTGAGCAACAAAATACAAAAGGTGGAAGAATGTATATTCAAGACAGAGTATTAGAATCAGCAAATGAGCTTTTTAATATGATTGAAGATGAAAAGACACACATATATCTTTGTGGGTTAAAGGGTATGGAGCCTGGAATAGATGAAGCAATGACTAAAGCGGCAGAAGAAAAAGGCTTGAACTGGTCAGAATTAAGACCTCAACTAAAAAAAGCAGGGAGATGGCACGTAGAAACATACTAAGACTTTGATATTAAGATTTAAGTTTCACCTACTAAATACTTTTTGGTTTAGACACAATATGTAGCTAATATTTGAAAAAAAGAGGATTTTAAATAAAGAATACTAAAAATATGCCTTCAACTTTAAGTAATCCTCTAAGATTAGGCTTACGGCAGGAGAGAGTCATATCTCCACAATGCTTGGTAATATTTGGTGCTAGTGGAGACCTAACTCATAGAAAATTAATACCAGCCTTATTTGAACTCTATTTGCAAAGAAGAATTCCTAGCGAATTTGGAATAGTTGGTTGTGCGAGAAGACCTTGGACTGATAATGAGTTTAGAGAAAAGATGAAAGTAAAGCTATCAAATCAAATATCTGGTAAAGAAAGGGAGTGGGAACAATTTTCCAATTATCTTTTCTATGAACCAGTTGACTTACAACAAAGTGATCATGTCGTAAGGCTTTCTAAAAGATTAAATGAAATTGATAAAGCACAAGCTACTCATGGGAATAGAACATTTTATTTATCAGTATCTCCGAATTTCTATGCAAGTGGATGTAAAGCTCTTAAAGCAGCTGGCCTTTTAGATGACCCTAAGAAAAGTCGTTTAGTGATTGAAAAACCTTTTGGAAGAGATTATTCAAGTGCAAAAAAATTGAATAAGATCGTTCAGAGTTGCGCTGAAGAAAGTCAGATTTATAGGATTGATCATTATTTAGGTAAAGAGACAGTTCAGAATATTCTTGTTTTGAGGTTTGCAAACACTATTTTTGAACCAATCTGGAACAGAAATTATATATCAAGTGTTCAAATTACTTCATCTGAAACAGTAGGAGTTGAAGATAGAGCAGGTTATTACGAAAGTTCTGGTGCTTTAAGAGATATGCTTCAAAATCATATGACTCAAATGCTTGCTGTTACTGCAATGGAACCTCCTGGAAAGTTTGAACCAGAAGCAATAAGAAATGAAAAAGCTAAGGTTCTTCAAGCATCAAAACTTGCTGACGAAAATGAACCATGGAATTGTTGCATAAGAGGTCAATATGGAGAGGGAGGAAATATTTCTAATCGACTCAAAGGATATAGGCATGAAGATGGGGTTAATTGTAATAGCACAACAGAAACTTATATTGCGACAAAAGTATACGTTGATAACTGGCGTTGGCAAGGGGTTCCTTTTTATTTGAGAACAGGTAAAAGACTACCTAAAAGACTTGGAGAAATAGTCTTGACTTTTAAAGATGTTCCTGTTCATTTATTTGAATCAACAATAATAAATCCTGCCCCAAATCAACTTATCCTTAGAATTCAGCCAAATGAAGGTGCTACTTTCAAATTTGAGGTAAAATCCCCTGGTTCAGGAATGAAATCAAGACCTGTTGAGATGGAATTTTCTTATGATGAATCCTTTGGAGAACCATCAGATGAAGGCTATGTAAGATTATTAGCTGATGCAATGCTTTCTGACCCAACCTTATTTACTCGAAGTGATGAAGTAGAGGCAGCTTGGAAACTTTATACACCATTAATAGAATTGATGGATAATTCTCCTTGGAAGTTACCTATTTATAATTATGAATCTATGACGTGGGGACCTCCTGAGTCTGATCAATTAATTTCTAAAGATAATATTTTCTGGCGTAGACCTTAAAAATGAAACCTCAACTAACACTCCAAACCCCGTTAGAGCTGCCTTATCAGGAAATTTCTAATTACCTTAATAAATTATGGATTTCAGAAGATAAAGATAATAGTGGAGCTAATACTTTTACATTAATGGTCTGGCAGCCCGCTTGGTTAGAACAATGTTTAGTTCAAAAAGGATTAGTAAATGGACCAATTACTGGTAATTTAAGTCCAGAGCTAATTGAAGTTGCTAAAAAATTTATACTAGATCAAGGACTTCCTATCACTACTTCCATTAATAGTGAAGAATTATTGAATTTGTTGAAGGAAAATATATCTAATAAAGACTATGAAGATTTTAGAGGACAATTTTTTGAATCAACAATAAGCACATTGAATCCAAGAAGATTAATAACTCTTGCGCCAACATTAAATAAAAATTCAGAAATAAAAACTTTTGTATCTGCTTACTGTCCATTAAGTGATACTTCAGCTATGCAACCTATATGTGGGGATTTAGTTGTTATAAGGGGGGACTCGGCCTCAATATCTAATAAAGGATTAAAAATAATTGATGAATTATCTATTGATGAATTACCTTCATGGTTGTGGTGGAATGGAAACTTGGATGAATCGCCTGAAATCTTCGAATATTTTACTAATTATGGTCTACGGTTAATAATTGATACTGCTCTTGGATCGCCTCAAAGATGTTTAAAGGTTTTAGATCAATTAAATAATTCAAATAAAGCTATTAATGATTTGAATTGGGTTAGATTGAAAAATTGGAGGGAATCATTGGCAATGATTTTTGATCCGCCTTCGAGGAGACCAATTTTAGATCATATTACTGATATCGATATTGATATCGCTGGAGATCATATGATTCAAGCTTTGTTTTTGATTTCATGGATTAGCGATAAACTTGGTTGGTCTTTTCTAAGAGTTGAAAAGGATACAGAATCAACAAAAATAGACTTTGAAAGAATTAATGGCGAAAAAATTTCTGCATCAATAAATCCCTTATCTTTGGGAAATCCAAGTATTCATTTTGGACAAGTTATTGGATTGAGGCTGATTTCAAAAATTAGTGAGGTTCAAAAAAATAACACTTGTGTAATACTTGGTTGTGAATCAGTGGAATGTATGAGACTTGAAGCAGGGGGAATGGCTGATATGGAATTAATAGAACAAGTTGTTCCAAACTCTTTTTCTACATCAGAGTACGATGTTAGTAAATTATTGGGAAGTAGTAGAGGAAATACCAGTCCTCTTTTTGAAAATTCTATTAAAATAGCTCTTCAGATATTTAATGGTTTGAATAACTAGTAGATGCCTTGTGTAATATCATCTCCTTCAACTGATAGTGGGAAAACCACATTATCGCTTTTACTATCTTGTTGGGCGTTTTCAAAAGGTATAAAGATACAAACTTTCAAGGTTGGCCCAGATTATCTTGATCAACAACAACTTAGTTCAATTGGCCAACCTATTTGTAGGAATTTAGATATTTTTTTAAGTGGCGAAGAATGGGTTCAAGAAAGTTTTTTTAAACATTCTTTGAAATATGAATTCTCATTAATTGAAGGAGCAATGGGTCTATTTGATGGATTAGGATCTACAACCTATTCCAGCACAGCAAATATCTCTAAACTTCTCAATGCTCCAATAATTTTTATTCTTAATGCTAGAGGTCAAGTAGCTTCTCTTTTAGCGACTATTCGAGGTTTTAGAGATTTCGATAGTGAGTTGTCAATAGTAGGAATTATATTTAACAACGTTAATTCAGATAGACATAAAAAATTAATCAAAGAAGTTTTTAAAAATGAAGATATCGAAATTCTTGGATTTTTACCATCTGATCCAAAAATAACTTTAAACAAAGCTAATTTAGGTTTGATATCTCCAATGGATAATGAAAAAGAAATTGATGTTCAATACTTTGCAAATTTTGCTGAAAGGAATCTTGATGTAATTTCCCTTATTAAATTCCTGAAATCTCCTCAAAAGAAAATATTTAAATCTGTCAATTTTAATGATTTTAAAATAGATAAAAGTAAACCTATCGCAATTGCAGAAGATAAAATCTTTCATTTTCAATATCCTGAAACTAAGGAGTTTTTGAGTGAAGTAGGCATACCTTTGATTTCATGGAGTATTTATGATGATGAAGAAATACCTAGTGAGGCATCCTCTCTAATTATTCCTGGAGGTTTTCCCGAAAAATATGCTGATCATATAAGTAACTCTAGAAAAAGCTTGAATTCATTAAGGAAATTCCGCAAAAATGGATTTATATATGCAGAGTGCGGAGGGATGATGATTTTAGGAGACGTAATAAAAGATGAAAATGGCAATAATCATAAAATGAGTGGCATATTGCCTTTTAGATCAAAAAAAAATAAACTTTCAGTAGGCTATAGATATATTAAGGGTTTTAAAGATACTCCTATCATTAAACAAAATCAATTAATTAGAGGACATGAATTTCATTTTTGGGAAATTGAAAATAATTCATCTGAATTTGATTTAAAAAAAGCTGAGCATCAGAATAAATTCTCTCACCCATGGAAGATTAAATCTTGGAACACCAAGTATAAAAATGAGGGCTTTTTTGATAATAAATTACATGCAAGTTGGATCCATTTGCATTTGCCAAGTTCTCCAGAAGTAGCAAAAAACTTTATAGATTCCACACAAATTGGCTATTAATAAGGAATATTAATTTGTTATCAAAGCAACTATCTTAAGAGGGGAACCTAAAAAAAACATTCCGGGCAAAGTTATTAATGGTCCTAAAAAACTACCTACTATAACCTCAATTTTTGTATGGCCGAGTGTTTCTTTTAGAAGTACTTTAGATTTAGGGTCTAGTTTCTTTGATAGTTTATTAATTTCTGAAGCTTGAATACCAGCTGACTTTCGAACCCCACTAGCGTCATACATAACTATAAGTGATATGGCAACTGCTAAAGCGAATATCGAGCTATCAAATCCTAATTCATAACCTATACCAGATGTAGCACCAGTTATTAAGGCGGAATGACTTGAGGGCATACCACCTGTCTCGAAGATAATTCCAAATCTTAACTCTTTATTTGAAATAAAATTGAACACAATTTTAAAGAATTGAGCTAGCAAACAAGATAATAAACTCCAGAAAAGTACTGAATTATTAAAAAAGGAAAAAAACTCGGTCATAAATTCGAACTATTTATCTGTCTCTATTTGTAATAAAGTCAGCTAGGGATATTAGATACTTTGCATCTGATCCCCAAGGTTTAATTGCTTGTTTTGCTTTCTCAACCAAGTCAAATGCCCTTTTCTTTGATTCCTCCATCCCAAGTAATTTAGGGTATGTTGTTTTGTCAGCTAAAAGATCTTTGCCTGCAGTTTTGCCAAGCTTTTCACTGCTTGAAGTTAAATCAAGAATATCATCTATAATTTGGAAGGCTAATCCAATCCCCTCTGCATATGTTGTAAGAGCTTCTAATAATTTGTCGTTAGCTCCTGCGATCATCGCGCCTGTTCTTACGCAAGCTTTTAATAAAGCCCCAGTCTTATGAAGGTGAATATACTCTAGAGTTTCAAGGTCAACTTCTTTTCCTTCGCATTCCAAGTCAACAACTTGCCCCCCGACTAATCCCGGGGCACCTGCAACTAAGGAAAGTTCACCGATTACATTTAATAATCTAGTTGGATCAACTCCTGGACTTCTTAAAGAAACCATTTCAAATGCTCTAGTTAATAAAGCGTCCCCTGCAAGAATAGCTATTGCATCTCCGTAAACTTTATGGTTTGTTGGTCTTCCTCTCCTTAGATCATCATTGTCCATAGAGGGTAAATCATCATGAATTAAGGACATTGTGTGAATCATTTCTATCGCAACTGCTGTAGGAATAGCTAATGAGGGTTCTCCTCCAGCTAGTGAACAAGATGCTAAGCATAAAATTGGACGTATTCTTTTCCCACCTGCTAGAAGAGAATATCTCATTGATTCTCTAAGTATTTCTGGGTTTTCTGGACCTAATGACAAATCAAGAGCTTCTTCAACTAACTTTTTCGTATCTATTAGATAACTTTCAAAATCTGAGATATTATCAATTACTTCAGTCATTTTAAATGTTTAATAATTTTTTTCATCATAGAATTTATGGCATTAGGTCATTAAGAGCCGATGATAAACCAAATTGTTTTTGCCAGCTAAAAATTGTATTGACCAGCAACATTGTGACTGTCATTGGTCCAACACCTCCTGGTACAGGAGTGTATGCAAATACTTTAGGAATTACATCTTCTAATAATACATCGCCACATAATCTGGATTTATTTTTATCAGAACTTTTTAATCTATGTATCCCAACATCAATTACCACTGCTCCCTCTTTCACAAAAGTAGAATCCACGAGATTAGGTTTTCCAGCAGCGGCTATCAATATATCAGCTTCCTTACAGACTTTATTTAAATTTAATGTTTTTGAATGAGTCATTGTTACTGTCCCATTTAGGTTTAATAACATAAGTGATAGGGGTTTCCCAACTAGCAAACTTCTCCCTATGACAACAATTTTCTTCCCTTTAATTGTTATATTTTGGGATCTTAATAAATTTATAATTCCTGCTGGAGTACAAGATCTCATCGCAGTCTCATTTTTTACTAATTTGCCAATATTTATTTCATTTAATCCATCTACATCCTTGTTTGAATTGATATGACTGATCAGCTTTTGCTCATCAAACTTTTTTGGGATGGGGAGTTGCAGCAACATCCCATCTATATCCTCGTCAAAGTTAAGTTTGTCAATTAATTTTTCAACTTCTTTTTGCTCCACATTATCTTTTAGATGAAAGATAAAGCTCTTTATTCCCACTCTTAAACATGCTTTTTCCTTGTTATTGACGTAAACTCCACTAGCGGGGTCTTCACCTATTCTTATAACAGCCAAACCAGGAGCTCTTTTTGCGATTTTTTTATTAATAGATATATACTCGTTTAATCTTTTCTCAATTTCAAGAGATAATTTTTTACCGTCTAATTTTATTGACATTTAGAAAAACATCTCCTTTTTACTCCTAGCATGCCTATAATTCTAAATTAATCAAATAGATTTAATTATATTCTGTGCAAAACATTACAACTACCTTAAAAAAGTTGCTTTATCTTTGGAGGAGGAGTCAAGTTCCAATAAAACAACCAACTAGGATTTCAAAAATCGATAATCTTATAATTTTTTTAATATGCATTTTGATCTCAATAGTTTCTTCTTATGAATTACTTCTTATTTCGCCTTTAAATATCTCAGATATTTATTCTTGGCTATTTACCTTTACTGAAGTATTAATTAGTTCCGGGATTTTGATACTTGTTTCAAAAAAAGAAAATCCTACAATTTCTTCACGACAAATAATCTTCATCATAACTCTTCTTTTAGCAGTACAGGCTTCGAAATTAGCCTTAGTCTCCACTGTTACTCCATTATCTATAATAATTCCACCGGCTTTAATAATATCTCAAGGAATGGGAAGCATAACGGCTTTGGCTTGGGTATCAATTGCGAGCCTTAATTGGCCTGACCCAGCAGTTTATATCAATAATAATTTGTTTTTTATTTTGTTATTTTGTGCATCAGTAGTATCTTTACTTGGAGGAAGAATTAGAAATAGAGCGCAGTTACTCCAACTATCAATTTTTGTTCCCATGGGTGCCTTGTTAAGTCAATGGATATTAATAGGTAAAGATAAAATATCTCTTATTGATAATCAAGAATTTGTCTCGAATGGCGGCAATATATTTTCAGATTCCTTTTTATTGGCAATAGTAATGCTTTTTACTATATTAGTTATTCCTATTTTTGAATCGATATTTGGACTTTTAACAAAGGCAAGATTACTCGAATTAGCAGACAAAGAGAAACCTCTTATTCGAAGATTGTCTCTCGAAGCTCCAGGTACTTTTGAACATACCTTACTGATATGTGGATTGGCAGAGGAAGCAACAAGAATGATTGGTGGCGATATTGATCTAATTAAAACTGGAGCTTTATATCATGATGTTGGGAAATTACATGCTCCTAATTGGTTTATTGAAAATCAGGATGGTTCAAAAAATCCTCATGACGAAATAGATGATCCCTTTAGAAGTGCAGAGGTATTGCAGGCTCATGTTGATGAGGGTTTAAAATATGCAAAAAAAAATAGACTTCCTAAATCAATAGCCAATTTTATCCCAGAACATCAAGGTACCCTAAAAATGGGATATTTTTTTCAGAAAGCCAAAGAAAAAAATCTCAAGATTAATGAAAATGATTTTAGATACAAAGGTCCCATTCCTCAGTCAAAAGAAACAGCTATTTTAATGCTAGCTGATGGTTGTGAAGCAGCTTTAAGAGCTATGAATATTAATGCATCTGATAATGAAGCTTTGGAAACAATATCCAAAATCATCTGTTCACGTCAAAAAGATGGGCAATTGGATGATAGTAATTTATCGAGGGGAGAAATATATTTAATAAAAAGAGCGTTTTTAAATGTTTGGAAAAGAATTAGACATAGAAGAATTCAGTATCCAACTAGCAAAAATAATACTTTTTCTTAATTTTCTTTAGACAATTTATAGTCTGATACTTCTTCTATGTTTTGGATTACACCAATATAAAAGAGCTAGTGTACTTAAAAAAGTTGTTAAAAGGGTAAACCCACCAATTCCAAAAATGTCCCTAAGAGTTATTAGCCTTACGATTGAATAAGGACCCATACCAGAAATTACCATTGATAAGGATACTAGAGTTAAAGTTACGCCCCATTTCCTCTCTGCTAAAAGGGCTGCTGAAGAGACTATTCCAACTATCGCAGCTGGCCAGCCAAGGCTTATTGCAAGAGTTATATTAGCGACTTTAAGTGGAGGTCCAAAACTGATTATTAACGCGATTATTGGAAGTGCAACTATATTGCTTACTAACCCAACCCATGAAAGAGCCCAATATCCAAATAACCTTTCTGTCATTATTTACTTCTTTGACTATGAGATTAATCTACAATATTACGATACTATTTTTAAAGCTACTTAATAATCCTAAGAAAAAATTTAATTTGCAGGATTAGATATATATGTCTTCTCAGGATTTTCTAAATTGTCAAATTGAGGGTGAATCGAATTTTTTTTCTCTGAAAATATAAGCCTATTTAAGGCATTAACGTACGCATTTGCTGCTGCAACAACAACGTCTGTATCTGCTGAATGACCAGAATATATCTTGTTATCACTTCTTATTCTTATTGTTACTTCGCCCAAAGCATCAATACCTTCTGTTACCGACTTTACTGAAAATTCAATTAATTCATTAGGAACTTTAGCTAATTTATTTAAAGCCTCGCATACAGCATCAACGGGTCCAGTCCCTATTGATACAGCAGTATCCTCAGTATTATCTTCCGTATTTAGAAGCGAAATGGTAGCAGTAGGTTTAGATGCGTTACCGCAACTTACTTGTACAAGACTTAATTGAAATTTCGCTTCTGGTAGCTGTACTTGTTCACTAACAATTGCTTCTAAATCTCTATCAGTAATTTCTCTTTTCCTATCAGCTAAATCCTTAAAACGAGCAAAAGCATCATTTAAATCTTCTCGGCTCAAGTCATAACCCATCTCTTCTAATCTTGCTCTGACTGCACTTCTTCCACTAAGTTTCCCCAAAGATATTTTGTTATCACTCAGGCCAACAGTTTTTGCATCGATAATTTCGTAAGTTAGTCTATTTTTTAAAACCCCATCTTGATGAATGCCTGACTCATGGGCAAAAGCATTAGCCCCTACAATTGCTTTATTAGGTTGTACTGTCATTCCAGTTAGGTTGGAAACAAGTCTAGAGGTTTTTGTTATTTCTTCTGTTCTTATAGCCGTAAGAGGAGTTGGTGAATCTGGATTTCTTTTAAAAAAACTATTAAAAAAACTTTTCCTGACATGCAATGCCATTACTAATTCTTCTAGAGAGGCATTCCCGGCTCTTTCACCAATTCCGTTAATAGTACATTCCAGTTGTCTTGCTCCATTTTTTACTGCCTCTAAAAAATTGGCCACTGCTAAACCTAAATCATTATGACCATGAACCGAGATTACTGCCTCATCAATATTTGGAACATTTTTATTTATATCAGCAATTAATTTGCCAAATTCACTAGGAGTCGTAAATCCAACAGTATCAGGGATATTTATTGTTGTCGCTCCTGCAGAAATTGCTAGTTGAATTATTTCGTATAAAAAATCAGGATCACTCCTTGAGGCATCTTCACAAGAAAACTCAATATCATCTACCAATGATTTTGCATAATTAACCATTTCTGGAACTATTTGAAGAACATCTTTTCTAGATTTTTTAAGTTTATGTTTAAGATGAATGTCACTTGTAGCAATAAAAGTATGTATTCTTTTTTTAGGCGCTGGACTTACTGCTTCGTAACATGCTTTTATATCTCCTTTAGACGCTCTAGCTAAACCGCATATAATGGGGCCATTTTCTTTTCCTACGGTATCGGCAATCTTATTTACAGCTTTAAAATCTCCCTGACTTGCAAAAGGGAATCCAGCTTCAATAACATCTACCCCTAATCTTGCTAATTGATGGGCAATAGCAAGTTTTTCTTCAAGATTTAAACTGGCACCAGGGGATTGCTCTCCATCTCGAAGAGTTGTATCAAATATCAAAATTCTTCTAGGATCTTTTGACATTAAAGGGAATAATCTAAACTTATATTAAGCTAATTAAAAAAATTTGACTAGATTTCTTTTCAATAAAGATTTGTTTAAAAATTATAACTTAAATAATATTGGTTAAAATTCTGAAAAAAAAATAAAATACTTAAATTTTTAAAGTATTCTTTTAGCATTAAAGACTTATTTTTCACAAGAAAAAATTTCAATTTTTATAGAACAATAAGCATAAATTTAAAAAGTATGAATGGGCAATACTCTAAAAATAATGTTTTAGGACAGTTAGCGATAGTTTTACATGCTCATCTACCTTATGTTAGAAAAAATGAGAAAAACTCGTTAGAAGAGGATTGGTTATTTCAGGCGATTTTGGAATGTTACATTCCACTACTTCAATCAATAGAATCTTCCAAAAATGAAAATCCTTTAAATACCAAACTTACTATTAGTTTGTCTCCAACATTATTATCACTTCTAAATAATAAAAAAATTCAAGAAACATTCCCAAGTTGGATTGAAACAAGAACTGATTTATTAAACGATCTGCCAAAGGAAGAAAAAAATGCCTCTGCATTTTTAATGAATAATCTCAATGAAAAATACTTATATTGGCAAAAATGTTGTGGAAATTTAATTGAGAAGTTTAGAGTTTTAAACAACTCTGGAAATTTGGATATTCTTACTTGTGCAGCTACACACGGATATTTGCCAATTCTGAGGGAAAATCCAGAAACTGTTAAAGGACAAATTAATACAGCCATTAGGAACCATGAAAATATTTTTGGAACTAAGCCTTTAGGTATTTGGTTACCTGAATGTGCATATTATGAGAATTTAGATGAAATGCTATTTAATTCAGGAATTAGATATGCAATCTTAGATGGTCACGGTATTCTAAACGCTACACCAAGACCTAGGTATGGTGTGTACGCTCCAATATGCTCGAAAAAAGGAGTTGCCTTCTTTGGAAGAGATAGTGAGTCAACTTTACCCGTTTGGTCTGCGAAGGACGGATTCCCCGGAGACAAAGTTTATAGGGAATTTCATAAAGATTTGGGATGGGAATTACCTATCTCCAAACTCCAAAAGAGAGGTATCTCAACTAAAAGACCTTTGGGTTTGAAGTTTCATAAGATTACAAATGATAGGGTACCATTGGGCGAAAAGGCTTTTTACTTAGAAAATGAAGCCAAAAAGAAGGTTGCAGAACATGCTGATTCTTATCTTCTTGCTAGATCAAAACAATTAGAAAAATTATCATTATCCTCTTCTTTTAAGCCCTTATTGGTAGCTCCATTTGATGCAGAGTTATTTGGTCATTGGTGGTATGAGGGACCTTTTTTTATTGAAAATATTTTAAAAAACTCTAGTAAATATTCAATTAAGCTTACAAATTTAAAAGAATTTTTAGTTCAAAAACCAAATCTTCAGATTTGCGATCCATCACCATCAAGCTGGGGACAAGGAGGTTACCATAACTATTGGATTAATGATGCAAATGCGTGGATTGTTCCGGAAATCACTAAAGCAGGCTCAACTTTTGTTGATTTATGCTCTAAAAATTTTAATAATGACTTATCTTTAAGACTTTTCAAGCAAGCAGCAAGAGAATTACTTCTCTCTGAATCCTCTGATTGGAGTTTTATACTAAGAGCTGGAACAACAACTGAACTTGCAAAAGAGAGGATAGAAAAACATTTGTTCAGATTCTGGAAAATAGTTGAAATGATTAAAAATCATTCCAATATTAATTTAAAATTGCTTGAAGATATTGAGGAAGAAGATAAAGTTTTCCCAGACATTAATATTGATGATTGGCGAAAATAAAAAATACTAATTTAACTTAAGCATTCCTAGTTTTACTTTTAGAGGTGAATTTATAAACATCTTACTCATCACGTAAATTAGTTTTGGAAGTGGAAGTGTATTAGTAAGAAAGCCTACCCACTCATTGGTTGATAATCTAAAGAAATTTGAGAAAAAGCTTCTTAATCTACTTTCGTCAAAACTCATCAGTCTTTTTAAACCATATTGGTAAAGTTTATGTCTTTGTATTAATTCGTAAGGCCATAGGACCTCCCAACCTTTTGTTGCTAGTTCAAAAGAACTGAGATTAGGTTCTTTTAAAAAGATTGCTAATTTTTTTGCGAGGAGTGGAGCTCTTCTCAATAAAGATCCGATCATGTATCCTGATGCAGGATGCACCATGCTTGCAGACCCTCCAAAACCAAGTACAAATTGCTTTTTAAATGGTAGGGGTAAATTCATTGGAAAAAGGCAATTCTCTTCATGAAAAATTTCACTTACGTGAACACCCTTGCTATTCAATCTTTTAAAAAGTCTTTTTTTGAGATTCTCTTGGGATAAGGCAGGATAACTTGCTAATGACGTTTCTTCAACAAAAAAAGTTTCATTTCCAAGATCCATTGCATAAAGAAAGGAAGGAGATGATAACTTTTCTTCTTTGTTTAAATGATTTGGGCGAAAATCCATTAAAACAAACTGATCTTTATTAACTGGTGGCGATGAAAATTTGCCGACAATCCCATACGCAGCTTGTTGAGCGATTTCATTTTGGACTGGTCTTTTTATGAAATTACTTTTATGACCACTTGCGTCAATGACTAACCTCGCCTTTATTCTTAGACCTGAAAAACAGATCACTTCAGATAGTTTATTTTTCTCTTTAATATCTTTTGCTGTTTCATTCAACCATTCAATCCCGTTACACTTTTTTAAAAGTTCATTTTGAAAAGCTTCTTGATTTATCAAACCATAATCGTAATTATGTTTTGTAGGATTATCTCCCTTTTTATTTTCGCCATTTCCAAAAAAACTAACTGTTTTGCACCACCGATGAGATAACAGAGAATCTAATCCTAATTCCTCTAATTCAGAAGCCCAAATACCATATGTATTCTCCCATTTTTCATTTGGAGATTTTGTTGATATGCCCTTAATATTTAGATCTTGCTTGGCTAATTCTGAAGCCAAGCATAGTGCTGCAGGCCCGGAACCTAAAATTAGAATATCAAGTATTTCCATATTATCTAATAAACCATTTTCTTTTAATTTTCTTTGCCTTGGTTGAATTGGTCTGGTTCTTCTGTTTGTTCATGCGGAACTAATACAACTTCTGATAAATGATCACCCTCATCTAATCTTTGTAATTTTACCCCAGTGGCGGCTCTAGATTGCTGGGATATTTTATCTGCGTTTGTTCTGACTATCACCCCTTTTTCGGTCACAAAAAGTAATTCTTCCCCTTCTCCAAGGACTTTCAAACAAACTAATGCATCATCTTTAATTCTGAATTTTATCGCTCTCAAACCCATGCCTGCTCTTTTTTGTAATTTAAATTGAGTTACAGGTACTCTTTTACCTAGTCCAAATGCACTGGCTATTAGTACCCAAGGACCTTCTGAAGAGTTAACTTCAAGATTTTCATTAGACTCTTTCGTGAGATCTTCACTATTTGCTAATTGATCAACTAATTCAGAAGTCAAAACATCCATTGATACCAGATTATCTCCTTTTCTCAGATTCATAGATTTAACGCCCCTGGCTGTCCTGCCAAGTGGCCTTAATTCATTAATATCTAATCTAAAATGAATCGCCATTCCTGTTCTTGATCCAATCAAAACACTGTCCCCTTCTTTTGATAATCTAACCCAAGTTAAAGCATCTCCATCCTCAAGATTAATAGCTATTAATCCATTTGATCGAATTTTTGAGAAAGCAGAAAGTGAAGTTCTTTTTATGAATCCAGCCTTGGTGAGCATTAATAAATAACAATCATTATCAAAAGAATCTACTGAAACTAGTGATGTTATTTTTTCTTCTCTAGGTATCGGGAGAAGTTGAACTGATGGAGTTCCTTTTGCGGTTCTACTACTCATAGGGACTCTATATGCTGGAAGAGCATAAGCGACCCCTCTTTCACTAAAAAGTAAAAGAGTATCATGATCGTTGCAGCTTATAAATAATGCGACCTCATCATCTCCCTGGGTCTTTGTGCCAGCTTTACCCCTTGATCCACGGCTGGTTGATTCAAATTCATTAACAGGCATTCTTTTTAAATAACCTGCCTCAGTCAATAAAACTACAGATCTGTCATTAGCGATAAGATCAATATCATCTAGACCACCGCCTAAATCAAGTATCTCAGTTTTTCTTGGTGAAGAAAATCTTTCATCGATTTTATTAAGTTCTTCAAGAATAATTTCAAAAATTCTTTCTTTGCTATTCAATATTTGCTGATATAAGTTGATTTTTCTGGTTAACTCATCATGTTCACCTTTGATTTTATCTGCTTCAAGTGCTGTTAATCTTCTTAATTGCATTTGTAAAATAGCTTCTGCCTGTGTGGCCGATAACTCATGATCAGTTTGTAATTTTTCTCTGGCTGAGACTGTATCTTTTGCTGATCTTATTAGATTAATAATCTCATCCATAGCAGCCAATGCTAATAAAAGACCTTTTATAATGTGATCCCTCTCTTCAGCCTTTTTTAATAAAAATCCTGTTCTTCGCCTTATTGTTTCCACTCTGAAGTCTAGAAATACATCTAGCATTTTCCTGAGTGAAAGTGTTGTGGGCTCTCCTTTTACTAAAGCAAGGATATTTGCACTAAAGTTATTTTGTAGAGGTGTTAACTTAAATAAATTATTTAAAACTACTTGAGGGTAGGCATCCCTTTTTAGTTCAATAACAATCCTCATTCCATCTCGATCACTTTCATCTCTAATATCAGAAATACCTTCTAATTTCCTTTCATTAACCAAGTCAGCAATTCTTTCTATCAATGCCGCTTTATTAGTTTGAAATGGGAGCTCTGTAATTATTACTGCATCTTTTTCTACTCTACCATTGGATTTAATTTGCTCAATATTTGCTACACCTCTCATGGTTATTGAACCCCTTCCTGTCTTGAAAGTTTCTCTGATACCATCTCTGCCTAAGATTTGACCACCTGTGGGAAAATCAGGACCCTTAATTATTTCAAAAAGTTCTCTATTTTCAATCGAAGGGTTATTGATGATTGATTTAAGACCATTAATTAATTCCCCTAAGTTATGAGGTGGAATATTAGTTGCCATTCCTACTGCTATTCCAGATGATCCATTTAGTAGTAGTTGAGGAATCCTAGCAGGTAAAACTGTTGGTTCTTGCTGAGAACCGTCAAAATTATCGGCGAAATCTACAGTTTCAGATTCAATATCCTCTAATAAACTTTCATCTGTAAGAGACTGTAAACGAGATTCTGTATATCTCATCGCTGCTGGAGGGTCGTTATCAACAGAACCAAAGTTTCCATGGCCATCTATAAGTGGCATCCTCATAGAGAAATCCTGAGCCATCCTAACCAAAGCATCATAAACAGCAGTATCGCCATGAGGGTGGTATTTACCAAGTACTTCTCCAACAACTCTTGCACATTTTCTATATGGTCTACCGCTAGTTAAACCAAGTTCATACATTGCATAAAGAATTCTTCTATGAACAGGTTTTAATCCATCTCTTGCATCTGGAAGAGCACGACCGACTATAACGCTCATTGCATACTCAAGATATGAGCGAGACATCTCGTTTCTTAGGTCAGTCTGAATAATTCGGTCGTTATCTTCACTTAATCCTGAGTTATCAGAATCTAAAATATCAGACATATTAAAATCCTTTTTTTAATAATAATCGCTGATTGTCATAATGAATAAAAAAAAATATTTATTTAATTCCCAAATACTCACATTTACACACAAATCAAAATAAAACCTGTTGTTTTTGAATAAACCTTGGCTTATTACCCCTTTAGTTGTTAATTTATTCAAAATAAAAAGAAAAATTCCGTGAATATTGAACTTGGTTTAAATAAAAAAGTCAGAAGGGCTTATGGCATTGATGAAATAGCTTTAGTCCCAGGTAATAGAACACTTGATTACGATTTGACTGATCCTTCTTGGTCAATTGGTGATATCAAAAGAGAAGTTCCGATTGTAGCAAGTGCCATGGACAGTGTTGTAGATGTAAATACGGCTGTAGAACTCACAAAATTAGGTTCCATAGGGGTTATTAATATGGAGGGCGTACAAACAAGATATGAAAATCCTGATGAAATATTGAACCAAATAGCATCAGTCGGTAAAAATGATTTCGTTCCGTTAATGCAGAAGATATACAGTGAACCCATCAAGGAGGGATTGATTTTACAAAGAATAAATGAGGTCAAAGAAGGAGGAGGCATCGCTGCTTTTAGTGGGACTCCTCAAGCTGCTATTAAGTTTAAAGAAACACTTAATAATTCCAAAATAGATTTATTTTTTCTTCAAGGAACAGTTGTTTCAACCGAGCATCTTGGGATGGCAGGTAAGGAAACCTTAAATATTGAAGATCTCTGCAAATCTTTGAAAGTCCCAGTTGTAGCTGGCAATTGTGTTACCTACGAAGTTGCAAAACTTCTCATGGACGCTGGAGTTGCAGGACTAATGGTAGGGATAGGCCCTGGAGCGGCATGTACATCAAGAGGAGTATTGGGAATTGGAATCCCTCAAGCAACTGCAATTGCTGATTGTAGTGCGGCAAGAAATGATTACTTTAAAGAAAGTGGTCGTTATATCCCTATTATTGGTGATGGAGGAATTGTAACGGGAGGAGATATCTGTAAATGTTTAGCATGTGGAGCAGATGCTGTAATGATTGGATCACCAATAGCTAAATCCTCAAACGCTCCAGGTAGAGGATTTCACTGGGGAATGGCTACTCCAAGTCCAGTATTACCCAGGGGCACAAGAATTGAAGTTGGATCTACAGGATCCTTAGAAAGAATAATTAAAGGACCTGCTCTACTTGATGATGGGACACATAACTTATTAGGAGCTATAAGAACCTCAATGAGTACTCTTGGGGCAAAAAATATTAAAGAAATGCAAGAAGTTGAAATAGTCATTGCACCATCTCTTCTAACAGAGGGTAAGGTTTATCAAAAAGCTCAGCAACTTGGTATGGGGAAATAATTTACTTAAGTCAAAAATGTAACCTTAGTCAATTAATCATAAGATTGAACAATTTTCGCATTAGGAGTTATTATAAAATGATGGGGGAAACCCCATACTCCTCACACACTAAATCGCCCGATTAATCGGGCTTTTTTAGATATTTTTGTTACTTATATTATTTTATCTGTAATGAAATCATCACTTAAAAGAATTGCCTGCTAAATTTTCTAAAAGGATAACTTAAATTATGTCATCAGCTCTAGCCGTAACTGATTCTTCATTTGACAAGGATGTACTGCAAAGTGATCTACCAGTATTGGTTGATTTTTGGGCCCCATGGTGCGGTCCATGTAGAATGGTTGCACCAGTTGTAGAAGAAATCTCAAAAGACTTTGAAGGGAAAATTAAAGTTTTTAAATTAAATACAGATGAGAATCCAAATGTTGCTAGTCAATATGGAATTAGAAGTATTCCAACATTAATGATCTTTAAAGGAGGTCAAAAAGTTGATACTGTGGTTGGAGCCGTACCAAAAGCAACATTATCCAGTACTTTAACTAAGCATTTATAAAATAAAAAGCTTTGCATAAAATTGGACTTATAGACTATGGGATGGGTAATATTCATTCTGTAACAAAATCTTTAGAAAGTCTTGGAGAAGAAATACTTTTAATTAAAAACTTTAATGAATCAAAATCTTGTAAAGCAATAATACTTCCAGGGGTTGGATCGTTTGATCCTGCAATGATAAATCTTAGAAATACAGATTTGATAAATGATTTGAAAAATTGGATTAATAGTGGGAAGTCCTTTTTGGGCATTTGTTTAGGTCTTCAACTCCTTTTTGAATCTAGTGAAGAGGGAAAAGTTCAAGGACTAGGTATTTTAAAAGGGAATATACAAAAAATACCAAATGTAGTTAATGAAAGAATCCCTCACATGGGTTGGTGCCAACTTTTATCTACAAAACCGAATAATTTATTAAAGCCAGAAGAATTAAATAATTGGGTATATTTTGTACATTCTTATCATGCTATGCCAGATGACTTCAATATTATTTCAGCACAGGTTAATTATGGTTCTGAAAAATTAACAGCGATGATTGAGAATGATAATTTATTGGCCTGTCAATTTCACCCAGAAAAATCTGGTAAAACTGGAGAAAAACTATTGAGAAGATGGCTTAGTAATATACAATAACTGATAGTTAGGGATGAAGACAAACTTAAGATTAATAGGTGGTAAAAGACTCCAAAGTCCAAATAATCTCAATACAAGACCTACAACTTTGAGAGTAAGAGAGGCTATATTTAATATATTGAATAATAGAGTTGAGAACAGTAATTGGTTAGATTTATTTAGTGGAACAGGTGCCATATCTTGTGAAGCTTATAATCATGGAGCAAGAAAAATAATAGCGATTGAAAAAAATAAAAACAATTCAAAAATTTGCTTAAAAAATCTTCTTTCGTTACAAGATGTAGTTAATAGAAAAAATGATATTGATGTTATTTGTAAAGACGTTTTGCTCTGGACGAAACCAAATTATGAAAGAAACTTATCATCTAAAATTATTGATTTAAACAATTTAAAATTTGATTTTGTTTATCTAGATCCTCCCTACGAGTTAAATATCCACGAATTAGTTCTAAATCAAATATTTAATTGTAATTTTTTAAAAAAAGATTCAATAGTTATTTGTGAACATTCTCAGAATCGAAATATAAAAAAAAGTGCTTTGTGGGAAACTATAGATGTCAGAGACTATGGACAGTCAAGATTAACGTTTTTAATCAATGTCCAACACCCCTGAACCTCTTCTGTATTGATTCCATGCACTTACGAATAATCCAAGAAGAGTTATTGGAACTAAACCTAAAACAATTCCACATAGAAGAGGCTCGATCATTTTTTTGACTTTTTTGAATTTCTTACTCACAATTGTTACATAGAGACTATTTTTTGTGTCAACATCTTCATCAACTGCAGCAGAAAGAGACTTTAAGAGAGAATTCTTAAAAATTGTTTTTGTTGTATTTGGAGTTTTTTTGATTTGTTTTTCAATATATTTGGTAAATCATCATGAAAATAACAAATATATTATTGAAACTCTTGAGCTTAATGGCTCTGCTGAGGAAGGAGATGCTCTTTTTAAGATAAATTGTGTTGGATGTCATGGAATTACAGCAAGAGGATTAGTGGGCCCAGACTTACACTCAATAACTCAACGTTTGAGTGATAAAGAGATAATAAAACAAGTTACTGGAGGCCTGACTCCTCCTATGCCAAGTTTTGAAATTGATCCTGTAAATATGTCAAATTTATTAAAATACCTTCATAGTCTTGAATGATTTTGGGAAAAAATTTTTCTAATTTAAAGGTAATTTTAGTTGAACCAAATGGCCCTTTAAATGTAGGAAGCGTTGCTAGATTATGCAGTAATTTTGAGGTTGATGAATTAAGAATTGTTTCTCCTAAATGCGACATATTTTCTTTAGAAGCAAAAAAAATGGCTCTTAAAGGTCAAAAATTTCTTCAACATTGTAAGGTTTTTGATAATCTTCAAAAAGCAATTTTTGATTGTGATTTGGTTCTAGCATCTAGTGGAAAGATTGATATAAATAAAGATTCATTTTTTGTATCTTCTGAAGATATATTTGATTGGACTTTATCCTTTAAGAAGATAAATAATCTAGCGATTATATTTGGAAGAGAAAATAGAGGTTTAACTAATAGTGAATTGCTTTTAGCAAATAAAACTTTTAATATTCCAACTTCTCAGAATAATCCTTCATTAAATCTTTCTCACGCTGTTTCAATAGTTTTGTATGAATTAAATAAGTCTTCTAAAAAGAATTTAAATAATGAATTAAAAGTTTTTAACTTGGCTTCATCGAAAGAAGTACATGACACATTTGAGGAGATTGAGGAAATGCTTTTGCGAGTTGGATATCTTTTAAAACATACCTCCAATGCAAAAATCAGTAAATTTAAGAATTTTATTTTGAGGGCAAATACATCAATGCACGAGATAAATGTTTTAAGAGGAATTGTCCATCAAATTAACTGGTTTTTGAGTAATTCAAAAAAAAATAAGTAAGTATAAATTTGATTGGTTAATATTTTGCATCTTGTTTTAATTTGATAGGGATATTTACTAAAAACATTTTCTGAAGTAGCATCTATGGATTATTTGAATATTTAAGAAAACTAAAACTGTGCCTAGAACAAAGAAAAGAAGAGTTTTTCCTTTTACTGCAGTAATTGGTCAAGAAGAAATGAAATTGGCTCTCTTGTTAAATGTTATTGATCCAAGAATTGGAGGAGTGATGATAATGGGTGATCGAGGGACTGGAAAGTCTACTACAATAAGAGCCCTAGCTGATTTGTTGCCTGCAATCGATGTTGTTAAAGACGATCCATATAATAGTTCACTAGTAGATCCTGATTTGCAAAGTAAAGAAGTTTTGGAAAAAATTACCCAAGGAGAAAATCTAGAGAGTATTCAAAAACAAGTACCTATGGTTGACTTACCTTTAGGAGCTACTGAAGACAGGCTTTGTGGAACCATAGATATAGAGAAGGCTTTGAGCGAAGGTGTTAAGGCTTTCGAACCAGGTCTATTAGCCAAAGCTAATAGGGGTTTACTATACGTTGATGAAGTGAATTTACTCGATGATCATTTAGTTGATGTACTTTTAGATTCGGCCGCTTCCGGATGGAATACAGTTGAAAGGGAGGGAGTCTCAGTTCGACATCCTGCTAGGTTTGTCCTTATTGGTTCAGGAAATCCAGAAGAAGGTGAATTAAGGCCTCAACTATTGGACAGGTTTGGAATGAGTGTTGAAGTTAAGACAGTTAGAGATGCTGAATTAAGAGTTCAAGTAGTTGATCAAAGAACTTCTTTTGATGAAAATCCTGATGAGTTTTCATTGAGTGTTGAGAAACAACAGGATGAACTTCAACAAAAAGTTATTAAAGCACAAGAAATATTAAATTCTGTTCAAATGGACGATGACTTAAGATTGAATATTTCCTCAATTTGCGGAGAACTAGATGTGGATGGTTTACGTGGAGATATTGTTACAAATCGATCAGCAAGGGCAATTGCAGCATTTGAGGGCAGAACTGAAGTGCAAGAAGATGACATAGCAAGGGTTATTTCTTGTTCTTTAAGACATAGACTTAGAAAAGATCCCTTAGAACAAGTTGATTCAGGTGAAAGAGTTATTCAAGCTTTTTGTAAAGTGTTTGATCTAGATGAAAAAGAGAATCTATCAAAATTTCAATTGTCTGCTGAAGCATAATAAAAGTGAGAATAATTGGAATTGACCCTGGATTGGCTAGAGTTGGTTATGGAATAATTGAGATTGAAAATGAAAGAAAGATATTATTAGATTGTGGTGTTATTGAGACAGGTAAAGATAAAAAAGAAGGAGATAGACTTTATGAGATATTCCAAGATCTTAATGAATTATTAAATCATTGGAAGCCAACTGCAGCGGCAGTAGAAAAATTTTTCTTTTACAGGTCAAGCACTACCATTAGTGTGGTGCAGGCCAGAGGGGTGATTATGATGGTATTGGCCTCTAAAAAAATTCATATTAGTGAGTATTCACCTGCTCAGATAAAACTGACAATTGCTGGGTCTGGAAAGGCATCTAAGAAAGAAATTCTTGATGCAGTTATGTATAACTTAGATCTTAACAAACCTCCAAAACCTGATGATTCAGCAGATGCATTGGCTATAGCACTCACAAAACTAAATGAAGATGGGTTTAACTGAAAAATTAATATGAAGATCTTTGAAGATAAGAAATTGGAGAGGGATACGTTTAGAAAACTAAGAGATGGGATCTCACTCAATCAAAGAGAAAATGTAGAAAAGAATGTAAGATTATATATTGATTCATTTGTTAAGGGATATAAAAATATTGGTTTTATAGCCATATATTGGCCTCTAAAAAATGAAGTTGATATAAGAAGCCTCAAGAAAAAATTTGCCTTAGCTTTGCCTAGATGTAAAGAAAAAAAAGAGTTGGTATTTTATCCATGGGACGAAAAACCTCTTACCAAAGATTCTGAGGGGATACTAAGTCCAAATAACTCTTCTCCATTAAGTCATTTGCAGATAAGCATGATATTTGTACCATGTCTTTCCGTTGATAAAAATTTAACAAGATTAGGTTATGGAGGAGGTTATTTTGATAAATTAAGGAAAGATAATGATTGGAGAAATGTTCCATGCATTGGAGTATTAACTTCTAGTTGTGTAAGTAAGACTCCATTAACAAGGGCTGAGTGGGATATCCCTTTATCAGGCTTTATCACAGAAAAAGAAATATTTGTATAATAGAAGATTCATTAAGCGATTAATTTATAGTTAA
>MWOS01000195.1 GCA_002026165.1 Prochlorococcus sp. HOT208_60m_813G15
AATAATAATCTGGTAAAAAAGGGCTTGATAAAGCCCTTAAAAACTTAAAAAGGATTTTTACTAGAAAATACCTGGAAGAATTTGACCAGTAAAATAGTAGGCTCCTACAAGAGCAAGCATTCCAAGCATTGCTGCTTTACCATTAAGCTTTTCAGCTTTTTCGGTCATGATTTTTTTTGCGAATTCCATAATAAAGTGAAATAAATTATATCTAAAAGATAATTATTCAAATTTCAGAATGATGTAGTTTTTTCTACCAAATTGGTATCTTTCTAAAGATTTAAAAATAAATACTTAATCAACAAATTGAACACTTAATAGTTTTCGAGCCAATCTGTAAAGCGTAGAAGCCTAAAAAACAACTATTTAATTATAACTGCAACAGATATGCTACAGTTTTGTAATAATTATCCTGAAAATAACTTAATTTCGACTAAATACTTTACATTAGTTAATAGTAGTGTTACATTAGTTAACAATTACATCATTTCAATGGCTAATTCAAACGTTACTACTGAATCAGGCGGCAGACAGAACATGTTTCCTACTGAGACACGTCCTTACATAGATGAGTCTGTTTCATACGACAGCTACCCACAAAATGCAGAAAAAGTTAATGGTCGTTGGGCAATGATTGGCCTTGTTGCATTAGTTGGTGCTTACGTTTCAACTGGACAAATTATTCCTGGCATTTTTTAATGAGTCCACTTTCAGGTTTCTTAGCCGTAGTTGTATTCTTTACAGCCATCCTCGTTGCTTATCTAACCAAGCAATTTCAAAACGAAAATTTAAACTATTCATCTTTTAATCAAATGAAAAACACAAACACAAAAGTCAAAACAATCGAAAAAGAAAAAGTTGTTGCTGAAATTCTTAACGGCAGATTCGCAATGCTTGGATTAATTGCTGCTGTTGGAGCATATCTAACAACAGGTCAAATAATTCCTGGTTTCGTTTAAAAACTTACTATTTCACAATTCTACAACTCTGAAAAATGGAAAATTCAAAACCAACTTATTGGCAAAACGCTGAGAGAACTAATGGAAGAATGGCAATGATGGGCTTATTTGCATTAGTTGTAAATTATGGCCTATTCGGTTGGATAATCCCAGGAATCTTTTAAAATGAACTTAGGCTTACTTTTTCTTAAAGTAAATACTTTAGGCGTAATAACTCTTTCTGAACTTGATTGGATAACTAACCATCAATCCGAATTTTCAAGGCTAGATATGGCTTTAGTTATTAAAATCGGTCGTCTTATGGATTCTGGAGTAGTGGAAATTGATAATAGATTGCCTGTTTAATTTTAAAAATTGATCGTCAAGAGTGTTTGTCAATAGGGATACTGACAAGCACTTTTTTATGAGAAAAAATATTTGTAAAAAAAAGAGATTGTTTCTTAGCTAAAAACAATCTCTCAATTACCTAATTCTTACATGAAAATTTCAAGTAAGCTCACGGATTTTAACTGATTTGTTTTTATAGTAAATCCGTAAAAATGCTTTTGTAATTTATCTTTTTAAACCACCTCTTTTTATCCAAAGGAACCATGTAACCCAAATAGGAGGAAGGAATCTAATTAAAAAAGAAATTTTATATATATAAAATGGGGCATTTTCACTTTGAAAAAAATTCATCAAAAAGGAAGATATAGTAACCCAAAGTAAAATTATTAATATATTTGCTCCCAACAAAGCGAACTTATTTTGTTTGAAAATTTTTGGCATAAGCTAAATTTTTATATTCTTAATTTTAAATAATTTCGGGAAATAAATTATACATTTTCAAAAAAACTTCAAATTTAAAATCCATATCCAAATAAAAAAAGTACTAAATTTCAATCCCTCTCCAAATAACAATCCAAAAGCGATAGGAGGAGAAAATATTAAAAAAAGAATAGAGAATAAACTAAATAACGCAAATGATCCTCTTAGAAAAAAATTCTTTCTTTTTGTTCTTCTTAGATTTTTTAAAGTATTCCACTCCCATTCGATAAACCTGTAGAACTTTTCTGATAATAAAAAAAAATACTTCATTAATATTATTTATTTCTATCGGCTTTTCTTATTTATAAAATTAATTTCACTTATTAGCAATAAACCTTATCCCCTTCTTCCGAAAGATAGTAAATTTTATTTTCTGAACTTACGAAGAAAGTTAATCCCTTATATTGTGATCTTTTAAATTTATCTAATCTAAGTTTGTGTAAATCCCAATTATCAGTACTTATGTCAGGATTAAATTCTTGTTCTTTTAAGTAAGGAATATAAGTTGGACTAATTGTTGTTTTTTTGGCTGACTTATTGTTTCGTTTTGAATCAACAAACAATAGAAATAAAAGTACAAAAAAAACTATTAGCAAAAAAAGAATTAATAATATATTTGTCATTGTGAATTATTTAATTTGAAAAAACTTTATTTTGGAGAATCAAGAACTTTTCACAATAAATTTCTTAGTAAGTAAAAAATCCTATTTTTATATTCTTGTATTTTTAAATACTTATCAAGGGTTTACCTAAATAAGATTATAAAATGAGTCGCATTTTCAACATGACTCAAAATTCCATGAATACTCCTTACGCAAAAAGAGTAGCTGAAAAATTTAGAGAGGCTCAAAACTATTTAAAAACTAATGGTTTTAGTAGATCAACTAAACATTTACTGGAAGATATTGAAAATTCTGTTGAAAAATAATGCCAATACCCCCTCACTTACCACAATTACAATATGGCTACGATGATGGCTTTACAACCATTGTTTTTGGGTTAATAGGAAGTTGCTTAGGATGTATCTTAATTTTATTAATTTCATTTTTTGAGTTTAAATTCAAAAAGCAAAATAGTAAGCCTTAAGAGACTCACTAAACATTAAATAAGAACTCCATTACATCACCTTCGTTAACAATATATTCCTTGCCTTCACTTCTTAAAAGACCTTTAGTTTTTGCATTGGCAATTGAACCAGAATCAATTAAATTTTGATATGAAATAGTTTGAGCTCTTATAAATCCTTTTTCAAAATCAGTATGAATTACTCCTGCTGCCTGTGGTGCAGTCATCCCATCTTTTATGGTCCATGCTTTTGTCTCCTTTTCTCCGGTAGTGAAATAAGTTTTTAATCCTAATAATTTATATGTTGATCTAATTAAAGAACTTAATCCCCCTTCTTTTACTCCTAAACCCATAAGGTAGTCTTTTTTATCTTCTGGTTCTAATTCTATTAATTCAGATTCCACTTGCGCTGATATTTTTATGCATTCTGTACTTTCACTACTTGCAAAACTCTGAACTTTTGATGAGAAATTATTACCTTCAGCTAAATCATTTTCATTCAAATTTGTTGCATAAATAATTGGTTTTGCAGTAAGAAAGCCTAATTGCCTAATTATTAAATTTTCTTCTTCACTCAAAGATATTGATCTAACTGAAAGTCCTTTCTGTAGCTCTTCTTCAATTTTTTCTAATAAAGTATCTTCTTTTGCAGCCTCTTTACTAGTTCTAACTTGTTTTTTAATTCTTTCTCTTCTTTTTTGTAGTTGGGATAAATCAGCTAAATTCAATTCTAGATTAATTATCTCAATGTCATCCAAGGGATCTACCTTTCCAGATACATGAATTACATCACTATCTTCAAAGCACCTTACAACATGAACTATTGCATCAACCTCCCTAATATTTGATAAAAATTTATTTCCCAAACCTTCGCCTTTACTGGCTCCTTTTACTAGTCCTGCAATATCAACAAATTCAATTTTTGTTGGTACAATATTTTGGCTAGAACTTAAATCACCTAACTCTTGTAACCTTTGATCTGGAACTGAAACTATACCTTTATTAGGCTCTATAGTACAAAAGGGGAAATTAGCCGCTTGTGCTTTAGCATTTTCTACAAGTGCATTAAATAAAGTTGATTTTCCAACATTTGGTAGCCCAATAATACCTGCTTTTAACATTTGAAAAAATAAATGGAAAAATTATCAAGAAAACGTCTTCTAGTAATATAGTATTTACTTAACCAATCTTGGATAAGTTAATTATAATCGTCTTGATTATTTATTTAGTTTCTAAATATTATCTACCGCTGTTTTTGAAAAGAAATGCTTGATTTAATAAAAAAAAATATAAATCTAAGAAGTGGAATTATATTGCTTTCTTTAACTATATTTTTCGTTTTTATAACCAATTCCTTCAAGAAAAATAAATCAAAAGACATTTCTGATTATGTGGTTCAAGTTGAAAAAGGAATCCTCTCAGATTCAATTAATACTAGTGGTGAAGTAAAAGCAATCAGGACAAGCAATATTGGACCTCGGAAGCAGGGGGTAATAAAAGAAATCAATGTAGATGAAGGCGATCTTGTAAAAAAAGATCAGGTTTTAGCTTCTCTTGATGATGATGACTTTATCTATAAAATTGAAGAACTAGAATTAAATGTCGAAAAACAAAAATCTGAATTTTTAAGAAGAGAATATTTATATCAAGAAGGTGCAGTAAGCAAAGAAGATTACGAAAGTTATAAAAATAACTACAACATTAGTAGCGCCAAACTTAATGATGCAAAAGCTGAAAAAAGTTTCTATTTGATTAAAGCTCCTTATGGAGGAAAGATAACTGCAAAATATGCGGAGATAGGGTCTTATGTCACACCTAGTACAAACTTAAGTTCAGACCCTAAAACCAAAAACTTTATTTTTGAACTATCAGAAGGTCTTGAAATTGTTGCCAAAGTTCCTGAGAGTGACATTGGCAGAATAAAAATAGGTCAAGAAGCCTCAGTAAGAATTGAGGCTTATCCCTCAAAAAAATATAGTGCAATAGTTAAAAAAATAGCTACAAGAGCTGTTAAAGATAATAATGTAACCTCATTCGAAGTAACTTTAAATTTTAAAGATATTTTTGAAGAAATTAAAATTGGAATGACTGCAGATCTTGAATTTAGAGTCGAAGGTATTGAAGAAAAAATCCTAGTTCCAACAGTTTCTATTGTCACAGAAAAAGGTGAAAAAGGAATTTTGAAAGTTGATAAAAACAATTCTCCCAAATTTGAAAAAATCGAAATTGGTATTAGTAGTGGAAATAAAACTTCAGTAATTGATGGATTAGAACCTGGAGAGCAAATCTTTATTGATATCCCACCTTGGGCCAAGAAGAGAAAATGAGTTTAAAATCTGAAAACTCTAAAAAACCAATTTTACTTTTAGTCGATGGCCACTCACTTGCTTTTAGAAGTTTCTATGCATTTAGCAAAGGGATTGATGGAGGTTTAACCACCAAAGAGGGATTTCCAACAAGTGTCACTTATGGATTTCTAAAAAGCCTTCTGGATAATTGTAAAAATATTAGTCCTGAGGGTGTTTGTATTACGTTTGATACAGAAAAACCTACTTTCAGACATGAATTAGATCCAAATTATAAGGCCAATAGAGATGTAGCACCAGATGTTTTTTTTCAGGATATTGAACAACTAGAAATCATTTTAGAAGAAAGCCTTAATTTACCAATTTTTAAATCTCCTGGATACGAAGCAGATGATCTCCTAGGCACAATTGCAAATGATGCTTCTTCTAAAGGATGGTGCGTGAATATTCTTTCTGGAGATAGGGACTTATTTCAATTAGTAGATGATCAAAAAGATATTTATGTACTTTATATGGGTGGTGGTCCATATGCGAAAAGTGGAAATCCAACTCTTATGAATGAAAATGGAGTAAAAGAAAAATTAGGTGTTGCGCCAGAAAGAGTAGTTGATCTCAAAGCCCTAACTGGTGATAGTTCTGATAATATTCCAGGTATTAAAGGGGTAGGTCCAAAAACTGCAATTAATCTACTAAAAGAGAACGACACGCTTGATGGAATCTATAAGGCTTTGGACAAGATTCAGCAGAACAACGATAAGAAATATAAAGGATTCATCAAAGGGTCAGTTATAGAAAAGCTCAGAAACGATAAACATAATGCTTTTCTTTCCAGAGATTTAGCAAAAATAAATACTGAGGTGCCTTTAATTTTAAGTAACGGTTATGAATTAAAAAATATAAATCAAGAATTACTTTCAGAGTCACTGAAAAAATTAGAACTATCAACACTACTTAGACAAATTGATATTTTCAATTCAACTTTCAGCAAAGGTGGTTTTGACAAAAATAATATAGCTAAAGAGGAGGAGAAGGCACCAAAAGTATCAGGCAATAATGAATTAGAAAATAGTGAAAATAAAATCCCTAAAATCAACGTAACTGTTGTAAATGATTTCGAATTACTTGATAAATTAATTCAAAGATTAGACAAGACTAATCAAATAGTTTCTTTAGATACAGAGACCAATAGTTTGAATCCAATCGATGCGGAACTTGTTGGGATAGGGTTATGTCTTGGAGAAGAAAATGATGATTTATTTTATATACCTCTTGGTCATCAATCAAAAAAGGAGACCTCCGATCAATTATCAATTGAAGATGTTTTCTCAAAGCTAAGAAATTGGATAGAAGATCCAAAAAAAGAAAAGGCACTCCAAAATTCTAAATTTGATAGGCAAATATTTTTTAATCATGGACTTGATCTTAAAGGCGTAACCTTTGACACCTTGTTAGCAGATTACCTTCTTAATAATCAGGAGAAACATGGGTTAAGTGAAATTAGTTTTAGATTATTTGGATTTAAGCCTCCTTCATTTAAGGAGACAGTTGGAAAAAATAAAGACTTTTCATTTGTTGATATTGATGAAGCAAGTATTTACTGTGGTTATGATGTTTTTTTAACTTTTAAGATTGTCAAAATTTTTAAAGAAAGTTTTTCAAAGGAAAAAGATGAATTAATCAAATTGTTTGAAGAAATCGAGCTGCCTTTAGAGCCGGTATTGTCCCAAATGGAAATGAATGGCATAACCATCGACATCCCTTATTTGGATAAACTCTCAAAAGAATTAAAAAGTACCTTAGAAGATATTGAAAATAAAGTTTATGAGTTAGCAGAGGAACGTTTCAATCTATCTTCACCAAAACAACTTGGTGAGATCTTGTTTGAAAAATTAAATTTGGATAAGAAAAAATCACGGAAAACAAAAACAGGATGGAGTACAGATGCAGTAGTTCTGGAAAGATTAGTCGACGAACATGAAATAATCCAACATTTAATAAAACATAGAACTCTTAGCAAATTACTTAGCACCTATATTGATGCTCTTCCAAATCTCATTAACGAAAAGACAGGAAGAGTTCATACAAACTTTAATCAAGCTGCAACAGCGACTGGGAGACTAAGTAGTAGCAATCCTAATCTTCAAAATATCCCGGTTAGGACTGAATTTAGTAGGAGAATCAGAAAAGCATTCTTGCCTGAAAAAAATTGGAAACTTTTATCAGCTGATTATTCTCAGATCGAATTAAGAATACTCGCACACTTAGCGGATGAAGAAATACTAATAAATGCATTTCATAAAAATGATGACATTCATTCTTTGACTGCAAGATTAATTTTTGAGAAAGAAGAAATTTCTTCTGATGAGAGGAGAGTTGGGAAAACAATAAATTTCGGAGTTATCTATGGTATGGGAATTAAAAAGTTTGCACGTTCTACAGGCGTAAGTACTCCAGAAGCAAAAGAATTCCTAATAAAATACAAAGAAAGATATTCAAAAATTTTCAAATTTCTTGAACTTCAAGAAAGGCTTGCCTTATCAAAAGGTTATGTAAAAACAATTTTTGGTAGAAAGAGAGAATTTAAGTTTGATAAAAATGGACTGGGAAGATTAATAGGAAAAGATCCTTACGAAATTGACTTGCAATCTGCAAGAAGAGCTGGCATGGAAGCACAGTCATTAAGAGCCGCAGCAAATGCCCCAATTCAGGGTTCAAGTGCAGACATTATTAAAATTGCAATGGTTCAACTAAATAAGAAATTCATAGAAATGAATGTTCCCGCAAAAATGCTTTTACAAGTACATGATGAATTATTGTTTGAAGTTGAACCAGATTCTTTGGAAATTACAACGAAATTAGTAAAAGAGACTATGGAAGATTGTGTAAAATTAAATGTGCCTCTTTTAGTTGATATTGGTATTGGAGACAATTGGATGGAGACAAAATAAACCTTATGAAAAACTTAATTTAAGATGATCAAACTTTTTAATACTTTAAGCAAAAGAGTTGAGGTTTTTAAGCCTATCGATGATGTCGTTAAAATTTATTGTTGTGGAGTTACTGTTTATGATTTATGTCATCTTGGTCATGCCAGAAGTTATATAGCTTGGGATGTATTGAGAAGATTTTTAATTTACAGTGATTTCAAAGTGAAGTATGTTCAAAATTTTACAGATATTGATGACAAGATCTTAAAAAGAGCTAAAGAAGAAAGCAGTTCAATGAAGGAAGTTTCTGAAAAAAATATTATTGAATTTCATAAAGATATGGATTCTTTAGGAATAATGCGTCCGGATAGTATGCCAAGAGCAACGAATCATATATGCAATATCTGCTCCTTCATAACAATCCTTGAGGACAAAGGTTATGCATACTCTAGGGATGGAGATGTTTATTATTCTGTTTTTAAAAATAAAAATTATGGAAAGCTAAGTAATCAAAATATACAAGAACAAAATATCAATAAGCAAGGAAGAATGGCTAATGATGAAAATAGTAAAAAACTAAATCCGCAAGATTTTGCGCTATGGAAAAAAGCCAAAGATGATGAACCATTTTTTGATTCGCCATGGGGTAAAGGTAGGCCAGGTTGGCATATTGAATGTTCGGCGATGGTTAAAGATGAATTAGGAGATACTATTGATATCCATTTAGGTGGTTCTGATTTGATTTTTCCACATCATGAGAATGAAATCGCCCAATCAGAAGCAGCCAATGGCAAAAAGCTAGCGAACTATTGGTTACACAATGGGATGGTCAATGTAAATGGACAAAAGATGAGTAAATCCCTTAAAAATTTTAAAACTATTAGAGAGCTAATTAAGTCAGGTATAAGCCCTATGACTTTGCGATATTTTGTTATGACTGTGAATTATAGAAAACCACTTGATTTTACTGAAGAAGCTTTAAGGAGTGCTTCAGAAGCTTGGAAAAACATTAATGTAGCGCTTTCTTTTTTGGACCTTACAAAAAATGCTTTTAAATCTATTGATAAGAATAAATCTATCGAAGAAGAATATAAAGAGAAAATAAGATTTGAATTATCTCAAAAAAAGCTTAAATTTTCTGAGGCTCTTGGAAATGACCTTAATACAGCAGGTGCTATCGCAATTATTTACGATTTAGCAAAACCATTAAAAAACTTTTTAAACCAATTACAAAGGGTCGAAGGGTTTAAAATAGACCTAAATGAAAAATTCTTTCTACTTGAGAATTTTAAAACTCTTGAAAAGTTGACTGAGGTACTTGGTCTTAAAAAAGAGGTGTTAGTAAAAGAAAGTAAAATAAAAGAAGAAGAAATATCAATGCTTATTAATGAAAGATTGAAAGCAAAAAAAGAAAAGAATTATACGAAGGCCGATGAAATTAGGAATTTGTTAAAAGAAAAAGGTATTGAACTTATTGATCAATCCAAGGATATAACAACATGGATAAGGGTCTAAATTTTAAGAAAAAAACCAATTTGAAATTTTTGTTTTTTAAATACACCTTTAAATGGGAAGATATTAGAAATATCAGAGAAAATTGAAATACATTACTGTGCTTGGTTCTACTGGTTCAATTGGGACTCAAACTCTCGAAATAGCTAGTGAGCAGCCTGATAAGTTTAAAGCCGTAGCTCTCTCGGCAGGAAGAAATATTAATTTATTAACAGAACAAGTTAAAACACACAAACCAGAAGTAGTTGCGATTGAGGATAAAAATCTTATAGAAGATTTAAAAGATAATATTAATAACTTAGATTTGGATAGTGCTCCCTTGATTTTGAGTGGAAAGGAGGGGATTAACGCTGTTGCAGCATGGGATAAGGCAGATACTGTCGTTACAGGGATAGTAGGATGTGCAGGCTTAATCCCAACAATGTCAGCAATTAATGCGGGGAAGAATATTGCACTTGCTAACAAAGAAACTTTAATTGCGGCAGGACCAATTGTTATTCCTGCATTAAAGAAAAATAATAGTAGGCTTTTACCTGCTGATTCAGAACATTCTGCTATCTTTCAATGTTTACAAGGATTACCCAATTATGAAAATGCTGATTTTTCAACAGGAGAGATACCTAAAGGTTTAAAAGCCATACATTTAACAGCTTCTGGTGGTGCTTTCAGAGATTGGGCCGTTGAGGATTTAAAGAATGTCACAGTGGAAGATGCAACTTCACATCCTAATTGGGATATGGGAAAAAAAATAACTGTAGATTCTGCAACTCTTATGAATAAAGGATTAGAAGTTATAGAAGCTCATTATTTATTTGGGACCTCCTACGAAAATATCGAAATAGTTATCCACCCTCAAAGTATTATTCATTCAATGATTGAGATGGAAGATTCTTCAGTATTAGCTCAATTAGGTTGGCCAGATATGAAACTACCCATTTTATATGCGATGAGTTGGCCTGAAAGATTTAAAACAAATTGGAAAAGATTAAACCTAAGTGAAATTGGAAAATTAACATTTAAAGAGCCAGACGAGTTTAAATATCCATGCATGGGACTTGCCTATGCCGCAGGAAAATCTTCTGGGACTATGCCTGCAGTCTTAAATGCTGCTAATGAAATGGCTGTTGAACAATTCCTTAAAGAAAAAATTTCTTTTCAAGAAATTCCAATATTTATAAGTAAAGCATGTGAATCACATATGGAGAATTTGAATTTGAGGCCCGAACTGGAAGATATTCTTGAAGTAGACAATTGGGCCAGACTTTTTGTTGAGCAAGAAATTAAAAAAGGGAAAAAATACGTAAGTATTGGATAAAGTGAATATTAAAAAGCATCTTCTACTATGCGCAACACCCACAAAACAGAAATGCTTTAAAGGCAATGAAGGTCAAAAAACATGGGAATGCCTGAAAAAGACTTTAAAAAAATTTGAGAATGATCCCTGTACAAAAAACGTTCATATATTGAGATCAAAAGCTGACTGTTTAAGGATATGTAAGAACGGCCCAATTCTTCTTGTCTGGCCTGATGGTATTTGGTACGAGAAAGTTTCTCCAGAAAAAATTTCAGAAATTTTTACCTCACATATCATTAACGGTAAGCCAATAGAAAAATGGATTTTTAAAAAAACACCATTTTCAAATAATCCTAGATATTAATAAACCAGTTCTTTACTACTTCGTCTGACCAGCAGCCATTAATAGAGTGAAAACCATTATGACCTCCTTTTTCAGTTATAAAAATAGTAAATTTATCAATAAATTTCCCTCTTAAATTCAAAGTTGCATTATATGGAACCCAAGGATCATCTTTAGCATGAATAAAAAGCATTTGAGGTAATTTTTTTATTGAGTTTTGGATTCTAAATATTGGAGAAGATTTAACATAATAATCTTCTAAAGAATCAAATCCCCAACTTGGAGCTGTAAATTTCTGATCAAATTCCCTTATACTTTTTAAAGTTCTAATTTTTTTTCTTAATTTCTCATTATTAAGAATTTTGCCTTCATCATTAAATCCTTCCCATAACTGATTTTTTAAGCGATGAAGTAACCATTTTTGGTAGATATAATTTCTAGATTTTTCAATACAGAGACTACATGATGATAAATCTAAAGGGCTACTCACGCAGGCTAGGCCATCTAAAAGTTTTTCTCCTTTGTTTTCATCGTAATCTAAGCAGGCATTTAAAAGAATTGTTCCGCCTAAAGATAATCCAACTCCGTAAATTGGAAGATAATTCATCTTAATGAGATCTTTAAACTCTAAATTAATGAATTTTTTAAAATAATTAATTGCTGAAATAACATCACTGGAGCATCTAGCACAATAATTTCCTTTAGCTAAGTATCTCGCAGATCCAGATCCTCTCAGATTTAATTTAAGAACTCCAAAACCATTTTTTGCTAATTTCCTAGAAATTCTTCTTAAACCAAAACGTTTAGTTGAACCCCCTAAACCATGAGTAACGATTACAAAACCCCTAAGTGAGTCTAAGTTTTCAGGTAATTCTAAAAACCCTAGAAGATAATCATATTCAAATTTTTTAGAAAGAATTTTATTAATCGGAAAGAATATTTTTTTATTTTTTTTTGATTTTCCAAGATCAATAACAAAAGTATCTCTCAAAGTTTGTAAGTCGCCACCTATCCAAGGTAAAACTTCTCGAAATGGCTTATTTTTTACGTAATCTGAAAAACTAAAAGATATACTACTATTTCTCCCCAACTCCAAGATCCTTTAATTCTCCAATCAAATCATTCAGTACCTTTTTTGCATCACCAAAGACCATTGAGGTATTTGGCAAATCAAATAAATCATTTTTTATTCCAGAGTAACCTGCACTCATTCCACGTTTAATTACAAATACAGTTCTTGCTTCCTGCACATCAAGAACTGGCATGCCATATAAAGGAGAAGAGCTATCATTTTTAGCTTGAGGATTAACCACATCATTTGCTCCTAAAACTAAAACAACATCCGTTGCTGGAAAATCAGGATTTACAACGTCCATCTCTTTAAGTTGTTCGTAAGGAACATCTGCTTCTGCTAAAAGTACATTCATATGTCCAGGCATCCTCCCTGCTACAGGATGAATTGCGTAAACAACTTCAATACCGTTTTGCTCTAGTTTTTTTGTCACTTCCCTTAAAGTATGTTGAGCTTGAGCTACCGCTAGTCCATAACCAGGAACTATAATTACCTTGTTGGCTGCCTCTAAAGTCAATGCACATTCTTCAACACTGCAAGAAGTTATATTTGTATATTCTCCTGAACCAGAAGAGGCTGCACTTTGTGCAGATAAAGATCCTCCAAAAAGAACTGAGACCAATGATCTATTCATACCCTTACACATTACTTGAGTAAGTATTAGGCCTGCTGCTCCAACCATTGCGCCTGCTACTATCAAAAGCTGACTATCTACAACGAAACCTGCTGCTGCTGCTGCAATCCCTGAATAGCTATTTAATAAGGATATAACGACTGGCATATCAGCTCCACCAATTGGTAAAGTAACTCCAATACCTAATAAAGAAGAAACTATAACTAAAAGCCAAATAGAACTTGTATTACCGTTTATCAAATCAAAAAAGGCTATCAAGGAAGCAACTGCAAAAACAATATTTACAAAATGTCTAACTTTACTCTGAGTCCATCCTGGAGTTGACAACCAGCCCTGTAATTTTGCCATCGCCACAATTGAACCTGTGAAAGTTATGGCACCAACAAATATAGAAACAGATATTGAAACTTCGTTAATCAGTGACTTAAAAAAATCAAAATTTTCTTGGGCACCAGATATAGGAAAAATAGCTACTCCTAAGGCCACTAAAAGTGATGACATTCCTCCACAACCATTGAATAATGCCACTGTTTCAGGCATGGAGGTCATAGGTACTTTTTTTGCAAGAGTTGCTCCGAATAAACTACCTAAGATTGATCCAATTACTATCCAAATCCAAGACTGAATAGCAATTCCAGAAGTGCCTAAATAATAAGAAAGTAATCCTATTACTGATAGCGACATTGCAAATGCAGCTAATCTATTGGCATCCCTTGCTGATTTTACTTTTGACAATCCTTTTATTCCCAAAGCAAGTAAAAGTACTGCTAGAAGGTCAATAACGAATTTAATGATTACAGGTAGATTCATGTTAAAAATTACTTCTTATTTGATGGTTTACGACTAAACATCGCGAGCATTCGATCAGTTACAAAGAAACCTCCTACAACGTTGAAAAGAGCAAATCCAAGAGAAACTGAACCAATGATTAAAAGTGGTACGTTACCTTCTGCTTTTACAATTAAAGTCAAAGCTGCAAGCATTGTTATTCCTGAAATTGCATTTGCTCCACTCATTAGAGGTGTGTGAAGAGTAGGAGGAACTTTTCCAATTAACTCGAGACCTAATAAACTACCAAGTAAAAGAACCCAAAGAAGACTTATAAAAGACATAATTTTAAAACCTCAATTTTCAAAAACTTTATTTTGAAGAACAACTCCTTCATCGCTTAATAAACATCCAGAAATGAGTTCATCCTCTTTATCTAATTTAATTACACCATCTTTTATAAATGGTGTAATCAAAGATGTTAAGTTCTTAGCATAAAGTGAACTTGCATCATAAGGAACTGAAGAGGGTAATTCGCCCGCTCCTATAAGTTTTACCCCATCTTTGATAATAGTTGCATTTGATTTTGTTCCTTCGCAGTTGCCTCCCTGAGAAACTGCTAAATCAACAACTACTGCTCCAGGCCTCATTTTTTCAATCATGGGAGCGTCAATTAAAACAGGGGCCTTTTTACCTAGAACTTGCGCAGTACATATAGCAACATCAGCTTCAGATAAATATTTAGTTAAAGTTGCCTTCTGTTTTGAGAGGAATTGGGGTGTTACAGCTTTTGCATAACCTCCTGCCTCTCCAGGCTTTTCCTCAACTTCAGGAAGTTCTATAAATCTGGCTCCGAGGGACTCTACCTGTTCTTTAACAGCAGGTCTAATATCAGATACGAATACTATTGCTCCAAGTCTTTTTGCTGTCGCAACTGCCTGTAATCCTGCTACGCCTCCACCAAGAACAACAACTTTGGCAGGTTGGACTGTCCCTGCTGCAGTCATAAGCATTGGGAAATATCTATCTAACTCACTTGCAGCCAAAAGAACTGCTTTATATCCAGCAATATTGGCCTGTGAAGAAAGAACATCAGAAGATTGAGCTCTACTAATCCTCGGAAGCAACTCTAGTGATAAAGCTGAAATCTTAGTACTATTTATAATCCTAAGAAGCTCCTTATTGCCATATGGGTTAAGAAGACCAAGAAGAACAGCGCCTTTCTTTAACTTGGTTAAATTATCCTCTGATGGAGTTTGAACACAAAATATTAAGTCCGCTTCACCCCAAATTTTTTGATCTGAGCTGTTTATTATTGATCCGCCCGATTCTTCATATGATAAGTCACTAAATCCTGATAATTTTCCTGCTGAACTTTCAATATAAACATCACATCCAAGGCTTTTTAATTTCTTTACCGCTTCTGGTGTAGCTGAAACTCTCCTTTCACCAGAGCTTGTTTCGGAAGGAATAAGTATCTTTGTCAATTTATTTATTTTTTTAACATACTAAATATAAATTGAAGAAAGTCAAAAGTCTTGGATTTTTGTTAAAAATATATTTTCTTTTCTATAAAAAATAGCTATCTAGAATATAGAGGTACTTTAAAAATCTAATGAGTATAAAAGCAATCGAATGTCCTGATGGAGTATGTCACAGTCATCATGGTGGACATGCTGTTCCAAGGCAAGCTATGCAGAAAAACCTAGAAAAGCATGGTAAAGACTGGTGCGAGAAATTAGCAGAGAGAATTTATGAAATGTCAGTTGATACTTATTCACAGACAGTCATGCCCAGTCTCCACTCAGCAGGCTGGCAAAGAAGACATTTAGATTGGGAATTTAAGCTGGCAGAAAATGATTCTGAACCTGATGAAGCTCTTGTTGAAGGAATTATTAATGCCACAGAAAGCTTTCTAAGGAGTAGTGAGGTTCATCGATTATTTATTCAAGAATTAGTTCAGGGCACATTCGAGGAAGCAAATGATAAAAAAATAATTTCTAAAGCAATAAAATCTATCATTGAAGAAGAAATTGTTAGTTCACTAAGAGAAAAGAAAGAAACTCTTTTAAAAAAAATATCCGCAAAATTAATATCAGAAGAAAAAGTTAGCGAGGAACTTGCAATAAATTCAGCTAAAGAGGGTTTTGAGGAAGTTGAAAGGCTACTTGCAAATCACAGCGAGGCAGTCTAACTCTGTTTCTTTATATTTTCTTTATATTTTACTCAAAAATTGGCTCAAATATAAATTAAAGATTAAATTTTTGTTTGGAAGTACAAAGTTGTAACTTATTAGACAATACATAGGATCTCTAGTGTGTTTATCTATATACAACTTAAATCTTTGAATGGACAATTTCATTAGAAAAAGGATCGACATAGCGACCTGTTGGGCAACCAATAGAATTTCTGCAATGGACACTTTAGAAAGGTATGAAGACAGTTATGCAATCGCAGAAGAATTTAGAGAGTGGATATTACATATTGGAGAGAAGAACGAAAATTTAAAAGATTCTGTTTTAAACTTCCCAAAGGAATTAAAAAAGTTATTAGATCAAAAAGTCAACGATTGAGTAATAAATCTATCGAGTGAAATCCGACCTACATTATCTGGGTTAGTTTATTATTATTAATATTGAAATTAGCAAATAAATGGAGAATAAAGAGAACACTTCAAATGTAGAAAATGTTGTAATTATTGGTTCAGGTCCTGCAGGATATACAGCTGCAATTTATGCAGCAAGAGCAAATCTTCAACCATTGCTCGTTACAGGATTTAATTCTGGTGGAATTCCTGGTGGCCAATTAATGACTACAACATTTGTTGAAAATTATCCAGGTTTTCCAGATGGTGTACTTGGTCCTGAATTAATGGATCTAATGAAAGCTCAAGCCGAAAGATGGGGCACTAATTTATACGAAAGTGATGTTGTCTCAATAAATACTGATTCACATCCCTTTGAATTAAAAACTTTAGAAGGAACTATAAAATCTAACTCAATTATTATTGCAACTGGAGCAAGTGCAAATAGATTAGGCGTGATAAATGAAGATAAATTCTGGAGTAAAGGAATAAGTGCTTGTGCAATATGTGATGGAGCGACCCCACAATTTAGAGGTGAAGAATTAGCTGTTATTGGAGGGGGCGACTCTGCATGTGAAGAAGCAGCATATCTCACAAAGTATGGAAGCAAAGTACATTTAATTGTTAGATCAGAAAAATTAAGGGCTAGCGCAGCAATGGTAGATAGAGTAAAAGCTAATCCAAAGATAGAAATTCATTGGAACACAAAAGTTAAAAAAGCGGATGGCTCTGAATGGCTTGAAAAAATAGAAACTATTCACTCTCTAGAAGGTAAAGGGGAAATCAATATAAAAGGTCTTTTTTACGCGATCGGGCACACACCAAATACGAATTTCTTAGGCAACAAAATTGATTTAGATAATAAAGGATATATTGCTTGCAAATCAGGAAGGCCAGAAACATCTATTGAAGGCATCTTCGCAGCAGGTGACGTTGTCGATTCTGAGTGGAGACAAGGAGTTACCGCTGCAGGAACTGGGTGCATGGCAGCATTAGCTACCGAAAGATGGCTAGCCGAGAAAAACTTAGCAAAAACTATAGTCAGAGAAACACCAGAACCAGAAAAAAAACTTAATTCATCAGATTTTAATGAAGAAGAAGTTAATGAAGATACTTTCGATTCAAATTCTGAATGGCAAAAAGGCAGTTATGCATTAAGGAAACTTTATCACGAGAGTAAAAAACCTATCTTAGTAATTTTTAGTTCTCCAAGTTGCGGCCCATGTCACGTCCTGAAACCTCAATTAAAAAGGGTAATTAAAGAACTTGATGGTGCAGTGCTCGGCGTTGAAATAGATATTGATAAAGATCAAGATATTGCAAAACAAGCTGGTATAAATGGCACCCCAACAGTTCAACTCTTTAAAGAAAAGCTATTAAAAAAACAATGGCAAGGCGTCAAACAAAGAAGTGAGTTTAAAGAAGCTATAAAAAATATTCTCTAAAGAAACTTTTTACTTATTATTCCTTTTAGGATTATTTTTGTTAGTTGTAGGTCTAGCATTCCCTGCGTTTCTTTCTCTATAAGTTATCCTCCCCCTAGAGAGATCATAAGGGCTTATCTCAACTAAAACTTTATCTCCAGCTAATAGTTTAATTCTAAATTTAGTCAATTTACCTGCGGCTCTGCATAAACATTGATGTCCTTCAGGTTGTTCCAAGGTAACCAAATAAAATCCATTCCCCTGCTCTTTTTCTATAACACCTGAAGTTTCAATCATCAATTAATCTTTTTACTAATTTCATATTATCAGAAAAAGATTGGCCAAAATTGATTTAAGAAAAAATAAATACGCAAAAATATGAAATTCAATTTAAATTGAAAGTTTAATTTCATTAATTATTTGAAGTTGACCATAGTAAAAATTTGCTTTTGCAATTTTTTCAGAATCCTCTAATTGATCAAAAAAAACAAACCCAAGACTTTCCCATAATGACGATCCGCAAACATTATTCAATTCATTTTTTGCTTCTTTTGCAAAATTATCTAGTTTTCGTTCAAGATTTTTAGACTTGGAAACAGACATAACGAGTAACAATTATATAGTACAAATATACTATACTGATCTAAAATTGCAATATTAAAAAGGTAATCTCTTTTTTTCTTCAATATTTAGATCTGCTTCCATTTCCCTCAATCTTTTAAGTATTTGTTGGTAGTACTCTTTTATATAACTCTCTAGTGAAGTCATATCTTCTTTTTTTAGATCCAATATTTCGTAGGTTTTGCTCATATCAGCATCTAATGATTCACCACTGCTAGTTACTTCAGCGAAAGCCAATCTTTCAGCAACATTTAAAGAGTCTTGGAAAAAAGAAACTACTTTCTGTGTAACAGTAATCAGAAAAGGAGAAACTCTAAAAATTTTAGCCTTCTTTTCGCTAAATTTTTCACATAGGGATATGACTTCGTTTGAATCCCAAGCCTTGGGACCAACCAATGGCAATGATGTTCTATAAGTTTTTGGATTATTAAGAGCTGCGATAATAACTTTTGCCATGTCTTGAGTATTCATATATGCGATTTTAGTTGGAGTTCCACTCATCCATACTGCTTGACTATCTAAAATTGGAATAGCAAATTGACCTATAATTCCTTGCATAAAAGCTGCACATTTGAAGATTGTATAGTCTAGATGAGATTTTTCAAGAAGTTTTTCGGTACAATATTTAATGTCCATTAATGGAACATTTCTAAATTTATCTGTTAAAAGAATTGAAAGAAATATTACTCTTTTTACATTTAAAGATTCACAAGCATTGAACAAATTGACTTTTCCATCCCAATCTATTTCATAAATACTTTTAGGATCATCTGGTTTACTGGTGGCAGCATCAATAACAACTTCAATATCTTGCAATGAATATTCAATATCGGAAGAATTCAATAGATTTCCTTTTGTTAGCTCACACCCCCATTCTTGTAAAAAAGAAGCTTTTCTTGGGTTTCTAACAAAGCATCTTACTTCGTGTCCATCTTCTATAGCTTGCTTTGCTATTTGCCTACCAAGTGTACCTGTTGCGCCTACTAAAAGAATCTTCATATTTAAGATTTACTTAACTTTTAGAACATAACTCAATTTGTTATCTATTCGTGAGAATCAATCCCCCTGAAACTTTAATAATAATGCACCACCAACTAATCCTATTGGTATCAATATCCAAAAAACTGCTGCAATACTAAAAATTTCTTTAGCCATAGTAAAATTTATTGATTAGTATAATCTACATTTAATATACATTTATTTGTTAAAAAAGTAGATAATGCAAATATCTTGAAAATTTTTGAATTTATGAATAATGAATTTAAAGAAGATAATATTAACGTTCCAAATTACTGGAATTGGAATGGTTTTAAAATTTGTTGGAGTGTTGCAGGCGAAGAAAATGAAATCCCAATCATCTTTCTCCATGGATTTGGCGCCAGTCGAAAACATTGGAGAAATAACTTAGAGTATTTTTCAAAAAGGAATTTCGCTGCCTATTCTTTGGATTTAATAGGATTTGGGGATTCAGATCAACCAGGTATAAGACAGATTGGGAGATTAAATAATGAGATTTGGAGTAATCAAGTAAAAGACTTTATTGCACAGGTCATTAGACCAAAGAATTCTGGAAAAGTAATTCTTATTGGCAATTCCCTTGGATCATTAGTGGCTTTAACTTGTGCTGTTTCAATAGAAGACAAAATTGCAACAGTTATTGCATCGCCTCTACCAGACCAAATTCAAGAAAACAAGAAAATTATCATAAATAAACCATTATTAAAAAAATTTAAAAACATATTCATAACAATATTTTTTATATTTTTCCCTTTAGAGATTATTCTATTTCTAATAACAAAATTAGGGGTAATAAAACTTGGTCTAAATTCTGCATATTTCAAAAAAGATAATATTGATAGCGAATTAATAAATTTGGTAACAAAACCAGTCTTAAGGAGAACCTCAGCAAGAACCTTAAGGGCAATGTGTATTGGAATGTCTTCAAGAGATGAAAAATTTAAATCCTCTTACCTTTTAAAGAGACTCAGCGCCTCAAAAAAAGTTCCTTTCCTATTAATTTGGGGCGATAAAGATAATTTCATACCTTTGTTTATTGGTAAAAAGATTGCAAATTTCCATAGATGGGTAAAATTAAAAATAATATCCAATTCAGGGCATTGTATTCATGATGAAGATCCCTCAATATTTAATAAGGTTTCTTATGAATGGATTAAAGATTTAAAACACCTTAAAATATGAAACATACACTATCAGTTCTAGTAGAAGACGAATCTGGAGCTCTAAGTAGAATATCAGGCCTCTTTGCTAGAAGGGGATTCAACATAGATAGCCTCGCAGTTGGCCCTGCAGAATCTAAAGGTATTTCTAGATTAACAATGGTAGTAGAAGGTGATGATGAGACTCTTCAACAAATGACTAAGCAACTCAATAAATTATTTAATGTTCTTGGAGTAGTTGATTTTACTAATCTCGCAGCAGTTGAAAGGGAATTGATGTTACTAAAAGTTTCATCTAAGGAAGATACTAGGAGTAATATATTAGATATAGTCCAGATTTTCCGTGCAAAAGTTGTTGATGTTTCAGATATGGCCTTAACACTCGAAGTAGTTGGAGATCCTGGTAAGTTAGTCGCTTTAGAAAAATTACTCGAACCATATGGCATCCTTGAAATAGCAAGAACTGGGAAGGTAGCTCTTAAACGCTCTTCAGGAGTTAATACAGAAATGTTGAAAATAAACAAATATTCTCTAGAAATTTAATTAGATATCTCTACGTCCTCAATAAAGTCTTGGTTATTTATACTTTTGAGGACTTCTATTCCTTTAATAATTTTTCCAAAAATTGAATATCTACCGTCTAACTCCGGAATTTTATTAGTTACAAAAAAAAATTCAGTCGAGGAAGAATTATTCTTCCCACTCTTTATCATAGCGAGTGAACCACTTTCAAAAGCATTAACTAAATTTTGAGTTTCATTAGGATCTTTTATTTGATAGTTGTATCTTGGTTTAGTTTCTTCTTTGAATTTTATTTCTAAAGGTATTGAAAGAATTTTTTTATTTAATTTTTGATTTCGCTGAATAAAAGTTTTATTTTCTTGATGAATGCCCCCGTGAATAAATTTTAGTTGGGGATAGTTTAATATTTTATAAAATTTTTGATTTACATAAATATTATTTTTTATGTTTTCTAGAAAGTTTGACACTGTTACTGGATTATCTTTACCAAATAATTGAACCTCAATATCACCTTTAGAAGTTTTAAAGATGATTATTTTATTATCTTTGATACAACTAAAATTAAGTTTTTGGCAGTAATAATTTGAATCAATCTTATTATTATAATTACAAGCTTGCACCAAAAGCAAAACCTGTATTAATGATAATGCTTTTAAAACATAAGTTTTTTTTATTTTAAGCCCTCCAAATTAACATTCAGAAATTTAGCTAGCCGAGCTCCCTCTTCTTCTACCTGAAGGAGTGGTTTAAGTTCACCTGCTCCGCTCAGAGGTAGAGGTTTTTTTCTACCTTTAAGTACTAAAGCAATTCTTCTTCTAGGATTAAAACCCTCACTTATATCCAACTTAACTGATTTAATTTCATCGAAATTCAATTTCACATTAATTTCTTTAAAAAGACCTTTTCTTTTTATTTCTACTGATTTTGATGACTTATCAAAATAATTACTCCCTGAACCAAAGTTAATATAAACCAAATACCATAAATAAATATTTAGTAAATTTGCTATTACTCCATAAGCTCCCATTATTATTCCTTGAGGTATGAACAATAAAGTTGATGGATTCCCAAGAGGCAATAGATCTCTTCCTGTGTAGCTAGAAATTGAAGCCAAAATAAAACCAACACCCCCAATTGTTAGCATTCCACCAACTATATAGTTAGAAATTTTTCTTGATCCACCAATTTTTTGTTCGATTTTATCGAAAGACTTGAGGTCTGAATTCATTTTTATCTTTTTTTAGAGCCTAATTCAGATAATTTAACAAACTAAGGGAGTATTCTTACCTAATTTTTAATAAAAAAGTCAGGAAAGCTTTACAAGGCATTTCAGATATACAAATATTTCCCCACATTACTCTCAATCTTTGTTACAGTCACTGCGTATCCCGAAGCTAAAAACGATTTCTCATGACGATCGCAGTTGGTAGCGCCCCACAAAGAGGATGGTTTGATGTCCTCGATGATTGGTTGAAGCGCGACCGCTTTGTATTTATTGGTTGGTCCGGACTACTTCTACTTCCTTGTGCATATCTTGCTATAGGCGGTTGGTTCGTCGGAACAACATTTGTTACCTCTTGGTACACACATGGAGTTGCAAGCTCATACCTCGAAGGTTGTAACTTTTTAACAGCAGCTGTAAGCACCCCTGGTGATGCCATGGGACACAGTCTTCTATTTTTATGGGGTCCTGAAGCCCAAGGTAGTTTCGTAAGATGGCTACAACTTGGTGGACTTTGGAACTTCGTTGCATTACATGGAGTATTTGGCCTAATTGGTTTTATGCTTCGTCAGTTTGAAATTGCTGGTCTTGTTGGAATTAGACCATACAACGCTTTAGCATTCTCAGCAGTAATTGCAGTTTTCACAAGTATTTTCCTTATTTATCCTTTAGGACAGCATAGTTGGTTCTTCGCACCTTCATTCGGTGTTGCAGCAATCTTCCGTTACATTCTGTTCATTCAAGGTTTTCACAATATTACTTTAAATCCATTCCATATGATGGGTGTTGCTGGAATTCTTGGTGGTGCTCTACTTTGTGCTATCCATGGAGCTACAGTACAAAACACTTTGTATGAAGATACAAGTATTTATACAGATGGTAAGGTTCAAAGTTCAACATTTAGAGCTTTTGACCCTACTCAAGAAGAAGAAACCTATTCAATGATTACAGCGAATAGATTCTGGAGTCAAATCTTCGGTATTGCTTTCTCAAACAAGCGTTTCTTACATTTCTTGATGCTATTTGTACCTGTTATGGGTATGTGGACATCTTCAATTGGTATTGTAGGCTTAGCACTAAACTTAAGAGCTTATGATTTCGTAAGCCAAGAAATCCGTGCAGCAGAAGATCCAGAATTTGAAACTTTCTATACAAAAAATATACTTTTGAACGAAGGTATGCGAGCATGGATGTCTTCTGTGGATCAACCACACGAAAACTTTGTATTCCCTGAGGAGGTTCTTCCACGTGGAAACGCCCTTTAATAATCTATTAAGAGCTCCAAACCAAAGTATTGAGGAAACTGGTTATGCCTGGTATGTAGGTAACGCTAGATTAATCAATTTATCTGGACGTTTATTAGGAGCTCACATTGCTCACTCTGGACTAATAGTCTTTTGGGCGGGAGCAATGATGCTCTTTGAGGTTAATCATTTTACTTTTGATAAACCAATGTGGGAGCAAGGTTTAATCTGTATGCCACACGTTGCAATGTTTGGCTATGGAATAGGCCCAGGTGGTGAAGTTACTGATATCATGCCATTCTTCCAAGCAGGTGTGGTTCATTTGATAGCTTCCGCTGTACTTGGTTTTGGTGGTATTTATCATTCATTAGCAGGTCCAGAAAAACTTGAAGAAGATTTTCCATTTTTCTCAACTGATTGGAGAGACAAAAATCAAATGACAAACATCCTCGGATATCATTTGATTGTTCTAGGTGTTGGTGCATTAGCATGGTCAATAAACTGGTGTTTTATTGGCGGTGCATATGACACATGGGCACCTGGTGGTGGTGAAGTCAGACTTGTAAACCCAACTTTGGATCCAAGAGTTATTCTTGGTTATCTATTCAGATCTCCATGGGGAGGAGCTGGTTCAATAATCGGTGTTAACTCCATTGAGGATATTGTTGGTGGACATGTTTATGTGGGTATTACTGCAATTATTGGAGGAATATTCCATATCTTTACTAAGCCTTTTGGATGGGCAAGAAGAGCATTCATTTGGAACGGTGAAGGACTATTAAGTTATGCACTTGGTGGAATTTGTGTAGCAAGTTTTATTGCTTCAACATTCATCTGGTTTAACAACACTGCTTACCCTTCAGAGTTTTATGGCCCAACAAATGCTGAAGCTTCACAAGCCCAAAGTTTTACTTTCCTAGTGAGAGATCAAAGAATTGGAGCTAACGTAGGTTCAACAATGGGACCAACAGGTCTAGGTAAGTATCTCATGAGATCTCCTACTGGTGAAATTATATTTGGTGGTGAAACAATGAGATTTTGGGATTTCAGAGGTCCATGGTTAGAGCCTTTAAGAGGTCCTAACGGATTGAGCCTTGAGAAAATCCAAAATGATATTCAGCCTTGGCAGGTAAGAAGAGCAGCTGAATATATGACTCATGCTCCTAACGCTTCTATCAACTCTGTTGGTGGAATCATTACAGAGCCTAATGCTGTTAACTTCGTTAACTTAAGACAATGGTTAGCTGCAGCTCAATTCTTCCTAGGATGGTTTACATTCATCGGTCACCTTTGGCATGCTGGACGTGCTAGAGCGGCCGCTGCAGGTTTCGAAAAAGGAATCGACAGAAAGAGTGAACCAGCTCTAGAAATGCCTGATTTAGATTAATTTCTATCTCAACTAAAAAACCCTATCTTCGGATAGGGTTTTTTTTGCTCAATTTTATTATCTATATAAATTTTCTCTAAGCCATGGCAAACTTAATCCCATTACATTACTGAAGCAACCCTCTATTTTTTCTATATATTTGCCGCCTATACCTTCCAAGGCAAATCCTCCTGCGCAGTATAAAGGTTCATTTGTATCTACATAACTCTTGATTTCCCAATCTTCCAAATTAGAAAAATAAACTTTTGAACTTACTGTTTTTTTTATTATTTCAGTCATTTTAAAAATTTTGGAAGTTGAATCAAAATTCCCAATTATTAGAGTATGACCAGTGTGTAAAAAACCAAATTCTCCAGACATTTTTTTCCATCTAATAAAGGCTTCCTCTTTATTAAATGGTTTTCCATAAGCTTCTCCTTTAAATTCAAAAATTGAATCGCACCCAAGTATTTCCAAAGGACCATAATTAAATTCTTCGGGTAATGATATGTTTTGAATATTTTCAGATAAACTATTAGCCTTTTGAAAAGATAATTCCAAAGCTAGATTAAATATATTCTTTTCTTGAATAGTAGTTTCATCAAAGTTACTTGATATTTGGATAAATGCGATTTGACAATTTTCTAGTAATTTCTTTCTAGATTGAGATGCAGAGGCTAGAATTAACACAAATTTTTAACCAAATTATAATTCAATTTAATAATTAATAAATTTTAAAATTAATATAAATTACTAATGGATTTAGAAGCAAAAATACATGAAATAAGGAAACCAATAATGGTCCTAGGCACTTCCAGTGGAGCAGGAAAATCGTTAACAGTTACTGCTATTTGCAGGATTCTTAAAAATTTAGGAGAAGAACCAATACCTTTTAAAGGACAAAATATGAGTAACAACGCTTGGGTTGATTGGGAAGGCGGAGAGATGGCATATTCACAAGCACTTCAAGCTTTTGCCTGTGGTATTATTCCCTCTGCAGAGATGAATCCCATTTTATTAAAACCACAAGGAAACTCAGTAAGCGAAGTGATTCACCTTGGCAAAAGCATAGGGACCACAACTGCACAAAATTACTATAAAGATTGGTTTATTCCAGGCTGGAAAGTAATTAAAAAAAGTTTAAAGTCTATTTACGAACGGAATCCAAATTGCCGTTTGATTATCGAAGGGGCTGGAAGTCCAGTAGAAATGAATTTGATTCATAGAGATCTGACCAATTTAAGAGTTGCTAAATATTTAAATGCAAATTGCATTTTGGTTACTGATATTGAAAGGGGAGGCGTATTTGCACAAATAATTGGGACTCTTGAATTAATGAAGCCTGAAGAAAAAAAGCTTATTAAGGGAATTATTATAAATAGATTCAGAGGAGATCTTTCATTATTTGAAAATGGAAAAGAATGGATAGAGAATAAGACTCAAATCCCTGTTATTGGAATTATTCCATGGTTAAATGATTCATTTTCTCCAGAGGATTCTTTAGATTTAATAGAAAAAAAGTCACTTTCTAAAAATCCTGAAATCAAAGTTGGAATTATAAAATTACCATCTATTAGTAACTTCTCAGATTTTGATCCACTAGAAAATGAAGAAACAATATTAATTGAATGGATTAGAAAATCACAAAACCTAAGTAAGTATGACTTCATTATTCTGCCGGGCAGTAAACAAACGATTAAAGATCAAATATTTCTTGAAAATTCTGGCTTATCTCAGGATATAAGGGAATATTCAAGTAACGAAGGAAATATTATTGGAATTTGTGGAGGTTTACAAATGTTAGGGACTACTCTTGAAGATCCTTATTTTAAAGAGGGTTCCAAAAATTATTCTGAACAAAAAATTAAAGGTATTGGATTACTACCATTAAAAACGACTTTCTTTAAAAACAAATTAACACGTCAAATCAACTCTAAATCTATATGGCCATGCCAATCAGAAATTAATGGATTTGAAATTCATAATGGTAAAACCGTATTAGATGACATCCAAAGTTCATTAAAAATTAATACTATTTTTGAAGATTCAGATCTCGGTTGGTACAAAGAAAATGATAAAGGCGGAACTATCGCAGGAACATATCTCCATGGGATCTTTGAAAATAATATTTGGAGAGATCAATATATAAATTTGATAAGAAAAAGAAAAAAATTACCCGCATTAGAAAAGACAACAAGACCTTATAAAATTAAGAGAGAATCAATTATTGAAAACCTTGCAAATGAATTTGATAAGCATTTAAATCTATCATCATTATTAAATTGAAAAACTCAAAAATTAAAATTATATGGCCAAACAACATTGAAACATTTGTTTCTGAAGGAGATGATTGGTTTTCTACTGCAGAAAAAGCAGGTTTAGAGATCCCAACTGGCTGTTTAACAGGTAGTTGTGGGGCATGTGAAATAGATGTAAATGGAGAAACTATAAGAGCTTGCATAAGCAATATTGAAAGCAAAAAAAGATCTCCGTTAAAAGTTTCTCTCACTACAGACCCTTTCTGGGAAGACTAAATTAAATATTGCTTTAATATAAAAAATTTAATTTAATTCCAATTCTAGGTTTCTTATCTTGAAGAAGTTGACCAAGATCTTGAATGCCTGCGGAATTAGAATAATATAAATCCAAAGACTTTCCAGTTGAAAGAGAATATCTTAAGGCAAGAGTAGAATTGAAATCCGAGTCGTTTTTAATTGAAGTATTCATTTCGGGAATCAGCATCAAATTATTTGATAAATTTATATAACTTGATAAGCCGATCCCACCAAAACTTTCTACCCCACTAAAAAAGTATTTGGGACTAATATTAATGGTTAACAAATCATTGCATCGAAAAGTATTCATCAATTCTGTATACATGTATCCTTGGTGATTTGAGCCTTTATTTCTACCTAATGATGTTCTTAATGTCATCCAAAAAAGATCATCTTTTTGAGGACTAAAAATTTGTAATTTTCCTCCAAATCTATAATTAGAAGTATTTTCATTCAAATATATATTATGCAAATCAGAATTTTTTTTATTAACTAAATTATTGTTATTGAAGGATGCTGTACTTACTTCTAATTGAAAAATATTTGATAAAGAATAACCATAAGAACCAAATAAATTTCCTTTATCGTCATAATTTAAACTTATTTGACTTATACCTTTTTCAGGAAAAAGTGCATTATTAACTGTCACGCCTCCAAAGAGTAATGCATTATTACTTTTACTAATAGGGACAAAATAAATATCCTCCAAAAAAGGTTTATATTTAGCTCCCACGTAATAAAGTGGCTTATTATCAGAAGGGATAGTTAATAATGAGGTTGCAGGTGTAGTTCCAAAACCATTAGTAACCTTACCCTCAATCCCAATAATTGGACTGGCATCCCAGTTAAACCCATAACTATAAATAGGTTTTCTAAGATATTTGATATCCTCATTAAAGCTATTATTTCCTGGACCAAGTAAATAAGTATAAGAACTAATTAATTGAATATTTTCTGAAATATTAAAATTAAGTCCTGATGCCAGGAAATAATTATTCCCATAAAAATTCTCCCCAATATTTTTTCCTCCTAATGTATTAGGAATTAAAGTTGCTCCAGGAACCAACGTTAATTTAGTTCTACTATTAAGCTCTTTTGAAAAGGGAAAAGAATATGAATATATAAACGTCTCATGTCTATCATGACCAGTATTATTATCTATTTCGTTATAAATACTTTTTTTGGAATCTGCACCGTCAGACCCACTACTTACAACCCAATACTCTAAAGAACTTGCGAAAGATAGAGAATTATTTAAATTTTTAGATTCAAAAATCTTTTTCTTATACCCCAGGGCAATACTTGACCAATTATTAGGAATTACTTGTCCCTCAATAGATTGATAAAGAGGATCATCAGCTTCCGATAAATATATTGAAAATAATGAATCATTACTTAAACCAAAATCAAATCTAGCTGCATAATTCTGATTCCCAGTTCCTCCTGCGGCACCTCCACTAAATGACGACTTCCAATGAGTAGAAAATATAAAATCTCCATTATCCAAGAAATTGTTTAAAGGAATGTGAGGTTGTATTTGTAGAGATTCTTGATAAGTTTTTTGGTTATTATCAATTTTTTTGATCTTTTCATTATTATCCCCAAAAGTCTGCTCTAATTCTTCTTCTAAGATCTCATCATCAAAATAACTTTCATCATTATTGTAGGATTTCCAGATAATCTTTTTAAATGGTTTAGATTTTTCTTCTACCTTTTCCCACTTAATTGAACTTAATTGAGAGGAATTTTCTTTTAATTTTTGAGCAAAAACATCCAGAAAATTTAATAGTTGACTAATTAAAAATATATAAAAAATCAACCGCATATCAAACTTTTTATATTTGCCAGTCTTTTACTAATATACTCCAAAAAAACTTTACACATCAATTTAAAGATTTCCCAGTATAAATTATGCCCGCAATTAGAAATCATCCAAGTGTTTCTAAAAAGACCAGAATTTAAAATTAGTTAAACTTTTCTTCAATAATGGCTTAATAATAAACTTAAGAATTTAAATATAGTTCGAAATTTATTTTTAAATAAATAACCTTACTCCAAAAAATTTTTACTAAACATGCCTAATTATCAAATAAAGAAAATAATAATAAAAAACTGAGCCTAAAAATGTATTTATTAAAATAATCTTTTTTCTTATTTTTGAAGAGGCAATAATATAGCTACCTAAAATATGAGGTAAAATTGGTAAAGATCTTATGATTAAAATATAAAAAGCTTTAAAAGTTACATTTTCAAAAAATTTTAAAAAATAATTTTTATCAATTTTTCTTAAAAAGAATGAAACTCTAGAAAATTTAAAATTAATTTTTCTCAGAATTAAAACTTGAATTACACTTAAGATCGTTAAAACAGGCGCAAAAAATAAAATATAGTAAAAACCAAAAAGCTTTATTAGTATAAAGTCAAAAATAATTGATAAAGGAAGACCTACAAATATCGAAATTATATTTAGAATTATTAAATATTTGTATTTAATATTATTCAGTAAAGATTCAACATCATAGTTATATTTAAATATTAGTGCCAAAAAATAAACTACTAAATAGGTAAAAAATACTTTAAAAATTACAGATTTATAATTTAGATTTTTTTTCACATATAAGAATAATTATTCCAAATAATAATCAAAAAAATATTTAAAAGAAATTATTGAAATGATTTCCTTTTTTTAAACTAAATCTTTTAATCTTAGAGTTTATTTGTTATCCCAAAACAGGGATATTTATATAAGTAAACGGAGAGGGTGGGATTCGAACCCACGAATAGTTTCCTATTAAACGATTTCGAGTCGTTCGCTTTCGTCCACTCAGCCACCTCTCCGTCTGTTAACAAGTATGCACAAAAATAAAAGATAAAAATATAATCTATCTAATTTTTCTTAATTTTTAATCCCACCCTGCATCTTTCATTAATTGTATTGCGATAGCATTTTTTGCCCCCAGGTCTTCCACAGTTACCTTATCGGGAGTAAATTCTCCGAAGTCTTTGACAATTGGATTTTGATTAACCTCTTTTAATGGATGTTCAAAAGTTGGTGCAGCGAGACCGGTACTTCCTTTCGGAGATGCTAAATATTCAAGGAGCTTAATAGCTTCATTTTTGTTTGTGGCGTATTTAGCAACACCACCAGCACTAATATTTACATGAGCAGGATTAGGTGTAAGAACTATTGTTTTTTTTGCATATAAAGCATCTCTTCTTCCATTCACACCTGCTAGCATTCTTGCAACATAGTAATGATTTACTATGCCAACACCACATTTTCTTTTAGAAACTGCTCTTACGATAGAAATATCTCCTGGGAAGAAAGGTTTTGATACATTTGAAATCATTCCATTTAGCCAATTCTTTGTAGCTTCTTCACCCTTATTGATTATTTGATTTGCTACTAAAGATTGATTATAAGGACTTTTTCTGTTTCTCAAACATACTTTTCCTTTTAAAGAAGGGTCTGCAAGATCCGTGTAATCATTAATCTTATTTACATCTACCACCTTTGGATTAGCAACCATAACCCTAACTCTTCTTGTTAATGCGTACCATTCCTTATTAGGATCTTTTAATCCAACAGGAACATTTTTTTCTAAAGATGAAGAATCAATTTTCTGAAGCAATCCTAATTTTGCCGCGTTAGTAATTCTGGCTGCATCAACAAGCAAAATTATATCTGCTTGAGAATTTTTCCCTTCTCTTTTTAATCTTTCTGTCAGGGAGATACCAGCAGCCTCGATTAAGCGAACTTTTATACCAGTTTCTTCTGCAAATTTTTTGTAAACAACTTTATCTGTGTTGTAATGTCTTCCTGAATAAACTTTGACTTCTTTTTCTGTTGAATTAGCAGGTATATTAACGTTTAGTAAAAATGTACACGTTAAAACTGAATAAATTAATTTTTTGAGTTTTTGCACTTTTTCAGAATAGTATCTATGGTTACTTTATACATAGTAAAAGCACAAGAATCCTAAAAGATATTTCCTATACATCGCCTTGTATCATTTTTTATAATCAAAATGAATTATTTAACTAGCCAACTTCTCATTCAAGAAGAAATTGAAGCATTAATTAAAAATTTAAAGAAGGAAAATAATCTTTGGGAAGATGGTAAAAAGACTGCTGGCAGTCACGCTTCAATAGTAAAAAACAATTTGCAATTTAATAGGGAATCGGAAACATCTAAGAAACTTTCCCATTTAATCAAAAAGAAAATTCTTTCAAGCCCTTTAATCAAAAGTTTTGCCTTACCAAAAATAATTCACGGAATAATGTTTACTAAATCATTAAATAATATGCAATATGGTAGGCATATAGATAATCCATTTATGTCATCAGGACGATCTGATTTATCTTTCACCATCTTCTTAACTGACAAAAGCTCATACGACGGGGGAGAACTCATTATTGAAGATTTGAATTCGGAAAAAGAATTCAAACTTAATGCAGGTGAGATAATTATTTATCCAAGTACTTACTTGCATTCGGTTAAAAAGATTAAGAATGGAGAAAGATTAGTATGTGTGGGTTGGATCGAAAGTTATATAAAGTCGATCGAGGAAAGGGAATATTTATTTGATCTTGATGCTGGAGCCAAAGGTTTACTAGCTAAAAATGGGAGGTCAGATGAATTGGATTTAATTTTCAAGTCCTATTCAAATCTCCTAAGGAGACTCGGTAATTAAAGAATCATTTTATACACTAAATGGAATTATTAAAAATAATATTTAAAATAATAATGAAATAATATTTTGAAATGCCAAAAAAAAGTTCTATTGCTCTATTTATTGCCGCTACAAGCGCACTAACGATTTCATCCTCTGTTAATAGTGGGGAGAATGATATGGGTGGCCTAAAAGAATGGAATACAGATATGGACGTTGATGCGGATTTTGTATTAGATAAAGATGCACAAAAAATAGCAGATGAAGAATCTAAATCTAGTACCTGTATTCCTATTGGAGAAGGAGAAAATTGTTGGTAAAAAGTTAGAATAAACTCATTATTCAAAAAATCCCTCTTTTTTAGATCTTAAATAAAAAAAAACGCCCTTATTTAGGGCGTTTTTATTATACAAATTCTTAATTAGAATTTGAAAGTTGTATTTACAACATAACCTGTCATATCAACCTCTTCACCGGAGCCGTTCTTTGATGTACCACCAAAGAATGCAGGGGTTACAGTGACTGAATCATTAACTTTGTAGTCGTAATATACTTCATACAAGAATGGATCTACTGTATCATCCTCGTGTTTTTGAGGTTGACCGAAAGCAACACCTATCCTGTCATCAGCGTTAATAACATCTTGCCATGTAAGACCTACAAAATAAGCAGTTGTATTGGAATTACCAGAAGCATCTGTTTCTGAAGTGTCATAACCTACAGAAATTGAAGGAGTAGCTGTACCAGAATTTTCTGGTCTCCACCAACCTCTTAAACCAACGTTGGTACTACTACCATCACCAGGTCTTGCACTTCCATCATTTGTCTTGAAGTAAGAATCAGCCCAGCCATTATATTTCAAGTTCATAATTGCTGATACAGAGTAGTTTGACTGAGTATAACCAACCTGTGTAGCCCAACTAGTTGCGCCTTCATCACCAAGAATTCCAGTTGTGGATCCGTCTTGAGTTGTGAAATTACTACTGATTGCAAAACCATTATCTGCGTTATAAGCCCATCCTGCACCAGGACTTGTGCTTGCACCATAAGCAGCTGCGTTACCACCAAGCGTAAACGCCTTTAATACAGACTTATAGATTGATGGAGTTGTTCCATGCATATAATAGTTTTCAATTTTTGGACCTATCCAAATAGTGTTTCTTTCACCAATTGGAGTTGAATACCAAATCTTATCAACTTGAAGATTGTCTGATTTTCCAGTTCCAGCACTTAAGTAAGTGTTGTATGGGGTTTTGATGTCAGACCAACCATCATGATTACCTGTTTTAAGTCTTACGTAAAGATTATCATCACCAGTAAAACTTGAATTCAAGTTCATTTGGTAAGTATAATTTGCCACGATTTCACCAGTGTATCCTTCAGAAACGCCGTCTTTGGCGCCTTCGGTATCTACACTACCTACAGTAAAGATAGCTTTACCATCTAAAGTTGTAGTATCTGAGAAACTACCAGCTTCAAATTCATTTTGTTGAGCCTCAAGGCCATCAACACGACCTTTGAGATTTGCAATATCTTCACTAACTTCGTTAATGAATGTTTTACTGTCAATCCTTGAAGAACTTTTTTGACTACGTGTGTAGTTGTTGATTTCGTCTAGGTTAACTGCGTCGGAAGCTTGAGCAGCAATTGGAGCTATTAAACTCAAAGATGCACCTGCTACCAACATTTGTTGGAAGAGTTTCATTTTACCTCACACTAAAATAACCCATTAAAAATGGGTATCTATACTGTATCGAGCGTAACAAAAAAAGAAAGAAAAATAAGTTTCAAGGCTATGTAACTTTTTATACAAATAGGCTTTTTAACTCCTTATTATCCACATTATTTTTTTATTAATGGATATTTAAGAAATTCTCTTTCCTCTATCCAAGATGATGCGACTTCTCTTGCTAATTTTCTAATCTTTTCAATATATTGAGCACGATCTGTAACTGAAATAACTCCTCTCGCATCAAGTAAATTAAAGGTATGGCTACATTTAAGAACAAAATCTAGTGCAGGATAAGTTAATTTCTTATCAATTAAAGAATTTGCCTCATCTTGGTAGATTTCAAATAATTTCCTGAGATTATCAGCACTTGATTCAGTAAAATTATAAGAGCATTGACTTTTTTCAAATTGAAGCCAAATATCGCTATATTTCAAATCTTTGTTCCAATTTAAGTCCCAGATACTTTCTTTATCCTGCAAAAACATAGCAATCCTCTCTAGTCCGTAAGTGATTTCAATTGGGATTGGATTGCAATCTATACCCCCACATTGTTGGAAATAAGTAAATTGAGTAACTTCCATTCCATCCAACCATACTTCCCAACCTACACCCCAAGCTCCAAGTGTAGGAGACTCCCAATTATCTTCCACAAATCTTATATCATGATTTCTAGGATTAATTCCAAGAGATTCTAGAGATGTCAAATATTTTTCCTGGATTCCTTCCGGAGAAGGCTTAATTATCACTTGATATTGAAAGTAATGTTGAGCTCTATTAGGATTATCACCAAAACGTCCATCTGTAGGTCTTCTACATGGCTCTGCGTATGCAACATTCCAAGGCTCTGGTCCAATAGTTCTTAAAAAGGTATGAGGATTCATTGTCCCAGCACCCTTTTCGGTATCATATGGCTGCATAATCAAACAACCTTCTTCTGACCAAAAATTATTTAAATTTTGAATTATATCCTGAAAAAACATTAAATTAAAATAGTGAAAAATTAAGATCTACACCAGAAGACATAATAACAAAGCTTCATGATAAAAAATATTTTGAAATCCAAGTTATCAAAATATCATCCGATAAAAGTCGTCATTAAATTAGATCCTTGATGAAAGAATAAATAGGAAATTAATTATGTAAAAAAATCTAATGGCAATGGTCCAAAAGTATTAGATTCTTTAGCACCTTCGTCATACTGACATGTTATTAAAATTCCTTCTCCAAGACCATTTTCAGATCTTACAAAAACATTACTAGTTTTTTGATTAGCTTTTAAAAAAACATCTCCATCAGCATGAAGGGAACCTAGATTCCCAAATTTGATTGAGGGATATTTATTAGAAATTGATTGTAATGCTTCAATAGCTTTATTATCACTAGTTGCCATTATGCCTATTGTTATCCAATCGGCATTAAAAATATTGACTTCTAGTTCCTCTAAAAGTTTTTTTCCTTGCCTATTACTTAATTGAGGTGCAGTTCTAAAATTATTTAAATCGATTAATTTATTTATTTCCATAAGCTTTATATCTATGAAATTCTTAACCAAATGTTCTACCATTCCAAGCCCACAACGAGGCTGGTACATCCTCAAAAGAAATATAAATCCTATCTATTGGAATCCCTATTTTATGACATACAAAATCTGATATTGGCTTGGCCATTTCTGAAGGATTTAGAGAACCTATTGCTTTGATCTCTAAAAAGCAAGAAGGTGTCTCACCATCAAAATACATTTGGCAATTATCATTTATTTTCGCCATAACAAATCTTCTTGATTTATTAGTTAAAGATGAAATAAAAATTGAAATTTCCTCGAGAAATTTAACTTTATCATTTACTTTTACTGAAGTAGAAACATTAATAAAAGGCATTTTTATGCAGCAAGATAATCTTTCTTAGAATCATTTTCTAGATAAACAGTTTTATTTTTTAAATTTCTTTTTGATGAAAGATATGCCATATCGTATGAACTTATTCCGTTTTTATAAGGATCGAAAAGAGCTTTTTTATACCTGTTTTTTTTGCTCCTTTTGGACTCAATCATCATTATTAAATCATTAATAGTAATTTAACTTTTATTGAATAGATGTCTAGTTTTTTTGAGAATTTTTAAATTATTTAATGAAAATAAATTCCTAATACACAATTAGAATTACTTTTTACTAGATTTGCTATACATAATCTAAAGAGTTGTTTTGGAAGTTTTAAATAATTATCAAAGAAAAAAACTTGATGAGAGTAATGATGAAGAATTTTATTCTGATCCAAAATTTGTTTATCATCTAGATGCAAACTTCAGGCAGAATCTATCAGATTTATATGAAAGAGAAATTGATAATTATTCAGTTGTTCTTGATTTAATGTCCAGTTGGGATAGTTATTTACCTAAAGGGAAAAAATATAAAAAAGTTATTGGACATGGTTTAAACAAACAAGAACTTGAAAAAAATAAAATTTTTGATACTTATTGGATACAAAACTTTAATTTAAATCAACAAATACCCCTAGATAAAGAAAGCGTTGATTATTGCTTAATGGTGGCCGCATGGCAATATTTACAATATCCAGAGAATCTAACCAAAGAAATTGCAAGAATATTGAGTAGAAAGGGCAAGATTATTATTGCTTTTTCAAATAGAGCATTTTGGCATAAAGCTCCTAACATATGGACTTCATCTACTGAAGAAGAGAGGGTCAAATATGTAAGAAAAGTGTTAATCTCAAACGGATTTAAGGAGCCAAAAATTATCGAAAAGTTTACTTTACCAACACTAAATATATTTAATTTTTTAAATAAGGATCCATTTTATTGTTTAATCGCTACCAAAGTGTAAATTCTTGATTGCATTAATTTAAAAAACAACTCTAAGAAAAAGTTATCAACTATTTTTCATAGCCATACTTTTAAATTTTTACTAATATTGGATAGTTAAAATTAATCATATGGGTTCTAAAAGAGAAAAATATCCTGAAAAATGTCCTTGGGATCTTGGTCCAAATCAACATCTAGCAAAAGAAGAGAACTGGACTTTAAGATTAGGAGAAGCGAATGTTTGCTTTAGCAAAAATAAATTAGATAATAACTATTTCCATGTAATTAGTAATGAAAACGAGGAGCAAATTTTAGCTTTTAGAGCAAGACTCCTTTATCAAAAACTACTAGATAAAGGATTTAGATTGGTTGAATAAAAAAACCTAATTTAGTAAGTTTATATCATCGAAAATAAACTTTTGAGTTTCTTCTTCTTGATTTTGGTTTAAAAATTTTATTGTCCTTGAATTTAATACCCAATAATCGTCTCTACCTATATTTAGAAATTCATCCTCGTATTCCAATTTTTGAGAGTTTGTCTCAAGTGTATCTGCATTAATTTGTTGACTACTGTATTTTTTACTCAGGGTACCTATTCCTGTATCTAAAAATTCTTCAACAAAAATTTCAATTATTATTCCATGAATTTTTCTATAAACCATATTAATACATCCATCTTTAACTCTATATTTATCACCTTGATTTTTACCTGAAACACTCATTTCAATACCATTTTCAGAATTTTTTAGTAGATTAAAATTATTCTCTGAGTGTACTGATTCAAATTCTCTCTTTACCCTATGTATACACACTTCAAATAACTGAGAGGCAATACTTTTAAGAACTTTTTCATCTTCTATTTTTTGAATTTTTGGTTTAAAGTCTTTACCTAAGACGAAGTCACCTTCGTAAATATTATTATTAGTTAAAAACATGCATTTGCCTTGGTAACCATGAAAATCATTCTTCCAGGTGTACCTATTTTCATAAGCATTTCTGAAAATCTCTTTACAATTAATTTCTCTTAGATTATCCATTAATTTTATTAATACGTGAAATAATTCTACAAAAAAAAACCTCCCTGTTAGAGGAGAGGTTTTTTATAAGATTAAACTAGTTTTGGGTAATTTTTGTATTTTCTATGTTGTCAAATGCTTGACCAATTTTCTTAAAGTCAAATCCCATTGCTCTTAATGCGTGCCAAAGATGACCTTGTAAGAAAAAGAAACCCAAGTAAAAGTGGGTATTAGCTAGCCAAGCTCTTGAACTATATGCTCCTGAGCCTAAGTCAACCGTATCAGTAAAATAAGGAGCGAATTCAAATTGAAGCTTTAAGGGCTCTCCATAAAGATCAACTGGATATATGGTTGTATTTGAAGCACACCAAAAAGCTGCAACAAAAGCCATATAAGATACTCCGACTACTGAGTATGACAAAATAGCCTCAGCCCCCAATAATCCTTTACCTTTGAATTCGGTATATTCTCCAAATTGTTTAGTACAAATGTGGAAAACTCCTCCAATTATTTCGAGGAAAGCTAAAAACGCGTGACCTCCCATAACATCTTCAAGACTATCTATTTTTAAAAAATCAAATTGATGATTCCAGATAGCAGCAATATCTAAATTGTAGACAACTTGTCTTGTAGACCCTATTGCTGGATCATAAATTCCGTGAATCCGGGCCCACTCGACGAACATTATTGCTCCAAGCCCAAGAAAGATCAAATGATGACCAAGAATAAAAGTTAATTTATCTGGATCATCCCACTCAAAATCAAATTTTTGTGGCTTACTATTCTCTGGATAGTCTCCAAGATCTCCTGCAAATTTATTAGAATGTAATAGTCCTCCAGCCCCTAATACTGCGGAGAAGATTAGATGTAATGTGCAAATTACAACAATTCCATATGGTTCAGTAATAACACCATTTTCAACGCCCCCAATTCCAATACCCGCTAGGTGTGGCAAAACAATTGCTTTCTGTGCACCCATTGGAATACTGGCATCGTAACGAGCTAATTCAAATAATCCAAAAGCTCCTGCCCAGAACATCATTAATCCTGCATGGGCAGCATGAGCAGCTATGAATTTACCTGATCGGCCAACAACACCAGAATTTCCTGCGTACCAGTCATAGGTGACATCAGATTTTCCGTAAGTTTGTAACACTTGATTTAAGTAAACAGCAAATTGAGCATATTGCTAAACAGTATGTTTTTTTACATGTTCTTTACAGATTTAATTACTTATGTAAAAAAAACATATTTCAAAAGAACAAATGTTACAACTTGGGAAAGTAATATCTTTGAAAGCTTACGCCAACGAGGGGATTTCGCCCTTTAGCTGAGAAGCCCATGTTTCAAGACGTGAATCAGTCAAGTCAGATTCACTATCCTCATCTAGAGGTAATCCACAAAAACTTTCTCCCATAACGCTTTTAGATTCATCAAATGTATAAGAAGATTTATCTACGTAACCGACCATTTCGGCACCTGCTTTAGTGAAGTAGCTGTGAAGTTCTTCCATCGCATCACAATAATTTTCTGTATAAGTAGAAGAATCTCCTAAACCAAAAATTGCAACCTTTTTACCCGATAAACTAAGTTCACCAATGTCTTCTAAGATTGAATCCCAAGCAGTTCCTGATCTTTCTTCATCTGCGCCTGTATTCCAAGTAGGTATGCCGCAGATAATTCCATCAAGGCTTTCAAATTCTGAAAGATCGTCTACATCAGATACATCTTTAGGTGCTTCTGCTGAAGAGATAAAGTTGTGAAGACGATCTGCAACGTCTTCAGTTTTTCCAGTTGTAGTTGCGTAATAAATTCCTACAGTCATAACTTCAAAATGTTTACTTTAAAATAATAAAATCTAAAAACAATAAATTAATTTCTTTAAAAACTTTTTCATGTAAAATTTTATACTAATTAAAGTAAGAAAAATTTTTTGAGATCATCTTTTAAAAAACTTTTAAATAATCGTGACTGACCAATTAAAAAATGATATCAATAATCTTATTGATGAATTTAACTTCAAAGGAAGGGGGAAATTCAAATTAATTGTTTTATTTGGTTTATTGGGAGATTTTGATAGCTTTGAATATGCAATAAATTTGAAAAATTTCATCAATAATCATCAAAATAAGAATTTAGATATTTTTGCCATTGCTATTGGTAGCCAAAATGGGAAAGAAAAATTCTGCAAATTTACTGGTTTTATTGAAGAAAATTTAAAAATCGTTCCTAATAACCAAGTTCATAATGATCTAAAAATCTCAAGTGGAATAGATATAGGTTTAGGAGGCTGGATCAATATGTTGTTAATGCTTTCTGGAATAAATTCTTTTAAAACAATCAAAGAAGTTTTCAGAGGTTATACAGGTGACCGTAAAGCAAAGCAAATCTATTCAGAATTTGACAAAATTGAATTTTTAAATTTTCTAGAATTTTCAGGTAATTCTTTTAACCAGATTTTCGGGAATGGTTATTTAAGACCTTTTGAACTGGCAACTTTTAGATTAAATAATATGAAGGAAATAATCAAAAATTGGGGTGATTATATCCTTCATGAAAAATATCTTCCTCAAAGAGGAGCTTCTTTTTTATTAGATGAAAAAAATCAAGTTATTTATAAATTTTTTTCAAGCGATGTTCTTGGTTATTCATCAAACATGAGAGATCCTTTAAGATTCTTATCTGATTTAATTAAAGAATAGTTTTTAAAACCTTTATGAATGTAGACATATTTGGATATTTTGCCGCGATTTTAACAACAGCTGCGTTTCTACCTCAATTGATAAAGACTTTAAAAACAAAAAAAGCAGATGATGTTTCTTTGACAACCTTAATAATGTTTATTATTGGAGTATTGTCTTGGATTATTTATGGTTATAAAATTTCCTCAACACCTATATTGATTGCTAATTTGATTACCTTAATTTTAAATCTTTTGATATTAGTCTCAAAAATGTATTTCTCAAGAACTTTAAGTCAAAAATAATTATCTTAAAAATATCAAATTATAAAGATATCTCTTAAATCATAGTTATAGTAGAATCAAATTTTTTTTTTTTGAAAACATCAAAATGCTGGGTTTGGTTTAAAGGTAGCCTCAATAATGGTGGTTTTTGGAAAGAGGGCTTTACATGTACTTTTGATGAGAAACCAGGGGTTTTAATAGAAAGCCCTGCTTATGTCACTTGTAGAGTTCCAACTTGGAGAGTTTTGACTAAAGAACCAGAAGATTTAAATAAATCCCCCTTAATCCCTGATAAAGCAATATGGAAAATAATTTAATTTATCCATTCATTAGAAAAACATTTTGACTATGCGACGACAAGTTAAAATTGCTTTATTAGATTTTTCATTAATACCATCTTCTCTCTCTTTATAAATATAATCCCTTTCTTAATTTTTGGTTTTTTTCTTGGAAAGAAGAAACCAAAGATTTCTAGATATATCGCAAGACCTCTAATAAGATTTGGTATTCCCTTAAGTGTAATGGGTCTCTTATTAAAAGAGGGTATAGATATAAACCTCATTAAGAGCGCTTTTTTAGCATTCTTTCTAATTGGATTTTTAATAAATATTTCTAATAAATACATTTCCAATATTTAAAAATAAACTTTCAAATTACACTTTGCAGTTGGCAGGCCTAATAGGTAATACATCATTTCTTGGAATACCAATCGCAATAGCTCTTCTACCTTCATCAACTATTAACTTAACTATCGGGTTTGACTTAGGGACAACACTATTTGCTTGGATATTTGGACCTTTTTTTCTTCAAGAAAAATCAAAAAACAAACACATCCCAAATATCGAAGGCTTATTAAATGCTTTGATAAATAGTCCTGCATCGAGAGGTATCATTGGTGTACTTTTTGCATATCTTTTCCATATTGATAAGTTATTAGGCAATTACCTTTGGATACCTGCAAGAATAGTTATTGCTTTGGCAATAATAATTGTGGGTACAAGACTAGGAATAATAACGAATCAAAAGGGTAAAATTTTTGATATCGATGAAGAAATTAAATTTACAATTTTATTAAAGTTATTTATTCTTCCTTTTATTGTTTTTTTAATAAGCAAATTTTTAAATTTTGACTTATATCAATCAACGGCAGTAATACTTCAGGCAGGAACGCCAACGGCAATATCCACAATATTAATGGCAGAAGCGTATAACGTTAAACAAAAAATTGCATCAAAGATTCTTTTTACTACAACTTTAATTTCGATAGCCACAATTCCTCTATTAAAGATACTAATGAATGTACTCAGCTTTAACTCGTTGCATGATTTATGAATATTGTAAAGATAATGTCCTGATAACTACATAATGTCTTAAGATTTAGTTTATGAAGTCAGCAAGCCCTGAAAATGAATATATCCCTTTAGATCTAAGAATTTCTGTGCGTAGGGATACTCTAAGGCTTATCTCAGAGATGGCTGAAGATATGGGAATAAGTATTAATGAAGTTTTCAGTTTTTTAGCCGAAGATTCCGTAATAGATCTCGAATTACTTGAGGATTTGAATGAAATTGAAATCCCCAGTCAGTGCAGTCTTAAAGATCTAAAAAACGTTCTTCTTAAAAAAAGACTTTGCTAAAATTTTTCAACTTTTCTAGTTCTCCAGGTAGATTTATAACCCTTATTCACTAAAAGTTCCGAATACTTATTTAAATCGTTTTTTTGAATTCGCCATAAATTATAAATCCCATATTCGCCCAACTTTTGATGATTAATATTTGACCAGTGCTTTTCGCTAGAAGAGTATTCATCTATCACTACCAAAAAAGATTTTTGCTCATAATCAGGTTGATCCTCATAATTTTCTCTCCTATCATTTTTTAGCCTCTCTGAAAGATTAATTAATCCTTCTTTGGTATTTGGTTCAAAAAAAACTATTTGTCTCGAATAGTAATGCAAAGAGGGTTTTCTTATTCCAATCATTGCTAAAGTTTCCCTCCCTTTACGATTATCTGAAATTAATTTTGAGATATTCCTTAAAGGTAATTGCCTAGAAGTATCAGCTAATTTCCTAATTGGCGACATCAATAAAGATTGTCCGATTAACAGGAAAATTTGAAGATAAAGAAAAATATTTTTGGATTTAAAAGTAAATAAAATTATTGCAAGTAGTGTGAATAAAGAGAAGAACAACTTGGCTTTAAAAATTATTCCAGAACTTATTAACTCAGATGCAAGATTTGGCATTTCAGGGTCATTTATTGACCCTAACCATATATTTGAGAAAAAGAATGCTATTGAAACTCCAAACAAAATTAAAATATTAAATATCCATAAATAAAAGAAACTTTTATATGAATTTTTTAAGGTTATAAAGCTATTACTAGTTAAAATTGCCGCTGCTGGGATTGCTGGCAACCAATAGCTAGGTAGTTTCGTAGCAGAAATACTAAAAAAAGTTAAAACGGATGTTAACCAACATAGAGAAAATGTGTTAAGCGTTTCAGTGATATCACAATTTTCTTTTGAACTTTTCAAGAAATCCTTAATGGCTTCAAATATCCCGTAATACAAAAAGGGTGTGAATGGTAATGAAGCCAATACCATGATGTAAAGAAAAAACCAGAATGGCTCTGCATGATTATTTACAACCGAGGTATATCTTTGAAAATTATGATAACCAAAAAAATTGTCCCAAAAAGGCTTGCCTTCTTTTATGAATTCTAAGATGTACCATGGGACACTTATAAGTGTTGTAGTTAAAAAGCCTTTCTTAGGATTTATCTTGCAGAGCAATATTTTCCAATCCTTCTGAAAAAATAAGAAAGATGAAATAGTTAATGTGGCTAAAACAAATGCAACAGGTCCTTTAGTTAAAATTGCAAACCCTAAAAATACCCAAGCCGAAATGCATTGATCATTGTTTTCACTTGCCATTCTTCTCCAAAACAAAAGGAGGCTAATTCCTAAGGTTCCAGTTAAGAGGGCATCACTCACAGCAGTTCTGCTCCAAATAATTATTAATGGAGACAGAGCAAAGCCTAATGATGCAACTATAGGAGTAAGGAATTGCCTATTATCCTTTTGTGGCCAACAAAACAATGTATCTCCTATCATCAACATTAAAAATAATGATCCCAAAGCTGAAGGTAGTCTTGCTGAGAGTGTTCCAAAAATATCCCAAATCTCATTTTTTGGTAATGAGTAAAAAAAACCCATTAACCAATAAATTAGTGGAGGCTTATCAAAACGGAATAATCCATTGACTTTTGGAGTTAACCAATCACCAGACTCACTCATAGCCCTTGCTGCAGCAGCAAATAAAGGTGGAGTTTCATCCACTAGTCCTGTATTCCCCAAACCTAAGATAAATATGATGATCCCACAAACCAAAACTATCAATAAGTTTATAACCCTTTTTTTTGAGTTAAGAAGAATCATTTAATATTATTTATATTCATGCATTACCTTATCAAGCCAGTTGACAACCTTGTTAGCAAATATATCTGTTGAGGCATTTTTTTCTACCCATTCTCTACATTTCTTGCGCTTTATTTTTTCAATTATTTCTACATAGGAAAGCATATTTCTTTTATCATCAGGATAAGCAAGATAGCCTGTTTGCCCATGCTTAATAATTTCACTAGGCCCTCCCCTTTTATAAGCTATGACTGGTACCCCGCAGGCTAAAGCTTCAACAACTACGTTCCCATAGGCCTCATTCCATTTCGGAGTATTTAACAATACCCTACATTTACCAAGTTCTTTTTGTAATTCATTTGTTGAGACAAAACCCATCCAATCTATGGTTCCTTGAGGAAAAGATTGTTCTATCGTTGATGCGTAGGTCTCATCCTCTTTAACTCCCCAAACTTTTAGTTTTTCACCAAGTTCATTTGCAACATAAACAGCATCCTCTAAACCTTTCTCCGGTGCCACTCTCCCAACCCAAGCCAAAGGTCCCGTCACTGAATCTTGAAAAGTATAATTATCTAATTTAAAACCATTACCAATTATTGTTGGTTTTTTTATGAATGGATAATCATTAGCTTGAATTTTTGAATGAAAAGCAAAATTATGTGGACGTTTAGCATGTACTTTTGAGATTAAATTACTTATTGCCGAACTTTCTGAACCCATACTAATAATATGTGCAATTGGCATCTCCACATTTAGAGTCATCCAAATAGGCAACCAATCATAAGACATGTTTAACAACACATCAGCTTTTTTTGCGATTTCTAATCCTTTTTCAAGCATTCCTGCTAAAAGTGAATTATCTGGAATGATTACGGGAGAATTATGATTTTGATGCTGCCAGCTAATTTGATCTTCACCTTCTATGAAATGTAATTTTGCTTTTCGATTAATTGCATTTAATTTAGAATTTTTAGGAGCTATCACTTCTACTGAATGACCTAAAGAAAGCAATCCTGATACTAAAGAATTTAAAGTTAATTCAACTCCCCCGCCTTTTCCGCTCCCAATGAAACCTATTGGAGTACTAATCAAAATTATTCGCATTATTAAACTTTTTACACCAAGAACCTAATTAAATAGTAGTGTCTGAAAGTTTATTTTCCCATAAATTCCTTCTCTGGCTAACAAAAAATACCGAGATAAGAACAAAAACTACTCCTACCCATTGGACAATAGTAAGTCTCTCATCTAACCAGACACCTCCACTGAGAAGAGCAAATACAGGAGTTAAAAATGCCAAAGTACTAAATCCAGTTATTTCTTTATTATTAGCAAAGTAGAAAAACAATCCATAAGCTATTGCTCCTCCAAAGATACTTGCAAATGACATGAGACTCCAATCTAATATTGACCAATTTGGGATTATTTGAAAATTTGATCGGAAGCAATGCCCAATAATTAAAGGGATACTCCCTAAAACCATATGCCATCCAGTCACTGCGACAGGATCACTTTTAGTACAGGTGAATCTAATTAAAATTGTACCCAGTGCCATAGCTAGCGAAGCTGCAAGCATCCAAAGTTCTCCAAAGTTAAAAGCCACATCAGTCATGGACTTATTAGACATTAACCACCAATTTCCCAGAAACTCTTGCGGAACACCTAAAAATACTATTCCTCCTAAGCCAAAGAGTAAGCCCAACCACCCTATCGGATTAATCAAATTTCCGAAAATTGCCCTTGCTAAAATAGCTACCAAAAGGGGCTGAGAATCAATTAATACAGAGCCTAGACCTGCTCCGGTTTTTTCTATACCGTAAGTTAAAAATAACTGAAAAAAAGTGGCATCGACAATTGTAAAAACAAAAAACCACTTCAAATCGCACTTATAAATTTTCAGATCTCTTTTAAACAAATATGTTGTTATTAGAACAAGCATCCCAGCAGGAAGCAATCTTAAAGAAGCGACAAATTCCGGTCCAGCGCTAGATACTAAGGGAGTCATAGCTGCCATTGAAGTCCCCCAAAGTGCAAAAGGGAGTATCATTAAAAACCAATTTAGGATTGAATTCATTAGGTCTGCTGATAATCTTTTTAAAGTAGTTTCATGTATTTACCTTAAAAGAATGATTTGGCCTTTTAGACGAAAGTCAAAAAATAGAATGGCTCGTATTGTAATTGATGAGCCCATTACAAGTTCAACAAGAGTTTCTGTCCTTAAAGCTCTTAAACAAATTGAGGATAGAGAATTTCCTGCTTTAATCGTGAGAATTGATTCGCCAGGGGGTACTGTTGGAGATAGCCAAGAAATATACTCTGCTATTAAAAGACTAAAGGATAAAGGTTGTAAAGTCATCGCTAGTTTTGGGAATATATCAGCATCTGGAGGTGTTTACATTGGGGTTGCATCTGACAAAATAGTTGCGAATCCAGGCACAATTACAGGATCAATTGGTGTGATAATAAGGGGAAATAATTTATCTGAATTGCTAGATAAAGTTGGCATTAAATTCGAGGCAGTAAAAAGCGGCGTATTTAAAGATATACTTTCTCCTGATAAACCTTTGAGTGAGGAAGGTAGAGGACTGCTTCAAGGTCTAATAGATGAGAGCTACAAACAATTTACCGAAGCTGTTGCTGAAGGAAGAAATTTACCTGTTGAAGAAGTAAGAAAATTTGCTGATGGAAGAATTTTCACTGGGACTCAAGCAAAAGAATTAGGACTTGTAGATGAAATTGGAGATGAATTTTTTGCGAGGGAAGTTGCCGCAAAAATGGTTGATATCGATCCTAAGATTCAGCCCTTAACTTTTGGGAAGAAAAAAAAGAAAATACTGGGACTTATTCCTGGAAGTAAATTAATTGAAAGAGTTATCAATAATATTTCATTTGAGATTGATTCATCTAATAAAATACTTTGGTTATATAAGCCCTAAAGCAAAACAGGTATAAAAAATGAAAGATAATTATAAAATTACATTTATTCGAGGCGCTACAACAGCAACTGGGAATTCTATTGAGGAAATAGAAGAAGCAGTAGTGGAGTTAATTGAAGAATTAATTTCACGAAATAGTTTAATTAAAAAAAATCTATTATCCATTACTTTCACGTCAACAAAAGATTTAGATGCATGTTTTCCTGCTTCAATCGCAAGGAAATTTAAAGAACTTGATTCTGTAGCATTTTTAGACTGTCAACAAATGTATGTCTCTAATGATGTCTATTTTTGTATTAGATTAATGGCACAAGTTTTATTACCTCCAAATTTTCCAGTAAAGCATCCTTATTTGAGAGGCGCTGCAAAATTAAGGCCAGATAGATGTTAACCTTAGTAAAGAAATTTCCCAGTTTCCCTGGACAGACCTAATTATTATTTAAGAATTAATTTAATCAATGTTAAAAAAAACTAAGAAACATGCTTTAAATCATAAAATTTTTAGATTTTTTCTTATCCCCTCAATTTTATTTTTAACTCCATTCTTAAATAATACCCAAAATGTTAATGCAGCTTTAGAGTTCCAATGGGACCAAGATTCAGGATATAGAAGATTAAAGTGGTTTCAAAAAGAAAACAAGAAAAGATTTAGAAATACAATTTATTTTTTCTTGAGGCCATCTGATAGAAAAACTGATCTTCTAAAAATAAATTTAACCAATCCTAAACCCTTTAAAGCAAATCTAAATAAATCAAAAATTAATCTTTGTAGGGTTAGAATAGGGGGTTTCGAAGATCGAACTAAATGTCTAGAAGATATTCCAGCCGATATTGAAATTAGTACCAATAAATCATCTATGTATTCAATAGATATTTACCCATACAGCCCAATTCCTTCTAATAAAGACAGTTATGCGATTGTATTTAAACTCAATAATCCAAACAGATCTGGACTTTATCAATTTCATTCTTATGGGCAACCTAAAGGAAAATCAGTTTCAAGTTATTTAGGAAGCTGGACTATAATGATCGATTAAATGATAAATTAATTATGGATAAATAAAACAATGACTAAAAGAACTTTTGGCGGAACTTCAAGAAAAAGAAAACGTGTCTCTGGTTTTAGAGTGAGAATGCGCTCTCACACTGGCAGGAGAGTTATTAAAACTAGAAGACAAAAAGGTAGGGAGAGGATAGCTGTCTAATTTAAAGATTTAATGGCCTTACCTAAAAATATGCGTTTAAAAGGTCATAGGACTTTTGTTTATATACATAAAAATTCCATTAAATATCATGGAGAATTGATGACTTTTAAAGTCGCGAGATCAAAACCAAAAATTCTTTTATCATATAATCTCAAAAATAAATCAGAAAATTTAAGGGTTGCTATAGCTGTTAGCAAAAAAGTTTCAAAAAAAGCTGTAGTTAGGAATAAAATAAGAAGACTGCTACAAGAGTGGTTATTGAATAACATTGAAAAAATTAATAACCACAAACCTTATTGGTTACTTGTTAACCTTAAATTTGGGGATTTCTGCAACGATAAAAATAAACTTTTGGAGGAATTTCAAAAACTAATGTTCAAATCTCGTTTAATGCAATGATTAACATGAATGAAGAAATCTTTTATGAAGGTGGTCCTGCAAAAGGTGATTTAATAATAAATCTACTAGCAGGTATAACTATTCTTGGTTTGCCATTTACCTTTGCTGCACTTGTTAGAGCTCTGTGGCTTAGATATAAAATTACCAACAAGAAAATTACGATAGATGGTGGGTGGTTTGGTAAAAACAAAACACAAGTTTCATTAAGTAAGATTGAAGAAATAAGATCTATTCCAAGAGGGTTTGGATCTTACGGCGATATGGTTCTTATTCTTAGTGATGGATCAAAAGTTGAAATGAAATCATTACCCCTTTTCAGAGAAAAGCAAAAATTAATTGAAGAAAATATAAATAAAAAATCGCAAATCCCAAATCTCAACGAGGTAGAAGGATTTGCTACTAAATCCTAAATTAATTAATTACAAAAACCAATTTTTCCTGTAAAATAAATGTCTATTAAATTTACACTCCCTTTAATATCGTGATAGGGTTCATCTCTGAAAAACTACTTATCCCTATTCTAGATTTTTTCTACGGTTTAGTTCCTAGTTATGGATTAGCAATTGTTGCTTTAACCGTTGTAATTAGAATTGCACTTTTCCCATTAAGCGCTGGTTCTATTAGAAGTGCAAGGAGAATGAAGATTGCCCAACCAGTAATGCAAAAAAGGCAAGCAGAAATAAAATCTAAGTTTTCTGGTGATCCAAAGAAACAGCAGGAAGAGTTGGGGAAACTAATGAATGAGTTTGGCAGTCCCTTAGCAGGTTGCCTTCCATTAATTGTCCAAATGCCTGTGCTATTTGCTTTGTTTGCCACCCTAAGAGGTTCACCATTTGCTGATGTTCCGTACAATATAAATCTTAAGGTTCTTCCACAAGAACAAATTGCAGCTATAGATCCAAAACCTTACAAATCCCCAAGACACTCTATTTTTATTACAGAAAAATCACATTTCCCTGTAATAGCCACTATTCCTAATGGAACAAAATTAGGAACAGAAGAATCAATAAAAATAAACTTACAAACAACAAATGGCAATAGCTATTCGGAAGTTTTATCTAAATACGATAATGGATCTAAATTTCTCCCTACTTGGAAGGTCTCAAAAGGCGAAGAAAATCTTAAAGTTTCCCAAGACGGTACAGTAACTGCAATTAAACCAGGTGATGCAACAATTGAAGCAAAAATACCTGGTTTAGCTGCTAAAAGTGGTTTTCTTTTTATTAAAGCCCTTGGTCAAGTTGGGTTTTATGTAGATGGAGCTATAAATTGGGATATTGCTGCACTTGTTGGTGCATTTGGATTAACCTTACTTCTCTCACAAGTATTATCTAGTCAAGGGATGCCTGCTAATCCACAACAATCAACAGCTAACAAAATCACCCCAGTTATGATTACTGGAATGTTTTTGTTTTTCCCCCTTCCAGCTGGTGTACTACTTTATATGGTAGTTGCAAACATTTTTCAGGCATTTCAGACATTTCTTCTTAATAAAGAAGCTCTTCCTGACAATCTACAGAAAATTTTGGATCAACAATTATTGGCCAAAAATGAAGTAATTACAACTTCTGCTTCAACCATCTCAGATAAAAGATTACCTTTTGAACCAAATAATAAAAAATAGTCTTAATCTTAAATAATGGATTCTTGGTGTAAAAATTTAGAATTATTAATTAAATCAAGAACTGCATTAATTTGGATAAGAACCAAAGAAGAGGAAAGATTAGAAAAAATACTAAACTACTCTTGTGAAAAATTAAATATAAAAAGATTTATTTGCTGGGATTGTGTTAGTGGAATAAAAGGATTAATAAATGAAGAGGGTAAATTTTCTAACAATCCATTAGGCATTCTTAACTGGCTTAAAGAACAAAACTCTGAAGTATCAACAGTACTACTAGTTAAAGATTTTCATAAATTTTATGATGATCCATCTATAAATAGAACTATTAAAGAATTATCCTCTTCTCTTAAGAAAACTAATAATAATTTGATTATTAGTTCACATCTATTCCCTTCTTCAGAAGAACTGGATGAATTAATAGCAATCTTAAACTTACCTTTGCCTAATCAAAAAGAATTGAAAAAACTAATTAACACAATTGCTATAAATACTAATTCAAATCTTGATGAACAAGTATTGAATGAACTTTCTATAGCTTCAAGTGGACTTACTGAAATTAAAGTAAAGCAAGTTACGGCAAAGGCACTTGCTCAAAGAGGGAAAATAAGTAAAGAAGATATTAATGATATTCTTGAAGAAAAAAAACAAGTTATAGCAAGAAGTGAGATTTTAGAATTCTTTGAAACCAAATCAAGTCAAGATGATATTGGTGGTTTAAATGTTTTAAAAGTTTGGCTTAGTCAAAGATACAGGGCTTTTTCTAGAGAGGCTAGAGATTATGGACTACCTATTCCAAAAGGAGTCTTACTTGTCGGAGCGCAAGGAACAGGTAAATCACTTACTGCAAAATCAATTTCCAAAAGTTGGTCTATGCCTCTTCTTAGGTTAGATGTGGGAAGACTATTTTCTAGCCTTGTTGGCTCAAGTGAGGCAAGAACAAGAGAAACAATATCCAGAGCAGAGGCAATGTCGCCCTGTATACTTTGGATCGATGAAATTGATAAAGGCTTTGGCGGCGATGCCAGAAGTGATGGAGGAACAAGTCAAAGGGTTTTAGCAAGTTTGCTAACCTGGATGGCTGAAAAAGAATCCCCCGTATTTGTAATTGCTACCGCTAATGCTATAGATAAGCTCCCTGCTGAATTATTAAGGAAAGGTAGGTTTGATGAAATATTCTTCCTTGATCTACCAAATTCTTCAGAAAGATTAAGTATTCTTGATTTGCACTTAAAAAAAAGAAGACCAACCTTCAGTTTCCCGCTTTCTACTATTGTTGACAGAACTGAGGGGTTCTCAGGTGCAGAACTTGAACAAGCAGTAATAGAAGGGATGCACATTTCTTTTTCTGAAAACAGAGAACTTATGGAGAAGGATTTAATAAAGGCCGTGTCTGAATTGGTTCCCCTATCAAGAACAGCGAAAGAGCAAATTGATTTATTAAAAGAATGGTCATCCACCGGGCGGGCTCGTTCTGCATCATAATTAAAATTTAATTCAATAAAAAAGTTATTTAAGTTAGGAATCATGAATTAAGTTAATTTTTTATCAAAAATCCCTAATAATGATTTGAGATTAACTATCTTAATTAAGGTATAGAAAAAAAAAAGAGTGTTAGATCAAAAATTTATAAGGGAAAATCCAACTTCTGTTGAAGAAAATTTATCCTTAAGAGGAAAAGTTTTTAAAATATCTCACATACACGAATTAACATTAAAAAAAAAAGAAATTGACATAGAAATATCAATTCTTCAATCAGAGAGTAAAAAATTAAGCAAATTAATCGGTCAAATAATTGGCAATTCCCAAAATATCAATTCCCTAGAACTAGATGATTTAAAGAAAAAGGGGAATGAGTTGAGAATCAAAATCTCTGAGCTTGAAGAGAAACAAAGGTTATTAGATAAAAAAGTTGATGATGAGATTTATAATTTACCAAATTTCCCTAGCAAAGATGCGCCTATTGGAAAAGATGAAAATGATAATGTACTAGTAAAAACTTGGGGAGACCCTTTAAAAATTGAAAACCCAAAGTCGCATTGGGAAATAGGCGAAGGTCTTAATCTTTTTGATTCTATAAAATCAACAACAATATCAAAAAGTCGTTTTATTACACTTATTGGTGACGGCGCCAGATTAGAGAGGGCATTAATAAACTTTATGATCGATATGCATTCTAAAAATGGGTATTTAGAGTTAATGCCTCCAGCTTTAGTAAATTCAGAAAGTCTAAGGGGATCTGGACAATTACCTAAATTCTCAAATGAAAGTTTTAAATGCTCCAATGACGATTTATGGCTTTCTCCAACAGCTGAAGTCCCTATAACTGGTTTTCATAGAAATGAGATTATTGATCCCGAGCAGTTACCTATAAAATATGTTGCATATAGTCCATGCTTTAGAAGAGAAGCAGGAAGTTATGGAAGAGATACTAAAGGTTTAATAAGACTACATCAGTTTAATAAGGTTGAGCTATATTGGTTTTGTGACCCAACTAAATCTTTAGAGGCTCATAAAAAAATTACTTCTGATGCAGAAAGTATACTTAAAAAGCTCAATTTACCCTATAGAGTAGTAGATATTTGTACTGGAGACTTAGGCTTTTCTTCTAGTAGAACTTTTGATCTTGAAGTATGGCTACCAAATAGTAATTGTTATAGAGAAATTTCAAGTTGCAGTAATTGTTTAGATTTTCAAGCCCGCAGATCGTCTATAAGAACAAAAATTGATAAAAAAAATACATATTTACATACACTAAATGGCAGTGGTGTTGCCATTGGAAGAACAATGGCTGCAATTCTTGAAAATGGCCAACAAAATGATGGGAGCGTTAAAATTCCAGATGCTTTAGTTCCATATTTTGGATCAAATTTTTTAAAAACTACTTAATATAAAAAAATGAATGTTTTAACGTCAATAACAGTTCTGGGATTTCTCATTTTTTTTCATGAGATGGGTCATTTTTTGGCAGCAATTCTACAAGGTATTTATGTTGATGGATTTTCAATTGGTTTTGGACCCTCAATAATTCAAAAAAAATATAAAGATATCACTTATTCTTTTAGAGCATTTCCTTTAGGAGGATTTGTTTCGTTCCCTGATGAAGAACTAAACAATATTGACCCTAAAGATCCAAATCTCCTAAAAAACAGACCTATAATTCAAAGAATTATAGTTATCTCAGCTGGTGTATTTGCTAACTTAATACTTGCCTACACCATCTTAATTATAAATGTAACAACAATAGGGATACCATTTGATCCAGAACCAGGTATTTTAGTTCTTGCTACTCAGCCCGAAAAGGCTGCCTCGCTTGCAGGCTTAAAATCAGGAGATAAAATCCTAGAAATTGAAAATACTATCCTAGGCGTTGGTGATCAAGCTGTTTCCACATTAGTAAAAAAGATTCAAAACTCATCAGAAGATCCAGTTTTAATAAAGATTGAGAGAGATGGAATTTTCAAAAATTTAACTCTGGTACCAAAGAATGTTGATGGAAAAGGAACAATAGGTGCTCAATTACAACCTAACATTAGAAAAGAAACTAAGAAAACAAAAAACCTTTACGAACTTTTTAAATACACTAATAATGAGTTTTCATCTCTTTTGGTAAAAACAATTCAAGGTTATAGAGGATTAATAACAAACTTCGCTTCAACAGCCCAACAATTAAGCGGTCCGGTCAAAATAGTAGAAATTGGTGCTCAATTATCACAACAAGGAGGTACAGGGATATTACTATTTGCGGCTTTAATTTCTATTAATTTAGCGGTTCTTAATTCATTGCCTTTACCACTTTTAGATGGCGGACAACTTGTTTTCACATTAATTGAGGGTTTTCGAGGGAAACCTGTACCGGTAAAGATTCAAATGTTTGTTACTCAATCAAGTTTTTTTCTTTTAGTTGGATTAAGTGTACTTCTCATCATTAGAGATACTAGTCAACTTTTAATCGTGCAAAGACTATTAAACCAATAAATAAATTTTTAAAACTGTTAGTCAACCTGTTAATATAGTTTTAACTTTAAATTTTTTTTAAATGGCGAAAAAGTCCATGATTGCCAGAGAGGTAAAACGTAAAAAGCTTGTGAAGAAATATGCTGCAAAAAGGAAATCATTATTAGATGAATTTAATTCTGCAAAAGATCCAATGGAAAGGTTAGAAATACATAGAAAGATTCAAGCATTGCCAAGAAACTCTGCTCCAAATAGGGTTAGAAATAGATGTTGGGCGACTGGTAAGCCAAGAGGAGTTTACAGAGACTTTGGTCTTTGCCGGAATCAGTTAAGACAAAGAGCTCATAACGGTGAACTTCCTGGAGTAGTCAAATCAAGTTGGTAGTAAAATCTTTTAATAAGCAATTATATTTTCTACTAAAAAAAGGATAATTAATGAAATTTATATTTATTTTTTAGGAAATTTTTAAAAGTTTTATAGCTTATCTAAATAATTCACTCAATATGTACCTATAAAATGTAAGAATAAATTATGTATAGATTTATAATTTAAAAAGTGGAAGGACAAAATAAGTCGATCACGTTTGACGGACGAGAGATACGACTAACTACAGGACTATATGCTCCTCAAGCAAATGGATCAGTAATGATTGAGTGTGGTGACACCTCTTTATTAGTTACAGCAACAAAAACTGCTAAAAAAGAAGCTTCAGATTTTCTACCTCTAATATGTGACTATGAGGAGAAATTATATGCTGCCGGTAGGATTCCAGGTGGTTTTATGAGAAGGGAAGGCCGCCCTCCAGAAAGAGCTACTTTAGTTTCCAGATTAATTGATAGGCCAATGAGGCCACTTTTCCCCTCATGGATGAGAGATGAAATACAAATAGTTGCTTCTTGCCTTTCTCTAGATGAAAGGGTTCCAGCAGATGTTTTAGCTGTAACTGGAGCATCAATAGCCACTTTACTCGGAGAGATACCTTTTTATGGGCCAATGGCTGCTGTTAGAGTCGGTTTAATAGGAGATGATTTCATCTTAAATCCAAGTTATAGAGAGATAGAAAAAGGAGATTTAGATATTGTGGTTGCAGGATCACCTGACGGTATTGTCATGATTGAAGCAGGTGCAAACCAATTATCAGAACAAGATACAATCGAAGCTATAGATTTTGGTTATGAAGCTGTTTCTGAACTTATTAAATCTCAAGAAGATTTACTAAAAGACTTAGGAATTAAACAGGTCAAGCCATCGGAACCTGAAGTAGATAAAACATTGCCCTCATATCTAGAGAAAAATTGTTCAAAACCGATTGAATTAGTTTTGAAGAAATTTGATCTATCAAAAGAGGAGAGAGATCTTGAACTTGAAAAGATAAAACTTGAAATCCAAACCAAAATTGAATCTCTAAAAGATGACAACGAATTAAAAGTCTTACTATCAGAGAATGACAAATTAATTCATTCCGACTTCAAAAAAGTCACTAAAAAATTAATGAGGTCACAAATTATTAATGAAGGGAAAAGGGTTGATGGGCGCGATTTAGATGAAGTCAGAAAAATATCTGCTTCTGCAGGAATTCTCCCTAAAAGAGTTCATGGATCTGCATTATTTCAAAGAGGTCTAACTCAAGTTTTATCAACAACCACTTTAGGTACTCCTAGCGACGCTCAAGAAATGGATGACCTAAATCCAAGTACTGAAAAAACTTATTTACACCATTATAATTTCCCCCCATATTCTGTAGGAGAAACTAGACCCATGAGGACTCCCGGCAGAAGAGAAATAGGACATGGAGCATTGGCAGAAAGAGCTTTAATACCTGTCCTCCCTGGTAAAGAAACCTTCCCTTATGTGTTAAGAGTAGTTAGTGAAGTTTTAAGTTCAAACGGTTCAACTTCAATGGGGTCAGTATGCGGAAGTACTCTTTCATTATTGGATGCAGGGGTTCCTCTAAAAGCCCCCGTTAGTGGTACTGCCATGGGTTTAATAAAAGAAGGTAAAGAAGTCCGAATTCTTACAGATATTCAGGGTATTGAGGATTTTCTTGGAGACATGGACTTTAAAGTTGCGGGTACTGAAAAGGGAATTACTGCTTTACAAATGGATATGAAGATAACTGGTTTATCTGTCTCTATCATTTCTGATGCAATTAAAAAAGCTCGTCCTGCTAGGATACATATTTTGGAAAAGATGCAGGAGGCTATAGATAAACCACAAGAATCCCTTTCTCCTCATGCTCCTCGACTTTTAAGCTTTAGAATTGATCCTGAACTTATTGGAACAGTAATCGGGCCGGGTGGAAGAACTATTAAAGGAATTACTGAAAGAACTAATACAAAAATTGATATCGAAGATGGCGGGATTGTTACCATTGCTTCCCATGATGGGGCTGCCGCAGAAGAAGCTCAAAAGATAATAGAAGGTTTAACACGAAAGGTTCATGAGGGTGAAATCTTCTCTGGAGTCGTAACAAGAATAATACCCATAGGTGCTTTCGTTGAAATATTACCGGGCAAAGAAGGAATGGTTCACATTTCTCAATTATCTGAAGCAAGAGTCGAGAGGGTGGAAGATGTAGTAAGACAAGGAGATGAAGTAACCGTTAGGGTTAGAGAGATTGATAGTAGAGGAAGAATTAATCTTACTTTGAGAGGTGTTGGACAAAATAGTGGGATGTCTTACCCCCAACCAACACCAACTCCAGTTGCTCCTCTCAATTAAAAAAACTAAAGAGGATAGATTCCATACTTCTCAATAATTTTCTTTATTTCTAGACAAATACTACTGTGTGTTTTCCTATTTTTTGTTGCAATAATAATACCACCTTGCTCGAAACTATTTTTCCCGTAACAAAGCTCTTGATTATCTAAATTTGTAATTGCTCCTCCAGATGCTTTCAAAATAGCTTCTGGAGCGGCAAAATCCCAATCTTTTGGCGAGCTTTTACCTGGCAAACTAAGGCATATGTAAATATCACTATCTCCTTTAACTATAGACGCTATTTTGCAGCCAATGCTTCCCATTATTTCGACTTTACTAAAGTTAATTTTCTTAATTAAATTTCGCAAAATTTCATTTCCATGATTTTTACTCGTTACTAAAGTCATTTCTTGAAGATTCTTATTATGAAAGAGAAATGGATTATATTTTGATCCATCTTTTTTTTCACACCATGTTTTTTCTCCATCTGATATCCATAATTGATTTTTATCTGGAATCAAAACGAATCCAATATAAGGTTTTTGTTTAAAGTTCAAAGCTAAATGCATGGCATAGTTGCCTGTCCCTTGAATAAAATCCTTTGTTCCATCAAGAGGATCAAGAACCCATATCCAATCATTTTTACTATTAAAAATTTTTGAAGAAGTTTTTTCATTTTCTTCACTCAAAATATCCCAGTTTATATTTTTATATTTTTCATTTATATTCTTAATAATCATTTCATTAACTTTTATATCAGCCAAAGTAACAGGATCTTTTTCATTATGATTTTTGAGTATATTTATTTTACTATCATTACTTTCTAATAATTTAGAATAATAAAGTAAAATATCTGCTGCTTGCCAGCTCAAAATTCTTATATCATCAATAAGATTATCAATATCTACTCCAGAAGGTAATTTAATCATTAAATGAATAATAATTACTTATTATCCCATAGAAAAGAAGAACCAGAAAATGGTATTTTATATATAGTTGGTACGCCAATTGGCAATTTAAAAGATATATCAGAAAGAGCTTTAAATATTCTAAAAAACGTTTCTTTTATTGCTTGCGAGGACACAAGACAAACAAAAAAAATAATGAGTAAGTTTAATATCTCAAATAGACTTATAAGTTTTAATAAAAATAATTCTTTAATTAAAATTCCAAAAATAGTTAAAGATCTAAAAGAAGGAAAATCAATAGCACTTGTAAGTGATGCTGGTATGCCGGGGATATGCGATCCAGGAGAAGATATAGCTAGGAGTTTAAGAAACGAAGGAATAGATATAATTTGTATTCCTGGAGCATGTGCTGCGATCACAGCACTCGTTTCAAGTGGCCTACCCTCCTCGGGTTTTACTTTTGAAGGATTTCTTCCTAAAAAGCAAATTGATAGAGAAAAAGTTCTTTTAGAAATAAGTAAAAACCAAAAAACAACCATTATATATGAATCACCTAAGAGACTCAAAAAATTATTGAAGCAATTATTTGATTTTTGTGGAGGTGAACGAGAGATTATCGTGGCCAGAGAATTAACCAAGAAATTTGAAGAAAAAGTTGGGAATAATATTAATGAAGTTATGGAATTCTTCCGCGATAAAGATATTATTGGTGAAATAACAATAGTTGTTAAAGGTATTAAAAAAGGAGATTTAAATATTGATAGATTGACTATTAAAAAAGATCTCAATGATTTAATAAAAGCAGGATTAAGTTTATCAGCAGCATCAAAATACTTAGCAAAAAAAAATGGCTTAAAAAAAAGCGAAATTTATAACATGATTTAAAATTAATAATGACAGATAAAAATTTATGAGTTTCTTAATTAAAAAATTATTCTTCACTTCAATTTTTAATTCATGTTTATTTCTGCTCTTATTAATAGGGATTCAAAATAGCTCTACCAAAAGCAAAGTGAACTTCTTAGTCGAAGAAACTATAGCGCTCCCTGTAAGTTTTATAGTTGGATCTAGTTTTATAATAGGTTCTTTTTTCGGGAGCTTTATATCTTTCAAAAAGAATAATGAATAAAAGATTAGTCAAAGAGCTATTAGATTTTCAGGGCAAACTATTCTTGAAATTCCTCTCGAGATAAGAATAGGTGCAGCAATTCTAAATACATCTGTATTTGGGACTTTAAGTACCTTTTGCTCTTTTTTACAAGATCTTTTAGCAAGATTTAGGTCAAAAAATAACTCTAAAGTTTTTCTATTCAAATCATCATGAGGCAAGAATTCCCATTCGGGGAAATCTTTTAATAATTTTATCTCTAACTCTATTTTCTTATCCACAACCATATAAACAACTTTAGGAAAATCTACTTCTGATATAGGAACTGAAGATAATTCTCTTCTAGATAAGTTATCCATCTCATAATCTATTGGAGCAATTTCAAGAAAAGAATCAATTGGAGCAAAATTTGAAGAAGTAATATTTTCATTTAAAATTTTGGGTTTATTAAAATCCTTCTTAAGATTTTCATTGTCAAAATCTATATTTTTTAAATTATTAGCCTTATTTTTTTTTATTTTAGTTTTTACTCTGGAGGATTTACCTTTATTGAACAACTCCTTAAACTTTAATTCTCCAATAATTTTCTTCAGATTTCTAATTATTGTAGAGTTAGTACAAGTATATTTTTGAGACAAAACATCAATATCAATACCAGATCTAAAACCTTTCACTATTTCTTCTATTTGTTTTTCAGTAAGTCTTTTAGTCAAGATCAGAGGTGAATCACTCCCCAATTTTATGTGATTTTTTATTGAAAGAGAATAAAAAAATAAAAATTTTGCTAATTATATTAATAAAAAGGATTTACTTAGATTGTTTAGGTCTTAGGTTTAGATATAATGAGAAAATGCTTCCTTAGCTCAGCTGGATAGAGCAACTGCCTTCTAAGCAGTGGGCCGCAGGTTCGAATCCTGCAGGAAGCGTTTAAATAAATTGAAATGACCAGCAATATTAATTTAAAAAAATTATCTGAAAGACTCTTTTTTAGTGGAATATTTTTATTGGCTTCAACTCTTTCTATAGGTGTATTTTTGATATTAGTAGCTTCAATTATTTCTTTATTTTGTAGAAAAGAGAATCCATTTAAAGATAACTGGACAATCTTTTTAATCCCTACTTCAATAGTAATGTTGATATCATGCCTATACCAAACTTTTAGCCAAATCAATAAAGAGTTAATTGAATGGAATATTTCTTTAACTTGGATAGGTCTACTAAATTGGATACCGTTTTTTTACCTTTTCATAAGCACAAAAGATTTTTTAAAAACAAATGAGCAACGATTAAAAGTTTCATTATTATTATTACTAGGAAGCATTCCTGTATTAGTAACAGGATTTGGTCAGTATTACCTGAATTGGCAAGGGCCAATTTCATTTTTAAAAGGATTGATAATATGGTATATGAAACCGATAGAGCCTCATTTAGGCTTATCTGCACTATTTAGCAATCAAAATTATGCTGGTACATGGATGTCTTTAATATGGCCATTATTATTAGGTTTATATTTTGTAAATAAAGATAATATCTATAAGAGCATTATTAATTTACTATTTATATTCCTCTTAACTTTCGCAATAATTTTAACTACCTCTAGGAATGCTCTAATTAGCTTTTTATTCTCAATTCCAATTGTATTAGGATTTAAAAGTTTATTAATTATTCTGACTATCTTAATATTTCTAATATTCTTATTTTATTTTCAGACAATTTTTCTTTTATCAGAAGAATTATTTAGTTTAATTACTAATATTTTCCCACAACAATTTTTTGATAAATTCAAAAAGTTTAACCTTATTAATATTTTAGAATATAGAAGAATTAATCTATGGAAGGAATCAATAAGCTTAATTTCCACAAAACCATTATTTGGAATTGGTGCTGCTGCATTTCCAATTTTGTACCAAATTTATTATCAACCTGAAGATTATACCGAACAGCATACACATAATTTATTCTTAGAAATTTCTGCAGGTTATGGATTTATTGCATCCACAATGATATTTTTATTTATTTTTACAATAATTTTTTGTGCATGGCGAAAAATAAGTGGTGGCAAATTTTCCTCAAAAGAATTAATAATCAATAAAAGTTGGCTTGCATCATCAGTGGTCGTTTTAATTTCACAAATGAATGATATTACATACTATGACGCAAGAATTAGTGTAATGTTTTGGATATTTTTATCAGGATTAAGAAATATAATTATCTCAAAAGGTATAGAGAAAAAATTAGATAATTAATTCTTAATTTGGAAAATCAAATCTTTGGAATAACATCTATTGTTAAGAACTCCTGTATTATTAATATTATCTGCCAACTTAAGCGAATATTTTTTTTTAAAAATATCCATTATTTTAATTTCATTTAAAGTAGATGATGGATACCAAATTTCTCTATCTTTATATTTCCTTAAATGCTTACCATTACCATTTGATGATAACTTAGATCTCTGTGCATAGAAAAGAGTATTTTTTGAAAAATTATTTCTTGTTAAAATTACGTATGGAACTTTCTTAGATACTACTTTTAGTAATGGATCATAAGGATTTTTCAAGTAATTAATTGCACAAGAAGTAAAAAAAATATCTACATTATTATTTTCTAATACATTATTTAAATCAGAAGAAAAATTAATTTTTTTTGAAAAATCCCATCTCTTAGATTCCTCAACTTGAGCGGGAGTTTCTATTACCCAAGAATTATCATATATTTCATTACCAAAGATTGACTCAAGAAAAAGAATATTCTCTCCACATGCGCCCCCAAAATCGAGAAATGATGGAATAGTTTTTTTACTTGATTTAGTAAAAAACTTTATAGATTGTAAAAGTATCTTTATAGATGGAGGTAAAAAGAATTCATTATTATCTTTAAGAAGATTATCCATTTTTTCAAAACGATATTTACATAAGATTTCAGATTGATAACAATCTATATTTTTATTTTCACAATATTTTTCAGCATCATAAAAGTTTTTCATTTCTAAAGTATTTAAATTATTAAATCGTCTTTTAACTTTTTTGATTATTTCTAACATCTTGAGGAAAACTTAATAAATACAAATATATAATAATTTTGATAAAACTTCTAATATCAGTAAATTCTTTTTGATTAAAACTATAAAGAATATTTGAAAATCAATAAATCAAATCTAAAGCCCCTTAAAATTTAACAAGGACTTTTTTTACAATATTTACTACGTCATAAGCAATTTCTTTAGGCATAGAGTTGAAAATTGGTAATGATATATTATGTTGGCAAAACATCTCAGTCTTAGGTAAATCATTATTTCTATAACCCAAATCTTTATAAGCTTTCATTAGGTGAATTGGATTTTTATAGCTTACATTTGTTCCTAAACCATAACTCATTAAAATATTTTGAAATCTATCCCTATCTCCTGAAAAATAAAAAGGAACTAAATAATATGAACAATTTGAGTTTATAGGCATTGGTATCGGACTGAAAATTTCTTCACTTAGATTTTTATAATAAATTTCAGCAATATTTTTTCTTTCCTCAATATTTTTTTCAAGTTTTTTTAATTTAAAGTTAAGAATGGCAGCCTGGATTTCATCCATTCTAGAATTGTAACCATTGACTTCAGCTATATAATCTTTTTCAATTCCATAGAATCTTAGCTTTTTAAGTAATTCATATTTTTCTAAGTTATTAGTGCAAATAATGCCAGCATCTCCATAAGCTCCTAATGGTTTTGTCGGATAAAAGGAAAAAGCAGAAAAATCTCCCATAGAGCCTATTTTTTTTCCTTTAATACTGGCACCATGTGCTTGACTACAGTCTTCAATAATTGTTATGGAATATTTATCTGATATTTTCTTAATTTCTTCTATATCACAAGGATAGCCATAGAGGTGAACTGCAATAATCGCCTTAGTCTTAGAACTTATAACTTCTTTTATCTTTGTTGTATCAATAAGGGCATTTTCATTAACATCAACAAATACAGGTTTAGCTCCTGACTGTCTTATTGCGGAAACTGTAGGGATAGCTGTGTTGGCAACTGTTATAACTTCATCATCTTTTTTAATTCCAATTGACTTTAAAATCAAGAAAAGTGCATTAGTCGCATTATCACATCCAATAGCAAAATCTGTACCGATATATTTTGAGAAATTATTCTCAAAAGTTTCTAGTTCCTTTCCAAGAATTAATCTCCCCGAATCGAATACCTTATTTATAAGTTCAATATAAGTTTTTCTATTCTCTTTCAATTCATATTGATAGGTCCAAGATGGTATAGATTCGCCCATTTAAATCAAGTTATTCTATAACTTGTACTATCTTAATACAATTCAAATTTATAATTAGGAAAATTTGAATAAATCTGGAATAGTGAAACTGTATAATCAAGGATAATTAGTTCCTAAAATTGAAGCTTAAACAGAATTTAAATAAGAAATCGAGACTATATGGAAATTAATTAATAATTAAATAATTATTATTCTGAATAACTACAAGACCGAATTCCATAATTAATGATAAATTAATATTTAAGAGCAGAGTAATAAAATTGAAATTTCTAATAACAGGTGGACTAGGATTTATTGGTTCTGCATTAATAAGAAAAATCATTAAAGAAACTGATCATCAAGTTTTAAATCTTGATAAACAAACTTATGCATCAAATATATTTAATTTAAAATCAATCGAACTTGATAAAAGATATACCTTTGTAAAGGGTGATATTTGTGATGAAATTCTTATTGAAAAATTATTATTTGATTTTCAACCAGATTATTTAATGCATCTAGCTGCAGAATCACATGTCGATAATTCCATAAACAATCCATCAGAATTTATCAGAACAAATATTTTTGGGACATTTTCACTTTTAAAAAATAGCCACCAATACTGGGAATCACTTCCTTTAGAAAAAAAAGAAATTTTCAAATTTCATCATATTTCTACAGATGAAGTTTATGGAAGCCAAATATCAGATAAACTCTTCAACGAAAATTCAAGATATGATCCAAGCTCTCCTTATGCGGCATCTAAGGCAAGTTCTGATCATTTAGTACGGTCATGGTTTAAAACATATAATATGCCGATATTAATTTCTAATTGTTCTAATAATTATGGTCCATATCAGTTTCCAGAAAAATTAATTCCACTTACAATACTAAATGCTATTCAAGGAAAAAAAATACCCATATATGGTAACGGACTACAAGTTAGAGATTGGCTCCATGTTGAAGATCATTCCACAGCACTTTTAGATATAATTTCAAAAGGGAAAATTGGAGAAACATACAATGTTGGTGGTAATAATCAAATTAAAAATATTGATGTTGTAAAAAAAATATGTACAGTATTAGATCAGCTAGGAATAGATAAACCGGCAGGATCTAAATCTTTTAGAGATTTAATAACTTTCGTTAAAGATAGACCAGGCCATGATTTAATGTATGGAATTGACGCACAAAAAATCTATAAAGATTTAAATTGGAGTCCAAAAATAAGATTTGAAGAAGGGATAAAAGATACTATAATTTGGTATCTCAAAAACAAAAAACACTATCTTTAAAAGGTTGATTTTATGAGAATAAATTCATATTTAGAGATGTAACTATTATGAAAGGAATTATTCTTGCTGGAGGTACAGGAAGCAGATTAAATCCAGCGACCTTAGCAATTTCTAAACAGCTAATCCCAATTTATGATAAACCTATGGTTTATTATCCTTTATCAACTTTAATGTTGGCCGAGATTAAAGATATTTTAATTATTACTACTAAATTAGATATTGAAAGATTTAAATTTTTATTAGGGAATGGCTCTCAATGGGGTATAAAAATTTCATATGCAATACAAGAAAGTCCAAGAGGTGTAGCTGATGCATTTATAGTTGCCGAAGAATTTATAAAAAAAAGTAGAGTAGCATTGATATTAGGAGATAATATATTTTATGGAAATGAATTATCTAGAGATTTAGTTAGAGCAAAATCCTTTTCAGGAGCGACTATTTTTACATCTCAAGTAAGTGATCCCAAAAGGTACGGTATTGTAGAATTTGATAAAAATAATAACCCAATTAATTTAGTAGAAAAGCCAAAATCCCCAAAATCTAACTATGCCATAACTGGACTTTATTTTTATGATAATAACGTAATTGAAATAGCTAAGAATCTTGAACCATCTGAGCGTGGAGAGCTAGAAATTACTGATATTAATAAAAAATATCTTAATAAAGGCAAGCTAAATATTCAAAAGTTTGGTCGTGGACACGCATGGTTGGATACGGGGACTCATGAATCACTTTTAGAAGCAAGCCAATTTGTTGCAACCTTAGAAAATAGACAGGGTTTAAAAATTTGCTGCCCAGAAGAAATTGCATATCGAAAAAAATTTATTGATGAAAAACAATTAAAAAATCTTGCAAAAAAGTTAACTAAAACAAATTATGGGAAATATCTTTTGTCTATAAAAAATGAAAAAGATTAAATTTATTGACTCTAAATTAAAATAGTAAACTCTTATTACTGTTATATTTAATTATAATCCAAACATTTTTATGTTAAATGATTTTAAAAAGATAATAAGTCTTTTTAGTGAGGAAGAAAGATCTAAAGGATATAAATTATTGATTTTAGTATCGATTATGGCTTTGATTGAAGTTTTTAGCATCGCTTCAATATTCCCTTTTATTAGTTTATTAACAAATAAAAATATTATTTATAATCAGCCTATTATTTCAAAAATATATAATTTTTCAGGATTAAATAATGAAAAGCATTTCATAATTTTTATTGGAATTGCTACTGTCTTGTTGTTTACTACATCATTAATTTTAAAATCTTTAACGATCTATTCTCAAATACTTTATGTTGAAATGTGCGAAAGCGGATTAAGTAGAAGGATTTTTAATTTATATATTAATCAACCTTATGGTTGGTTTTTAAATAGGAACAGTTCGGTACTTGGGAAAAATATTATATCTGAAGTAAATACAGTAGTAAACTATGGTCTTTTACCTTTAGTAAGTGTTGTTGCACAAACCATCGTTAGCATTTCGATTGTTAGCCTGCTTATTTTAACAAACGTAAAATTAGCATTCTCAATTATTTTTATTTTACTTTTTATTTATTTAACTATTTTTAAAATTGTAAGTAGTTTTTTGAAAAGAATTGGAAGCGAAAGAAGCACAATAAATTCGAAACGTTTTAAACTATTAAATGAGGCTTTTAATGCTTATAAAGTTGTAAAAATTCTCGGCTTAGAACATATATATATAGAAAGATTCAAACCAATAGCAAAAAAATATGCTGTTAAAAACTCTAACTTACAAATTACTACTATGCTTCCAAGATATTTTGTAGAAATAACAGCATTCGGAAGTATTCAAATTATTATTTTATTATTGATTGCTAGAAACTTTGATCTTGAAAATGCATTACCTTTTATAACTTTATATTTATTTGCAGGATATAGATTAATCCCTTCTTTACAAGAAATTTATTCTAGTTTTGGAAAATTAAGATTCGTAAAAAAACCTCTTCATAATTTATATAATGATTCAAAAAGTTTAAATGAAATTAAATATCCCCAAAATGATAATGTTTCGACAATAAAATTAACAAATTCACTGGTTCTAGAAAAAGTAAATTTTACTTATAGCGAAAAAAATAGAAATATTATTAATAACTTAAATCTCGAAATTAAAGCTAATACAAAAGTTGGAATAGTAGGAGAAACTGGTAGTGGTAAGAGTACAACAGTAGATATTATTCTGGGATTATTGGAACCTCAAAGTGGAAATATTAAAATAGATAATAAAATAATAAATTCCCAAAATTACAAGTTTTGGCAAAAAAACGTAGGGTATGTCCCGCAAGACATTTTTATAAGTGATGAAGATATTGCTTCAAATATTGCATTTGGCCTAAAACCTGAAGATATCAACTTCCAAAAAGTAATAAGCTCAGCAAAAGTTGCTAATCTACACGATTTTATAAAAGACTTACCTCATGGATATCTAACAAAAATTGGAGAGAGAGGGGTAAGGTTATCAGGGGGTCAGAGACAAAGAATAGGTATAGCAAGAGCTATATATAATGAACCAACCGTATTAATTCTTGATGAAGCGACTAGCTCACTTGATAATCTTACAGAGAGGAAAGTAATGGAAGCTGTAGATAATTTAACTAATAAAATGACAATTATAATAGTTGCTCATAGATTAACCACAGTCAAAAATTGTGATAGGATTTATTTCTTTAAAAATGGTTGTATTGCTGACTCAGGTAATTATGAAAATTTACTGAAAACATATAAAACTTTTAGAGATATGGCTAAGCAATAACATCTTTTAATTAAAATCAATAAATATGAATGTCTATAAATTTTAAAACCCTTATATTAAAATTACTTGAAAATATTATTGATATTGTTCTTTTTTACAGAGATTAATTTTTTTTTATCAAATATAAAATCAATTAAAAATTGAATATTTTGTATATCAATGAGACGGTATTATAATAAAAAAAAATAAGTTTTTTATGCAAAATAAATATACTTTAAGTTATGTTTATCGAATAATAAGTGAAAGTGAATTTGAATTTAAAGAGGATATTATTCAATTTGGAAAGGAATCTTGGCCGCTAACAAGGAATATGCTTTGGACAACATTAACTAACTTGAAAAAAGAAAATAAGATAAAAAAAAAGGTTAAAAGATTTAGAATTAATCTTCTAAATTTAAATGTCAAAATATATAAAAATTTAATTATACGTTTTTTTAGAAATATGAATTATAAATTTTCAGTAGAAAAATTCCATTCAGAATACAAAACAATATTCTTTTCTAGAGGAGTATATTTAGAAAAAGTTGGTTGTGGAATTCATGTTGATAGAATTATGGATCCTATTTATATGACATCATCTATTAATGATAAATCCTTAAAAATTTATTTAGATTATTTAACTTTAAAAGATAATTTTTTTCTAAAAGGATTTAACTATTTCACAAACAAATCTTATTTAAAATCCAAATTTGATAAAGAAGAATACATAAATTTAGAAAAATACTGTATTAATTTTTTAAAATTATTTATAAAATTAAACCTACTTGATGATTATGAGGAATTTTTAATTAAAGAATTAAAAAAATCAATTAAAAATTATCTAATTTCCAAAAAAAATTCTAAAAAATTTCTACAAAAATTCGCCTCATTACAAAAGATTTTTCTTCCTTCTTGGTATTTCCCAAACACAATGGGTATTATTGCTGCAGCTAAGGAATTAAATATATCAACAATTGAAGTACAACATGGGAAACAAGGAAAATTCCAAGCTGCTTATTCAGGCTGGAATTTTTTCCCAGAAAAAGGTTTTTTAAATATGCCAGATCATTTTTGGTGTTGGGGAAATAAATCTATAGAAAATATTCTTAGAGCATCTCCTAAACGGAAATTTCATAAACCTACTTTAGGTGGATATGCTTGGCCTATTTGGTACAAGACATTTACAAGTAAAAATCAAGAAACGTTGCAAAAAAATTCCAGAATAAAACTTCTTTTTACTATACAAGGAGAACAAGGGGACACCAATAATCAACCATTGCCTGACGGATTATTTGATTTAATTAGATATTATCAAAATTTATATAATGATACTAATGAAAAAGTATTTGAACTTAAAATAAGATTGCATCCTAATTGTGTAAATAAAAACTTAATGTACTTAAAATCAAGATTAGGAAAATTATTTAATTCAGATTTAATCACTTATAGTTCAAAATTAACGCATTGTTTTTATGATGATTTACTCTGGTCAAATCATCATTTAACCTACTTTAGTAGTTGCGCTATCGAAGCACTATTATTCGGGATTAAATCAGCCGTATATGGTAGTGAGTCATATAAAATTTATAATGAAGAAATAGAAAACAAATCCATTACTTATCTAAAATATAATACATCAGAAGAAATCTTAAATTGGATAAAAAATGAAAATAGTTTTTCTTCGGATTGTTATAAAGATATTGTTGAAATTAAGTTCCCTGATGCAAATCTAATCAGATCTTTAACGTAAAAAAATTTAAAATTAATAAATTTTAACTCTAATTGTTTAAATAATTTCTTCATTAAAAATTATTATGAAAATATATTTTTTTGACTTTATGAATTTCTAAAATTTTATACTTTATGAGAGGAGATTAATAAACAATGGCTCATTACTATAATTTAAAAAGTAAATTAATATGTAATAAAAATGAATCATTATCTAAAGTTCTTACTTTATTAAAAATTACTAAGGGCTATCCACTTATTGTTATTAATGATGACAAGAGTCTTTATGGTGTCATCTCAAATGGTGATATTTCAAAGTTTATTAACGCTAAAAACTCGATAGATACAAATAATATTCTTGCAAAGGACATAGCGAATCAAAACCCTAAAGTTGCTCACATACTTGATAAATATGAAACTATAGAGGGATATTTATCTAATACCAAAGTAAGAACCATACCAATTATCGATCATAATAGGGTAGTTAAGAGAATAGTAACAGCAGAAAAACCATATCTAAAGATTGGCAATCAAAATATTGGAGAAGGATATAAACCTTACCTAATTGCTGAAATTGGTGTTAATCATAATGGTGATTTAAAAGAGGCTAAATATTTAATAAAAAAAGCTGCCGAATGTAATTGTGACGCAGTAAAGTTCCAACACAGGAGTGAGAATCTTTATAATGAATCCGATGTAGATACTTGTGATCTTGGAACTCAATATATAATTGCAGAATTAAAAAGAACAAGACTTAACATTCAAGAATTAAAAGAATGTACGACCTTTGCAAAACAAAATAATCTAGATGTAATAATTACCGCATTTGACCTTCCTGCTTTGCAAGAAATTACTTCTGAGGATATTGATTTAGCTGCATTAAAAATTGCATCATGTGATTTAACCAACCAACCTCTTTTTTATGCTTGTAGCCAGCTTGAATTGCCAATAATAATATCAACAGGAATGAGTTTCGAGAGGGAGATTTCAGAAGCTAGTTTATTAGCAAAGTCTTTAATGATCGAACATGCTTTTCTTCATTGTAATTCAACTTATCCAGCACCACCTGAAGATATAAACCTGTCCTACATTAGCCGTTTGAAAGAAATTACAAAAACTGTAGTAGGCTATTCCTCACATGATGGAAATATCCAAGTTCCTATTTGTTCAATAGGATACGGAGCTGATATTTTAGAATTTCATATTACGAGGTCTAACAATGCTAAAGGGACTGATCATCGTGCATCAATACAAATAAATAATCTTAAAGATCTAATCGAAGGGTGTGATTTAGCTTATAAGATTAAAGGAGTTCAAAATCCCAGAACACCTTCTCAAGGAGAAATAATTAATAGAAATACTTTAGGGAAAAGTTATGCTTTGAATAGAATTTATAAAGCTGGAGAATCAATAGAAAATAAAGATTTGATTCTTATATCACCAGGAAGTGGTTTTACTATCGATCAAAAAGAAAAAATAATTGGTAAAAAACTTTTATTAAATAAAAATCAAGGTTCAATAATAAATCCTCAAGATTTAGAAATAGAGCTCTCATTTAATAAAAAATTACTTGATTTAGCAATTAAAAATCTTTTGTCTTTGGGGTATTTACCTGGAATACCAGTTAGATATCATGATGTTGAAAGATTAAGAGGAATTTTCAATGTTCCATTATTAGAATTTCACATGTCGGATAGGGATCTGAATTTATCTCCTAGTGATTATTTAAATGATAATTATAAAGATATAGATTTAATCGTACATAGCGTTGAACAATTTGAAGATGGCTTTATCTTTGACTTATGCAGTTTAGATGAAGAAGTCATCAAAAGATCATTCGAAGAAATAAAAAAACTAATATTACATGTAGATGAATTAAGAACTTATTTCAAATATTCAAGAAAAATTCCTATAGTAATTAATTTAGGAGGATTTACAAATGATAATTTTTTAGAGGAAAGTTGTTACTTGAAGAAATTAGACCTATGTACTAAAAATCTAAATAAATTAATTGCTAAATATGAGAATTACGAATTCTTACCGCAAACAATGCCGCCTTTCCCTTGGCATCAAGGTGGAAGAAGTTTTCATAATATTCTTACAAGTAAAAAAAAGGTAGAGGATTTTATAGGGAAAACAGACGCAAAAGTTTGTTTTGATGTCTCTCACAGCTTTATGTCTTGTAGTTACTTTGATGAAAACTTATTCGATCATTTGAATATATTATCCTCGAGGGTTCAGCATATACATCTTGCAGATGCGGAATCATCAAACTCTGAAGGCCTTGAGATAGGAGAAGGGTCTATTGATTTTATTAATTTTCATAATTCATTAAATAAAAAAAATTGTAAAATTAAAATGATCCCAGAAATATGGCAAGGACATCTTAATAATGGCGCTAAATTTGCAACTTCTATAATAAGATTTAGTGAAAAACTAAGTGAGATTAATCAATAGATGTCTAATCATTTTGAGGATTTAAAAGAAAGGATAAAGGGTCCAGTTTTTTCAGTAATAACTCCATTTGATAAAGATGGAAAGATAGATTTTCAAAGTCTAAATCTATATTTAGAAAGAGTTTATACATCAGGAGGCAGGATTTTTTATGTTATGGCTTACAACAGCAGATTTAGTGAACTATCTTGGGATGAAATAAAACAATTAAATCATTTTGTAGTAAAAAAATTAAAAAGCTTAAATAGTTCTAATATTGTTATAGTAGCAGATCCCATACATTGCTCTACCAAAATATCTATCGAGTTTTGTAGTCATGCTGAAGAAATTGGAGCAGACTTAATATCTTTAATTTTCAGAGAAAAATTTTATTCCGAGAATCAAATCTATCAACATTATTTACAATGTGCTAATTCTACTAAAATAGGAATTTTAATTCATGAAATGCCTTTCATAAGTGGTCTGGGGGGACATACAGTAAATTGGCCAATATCATTATTGGATAAGTTGGCGGATATTCAAAACTTAATTGCTATAAAAGAAGATGCTAAGGATGATAAATACTCTTATGAAGTAATTAATTGTTTAAAAGACAGGTTATCAATAATTATTTCAGGTGGAGGAAAAAGGCAATGGTTAAGGTTTGCAGAAATTGGATGTGATTCTTGGCTTAACGGAATCGGAGTATTTGAACCATGTTTACCAATTATTTTTTATGAATCTTATCTTAAAGGTGATACATCCCTTATGAATTTAATCTTAGAAAAGATAGAAGATCCCTTTTTTAAAAATATCTGTAACAATTTCGGATGGCATATTGGAATTAAAGCCGCGATGGAAACAAGAAATATTTTTCCTCGTTTTGAGAGGATGCCTCTATTACCATTGGATAATAAGCAAATGGAAATTGTTAAAATTGAAATGAAAAAAATTGAACCATATATTTCTCAAGTAAAAGAGATTTATTTTAAAAATAAACAATGAGAAAAATAGCTTTTATACCTGCTCGATCTGGCTCTAAAAGATTTCCAAATAAAAATATTTTCCCTTTATGTGGAAAGCCATTACTTGTATGGACTGTAGAATCTTTTATCAAGAGTAATTGCTTTGATGAAATTATTTTCTCAAGTGATTCTGATGAATATAATAATATTTTGAAGCAGTATGTTAAAACGGATATTATTAAATTCCATAAAAGATCAAAAGAGGAAGCTGGCGATAAAATAAAAATATTTGATTATATTAAAAAAAATATAAGCAATTTTTGCAATGATGAAGATCTTTTTGCGATGGGTCTTCCAACTTGTCCTCTAAGAAGAGATTTTCACATAAAAGATTGCATTGAAATTTATTTATCCAAAAGAAAATCTGTTTTCTCTGCTTGTGAATTTGATTTCCATGTATCTTTTGCTTTTAAATTAAATAACTATGATGATGAAAATTTTTGGGAACCAGCATTTAAAAATTCACCAATGATTACTGGTCAAACAAGAAGTCAAGATCAAGAAAAATTTTTCCATCCCAATGGTGCTATCTACATTATAAAACCTGAAGAAGTGAAAAATAATCTAAAAACTTTTTATATCAATTCAATACCTTATATAATGGATAAAAAATACTCTACTGACATTGATAATAAAATTGACTTAGAAATTGCGGAAAGAAGTATCAATCAAGGTATTTTAGATTAAGAATAATCTTATAAATACAATCAAATATTTACTTTTAGCTAAATAATAATAAAAAGATTACTAAGTAATTTTAAAGAATTTCTAGCAAATTTATATTGAATATAATATTTTAAAGATAAGCGCTCTAAAAGAATATTTCTAATATAAAAATTAATCATTTTTATTAAATAAATTCTTGTACAATTTAAAGAGATAAATTTATTGAATAAATATTTATGAATACGGTTGATGATCTTATTAAGATAAATTTAGATATAAAAAAAGATATTAGGGGCGATCTTCTACCAATTGAATTTCAAAAAAATTTAAATATCAATATCCAGAGATCATTCTTTGTATTTGGGAAAGATAATAGTGTTAGAGGCAATCATGCTCATAAAAAATGCAATCAATTTTTATGCTGTATTAGCGGAATATGCGAAATTAATTGTGACGATGGTATTAATAAAAATAAAAATATTCTTAAAGATCCCTCAACTATTTTAAAAATCCCAAATATGATTTGGTCATCCCAAAAATACAAGGCAAAAAATACTATATTACTAGTATTATGTGATTTAGTATATTCTGAGGAAGACTATATAAGAGAATATAAAAAATTTATAGAATATAAAAAGATCCATCTTAAAAAATAAAATATACATATAAACACCTTATAGTAAAATCAAAATTATTTTTTCCCACATTGACTATCGTTACTTTAAATTGTCCTATATGTGATAACTATAAATTTGATACTTTCAGAGATGTTTTTGATGATAGGTATGCTGAACCCAATCAATATAAGCTAGCAAAATGTACAAAATGTAATCATATTTCAACATTTCCAAGACTTAAAGAACAAGATCTTGGTGCACTATACGAAAATTATTATCCTAGAAAAAATATTAATCAGAAACAAATTTTAAAAAAAGCCAATAAAGATTTTAGTGCATTATCAAATTTTCTTTACTGGTTTCAAGGTATAAATAATCAAGGCCACTTTTATGCAAAAAAAGGAGAACTGGTTTTAGATATTGGATGTGGAGATTGTTCTTCATTAATAGAAATTAATAATTTGGGAGCAAAAGGATTTGGTATTGAAGCAGATAGTAATGTCAAATTAATTGCTGAAAGTTTAAATTTAGCAGTACATTTTGGCAGTATTGAAGATAATCCTTTTTCAGGAAAAATATTTGACCTTATAGTAATGAATCAGGTTATAGAGCATATTCCTGAACCTGATAAATACATAAAAATTATTAAAGAAAGATTATCAAAGAAAGGGAGGATTATATTTGTTTTCCCTAATAGAAATTCTTTTTGGCAAAGAATTACAGGCATTAAATGGATTAATTGGCATATACCTTATCATCTTCATCATTTCGACAAAAAAAGCTTCCAAAAAATGATTAAAAAATGCGGTCTAAAGGTAACCAATGCTCAAACAATAACTCCAAACGTTTGGACAATTTTACAGATAAGACATTTCTTCTATAAACACAAAAGAGGGTTACCAAACAACTTATGGGAAGAAGAAAAAGATAAAAATCGTAAAATAAAGAAAAGAAAATTAAAAAAAATAATTATTAAAAAATTATTTTTAATAATTATTTTTATTTGTCTAAGTTTTTTTAATAGATTAATTGACTTTTTAAATGTAGGAGATAGTTTAATGTTAGAAGTGAAAATAAAAAAATAATAATAAAAGAATGAATATATATGTAATTATACCTCTCTATAATAGGATTCATTATACAAAGAAGATTATAAGTTGTTTAAGGGAACAAACACTTAGAAAAATTATAAAAATAATAGTTGTAGATGATGGTTCAACTGACGGAACCGATAAATGGCTAAAAAAACAAAATGATATAAAAACTTTAAAAGGTAATGGGAAACTTCTATGGGCTGGTGCAGTAAATTTAGCAATTAAAAATATTTTAAAAAAAGGGACTCAAAATGATTGGATTTTATTAATAAATAATGATGTTGAAATAAAAAATAATTACGTAGAAATTTTATACAATGTTGCAAAAAATAATTACCCTGCTGCGGTTGGGAGCATTGTAAAAAGTAAGAATGAAAAGTTAATTTCCATAGGCGCAAAAATTTTTACTCATAAATTAAAAGTCAAAGAAATTTACAACAAAAAATTTATCTTCAAACAATCAGAAATTTTAAAAAATATTGATGTATTATCTGGCCGTGGTGTTTTATACCCTTTAAAAAGCATAATAGACGTAAATGGTTTAAGGCCGAATTTAATTCCACATTATTTTGCCGATTATGATTTGTCATTAAGGGTAAAGAAAAAGGATTATAATCTTTTAATATCAATGAATGCAGTTATTTATAGTGATGATAATTTTGATCTAGTAAAAGAAAAAAGAAAAAAAGAAAATATAATTTATAAAAACTTCGCAAGAAAATCATCGTCTCTTTTTTATGCTAAATTTTTATTTTGGTGGACAGCTCTCAGTAATATTGAGAAAATTAGCTTGCCATTCAGAATAATTAAATTTATTATATTACCGGTCACGAGATAGTCTTTGTGAAAATTTTATTTATTGATACTTATTATGAAAATTTTCAAAAAGCTTTTTATAGACAAAATAAAAGTCTCAAAAATTGTAATTATAAATTCCAAATTAATGCATTATTAGATCAATCTTTTGGCACCTCTGATGCTTATAGTTATTATCTCAATAAAGAAAAAATCTTGGCGCAAGATCTATTAGTTAACTGCATATATTTACAAAAAAAGTGGGCTAAAGAAAATAAGATAAATTTTTCTAATTATCGTCTAAAAATTCCTCACAAATTCTTTAAAATCCCTTTTATTGGGAAAAGTTTTAGTAATTTATCTGGATTATATGATATTGCCAAAGCACAAATTAAAAGTTTTAAACCAGATATATTATATTGTCAGGATTTATCTTTTTTCCCAGGAAATATACTAAAAGAAATAAAAGAAGAAACTAATATTAAATTATTGGTTGGCCAAATTGCATGTCCTCTTCCTCCTAAATCATTTCTGAAACCATTCGATCTTGTTCTGACTTCCTTCCCTCATTTTGTTGAAATATTAAACAAACAGGGCATAAAATCAAAATATTTCAAAATAGGATTTGATAAAAGAATTTTATCTAAGATTAGGAATTCAGATAGAGATATAAACTTTAGTTTTGTTGGAGGTATCAGTAAGCATCATAAATCAGCATTAGAAACTTTAAATTATCTTGTTGTAAATAAAGGTTTGAAAATTTATGGCTATGGAGCAAATAAATTGCCATTTAATTCCCCAATAAGAAATAATCATTCTGGAGAAAAATGGGGTTTAGATATGTATAAAATTTTATCTAGGACAAAAATATCATTTAATAGACACATCGATGTATCTTTGAATAATGCTAATAACATGAGACTTTTTGAAGCCACTGGTATGGGCTCACTTTTACTCACAGACAAGAAAGATAATTTAAATCAGTTATTTGAAATTGATAAAGAGATTGTTACATACTCTTGCAAAGAGGAAGCATTAGAAAAAGTTAAATACTTACTTGAAAATCCTAAAAAAATCAATGAAATCGCTCTTGCCGGTCAAAAAAGAACGTTAAAAGAACATACTTATGAAATGAGAATGAAAGAGTTATTACAAATACTAAAGAAATACATATAGCAATAATGAAAAGATATTTTTGCACATTATTTGATAGTAATTATCTTATTAAAGGCTTAACAATGATCAATAGTCTTACTAAATACTGCAAAGAATTTGAAATTTATGTTCTTTGCATAGATGAAAAAACAAAAAATTTTTTAGAAAAAATCAAAATCTCACAAGTAAAATGCATTGACCTTTATGAGGTTGAGAATGAATCATTACTTAAAGCAAAAAAGAATAGAACGAAAACTGAGTACTGTTGGACATTAGCATCCTGTTTTACCTGGTATGTAATAAACAAATTTAATAATATTCAGCAAATTACTTACCTTGATGCAGATTTATTATTTTATTCTAATCCTGATAAGATTTTTAAAGAAATTGGAAATTCTTCAATCGCAATTATTGAACATAGATTCTCAACCCCTTTTAAAAATTTAGAAATTAATGGTAAATTTTGCGTTGAATGGAATACTTTTAGAAGAGATAAAGAAGGAATGAAATGTTTAGAAAGTTGGAAAAATCAATGTTTAGAATGGTGTTACTATAAACTAGAGGATGGAAAAATGGGAGACCAGAAATATCTTGATGAATGGCCATCTAAATACAACTCATGCCATATTATAAAAAATCTAGGAGCAGGTATTGCTCCATGGAATTACTCACAATACGAAATTAAATTTGAGAATAATAAAATAAAAATTAATGGTGAAAATTTAATTTTTTATCATTTTCACCAATTTCAGATATTTAATAATAACAAATTCTTCAGATTAGGAAATATTTATACAAAACACAAAAATGAACCAGAATCAATTTATAAGACTTATGAAGAAGAAATCTTGAAAAGTCTAAATAAACTAAGGAATATTAATCCCAATTTTGAAGATGGAATAAAAAAAAGAAATGTTTTATTTTCAGAAATTATTAAGGTTCTTCTTCCAAGAAGAGTAAAAAATTTTATTCGAAGATTTATTTAAAAATGCTTAAAAGAATGCCATGGCTATCAAGTAGAAGGAGACTATTAGTACTTAGCATTGTTGATTATTTAATTATTATATGCTTGTTCTTAATAATGCAGTCAATTAACTTCATTAATACAAATATTCTGGCTGTGAATTTGCTAGCTTTTTGTTGGATTGTTATAAGTTATAGTTTAGATAAATATTCTATTTTAGAAGATGATTATAATATTAATATATCCCAAAAAATTTTAAGAGTAATTAAAACTGCAATAATAAGTGGAGTTTTATTTAAGCTTATAATAATATTTTTTTCAATTCTGGATTCTGATGTTGGTGATGGTAAATGGACTAATTTTTTATGCTTTATTTCACTAACAACTTTCCTATACGAAATAATCCATTTTTATGTAATCAAAAAATATTTTTCAAAGTCTATTAAATGGATCTCAATTTTTTCTGATCTTAAAAAAGGCTCATCAATATCTGAAGCCTATAATCTAAAAAAATACGGTCACTATAAATCAATACACAAAAGTGAAATTAGTGAATTAACAAGTCTAAATAATAATCAATTTGGTTTTATTATTGAAGATGTAAATAACTTTAATGAAAAAGAAAAAAAAATACTAATTAATCTAAATAATGAAGGTTTTAGAATCTTATCTTTAATAAATTGGTATGAAAGATATTTACATAGATATCCAAAAGAGATAACAAACTCAAATAGTATAATTAGTGAATTATTAATCTACGGTAAAAAAAATTCTTCAAAAAGGATTAAAAGATTTAGCGAGTTTTTATTATCTGTTTTATTACTTTTTTTATTATCCCCTTTAATATTCATTGCTGCAATTTTAATAAAAATTGAGGATAATGGGCCCATCTTATATAGTCAAAAAAGAACTGGTTTTGCAGGTAAAGTTTTTAAAATATATAAATTGCGAAGTATGAAAAGTAATGCTGAGAAAGACGGCTTGAAATGGTCTTCTAAAAATGATTCAAGGATTACTAAAATTGGTTTTTGGCTTAGAAAGACACGAATAGATGAATTACCTCAATTATTGTCAGTTATTAAAGGAGATATGAGCCTTATAGGACCGCGACCAGAAAGACCAGAATTTGATAAAATATTAGCAAAAGAAATTCCAAATTATAAGTTAAGATATTTAATTAGGCCAGGCTTAAGTGGATGGGCGCAAGTCAATTATCCCTATGGTGCATCAATAGAAGATACCAAAATGAAATTTAGTTATGATATTTATTACATCAAAAATCTTTCTAATATTTTTGATTTATTAATATTATTAGAGACTTTAAGATTAGTTTTTAATTTAAGAGGATCACAACCAGAATGACAAAGAGTGAAATTTCATTTTCTATAATAACTGTAACTCTTGATGCAAAAAAAGAACTTTTAAAAACAATAAATTCAATCCAAAAACAAGACTATAATTTTTTCACACATATCATTAAAGATGGTTTGTCGAAAGATCAAACTTTTAAGTTAGATTTCTCAAAATATAAAAATACTGAATTTCATCAATTTAAAGATCAAGGGGTATACGATGCAATGAATCAGGCATTTGAATTAGCTAAAAATGAATATGTAATTTTTTTAAATGCTGGTGATATATTTTTCTCAAAAAATAGCTTAAAAGTACTTGCCGAAAATATAAAAAAAAATCCTAATTTTAATGCCTATTCAGGAGGTACGATACAGATAAATCTTGAGGAAAAGACTATAAAAAGAATTATTGGAAATGGTAAATTGTATAAATATTTACCTTTAGCTCAATTACCACATCCTTCATTTGTTATAAAAAAATCAATCTTATCTAAATTACAAAATCCATTTGACTCGAATTTGAGAATTGCATCAGACTACAAGCAACAATTAACTTTAAGAAAAAAAGGGTTATGGAAAACTTGTTATTTGAATCAAATGATTTCTATTATGCCGATAGGTGGAATTAGTACTTCAAATAAAGTTTCTATAATAAATGGATTTAAAGAAACATTTTTTATATCCTTTAAAATATATAAATTTTTAACACCCTATATATTATTAATAAAAATCATTTTAAATTTTTATTCAAAATTAAAAGTTTTAAAATTTAATGGTATAAAAATTAATTATGGTGATTGTATTTTTAAAAACTCAAATTAAATAATTTAATTATTTAAAATATAAAACTTATAAATTTAAATATTTTTCTTTTCTTTATACATTTTATTTTAGTATGGTATCTAACTATAAAACTCTATTATTTTTGAATTAATTAAATTAAATACGTAAACTTTTTTGTTACAAGGACAATATTTAATTAACAAATTTGTATGATTAAAATTAATGTTTGACCAAATATTAAATAATTTCTAAAGATGTCTCAAGTTGGTGACAACATAATTAGTCAAAATGCTAACTGGAAATTTGACGAGAATGTAGTTCCAGGATTTGATAATCATGTATCAAGATCAGTACCTTTCTACTATGAGGGGCACCAACTAATAAGCAAGTGTTCAGATTTTTTTCTCTCAGATAACTCTATATGCTATGAAATTGGCTGTTCTACAGGTTCATTAATAAAGTTAGTTAGCGAGAGAAATGCACAAAAAAATATCGAATATATTGGTATAGATATAGAAGAATCAATGGCAAAATACGCTAAGAAAAAATGTGAATCTATTCCATCTATTGAAATAGTTTGTGCAGATGCACTCGAGTACGACTTCAAGAAATCCGATATGATTATTGCATATTACACAATGCAGTTTGTAAAGCCTAAGAATAGACAGATTTTATATGACAGAATATATGAATCCTTGAACTGGGGAGGTGGCTTTTTCTTATTTGAGAAAACCAGAGCTCCAGATGCAAGATTTCAAGATATGATGACTTCTCTTTATACTGAGTTTAAATTAGATAATAATTTTAATTCAGATGAAATTATAAATAAAACACAAAGTCTTAAAGGTGTTTTAGAACCATTTTCTTCCAAAGGTAACCAAGAACTTTTAAATAGAGCTGGTTTTAAAGATATTTCAAGTATCTTTAAATATGTTTGCTTCGAAGGTGTACTTGCAATCAAGTAAGGAAAAATATTTTTAGAATTAGTCCAAAATCTTACCTAAAGTTAGAAAAATTATTCCATTGCTTAGTTAGTTTAGAAAAGCTGCTATCATTCTAAAGATATAAATATAGACCTTTATAAAGTTTAAAATCAATTTTTTTTATATATGAAACTTGAAAGAAATAGCAAAAAAAGGATCATTAATAAGGTAAGAAAGCAGAAAGATTTTTCTATATTTTTAAAACAATTCAAGGAAATTATTTATTGGGAAGAATTTAAATCAATGCATCCAGCATCGAGATTAAAAGCTGTTCAGCATTCTTCTATGGCAAATTCCTTAGAAAAAAATTGTATTTTTGATTCTGTTTCAAAATCAAAATTAACTGATTTAGCTTTTTGGAGATTACATACAATCGACTTTTTTCAGTCATTGATTGGGAAAAGTATATCTGGAAAGGTAATGGAAATAGGTTCTGGCAAAGCAGTAGCATCTGCATATATATCATCTTTTAAAGATGTTCAAGAAGTAACTGCTTTAGATTATTCATACACTTCTCTAGCAGATCTACTTCCAGTCTCCCATTATCAATTTAAAGGATCTAATCCTACTAAATTAAAAAGGGTATATGGCTCTTTTTTTAATATAAAGGAATCAAATTATGATTATATTTTTGGATTTGGGGCAATACATAATTCACCCGATTTAGAATCTATATTTAAAGAGCTTTATAGAGTAATTAAAGATGGAGGCTATTTTGTATCTTCGGACATGTGTGAATATTTCCACACCTCCGTTAAAGATGAAGAGAATTTAACAAATCGTCCTATACCTAACTCCGAAAAAAGATATGGTAAAAAGCTGATTTACTCAGATACAAATGATTTTTTCAGAAGCCCTTATGATTATCTTTTTTACGCTAAGAAAGCAGGTTTTAGGGTTTATCCAATAATTTTTGATGTAAAAGGATCAAAGAAAAAAATAAAAAGATTAGACGAAATATTTTCAAAAGGAGGGATCAACACATTCTATCCGTCCAATGCAAGAGGCAGAGTTGATAAATTACTTCTTGTTTGTTACAAAGATAATTTTTCTAATAAGTTATTGACAGAAATAAAACCTGCAAATATAAGTATTGAGAGCTCAAAAGACAAATTAATGAAATTTCTTTCCAAAAGCAAACAAAAGGTGAAAAGTATTCTTCTATTCTTAAAAACTTCGCATTTAAAATAGTTTAGTTCTTTTAATTAAGTCTAAAAACATTTGACAAAACAAAAAATAAAAGAAAAATTAGAAAAAGTTTTCTAATAAATATTTAAATATTTGAATAACACTTATTAAGTTTATAATTTATTTGAAAAATTATTTACTTCATTAATTTGACTTCATGACAGAAAGTATTTTTTATTTTTTAAATTTACTTTTAAGTTTTTTATCTTTTTTGAAATTATTAAAAATAAAATCAATACCCGATCTATTTTTTTTTGAGATATGCAGGAACTCCATAGTATGAATGTTTTGCGACAAGATTATTAGCCCTAGCAAATTCCAAAAGTGCTTTTGTTTCACCTCCTTGTATTTTTTCATCGAGACAAATTATTCCTCCAGGAGCTATATGTGGATAAACCTTTTCTATGGAAGATATTGCTGGTAAATAAGCATTGCAGTCGATATACAAGAGACTTATCACTGCATGACCTAATTGAATTCTGTTATCTTTGTGATTATTTAAAAATTCTGGAATAGTCTTCCTACAATCTCCTTTAAAAAAAGTACATATATCAGATAAATCAGCTTTTCGGATTCTTTTCTCAACATTTTCGATTTTGCATTCATCATTTTTCCATGCATTATTCGAAAGCCATGGGTTATCCGAAATAGTTTCTTCTATATACCCCTCAAAAGTATCAAATCCATAGTACTGCCTATGATTCGATTCGCCTGTTAGTTTCAAAAGTGACCCAAATAATATAGAGTTTCTACCAGATGCGACTCCTATTTCCATTATGTGTCCAGGTACTTTTATAGACTC
>MWOS01000196.1 GCA_002026165.1 Prochlorococcus sp. HOT208_60m_813G15
TCTTTGTATAAGTCTAGCTAAATTCTTTGCACTACCAATTTGAACTATTTGATCTACAGGTTGGAAGTCAACTCCCAAATCTAACGAACTGGTGCAGACTACCCATTTTATTAATCCGTCTTTAACCCCTTCTTCAACTCTTTTTCTATCTTCTTTATCCAGGGAGCCGTGATGAAGTGCAATTTTGTCTTCCATCTCTGGGAGAAAAAATTTAAGACATTGATACCATCTTTCAGATTGATTTCTCGTATTGGTGAATAATAACGTGCTTTTATTTTTATCTAGGATTTTTAAAAGTGAAGAATGACTTCTAATTCCAAGATGTCCACTCCATGGAAAGGTAGTTTCCTCCTCTGGTAAAACACTTATAATCTCGATCTCTTTTTGAATATTTGTACTTATAATTTTGGGTTTAATAGCGCTAATCCCAACTATTGCTTTTGCTGCTTCTTCAATATTTCCAATAGTTGCAGACATTGCCCAAATTTGTAAATTTTTTATATTACCTCTTAGCCAACTTAAAGATAACTCGCACTGGTTTCCTCTTTTACTACCCATCAATTCATGCCATTCATCAATAATTATTGATGACAACTCCTTGAACAGATTATTAGATTCTTTATTAGAAAGTAAAAGAGATAAAGACTCTGGAGTTGTAATAAGAATATTAGGTGGTTTAGCTAGTTGCTTTTTCTTTTCATTTGGAGTTGTGTCCCCGTTCCTAATTTCAACAGTGATTTCTTTATTAAAATGCAAAGCTGCTAATTGGATGGAATTTTTTAGATCTCTACTTAGTGCTTTTAAAGGGGTTATTAATAAAATATTCACACTTTTATTATTTTTGGGATCTTCTATCTTTGATAGAGGTCCCATTAATGCAGCATAAGTTTTGCCGCATCCAGTAGGAACTTGTATTATTCCACTCTCTCCATTTAAAAATGCTTCCCAAGTTTCGATCTGATAGGGTAGTGGCTCCCATCCATTTGTGCCGAAAAACTGTTTAATTTTAGAAATTAAATTGTTTTGCTTATTATTTTTCGTAATATTTTTCATGATATTTTTTTCATTAATTCATAAGCATTCTCTAGGCTATCTGCATCATTAATTTTTTTATCTTTTCTCCATTTTGTTATTCTCGGAAATCGTACTGCTATGCCTGACTTATGACGTTTAGAAATTTGTATTTTCTCAAAAGATATTTCGAATACCATTTCTGGTTTTAAAGATCGAACAGGACCAAATTTTTCTATTGTATTTTTTCTTATCCATTTATCTAGCTCTTTAATCTCAATATTCGTTAAACCAGAATATGCACTTGCAAATTTAATTAATTCTTTGTCTTTCCATAATGCAAAACTGTAATCTGTGTAAAGACCAGCTCTTCTACCGCTACCGCCCTTAGCGTAAATTAGAACAGCATCCAGTTGCATAGGATCAACTTTATATTTCCACCAAATACCTTTTTTTCTACCAGAGGAGTATGTAGAAGTCTTTTTTTTAATTATTAATCCTTCAGTATTATTTTCTCGAGATTTTTCTTTATAAGTTAAAGCATCAGGCCAATCATTAGGAAAGATTAAATCACATATTTTAAAAATATCAGAGATATTATTCTCAGTTTTATTTTGCCATTTTGAAAAATATTTTTCTAACTCAATTCTTCTATTTTCTAATTTAATTTCTCTTATATCTCTCCCATTAATCTCTAAAAGATCATAAGCAATGAAAATAATTGGATATTTTATTTGGATTGATCTTGTAGGAGACTTTCTATTTATTCTTTTTTGAAGTAAAGAAAAATCAAAGGCAATTTGTTCTTTAAAATTCCAAACTAATAATTCCCCATCAAGAACAAAATCATCTTTTATATATGACATTTTCTCTACTAATTCTGGGAAAGATTCATTTACTAATTCTTGCCCTCTTGTCCATAAGGAAACATTGCCTGATCTTTTAATTAATTGCATCCTTATACCGTCGTATTTCCATTCAAATTGAAAATCATTTATTGAATTTTTGAAGATTTTATCTTCAATAGTATTTGCTAGAAGAAATGGAAATGGTTTGGAATTCAACTCTTGAAGATTGATATTCTTGTTAATTAAAAATTCATATGAATCAATTGAAGGTTTAAAATCACCCATCAACCTATGAGAAATAATCTCTTCATCAATATTAATTAGTTTTGATATTGATTTTGTGATTAATCCGATAGAGACTCCTACTCTAAAAGTTCCTGTAAGAATTTTATTAAAAATTAGATGTTCATCTTCAGGTAATGTTTCCCAAAGATTTTTAATTTCTAAATTTTTCTCCTCCTCATTAAGTTTTGATAATGCAGGTATTGTTTTGCTTAGTAATTCATTGAGACTTATATTTGATAATTTCTTTCTTCTAGAATTAGTTTTATTTTTAAGTAATAACGTTATTACCTCAGCAGAATCACCAACTTTTAAATAACATGTATCAATTAACCATTGAGGATATTCATATATTTGAGAAAAAAGATTTTTTAAATATCTTCCACTAATAAATCTCTTATTACTTTTTCCAGTTAGTAAATATATTGCCCATGAATTATCTATTGGATCATTAGATAAAAAATAATTTTTTAAAATTTCAATTTTATTATTTGTACTATTAATTGAATCTAGATCGCCAAATAATTCTGAAAACTTTTTTAAGCTCATATTTATTTACCGAATAAAAGAACATTTATTGATTCCTTTTCAACTAAATATTTACTTAAGGCTTCACTATCTCCATGATGAAAAAATACATTTTTTGCTTCAGAATTTTTTACTACTTCCAGAATTCCATCCCAATCCGCATGATCAGAGATTGCGAATCCTTTATCATATCCTGATCTTTTTCTTAGAGCTCTTATTGACATCCATCCACTCGCGAAAGCTGTTTGAATGTTTTTGAAATTTTTTAAATAAGAACCCTTACTTAAAGATGGCGGTAATAATATTAGACTTCCTTTAAGTTCATCTATCTTTTTTTTATTTTCAATTTTTATAGTATCTTTAATATCAATTCCAAGTTCTCTATAACTATTGTTCATTTTGTGAATACTGCCATGGGAATAAATATTGCCTTTAAAATCTGTTTGACTAATTTCGTTTAACAATCTTTGAGCTTTTCCAAGTGAATAGCAGAAAAGTAAAGAAGTTTTTTCTGGTGAATTAGTTATCCATTTTGAAATATCATTTGCTATTTTATTTGATTCGTCCCACTTAAATATTGGCAAACCAAAAGTACATTCGCTTATTAAATAATCAGTTTTTACTATTTCATATTGTTTGCAAGTCTGATCTTTTTGAAGCTTAAAGTCACCTGAAATTAGCCATTTTTCTTCAGCAAAAATAAACCTTATTTGACTAGATCCAAGGATGTGACCAGATGGATGAAAAGAAATAATAATACCATTTATCTTAAATTCTTCTCCATATTCAAAAGTCTTAATTTTGATATTATCTCCAATTCTTTCTTTAAGAAGTATCGCAGTTTCCTTAGTAGAAATGTACTCTTCACAGCCAAATGTAAAGTGATCAAAATGAGCATGAGTTATTAATGCCTTTTTTACTGGTTTGCTTGGATCAATCCAAATATCAGCAAGTTCACAATAAAGATTTCCATCTTTATATCTAATTAAATATTCTTGTTTGGTTCTCAAAACTACATCTCTTACAATGAAGTTAATTTAGCTAATTATGCCCATGCTTGTTTTGATAAAGCTATGGCTGAAATTGTTAGTAAAGCAATAACTACAAATTTGTTACTCCAATTAATCATGAATGAACTAATTTTGTTGAAAGAAACTCTATTAGATGGCAAAATCTTTTTTTTATTCATAATGTGATGATTTTCATTTTTTTCTAAGTGATTTAAATTTTTAATCTCATTTATTAATTTAGATTCGCAAGTTGAGAGTTTTTCTACTTGATTTAATAATTCAATATCTTCTGGCCTTAATAAAGAATTTAATTCTTTGATTTGTCTTTCGTTTTTTATAAGAAATTCATTAACTATCTCATCAGCCCCTAACCCCTTCTTTATATTTAAAAGAATATCATCTCTTTCCCAGGATTTTTCAAGAGAATTTAAAATTTTGCTTATACTCATTTTAAGTATTTTTACTTATGATAAATTATTATTATTTTCTTCTGTGGCTTATTCCTTTGAGTAATTAAAAAAAATTATTTTTATTTAAGATTTACGAATAAGTCTGTTAGCAAAATATTTTATCTTTACCTTTTCTACAATTTTTTTAGAACTACTTTTAGTTTTAACTTTATTTAAATTAATCACTTCATCTGAAACATTTTTGCCCGTTTCAAAATAAATTTTAATTTTTTCTAATTCTTCTTTATTTAATCTTTTTGTTGCACCTTTTGCATTTATTCCAAGTTTCTTGCAGGCTAATAATATTCTATTACTTTCGATATTAAGATCTTTGGCAATACTGAAAATAGGAGTGTTGATAGACATTATTTTCTTTACTATGAAGTTTATTATTTATACTATATTTATAAATAAGAAATTAAATATATTTTTAATTATTATTAATTTTAAAAACTTTTTTAATTAGGCTACTTCATCTTCAAAATTATTTAAATCATTAAACTTATTCTTCATGGTTGGATTATTTCTAGTTAATTTCTTTACTGTCAAATCTTGAGATTTGCTGTCAGCAGATAAAAGATGTTTTTTTGAGAGAACTAAAGCCTCTTTAGTTTTTTGTAAATGGGTTATTGATTTATCAATTTCTGAAATTGCATCATTAAATCTATCTTGGGCAAGTGAAACATTTTTACCAACTGCATTTTTGAATTGCTCAAGAGTACTTTCAAAATTAGTTATGTCAAAATTCTCACGTTTCATTAAATCAATTTGTGATTTGTATTTTAAGGTTTCCATAGATGCATTTCTTAGCAGAGAAATAATGGGCAAGAAAAATTGAGGTCTTATGACATACATTTTTGGGAATCTATGAGAAACATCTACTATGCCAGAATTATATAGTTCACTATCTGGTTCTAGAAGGGATACGAGAACTGCATATTCACAAGATTTTTGTCTTCTATCTTTATCTAATTCTTTTAAAAAATCTTCGTTTTTTCTTTTATTAGTTCCATTTAAACTTTCATTCTTCATCTCAAACATTATGGATACGACTTCGGTTTTATTTTCATCAAATTCTCTAAATATATAGTCACCTTTACTTCCTGAAGTGGCATCATTATCCTTCTCGAAATATGAGTTTTTAAATGCAGAGGCACGATTCAGATTAAATTGAGTTTCGCAATGGATTTCTAATGTTTCTCCTATCATCTTTGTAGATAATCTAGATTTCATTTCTCTTAACTCCTGAATAGTCAGGTCCCTTTCACTAATTTTGCTTTTAAACTTTTCTTCAATTAATTTTTCATTAATTGAATTTTCAAGCTTCATCTTTTCAATGTAATTTGTCAAAGATGAGTTTTCTTTTTCTAAATTAGTAACAGCTTCACTAATTTTGTTTTTTAAAGATAATTCTGAAATTAAAGACTGGTTTTTAATTTCGTCTTTCAACTTGGTTAATTCATTATTCAATGAATTAATTTTATTTGTTGCTTGATTTTTTAAATCATTAAGGGCATTTGTTTTCTTTTCTTCAGCTATTTTTAATTTAGATTCAAGAGTTTGGATTTCAGACTCTTTAATCCGATTCTGCTCTATTAACTGTATTTTTAACTCACGTTTTAAAATTTCCAAAGCTTTTTTATTATCTTCTTCAGCCAAGATAAGTCTTTCTTTTATTTGTTTATTAAATTCTTCGTCTTTTATCTGAAGAAGTATTTCTTCAAAGCTGCTGGGATCAATTCGGAAAGTTTTGCCACATGAAGGACATTTAATATCTTTCATTTTTTAATTAAAAATTAATATTAGAAAGGATTTAATATTCGAATTATGTAAAAAGAATATTATTCTTGACTAAGAATAAACATAGATTCAATGTTATGCATTAAAAATGAATAAATGATAAAGAGAAGTTATATTAATCCAGATTCTCTAAGAATATTGATTTTATTTGCTAATTCGATGTCTGCGGTGGATATCGAGCGATCTGGTTTTTTATTAGAGGAAATAGTGTAACCACTATCATCAACAAATTCATCTTCTGTATCTTTTAAATTCAAATTATTATTTTGGGGATCTTTGTAAATATTAGATTTGTATGAATTTGATTTACCGATATTGCTATATCCAAAATTTGCAATTCCTCTTGCATCTAATGCTTCCTCAACTAATATTCCAACTACTTTGGATCTACTTAAAGATTCACTCTTGGATATTTCATCAATAATTTCAAGAACTCTTTTCCTAGGAAGGTATCCTATTCTTTTAACTCTATTTTCCATAAGAATCTATATATGTCATTATCGTAACACTTCTGTCAAATTACATAAGATTTTAAATAGTAGTAATAAATTTAAAGATTAGCAATCATAAAAAGTACTATATTAAATAACAATCATAAAAAGCTAATTTTTATTTATGATTAGTATAATTTTTGTACTTTCTCTAATTATTCTTTCAAATTAAAAGTGAAATTTTTAAAGCATTTTAATTTAAATTCTAAATCCTTATGAAAGATAAACTTTATGATAATGCTGACAGCTTCGCAAAGTCATTTGACGAAGAATGGAATAATATTGATTGTGAGGATTTACGATTAAAGATAGATAAAGTCATAGAAAGTTTATCTGACCATCCTTTCTTTTTATCCAATCCAGATAATGCTAGAAAAATGGCTGAATTTAGGATATTTTCGTTAAAGAAATTTCAATAATTTTTTTATCTTTTATTTAAATTCATTTTTTAAGTTTAATAATCAATTCTTCTCATTTAAATATTTGGTGAATCAAAGAATCCTTTACTAAATAAGAATATTGTTATGCCTATAATTGGACCTAATCCAAAAATAAAGAGGACTAATTTTGCTGAATTTTTAGTTTCACCTAATTCTTTATTTTTTTTATTTGACTTATTTAAAATTTTTTTTGAAATTTTTTTATTCTTCATAAACAATATTTTACTACATGGCAACTTTAAAAACTGTTTAGGAGAAACTAAATCTTTAAAAAATTTCTAAATTGGTCAAATTGTTTAAAGAATCATAAAAATCTTAATAATGTATAATGTTATCAATATAAAGCAAGTATGAGTGCAACTAAAAGAGAAGAGGTGAGTTCTCACCTTAGGTATATAAGGTTAGAACTTAGAGAGATGCATCAAATGCTTATCAAAGAAGATTTGTTACCAGATCTTAATGAAGCAAAGGAAGTACATGCACAACTCGATGCATTACTTAGTTTATTATCAGATAAAAGAGTTAAGAAGATAAATAGTCAATTTGGAAACTTTTAAAGCATCCGAATAAATTACAAATAATTTGATGTAGATTCTATTTTTTTTCTATTGTCGTGCATTTGCTCTAATTTGTTATAAATTTCTTTAATTTGTATTTGTATTAAGTCAGTTGAATTTATATTGCCTAAAGCATCCATCGCTGACAAAAGGCTTTCTTTTGCTTCTATCAGATGCCTACATTCTTTACTGCCTGCTTCGTAAGACATAGTATTTTAAAATTATTATTATCACCAATATATGAAAATCTGTTCCGTATTGCTTGATACTCTTATTAAATGGAAGCTTATTATTGTTATTTACAATACAGTATTAGTAATTATTTTTACTAATATTTAAGAAAAATACTTATGAAAGAAAATTCTAAGGATTATGAATTTTGCATTAAGGAAGCTTTAGATAATGCAAAAAAAAGGATTAATCTACTAAATAAATGCGATAAGAAATGCGTTTTTGAGGAATATAAAGAATGGATTAATGATGGTTTAAATAAAGAAACGGTTTTACTATTAAGAGAAGACCCTATTATTTAAAAATGATTCAACAAATTACTTAATTTTTTGCACTTGAAGTTACTTTAAACAATAGAAAAAGGCTCACTATAAAAGTAATTATTAGGAATATAGTTAACGAAGAAAAATTATACATGGGTATATTTACTTTGTCATTTTGCTATAACAGTATATAATTTTTTATCTCCTAATTCAATTATCTTCGAAAAGTGAATTAATAAATTTCTTTAAATTTTCCCTTTCTAATATGATTTCTTTAGCCTTATAGTTTTTTAACTTTTTGAAAATTAGGTCAATTAGATATTCTGATTTTGGAGTCATGACATAAAGCTATTTTTCTAATAAATATATTTTTTCTTCACCAACTTTATCTGGTTTTGTTATCTTACATCCTTTATCTTTTTCCATATCACAATCTTTTGTGGCTGGAAAAGATTTCCAAGTACAAATTTTTTCTTGAGTATCTTCTTTTAAAATAATCCATCCATCATCTAAGTATTTTGAAATTTTATCCTCTCCACAGGAAAACTTTATTTCCATTCTTTTCTTTTCGGAAATATTGTTCTTATTAATACTTTCTTCCACTTCAATTTTGGGAAAAGTTTCATTAATTGATGTTTTACAGGAACTTAAGGAAATTGCAATTAACAGTATTTGTAAAATTTTTTTTATTCTTTTCATTTTTAACTTATTTTTTCAATTTATCTGAATTATAGTTTAATTCGATTCTATTACTTTTAATAGTTCATCCATTTTATGCATCAATTTTTTTACATCATCTGGCTGGGGTAGTATTAATTCTTCTGTAACTTCTAAATGCATTTTCTTTAGGTTTTGCCTTAAATCTTTCAAATGCATTTTTAAGCTTTCTTTTTTTTCTCTTAAATCAGTCATGAGACTAAAATTTAAATTTTATATAAACCCAAAGTACTATTATAGTATTTGTAGGGATATTAATAAACAATAATTAAAAATTAATTTTTAAAATTTTCAATTTCGTAGATTTCCTCTCCGCCATAGCAAAAATTGGTAGATAACATTTTAAGTTCTCTATTGTTAATTCCGATTGTGTTTTTATTATTGATAATATAATTTTTTGCAATAGCTTCACAATCTAATTTGTTTTTTGCATGTTTAATAACTGGATAAAAATATGCCAGGACGAGAACAATAACAAAAAATAATAATAATGATTTTTTATCTTTTTTAATTAATTCTTTAGTATTCTTTTTGGTTTTTAATATTTTTATTAGTAACTGATCTGGCAATCCTATTTGTACAAATAATAACTCTACCCACCATGGTAGACCTCTATCCTTTTTCTTCCTAGTTTCTTTTGGATTGCTTGTTTCTTCTTTATTCATATCATCAAATAATTTATTTGGAATATAGAGGTTTTATTTTGATTTGGAAACTATATTTTTATTTTATAAGTTTTAATTTAATTTATCTAGGAATTTGAGTATTGTTAATTTGTAAATAAAATAAATTTTTGAATGGCAAAAAAAAGAAGGAAGTTAAATAAGGATTTCGAGAAAAAAATATATTCATCAAAAAAAAATGTTGAATTAATTTTGGCCAAAATTTATGATATAGATGATGAAGATATACAAAAGGAATATATTAGTGCGTTTAATTCAGTTGTTTACTTATATGATGAATTAAAAGAAGATTATGAACAAAAGGGATTTAATGATAATTCAGAAGCATTTCTAAAAAAATATAAAAATGCTTTTAATCTTTTCGAATCAGAATTTGAAATTTAAATTCTGATTACTTTCTATAAGGTATTACGGGAATTTCGATTAAATTACCTTTTTGAAGCTTAGATCTTTTCTCTTGCATATTTTTTATACAATTTGATTTCCTTTTTTCCTTTTTACAGGTCTCTCTTATTTGGTAATCAGTAAGTGAAAATGACTTTTCACTAAATGTCAATAGAACAAATAAAAATAAATAAAAATTTAATGCGAATTTCATGAATTTTTGGTTTTTTAAATTTTAAATTCTCTTTTATTACAATATTAATTATTACAAGTATTGATGATTCGTCTTAATTCATCTTTACTTAAGTCTGTAGAAATAAAAACTTCTTGGGCTATTTTACCCTTTCTTGCTATTGCTTTATAACCGTTTATAGTTTTCACAGATAATCTTATTATTAATTTGGAAGATCTTCCTCTTACTCTTGATATCACTGCTGGAGTTACAGTCTTGATATTTATATTTAGAGCTAATTTCTTGAGAATTGGAATTAGACCTTCTATATTTGTACTATGATTTAAAACTAATCTTCCCAAATTAAAATTTTTATTTATTCTATTTAGAAAATTTTGTTTCTGAGAAATTAAATTTAGCGTACAAATGATAAAAAAATTTTGAAGTTCTGTTATATTTATAAAAACGATTTAATTAAATGATTTTTCAACTAGGTTGGGCAGCATTAGCAGCGATTTTTACTTTTTCAATCGCAATGGTTGTTTGGGGAAGAAATGGAGACGGCTCAATTGATATATGATCTTATTTTTAAATTTTGAAGTCTATTTAAATAAATTTTTTATTTTAACATCGTTCGTTTTACTGATATTCATAACATTAGCTGTAATTTATATATCTTATGTCTCTTGGAAAGATAAAAAAAGATTGAAAAAATAGTTATTTTACTTTCAATTTTTTTTCTTATCTTTTATTCTTAACTCCTGAATTAATTCTTTTGCTTGTTCCATTTTGGATATGCTGCTTTTGTAAATTCCAATATCTTTCTCTGCTTTATTAGAAGATAATTTTAGCTTTTCAAAGATATCAGAAACCATTTTATTTATTTCAGATTCATTTTTTTCTTTAAAATCCTTGGAATTTGAAATTAATATATATATCCCTAAGTTCAATATCCTTGAAGGATAAACTGTGTAATTGCTTTTTTCTTTTAATAATTTCAAAATATCTTTAGATGACTTACCATTAAATTCCGTTAGAGATTTTTGAGAGATTTCCTTAATCTCCTTAGCTGTAAAATTCGTAGAACTGCATAAAGACTCAAAAAGTAGTTCCAAATGGTTTTCAGGTTTGTATCCTTTCGTTAATTCTTTGAATGTTTCGGTAAGACCAACACAAAAAAGATAATCTTGTGTAAATTCACTTTGATGATTTAAAAGATTTAGTTCGACAAGCATTTCGTCAACTATTCTTTTATATAAACCTGGTATAACGTAAGGAAATTGCTCATGAAATAACTTTTTGCTATCTGAAACAGTCAATTTTTCTTTCAATTTTTTATATGTAAACCTTAATAAGGTTAGCGTATGTTGACTCAATATCGTTAGTATCTAATAAACAGATAAATATTATTATGATCCCTTTAGTTTTAGAAGAATCTGGTGGCAGTGAAAGAGTCTTTGATATCTATTCAAGATTATTAAGAGAGAGAATAATCTTTTTAGGAGAACAGGTCACTAGTGAGACAGCTAATAGAATCGTTGCTCAATTATTATTCCTCGAAGCAGAAGATCCAGAGAAAGATATTTACATGTATATAAATTCACCAGGAGGATCTGTCTACGATGGTTTAGGCATCTTTGACACAATGCAGCATGTTAAACCCGATATTCATACAGTATGTGTTGGTTTGGCAGCTAGTATGGGAGCTTTTTTGTTGGCTGCAGGTACTAAAGGTAAGAGAAGCAGCCTTAGACATTCGAGAATTATGATTCATCAACCACTTGGAGGAGCCAGAGGGCAAGCTAGTGATATAAGAATTCAAGCAGACGAAATTTTGTTTTTGAAAGAACGTCTTAATACAGAATTATCAAAAAGAACTGGTAAGGATTTTGACACTATTAAAGAGGATACAGATAGAGATTTCTATATGTCACCAAAAGAAGCAGTGGAATATGGGTTAATTGATTTAGTCCTAGACAAGAAACCTGTCAGGATCTAATTTAATAATTGAGGTGTTCTTTCTTTTTCAGGAATTTCAGTGAACTTAGAAAGAATATTAACAAATTCCTCACCATCTAATGTTTCTTTTTCGATCAGTAAATCTACAATTTTATCCATTGCCTCCCTATTTTTGCTGACTATAGAGTATGTTTCTTCATAACAATCCTTAACCATTACTCTTACACTTTCATCAATTTGTTTCGAAATTGAATCAGAAACTTCACTTCTAGTCATCAAATCTCTACCAACAAAAACTTCTTGATTGCCACCTTCTAAGGCTATTGGACCTAAATTACTCATTCCAAATCTTGTTACCATTTGGCGTGCCATAGAAGCGACTTGTTGAAAATCACCACCTGCACCTGTTGTAATTTCGCCTTTTCCAAATACCACATCCTCAGCGGCTCTGCCACCTAATGCACCCATTATCCTAGCTTTAAGTTGAGCCCTACTAACTAAAGTTTGTTCATCATCTGGAGTAAACCAAGTTAATCCCTTAGCTTGACCTCTTGGTATTACCGTTACTTTTTGTACAGGATCATGGGCTTTAACTAATGAACCAATAAGAGCATGACCCACTTCATGATAAGCAATTAATCTTTTACTTCTTCCATCTGTTAAAGGGGAACCCTCCATCCCAGCAACAATCCTATCTACAGAGTCATCAATTTCAGAGATACTTATGGAATCTTTTCTTCTCCTAGCAGTTAGAATAGCAGCCTCGTTTAATAAATTTGCTAAATCAGCACCAGTAAAGCCTGGGGTTCTTCTCGCAATACTTTCAAGTGTTAAATCCTCTTGAAGTTTCTTATTTCTAGCATGAACTTCAAGAATTGATAGTCTTCCTTTGATGTCTGGAGCATCAACAGTTACTTGCCTATCAAATCTACCTGGTCTCATAAGAGCAGAATCTAAAACGTCAGGTCTATTTGTAGCTGCAATTATTATTATTCCACTATTACCTTCGAAACCATCCATTTCAGTAAGTAATTGGTTGAGGGTTTGTTCTCTTTCATCATTGCCTCCACCAATGCCAGCACCTCTTTGTCTTCCAACAGCATCAATTTCATCAATAAAGATTAGACAAGGACTATTTTCTTTAGCTCTTTTAAAAAGGTCTCTTACTCTACTCGCACCTACACCTACAAACATTTCAACAAATTCTGAACCTGATAATGAAAAAAATGGGACTCCCGCTTCTCCTGCAATTGCTTTTGCTAAAAGTGTTTTACCAGTCCCAGGAGGTCCTACCAATAGAACACCTTTGGGAATCCTCGCACCTACAGAAGTAAATTTTTCTGGTTTTTTCAGAAAAGTTACCACTTCTTGTAAATCCTGTTTAGCTTCATTGACGCCTGCAACATCATCGAACACAACGCCTGTTTCAGCTTCCATTGCAAATCTTGCCTTTGTTTTACCAAATTGCATTGCTTGTCCAGGGCCTCCAGGCATACCATTTGACCTCCTGGCCAGCAAAATCAAACCTCCAATTAAAATAGCTGGGAAAAGTAAATTACCTAAAATCCCTAATGCAGGAGGGGCTGTTTTCACTGGATGCACATCAAAACTTATTCCCTCATTTTTTAAAATGTTTATAAGTTCTGGCGTTAATCCTGGAAGATCTACTCTTAACCTTTGAACTTTGTTATCTAAATCAGAATCTATTGTCTCGATAACAGCATTTCTGCCTCCCTCGAAAATGTCAACTGATGTAACCCTTCCTGAATTAATGTAATCTAAAAATCTACCGTAACTAACTCTTGCTACCGCAGAATTTCTAGGTGCAACGGTTGTCCCATTAGATTTAAGTGAATCAACATTGCTTGAAGATAAAAACTGGTAGGAAAGTGCTATTACTAAAAGTATAGGTAAAGCCCATAAAATTATTGTTTTAAATTTCTGATTCATTAATTTGTAGAAAGTTAATTCTAAGATTCTAGAATGAATCAGTGCATTTCGTTGATATTTTCTCTAACTTTATGCTTATACTACCCTTGAATGTATCTAATTTATAAATGAAATTTGAGATCAACGATAAGGTTAAGTTAATTGCACCAATTTCTTACTTGAAGACTTCAGATAATATGCCGATGTTAAGACCACCTGATCTAGTGGCAATTGATGAAATTGGAGAAATCTTATCAATCAAATCCCCAGATACTGTTGAAGTAAAGTTTAGAAGAGGTTCGTTTTTAATTGATATTGATAAGATTGAGAGGGTTTAGATTAAAAATTATTATTCCACTTTTGAGAGATTTCTATACACATTTTTTCATTTCCAGAAATACTCAGAAAAGGTTTTGAAAAATACTTATTAGTTAATTTAAAAATATCTAACGAAGATATTTCCTCTATTTTTGAATTTAAATCAATCTCAGAAATTGGTGAAATACCATAACTAATCAATTGCATCTTTCTCTGTAAAATTTCATCTAGTGATTGATTACCTAATAGTAAAGAACCTTTTAGTTTTTCTTTTGCTAAAGATATTTCAGCATCAGTCAACGGATATAAAAGTAAATTTTTCCATAATGTTGATAAAAGTTCAAAAGCAAAAAGTGCTTTATTATTAGATACGGATAAATAAATTAAAAAGGGAGCATTCCCACTCCTAATAGGATAATAAACACCTAAATCGTAAGTGATACCATGTTTTTCTCTAAAAAGTTTAAATAAAGCAGCACTCATTCCATAAGATAAAAATGACTCCAAAATTTTAAGTGGCAAATATTCACTACTTCTTCGCGAGCAAGTTTGGTCCCCCAACATTATGATTGTTTGATTGGAATCATTATTATTAAAATCAAATCTATTATTAGGACTTAAATTGTGATTTATAGTTCTTGATTTATCTTCTAAGGGTTTTTTTTCTAATGTTTCTATACATACTCCATTTATTTCTAAATTATTTGAAATTAAATACTTATCTCGACTTTTGAAATTTTTAAACTCAAGCAAAACATCTTCATAGGTAATGTTTGAGATATCATTTGCATTGCCATTTGTATTAAAGGCATAAGGATGATTTGAGTAAACAATTCTTCTCCATTTTTCAAAACATATATTAAATGGATTCTCTTTATCTTTTTTTATAAAATTAAGTGAGGATTTTTTTACTTTTTGAAATTCAATTTCTAAGAGAGTTGGTTTATTAATTATTAAATCTAATAATGGGAATAATTTGCTGAAATGTTCATTTATGGATTTAATGCTTATTGAAATACCATCTTCAAATACTTCTTGATTTAGTTCTGCTCCATGGGACTCAATATACTCCGAAAGAGTGAAATTATTAAAACCCTCACATCCTCTGGTAAGTAATGAACTGAGGATCTTGTTTATACCTTTTTTGCCAACACCATCAACATCACTGCCTCCTTTAATCCAAATTGAAGCAGTTGAAAAATTCCTTTTTTTACTATTTAAAAAATATCTTTTTAACATTTACCAGAGGATGCAATTAAAGTGAATTTTTCTCCACGGATATATTCTGTGATTTCTTTAAAGTTATCTAAGTCATTCCAGTATTTTAAATGACTCTCTAAATTATTGATTGAAGATTTTCTCCCCCAAAGCAGCTCATTTCCAAAAAATGAAGAGAGTTGTGTAGATGTCTCTAAATTAAAGATATAATTGCTTTTCACAATATTTATTGCTTTTCTTATTTCATCCAAAGCCAAGGCTTTACAATTTGAGATCTCATCAATTGTTTTATTAATTTGCTTTTCTACTAAATCAATATTTTTGGACTCGCAACTTGCTTCCATGATAAATAATCCTCCTAATTCTCCAGCATTTACATCTACATATACCGATTCAACAAGATTACTATCTTCTTTTAGAGTTTTAACTAATCTGCTGTTTCTTCCAACAGAGAGTATTGATGCTAATATCTCTAGTCCAATAATATTTTTTTGATCATTTAGGTTTGGGATAAACCAAGCCATAAATATTCTTGAAAACTCTAAATTATCAAACTTGACTGACTCTCTACCATTCCTAATTTTTAAAGAGGGTTTATTTTTTATATTCATTAAATTTTGACTTTTTTTTATGCCAGATAGATCACATTTTTTAAAAATTTTATAAATTTCTTCAGATAGATTCCCCGCAATTGCAATACAAATTTTTTCGGAATTATAATGTTTGCTATGAAATTTCACAAGGTCATTTATCTCTAAGTTTTTAATACTATGTTCAGTTCCCAGAATCGAATTGGAATAATTCGGACTTAACCAAACCCTTTTCAAAAAATAATTAAATAGTCTTTCTTCAGGCTGATCATTTTGTTGTTTTATTTCATCAATAACTACCCCTTTTTCTTTTATAAATTCATCAGGATTAAAATCTGGAGCAACGACAATATTTGTCAAAAGAGCAAGTGATTCTTTAAAGTTACTGGGTGGAACTAAGACATGGTAGTGTACATCATCATAACCAGTTGAAGCGTTACTTAATCCTCCTAGTGATTCAATTTTATGGTCAAACTCACCCGGCATTATTTGGTTAGATCCTTTAAAAATCATATGTTCTAGAAAATGAGCAGTGCCGTTTTTATCAACATCCTCAAATGAAGAACCTGCTTTGCACCAAATATCAATACTTATAAGCGGTAATTCTTTATTATCCACAAACACACATCTAGTTTTGCTTGAATGGGTGTAGTAGTTAACATTTCCTACATTCATTTTAGTTCTCTCCTTAAATTCTATTTTGGTACTTTTTAGCCTTGTTGTCTGAATCTTTAACTAAAACAAAATTAACTGACCCTCTTATTTTGGAGTTATTACAAAATATTAGAGAGCATAGATCGATGCTTGAGGACCTAAAGAGTATCAAAATTGATCCTAAACTAACTAACATAATATCTAAAGAAATAGGTAGAGAACTCCATATTGAAAATGAATTTCATAAAGCAAAAGGTTTTAGAAAGTTACATATTGAAGTAGCAGAATTTTCAAAGAATCTTAAAATATTACACTGCGTTTTTTTTCCTGATCCAAAGTTTGATATCCCAATCTTTGGGATGGATTTGGTCAAAATAAATGATATTGTTTCTGCTGCAATTGTTGATTTATCCCCTGCATCACAAAACCAAGGTTTGAAATACGAAAAATTACTTTCTGAAGTTGATAAAAGTTCTTTTACTTCTTTAAGAGAGATTCCTAAATGGGGGGGGATTTTTTCTAATAACGTATTTTTTGCTTCCTTAAAAACTAAATCTGAAAAAAATGATTTTTGTAGAGTTGTGGATCAATACCTCTCTATTTTGATCAAATTAAGTAAAAAAGCTAAACCGGAAGTTAATGAGGTAATTATCCAAGAGAGAATAGGTTTTCAAAAAAATTATTGTGTTCAACAAATGAAAAATGAGAAGACTAGCATGGTTCTTCTTAAATATTTTGATGAAAAATGGGTCAATAACTATATAAAAACAGTACTCTTCGATTTTTAATGAAATTAAAAATATTAAAAAATTTATTTATTTATTTTTTATTATTTACACCAATAACTATTGGTGTAATTTCCTGTTCTGGAAATAATAAATCTAGTTCAAAATTTAAGGAGGAAATAACTTCAGATTTCATACCTCCTATTACAGCTGTTGCCGCACTTGGTCAACTTTCTCCTTCCGGAGAGATTAGACAATTGGCCGCTCCAATAAGTCAGTTTGGCTCTTCCCCCCGAATTGTCGAAATTTTTGTAAATGAAGGAGATTTTGTAAAAGAAGGTGATATCCTCGCAATTTTTGAAAATAGAGAAAAATTAATTGCTGATCTGGAAAGAATTGAAAATCTAATTAATACTATTAACGAGGAAATTATCCTAAAGAAAGATCAAATTCAAAGGTATGAGTTAGCTTTGAGCAAAGATGTATATTCTTTTGTAGAGTTTTCACAGAGAAAAGATGAATTATTAAAATTGCAAAAACAGAAAATAAACCTTATTGGAGATCAAAAAAATATCAAGATTGATCTTTTTAATTCAAAATTAAGGAGTCCAATTGATGGTTTTATCCTTGGAATAAACACGAGAGTTGGTGAAAGGCCTCAAAATCAAGGGGTTTTGGATATTGGTTCTAGTCAAAAAATGGAAGCTTTGATAGAGGTTTATGAATCTGACATCGATAGAGTCTTTATCTCTCAGAATGTTGAATTGAGCAGTGAGAATGGAGGTTTCCAAAAAAATCTAAAGGGGAAGGTGATTAGGATTAGTCCACAGGTAAAACAAAGAAAAGTTCTATCGACTGATCCAACAGGGGATGCTGATTCACGAATTATCGAGGTACTAGTAAAACTAGATCAAGATTCTATAGATATCGTTCAAAACTATGCAGGAATGAAAGTCATTGCAAAATTTATTCCTTAATGAGTTTTTCTTTTTTAAAATTTAGAAAAATACCATTAGCTTGGTTATTATTAACCAGGCAACCATTAAGGTTAGCAGTTGCCATAGCCGGAATCAGTTTTGCAGGGATTTTGATGTTTATGCAATTAGGTTTTAGAGATGGTTTATTTGACACGAGCGTAACTATTCATAAACTTCTCGATGCCGATCTTGTTTTGATAAGTCCCAGATCAAAAAGTTCTATAAGCATGAGTGGATTCCCAAAAAGAAGATTAATTCAAACTCTCGCAGTAGAAGATGTTGAAAAAACTGCTCCCGTTAATCTAAATTATTTACTTTGGAGAAATCCCGAAAATCTGAAAACTAGATCAATACTTGCATTAGGTTTTAATCCCTCCGATTCACTTCTTATAGATGAGGGATTCTCAAAGAAAGCTTATAAATTAAGAAATCCATCAAGAGTTCTTTTTGACAAACTATCTAGACCTGAATTTGGACCGATTGAAGAATGGTTCTTATCTGAAAAAAAAGTTGAGACTGAGGTTGCTGGTAAAAGAGTAATTGTTGAGGGCCTTGTGGAGTTGGGACCATCTTTTGGCGCAGATGGTAATTTGATAACTAGTCGAGAAACCTTCTTAAGACTTTTTCCTGCTAATCCTCCTGGCAGTATAGAAATTGGTTTGGTAAAGCTAAAAAAAGGATCTGATCCTGTATTGATTTCAAGGATATTAAATAACTCACTCCCAAATGATGTAAGGGTTCTTACAAAAAATCAATTTATAGAATTTGAGAAGAATTATTGGAAAAATAGTACTGCAATAGGTTTTATATTCAGTTTGGGAGCATTGATGGGTTTCGTTGTAGGGTGTGTGGTTGTTTATCAAATTCTTTATAGTGACGTTACAGATCACCTCCCAGAGTACGCCACCTTATTGGCAATGGGGTATAGACTTAAGTCCCTTTTCTTTGTTGTAGCTAGAGAGGGGTTTTTATTGGCATTGTTTGGTTATTTACCTGCTTATTTCTCTGGTCAAATACTTTACTCAGTTATAAGAAGTTCTACTAAACTCCCAATAATAATGGACGCAGACAAAACTATTTTAATTTTCGTATTAGTTTTAGTTATGTGTATGGGGTCCGCCGCTGTTGCCATGCGTAAATTAGTTGACGCTGATCCTGCCGAAATTTTTTAACAATTGAATATAAATGGTTAAAGCTAATAAATCAAAAAA
>MWOS01000197.1 GCA_002026165.1 Prochlorococcus sp. HOT208_60m_813G15
TATTTTTTTTAATTCATCAATTCCATATAATCTACAAAATTGACCTCGATCATCTTTTCTAATTTTTTTATTTAATATAAAAACCTCATTTAAACTTGTTTTTTCTAAATCCATTGTCAATGATTATTTTCAAATTTTTAGCTTAAAGATAGACTGAATCTATATAAATCTTATATTAACAACTAAAGAAATTGTTAATTTTAAAGTTATTTTGCAAAAAATTTTCAAATGATTTTTCTTAAAATTTTTTCTCAATCTTTCAGAAATTTTCAAAACTTTATTTCTAACTGTTTTCTAGGTAATTTATATTTAAATTAAATATTAATTTAAAAAATATATTTTTAATTTTATTTATTTCTAAAAGATTGATATGATTGCCCAAAAATTAATATCATTACTATGATAGATTTTTTCTTAAAACTGAAAATATATGAATTCAGTTTCTCTGTTTAGAAAAACAATACAAATTAAGAATGAAATGCTAATTAAGAAAGCTAAACTTAAAGTAATAAAAGAATTACTTTTGTACCTGTTAAAAATAGAATTTTTTATAGATATTTTTTTATTTATTGATTGATAACCTAATAAACTTAAGCTGGATGGACAAAATAAAACAATAAAAGAAATTAATATGAAAATAAAAAATGAGTTTCTACTATAAATTTCAGTACCTATTACATTATTTATATTAAAAATTTGTTTATATGGGATTAATGATATTAGCGTGGACTTTATTAAATAGATTTCTGGTATTTTAAAAATAATAAAAGTAATATTAATGAATATTATTAAAAAAATTCTTTTAAGGAATATTGGTATATTTTTGACTAAATTCTTAGCTTTAAAATAATGATTAATTGCTAATGCCAATCCATGAATTAGACCCCACAATATAAAATTCCAACTAGCACCATGCCATAATCCTGATATAGTCATGGCAGCAATAATTGATTTTATATGATTGTTGAAAAATTTTGAAGAATTGCAGGATAATTTCTTAAAAATTGGAGAATATATGTAGTTAGTAATGAACTGCGTTAAAGTAATATTCCATCTATTCCAATATTCAATCAAGGATTTTGATTGAAAAGGTGAGTTAAAGTTGATAGGTAATGTAATACCAAATAATAGGCCCATTCCTATTGCCATCTCCGAATATGCAGAAAAGTCAAAGTATATTTGCATTGAATAAGAAAAAGTCCCAATCCATGAGGATAATGCAGATAATTTTTCTCCATTAAATAGATTTTGATAAAAGGGTTCTACGAAAATTGTTGATATCCTATCTGCAATAATTATTTTCTTAAAAAGTCCAATAATAAAAATAATAATTCCAAGAGAAATTTTTTTATAGTCAATACTTTTGTATTTTTCTGAAGAAATTTGACTAATAAAATCAGCATGATGCACTATTGGCCCTGCTATTAATTGAGGGAAGAAAGATACGAAAGTCGCATATTGAATTAGACTACAAATCTTTGATTTTTTTTTATAAATATCTACAAGAAAACCAATTTGCTGAAAAGTGTAGAATGAAATTCCAATTGGTAATAGAATATTTGCCTGAGGAAGATTTATGCCAATTAAAGATAAGTTATTTATAAAAAAATTAAAATATTTGAAAATAAATAATATAGAGATATTGAATATTATGCCAACTTTTAATAGAATCAAATTTTTTTTATTTTCAATGCTATTAAATCTACTTAACCAAAATCCAACATAATAATTTACTATTATTGAGAATATGAGCAAGAGGATGTAGGAGGTATTATGGAATCCATAAAATATTAATGATGAAATCAATAATGTAATAATTATTGTTTTTTTTGATTTTGTTAATGATGCAAAATAAAATAATAGTGTAAGCTAATATTGGAAAAAAAACAAATAAAAATTGGTAACTATTGAATAACATACTTATTAATGTTTTTGATATTAGAAATTATTTTTTAGAATTTATACATTTAAAAGCAATCTTTTTCAATCATTTTAGTGAATTTCGCAGAGCCTTTATTATTTAAGTGAGTCATATCACTAAATAAATTATCAGGAAGATAGTAATTAGTATAATTTCTATACTTTATACTATTATCAATTGAGATTTTATTATAAAATTTATTTACTTTTTCAAAATTTTTTTCATCAATCATATATTTAAATAAGTCTTTATTCCAAGGTGTACTTATAAAACAGATATCAAAATTTTCATTTTTTAGAAAATTTATTATCCTTATAAGTGCATGGTAATTTTTACTATTTTTTAAATCACCATTTGGGATAAACTGATTTGGATCAATTTTTCTCTTTTTAGGTTTAGATTTATCAAATGGGATATATGTATCTAAATAAGTTACCGAACCATCTGAATTATATTTTTCATTTTCTTTAATTTTAATAGTGAATTTATTCTTGACGAAATTTTTTAAATAATCATATGATCTATTCCGAAAGTATGTATTTGCAATATATAGATTAAATTTATTTTGTTTATTAAAGTAAATTTGAGAATTTGTTTTTGATTCAAATTTATTACGAAATTCAGAGAAACCATGCAATGCAAGTTGAAGAATTACTTTGCCTTCAATATCTTTTTTAGAATAATATTCCTTTAATTTTAATTCTATCTGTTCATAATTCTCATAACCAGTACTGAAGTTTTTAAAGTCCCCTAAATCTTTTATAGCTGTCATTGTTTGAGAATCTCCCCATATGGTATTAGGATTTTCTCTTTTCTTGAATAATTTTGATCTTTGATAATCATGATCTAAATTTATTATATATTTTCTTATTATGTATTCCATTACCGAAAAATAAGAAATTGATATCGTTAAAATACCAACTAATGTTGAAATCGAGAAAAGTTTCTCTTTCTTCATTCATATTTATTTCATATTATTCAACAGGCTAACAGTTTTAAAATAAAAAGTAAAATTCGAATAATTTTCTATAGTTAAATAAATATTATTATTTATAAATCTGCGATAGATTAATAAAATTATTTTAAGTAATTTTTACTTCTATAGTTTTATTAATCTGTTTAGTTATTTTGGTTAGTTGATCATTATTTATTATGAAATTATTTTCTGTATTTTCTACACCAACAGTTTGTGCAAACTTTAGAAAAGGATGGTTGCGCTTTGTTTTTAAATAACTGAATTTCAATTCTTTATAACCTAACATTTGGAGAGCTGCTAAGAAAGCAAATTCCACATTTCTTTGGAAAACTCTGCAAGACATTACTAAAGTAATTATGGTACCTTTTTTATTAATAATTAAAACTAGTATTTCGCCATGAGACCCATTCTTGTCTACTAATTCCCCAATAAAAAACTTATTATCTTTATTTGTAATTTGAATAATCTCTTCTTTTGTTAATCTAATACCATTTAAATTGAACTGATTTGTTTTGTTAATTAACTGAATAGCTCGATTTATATTCTTTTCACTGACTTCTTTAAATACAAAAATTTGATTAAGAGAATGTAAATAATTATCTAGAGATTTTTTATCATTTTTATTTAAAACTTCCTCATTTAGTTGCAATTTATAAAGTTGAGTTCTGTTTTTGTCTTCTGATGAGCGATTACTAAAGTTAAAGTAAGATTTAATTTTTTCTAAAAAGGAGGGAAGTTCATTCAAGGAACTTACAAACTTTTCACATGTTATTTGATTAGATGATAAAGAAACTTCTTGAATTTCTATTTCATTATCATCAATAAATATTGCTGCATCTTCAGTTAAATTAATTTTTTTAAGTAACTTCTTAATGTGAAACGATTTTGGTTCATAAGAGCCAATTATTTCTACAAAATCTTCGATATTTAATATAAAATTATTTTCATTAAAAGCCTCACTAATAAGATCAGGATCATTTTTTGAAATTATTGCTAGAAGTATGCCATTGCTCTTCAAGTTCTTAAGAAATGTTTGAAAAATAAAAAAAAGGTAACCATTTATATCAGAACTCGCATTCAACCCTTTTGGCCCATCTTCTCCAAGAATACCCTGCCAAAGCGTATTATCTAAATCTAAAAAAATTATCTTTTTTTTAAAATCAAACTCATTTAAGTGTTTTGATATGAAAAAAGCTACTTTACTGACTTCTTTATTTTTAAAAGGGAAGCCATTTGATAAAAAATTAGAAAGGCAAAATAATGAATCATCAATAACAAGAGATGATAATTTATAGGCAGATTCCCTTAATTGATTTCTTATAATTTTATGTTCTAGATCATTAGAAAATATATTTGGAAATTCGCAATCAAGATATATAAATTTTTTGTTTTTTAGTCCTAGATTATCGCAAAGATTGAAAAAATTATTAATTTCTTTTTTATAAAAGCCTCTATTAGAAGTATTTACTGGTATTCCTGTTCTCCAGTTAAGAGATTCAATAAAATCCCAAGGCATAATGATTATCAAATTATCTGTATTTTCATCTTCAGACTTACTAGTTATGAGAGTTTGATGAAATGTCCCATACTCAGGTAATTCTATATTTACTGAATAACCATTATTTATATATAGTGCTTTAAGGTATATATCTAGTTGGGATAATTGGCAAGAGGAGAAAATTCTTAAGTTTTTATTTTCTAAATCTATTGATCTAGTTCTCTTAAGAGTCTTTATAGCTTCGAGATAAGATAATTGCTGGGGGATCATGGTATTGCAGCTCCTCTACAATCTATTACTGAACCTGAGATTAAATAACTAGGGTTTTCTAAAATCCACTTTACTTGTAAAGATGCTTCTTTCATTGAGGTTAATTCTCCTCTAAGCATTCTGTCTGAATTGATTCTCTTATGAATATTTGATAAATTACTATTCATTCCGCCATCTAACATTTCATAAGTGACTCCAATAATTTTTCTATTAGATCTTGATAACTCTAAAGCTAATATCTTCGTTAAATTAGGAACAAGAGATTTTGATAGGGAGTAAAGTGGCATTGACCATTTATGCCTCCCAGGTGAAGAAATACTAGATCCTATAATAATTAATTGGGAGCCATCAGTTCCATTTTTGATTAGTAATTTGGATAAAGCAATTACATCTTCTAATGGTCTACTAATATGCCTTTTTATCGCATTTTCTGGATCCTCCAAAGTTGATAAAGCTATATTATCTGGACTTGGTGAGGCACAGTGAACGATTGCTTTGATATTTTTAAAAACTTCTAGATCTCTTAACTCACGATAATTATCTAAAGTAATACAATTTTTAGAATTAGATGTTGAAACCCCTATGGCTTTTTCACCTAGATTAGATAATAAACTTTGACCAAGTCCACCTGAAGCACCGGTAACTAAAATAACATCATTATTTTTTTGCAGTGGATTATGTTGAATCGTTGTTGATTTTTTTTCTTTTTCCTTTGTTTCATGATACAGAAAAGAGTAACTGCCCTCAGTAAGAAGTTTTCCTGTTGATTTGTCTAAAATCTTAACTTCTACTAATCCTCCATTGGGATCTTCTCTTTTGATATCCCCTGAAACGATCAATGTAGATGGGGTGAAAATAGGAGATATAAATTTCATTTTTATATCAACTAACAAGCATTTCTTGCCAGGTAAATACATACCAGCCATTCTTGATAAAAGACCAGATCCAAATGCTCCATGCAATATACATCTTTTAAAACTAGATTTAGATGCATATTCAGCGTCGACATGTAATGGATTAATATCTCCAGATAAATCAGCAAATTTCAATCTATCTTCATCAGTGACAACAACCTCGAATTTCATTTTTTATTATTTAAAACCTTTATCTTCCAAAAAGAGTTTTACGGATTTGTATGAATTAAACATCTCAAACTCTTCTCCACTAATGTCAACTGAAAATTCATCAGCTACAGCAGCAATTAAGATGGCTTGAGCAAGGGAATCCCATTTAGGAAAATTAAGTTGAGTTATTTCTTCAATATTATTATCGTTTTCAAGATCTAGGGTGCTAATAAAAATTGAATTTAGCTTTGCTATGTTTTCTATATTCATAAACTTTTTTAACTCTCTTATAATAATATCAAACAATACACTAATGTTAATTTGAAATTAGATTAAAGAAAAACCAGTTCACTTCCAAGAGATAAACTTATTTTTTTATTTAATTCGGCATCTTTTAACAGAAATAACTGCCTATTGGTAGATTTATCATTACATAAATCTGTTTCAAAATGAGTTGTAATAAAAAAACCTTTTTTATGAATAAGAAAAAATAGGAGGATTTGATAAAAATATTGTTTAAAAAATTTTTCATCGGAAGTCCAAAGTATTCTTATTCCTCTTAATTTGATATTTATTAACCCAAATTTCTTTTCCCAATAAGTAGGACTATACATAACTCTTAATTCAGAAGTTCCTATTGAAAAAATTGTACTTAATGAATTTCCTTTAGAATAATTATCAGTATTAAATGAATTATTTTGGATTTTATTTTTAAAAATTTCTTTTAGTTTTTTTATTTTAAGAAGATCTCTTTTTAGTAGAATCTTTACTGCATTATATTTTTTGTTAATTATCTTTGAATCTTTAAACTTAAAAGTTTTCATTATTCTGTAAGCTTTTTCATTGGCTGTAACATTTGTTATGAGGCAATCTGAATAATCATTTAAAAATTTTTTTATTAAAATCAGAGAAGAAATTCCCCTCTCTTTTTTATTTACGTACAGACTAGACATATTAATTAATTTAATAGTCTTTTTGTTAAATTCATATTTACCCTGATAAAAGACTAGAAAACATCCTACGATTTTGTTGTTTTCATTCTTCATTAAATACCCATACTTTACTGATTTACCATTATTTAGAATTAAAGTATTGTAAATTTTTTTAGTTTTGTTACTAGACCATTTAAATGATTTTTGCAGAAATTTGGTTGCTAAAGATAATTCTTTATCACTATCTATTGATTTGAATTTCATTTAATTTTATATTTTATTGGGACTTAATATACCAGTTCGATAAATATTTTTTATGAATTTTGGCAATAAATTTCTAAAAATACTTCTAATAAAAAAAATAACAGGTCCTCTATGTTTAATAAAACTGCCCTGAAAAAGAATTTTATTATTTTGAATTACTGAATTAGGATCTTGCTGTAAATTTATTTTGGAAAAAAATTCAAAATTTGGTATTTTGTAATTTTTGTACCATGTCCAGCATCCATATTTTGAATAATGTTCCTTAAGTAATTCGTATTTTTTATGATTTGTTTTAAATGTAAGCATTTCATCATTCAACAAATGAATTTTCTTTTTAGCATAATATTTGGAAAGATTACTCACATAACTATTAACAAATAAATTTGAATTTGTATTTATAGCAATTTGGAAAACAGCTTTAAAAACCTGACAATGTTCTGGATGTCCATATTCTCCCCATGGATTATGTGTGATTATAGTTTCCTTTTCCTTAATGATCGTTTTTAATTTTTTTAAAATAATTTGGTAATTTAAATCATAAGAATATTTTTCATATCCACCAATTAAGCCACTTTTTTTATCCTTAATATTCAACCAATTATTTGGAAAGAAAGTTTCTTTTGCTTGCTTAATATTTAGGGGAATGAGATTTAAACTTTTTAACGGGTAACTTTTTAGGGCTTTTTTTCTACTATGCGAAATTTCTAACTCTCCAGGGATATCATTAAAACAAATTATTAAAGTTTTAATTTTATCTAAAAGAGAGCTTGAAAATAAACACTCATCATCTGGATGACTTACTATGAGAATTAAATTTTCAAAGTTTTCTTTGCTTTTTAACATGATTTAATTAGTAAATTTATCTTATTTTTAATTAAAAGTTTTTCAATCATTATTAGATAATTATTCGATAATAAGATTAATACTCTACATTATTTATTGTTTTTTTTATGATAATTTTTTTAGAATTATTAATTAATTTGTTTAATATGAGAAATAATTATTTTTTGAATTTTTGCAAGATATAAATTAAGGTATAATTTTAATATCTAAATAAATTAGAAATTAAAAAAATTAATAAAGGTATTTCAAATTTTTAGATTAATGATATTTAATATTATTTTTGTTTCTTTAACATCTTTTATCATTTCTTTTCTCTTAATAAGAAATTTAAAACCTTTTTTTTTGAAGTACATAGTAGATACTCCAAATGAAAGAAGTTCGCATTTGCATCAAATTCCAAGAGGTATAGGATTAATATTCTCATTGATATCAACTACATTTATATCTTTTCTTGGTTTTCCTCAAATTATTTTTTGTGTTCCTTTATCTATTTGTGGTTTTTTAGACGATATTTTTTACTTACCTGCTTTCTCAAAATATATAGTTCAGTTAATAGTTGCATATTTTTTATTTTTAAATAGTCCTTTGGAATTCTTCATTTCGAATCATTTAGGGGTGGGTTTTTACTATATATCCTTGTTTTTTGTCTGTATCAGTTTTACAGCTATTGTAAATGCTATTAATTTTATGGATGGATTAGACGGGTTAATCAGTGGTAGCTTTATTTTAATTTCTTTAGGATGTTTATTTATACTAGATTTACCTTTATATCCTCTAACATTTTCACTTTTAGCTTTTATTTTATTTAATTGGCATCCAGCAAAAGTTTTTATGGGTGATGCTGGTAGTCTATTTCTTGGTGGCTTTTATGGATTATCAATTTTTCAATGTGATCAACTAGAAAAATTAGTTGCAATTTTATTAATTGGATCGCCACTCTGGCTAGATTCTTTTATTTGTATAATAAGAAGATTTTTTAATGGAGAAAATATTTTTCTTGCACATAAGAAACATCTTTATCAGAGGCTTTATCAAGCGGGATGGAGACATTCAGATGTATCTTCTTTATATATAATTTTTATTTTATTTGAAATAATAGGATATTTATTAAATGGAATTACAGCCCAAATTGTAATTTTCTTTTTAATTTTTATTATAGGAGCTTTACTAGAAAAGTTTTCTGCTAAGGTTTTTTGATAAAATTAATAAAAAATATTGGTTTAAAATTTAAAAGTCTATTAAATCATATGAAGAATATTAAAGAAAATTTTGATAAAAGTGTGATCGATGATTTTGGTTATCAATGGGAAAAATTTGATCAAAAAGAAATGTTTTTAAAGAATGAGCCATATTTTAGAAAATATTTCTCTCTTCTACCAAAAAAATACCTTAATAAAGAGATAATTGCTTTTGATGCTGGGTGTGGTTCAGGTCGTTGGGCTATGTTTATAGCTCCCCTAATTAAAACACTCCATTGTATTGACCCTAGTGATAAAGCTCTTAATGTAGCAAAGAAAAACTTAGCTAATAATCAAAATTGTATATTTGAATGCTCAACAATAAATTCATCAAAAATAAAGGAAGGAACTATGGATTTTGGATATTCTCTTGGAGTTCTACATCATATTCCTGATACTCTAAGTGCACTCGAGAGTTGCGTTAAAAAATTAAAAAAGGGTGCTCCTTTTTTACTCTATATATATTATAGGTTTGATAATAAACCTTTTTTTTATTTTTTAATATGGAAGCTCTCAGATTTATTAAGAAAAAAAATATGTGAATTGCCATTTAAATTAAAGTCAATTATCACAAATATGATTGCTCTTTTTGTCTATTATCCTTTAGCAAGATTTAGTTGGATTTTGAATAGGATTGGAATTTTTAATAAAAATTTTCCTCTTTATGAATATAGAAATATAAGTTTTTACTTTATGAGTAACGATGCTCTTGATAGATTTGGAACAAAATTAGAAAAAAGATTTACAAAGAAAGAAATAAAAATAATGATGACAAATTCTGGTTTAGAAAAAATATCATTTAGAGATGATATACCATTTTGGGTCGCAATTGGGTATAAAAAATAAAAAGCAAAACTAATTAGTTTTAGATTTTCTAAGGAAATCTGAAATTTCCCATTCAGGCACTAATTTATGTACTAATTCAAGTGATTCCTTTTCTTTATTCTGAATTATCATATTCTCTAATAAATTTAATGTTTCAAAAAACTTTTTTGATTCAAGACAATTTTCAGCAGCCTTGAAAATTAATTTATGTTCCGTTTCATAACATGGAGAATCAATTATTAATTCTTCAAATAGTTTTTCTCCTGGCTTTAATCCAATTATTTTAATTTCAATATTTTGGCTAGGCGGTAAACCTTTTAATTTTATCATTTTTTCAGCTAAATCTTTTAATCTAACAGGTTTACCCATATCTAATAAGAAAACTTCTCCACCTTTACTTAATACTGAAGTCTGTATAACAAGTTGAGCTGCCTCATAAATAGTCATAAAGTATCTTTCTACATCAGGATCTGTAAGTGTAACAGGACCCCCTTCATTTATTTGTTTTTCAAATAAAGGAACTACTGATCCTGATGAGCCTAATACATTTCCAAATCTAACCATAGAAAATGAAGTAGTTTTGTTTTTATTGTTTTTATTCTTTTCAATATTTGTATAAGCTTGAAAAATTTGTTCTGCAATTCTTTTTGAAGCACCCATAATATTTGTAGGTCTTACTGCTTTATCAGATGAAATTAGGATTGTTTTTTTTACATTAGATTCAATACTTGCTCTCGCTATACTATTTGTGGAAAAAATATTATTTTTTAAAGCTGATATTAAATTAATTTCAGAGATAAAAACATGCTTATAAGCTGCGGCGTGGAAAATTAAAGAAACATTATGTTCAATCAAAACTTCTTTTACTAATTTAAAGTTTGAGACATCTCCTAATATTGGAATTATTTCTATACCATGATTAGTAAAATTTAATTTCTGATTTATCTCATATAGTGCGGGCTCACTGATTTCGAATATTACTAACTTCCTTGGTTTCAGATGCAAAATCTGCAAACATAATTCCGAACCGATAGACCCTCCTGCTCCAGTAATTGCTATGACCTCATTTTTAATCCCTGGTCCTAATAAATGTTCTAAAGGCTTTACTGGCTCTCTACCAAGGATATCTTCAATTGAAATTGGTTTTAATTTAGTTATTTCTTCCTTGCCAGATGAGATTTCATCAATTTTTGGGATCTTAAATGTGGGGATATTAAATTCACTTACTGCATTTATTATTTCTTTTAATTTAGCCTTACTAATTGATGGAATAGCGATCAATATCTTATCTATTTTAGATATGTTTTTAGAAATATGTTCAAATGAATTTATTGGTATACCTCTTATTGATCTATTCCATAACTCACTATTATCATCTATGAAGCAAAGTATTTGATAATTATCTTTTAATATCAATGAAGCGGCAAGTTGTGCGCCTGCTTCACCTGCACCATAAATTATTACTTTTTTGTTGATATTAAAATTAAGTATTTTTTTATAGAAAAGTAAATAATCTCTGATAAGGAATTTTGTCAATCCAATCAAATTAGTATTGACTATCCATAATAAAAAATAATTTTGCGTTGATAGTAGGCTATCTGGAAATATAATTTTAAATATAACTAATGCTATAAAATTTCTTATGGCTAATTGGTAAAGAGACTTGCTACCTTGATATCTAATTAATCCTTTATACTGTCCAGTAATTAAATAAATAAATAATGTTAAAGGTATTATGTAAATAATATGATAATTATCCTTTAAAATGGATTCTGGATTAATCCATAAAAACAAATTTAATGCAAATAATATTATTAAAAAATCAATAAATATTAGTATGGTTTTTCTTAAATATTTATTTGATTTTGTAATTATATTTGATATTTTAGAGAAAAAAAACAAAACCATTTTAGTATTTTGATTAATAGACTTTTTAAATTCAAATATTTTACTCATTTTAAAATAAATCTCTTAAATAACTCTTAAATAATCATTTATAACTCTTTTTTTAGAGAAATTATAACTTATTTTTTTGTATGCATTATCTCTTAATGATTTTTGGTTATTTAAATTTAGATTGATTGTTTTTTCGAAAGCTTTGAACAAAGATTTCGTGGATTTTGCCTTAAAAATAATTCCACATTCATTATCAATAATATCAATACATCCTGGGACATCTGTACTCATCAAAATGCAACCTAAACTGCCAGCTTCTAGTAGTACATTAGATAATCCTTCGCGAAAACTTGGAAGACAAATCACATCCATTGATAAATAAAAATCTTTTTTGCATTTGGGTTGTCCTATATATATTCCACCATAATTTTCCCAGTCTTTAACCTGCTCAATTTCTATTGTGTTATTTTTTAAATTGCCTTTATATTTAATACCTGCTAGAAAAAACCTTCCTTTCATAAATGGATATTTTTCAAAAATCATTTTGGTTGCATCGAAATAATGCAATATTCCCTTGTCTTTTATTAACCTAGAAAAACAAGCGATCTTTGGAAGTTTTTTATTTAAGGAATAACAATTCCTTTTAATAGGACTTGTTGGAACCTCTACTCCTGAACCACCAGTTATAGTATAATCTAGAGTTTTTAATTTTTTTGAAAAATATAAAGCATCTGATTTGTTATGAAAAAAAGTATGTTTTGCTTTATAAAGAAATAAAGGATAAACTAATCTAAGAAATTTATAAACAAGAAGTTCGGAATCAAAAAGAGGACCTGTTCCAGTAATTGTTGGATAAAAATCTAAATTAGGTGAAAAAATTTTTGCTAAAAATCCAATAATTAAGGGCCTTATCGTAAAAGTAAGTAATTTTTTTGAAGTCCAAATATCATAAATTAACTTAAAAAAGCTTTTAATATTAATTTTTTTATAAAGGAAATTATTTGAAATAAATTTTTCCTTTTCTGCTTTCATATCTTCTCTTAAATAATAAACGATTACTTTATTATCAAGACTAAGACTTTTGTAAAGTTTAGATCTAATAAAAAAACTTATAAACTTTGAGTTATCAATTATTATTATTTTTTTCATTTTCAAAAAATTTTATTTTAATCCCAATTCTTCCATGGAGCTTTACCAGTTTCCCATAGTGACTCTAAATATTTTTTATCTCTTAGTGTATCCATAGGATGCCAAAACCCTTTATGTTTATATAGCCCTAATTCATTTTTTTGAATTAATTTTTCTAATGGTTCTGATTCCCATGGAGTCTCATCAGATTCAATAAATTCCAGAACTTTAGGTGAAAGCATAAAAAAACCACCGTTAATCATTCCACCATCCCCATCAGGTTTTTCTTGAAACCCAATTACTCTATCACCTTCATATGTTAAGGCTCCATATCTTCCAGGGGGAGCTACAGCTGTTACTGTTGCAAGAGTATTGTTCTCTAGATGCTTTTTAAATAACAAGTCTAAATTAATATCTGCTAGTCCGTCTCCATAGGTAAATAGAAAAGATTCTTCTTCTTTCAAGTATTTTTTTAATCTTTTCAATCTTCCACCAGTTTGTGTTTCTAATCCAGTATCAATAAGTGAAATTTGCCAAGGTTCATACCTATAAGAGTGAACATCAATCTTATTATTTTTTAAATCTATAGTTACATCAGATAAATGTAGAGAATAGTTTGAGAAAAATTCCTTAATTATGTAACCTTTATAGCCCAAACAAATAATAAATTCGTTTATGTTGTAATTAGATAAAAATTTCATGATATGCCAAATAATTGGCATTCCACCAATTTCTATCATTGGTTTCGGTTTTATATGTGTTTCTTCTGAAATTCTAGTTCCAAGACCCCCGGCTAGAATTACTGCTTTCATTTGAGTTGGATTTTAGGTTTAACTATAATTAAATAATACCAACAAATAAAGAATGTTCTTTCAATCAAAAAATATGTTGTTATTTTTGGTTTAAATGTTTCTAGGAATTAGACTTTTGATAAGCATTGGTAGATTTTATCACAGATAAAATCTATGTCTTTTAAAGAAAGATCAACATGAAGAGGAAGTGTAATCAACTTATTAGCTTGAGATTCAATAATTGGGCATGAAGATTTATATGTTTTAAATAAAGGTTGCTGATGCAAAGGGGTATAGTGACACCCAGTAGCAATTTTGTTTTGTTTTAGGTAAAGCATTAGTTGTTCCCTAAATGAAGTTCTTATTCCAAATATTTGATAGGAATATGTTTTAGGTTCGTATTTTACAAGAGGTATTAAATTTGGACAGTTCTTTAGGTTTTCTAAATATCTTTCAATAATTTGTGTTCTCTTTCTTAGGAAATAATTTAATCTTTTTAGTTGAATTATACCAATTGATGCAGAGAGATCATTCATATTATACTTGTATCCTAATTCGTTGATTTCATAATACCAATGCATAGTATTTTTTTGATCATCAACATATGACTTTGCTGATTTCCAAGTGTCTTTATCAATGCCTACCCATCTTAAAGGAGGAATATCTTTTAGAAGATTTATATCATCAGAACATATCATCCCACCATCTCCTGTTGTAAGTAATTTTTTTTCTTCGAATGAAAAGCAGCTTATATCTCCCCACATCCCTAATCTTTTGCCTTTATAAAAGGAACCTGCTGTATGAGCACAATCTTCAATTACTTTTAAACCTTTACTTTTCGCCCAAGGAATTATTTTTTCCATTGCGCAGGGATGACCTGTGTAATGAACAGGGATGATGGCGACACAATCTTTATCATATTTATTTTTTAGGTCTTCCAGCTCTAATGAAAGATTATCTACATCACAATCAACAAAAACTGGGATTAAATTGTTATAAAGAACTGCAGATGCTGTTGATGCAAAAGTTAAAGATGGTAATAAGACTTTTTTCCCAGGCTTAAACTTAAAGGCTTTTAAAGATAAGTGAAGAGCTGCGGTTGCAGAATTAAGAGCATAAGCTTTATTGCATCCTAGGTAGTCAGACCAAGCTTGCTCAAAAATTTTTACTTTTGGACCCAACCCAACCCAAGAAGCGTTAAAGGATTTCTGAACTTCTCTTAGCTCTCGATTTCCCAAGGAAGGTTTAAAAAGTCTTATTGACCTTTTATTTCTTACACTGAAAAGATTGGTAAGCCTATTCAAATAAAATTTTTTCATCAATTTTTTTGTGAATATAGTTTTGACAAAATATCCTTGAAGATTATAAGTAATAAAAGAATAAAAGGTGTAAGGAACATTGATAATCTTATATTTATATAAAAGCGAGATGGGCATAAATTCATGATTTTTTTATCAATTCTTTTACCTAAATTAAACAAATGATCGTTTTCTTTTTTATTTAATCTTTTTTTGAAAGTTAAATAGTGTAAATAAGAATATATTGCTAAATGTCTAAAATATCTTTGCGTTAATGAATTCTTAGAGCCTAAGGAGTTTTCAGATTCTCTAATATAAATGTCAGGATCTTTATTATAAATAATTTCATAATCATAACTAAAAAGTCTTAGCCATAATTCTCTATCCTGTGCAAAAAAATAATATTCATCATAAATAACTTTTTCATATTTGCTTTTTAGGGGGAATACTGCGCCAGAATGTGGAAACCATGAAATAGGGATAAAAGTTCCTATTTTTAAAGAAGCTAAAAAAAACATAATCCAATTTCTTTTAATAAATTTTGAGTTGTTTTTGAAAGTTTTATAATTGGATAATATTAAAAATTTATTCTTTTTGGATTCTTTTAATTTAGAGATGGAAATAATAATTTTACTCAAATAATGGGTGCTTAACAAATCATCAGAGTCGAGCCTGACTGCAAATTGACCATTTGCCTTTTCCAAACATTTATTAAGAGTTTTTGTTAGGCCACTATGCTTAAATTGAAAAATTTTTATTTTGTCATTAAAAGAAATATCTTTATTTGATTTAGAATAAAAATTTAAAAATTTTTTTATTTTTAATATCGTCTCATCTTTACTCCCATCATCACCTACAATTACTTCAAAATTTTTATAACTTTGTTTAATTATAGAATTTAAAGTTTCTTCGATTGTTAATGCAGAATTAAAAGTTGGAAGAATAATTGATATATTTGGCTTAATCATTTTCTTAAGAAATCAATTTAATTAAATTAGTTACAGTTTTTTCATCAGTAGCATTCTTAAGTACCCACTTTCTTGGAGAAACTTTTTTATCACAATATTCTTTGTTTTTTATACTTTGGATTAGATTTTCAAAGCTATTTACATATTTACCTAGGGCTTGATTTAAATAAGGACAAGGACTTCCCACATAATCCAAACCTTTATATGATTTAACTTCATAATGCCAAACGTAAGTAAAAACATTCATAGACCACGCTTCAAAAAAAGCTATGCCTTGTGTTTCTTCTCTAGAGAGAAAAAGCGCAAATTTTACATTATCCAGTTGTTTTTTATATTCATTAAAAGAATATGACCCATATTCGATGAATTTTATGTTTAGTTTTAATTTTGATAACTTATTCTTAATAGTATTTTTATCCATTAATGGACCTTTTTCTTCTTTATAGTAAATAAGAATATTATTGTTTTTCTTTGTTGTATTTGTTTTTTTCCAGTATTCAGTATCAACTCCTGCAGGCCATATAAAAGTTTTTTTATAGTTTTCATAACTAACACATTTAACACCAGTTGATGCTTCCAAAGAGGGGACTATTATCCCGGAGGTATATGGTAATGAATTTTTGAAAAAATCCCAATCTATATTGGGGCCAAGATATAGTCTCTCGATAAAACCTTTTTTTTTGAAATAGTTCATTTGTAGAGCAGCTAATTCAGATGAAATTACTACTACTGTTTGCCTAGCGGGTAATTTACCCCAAAAATTAAAATCTAATCTTTTTTTTGAACCTCTTTTTAAGGAATCAAATACAGCACTATGACCTGACTGGAGTAAGTTTCTAAATTGAGATTTAAATAGTATTACTTTAATAAATCTGAGAAATAACCAAAGAATAAAAAATATAGAATAGTAATTAAATCCTAAAAAAATTGGTCTTGTTATTACAAGAGGCTTTTTATTAACATTTTCTCGCGTATGAAAAAAAGAGTCTTTAAATTTCATTTGACAAGTTCTTCAATAACTTTTCTAAATTCTAAATGCATCTTATCTAGATTAGATATCTTGTAAGCATGTTTTCTCATTGATTGAAAATATTGTGGATTTAAATTGTTTTTATTATTTTTGTATAAATCATACTCTTTTTTGATACTAGAAACTAAACTTTTAACTTGAAAATCATGAGCTACTGTTCCATATTTTCCTATAAGCCTTTGTGCATCCGTTGTAGGAGTTGATATAACCCTTTTCCCAGAGAAAATTGCTTCAGGAATAACTAGAGGTGAGCATTCACATAAACTAGGAATAATTAATACATCTATTTCTCTAAAAAATTTATCAACATTAGATGTATCACTTTCAATATTTACTAAATATCTTTTATTATTAGGAATTTTTTTAGATAAAAGATCTACTCCCTTTCCTTTAATAAATATTTTTATTTCTAAATCATAAGTTTTTAAAAAATTGATATATGCGTTTATGGCATGAATAAGATTTTTATATCTATCGTATCTTCCTAAAACTCCTAATGAAAAAGCCGTCGATGTTTGCCTTATTATAGTAGGAATTTTATGATAATTTTTTAAAAAAATTCCATTGTAAATTACTAATGATTTTTGTTTACTAAACCCACATTTAATATGATCTTTCATACTTTCTTCATTAGGGTAGGTTACTCTTACCTTCTTGAATCGCATTAGAAAAGATATTAAGGATCTCGAAATCTTTACAGGTAAACCTTCTAAATTTTTATTTACAACAGAGTGCATAGATATAATTTGCCCAGAGTTTGGTATCAAAAAAGATAGAATAAGGCTCATTAAGCCTCCATAATAAAGCCAACCAAATATAATTTTTTTACTATTTCTTTTTTTTATAAATAAAAACTTTAGAAAATATTTATACGTTCTTAAGTCCAGAAGTTCAACTCTAAATTGTAAATACTCATTTGATAAACTTTCAAACAAAAGATTATGAATTTTTTCCGCACCACCAGCGCCTAACTTAGGCAAGATATGAAGGATTATTGTTTTTTTACGCAATTGTACCAACATCCTAATGTTATAAAAGGCCAAATAGAATTAGAGACTCTTTCCCCAGAGTGAAGATCTATGATTAATTGATCTAAATAAGCATTTATTTCATCTGATTCTATAAGAAGCTTTGCATCTTTTATCTTTTCATTCATCCAAATATTCAAACTATTTCTCAACCAATTATCTAATGGTAAGGAAAATCCTTGCTTTGCCCTGTTAACAAATTTACTACCCATATGTTTTTCGAGTAAATTTCTTGAGATACTTTTTGTTTTAAAATTATGCATGTGAATTTTATAATCTAAACCTAGGGCAAATGATGCAAGATCAGGATGAAGGAAAGGAAGTCTTACCTCTACAGATGATGCCATACTTGCGGAGTCTGTTTTAACAAGAGTATCTTCATACATATAATTTGCAATATCTGATGCTCTAAAAAAGTTCATTTCTGAATGATGTAGTTTCTCAAATACCGATTTTATTTCTTTTTTTTCGTATTCATTTGTATTGAAAATTTGATTTTGTTTTGTAAGATTTTCAAATATTTCATGAGGGGTTATTAAATGAAATCCATTTTCAATACTTTTTCTTAATTTATATCTTATGTTTGGTGATAAATTTATACTTTCAATATTTATTATTTTCTCTAAAATTTTAACTGCGTATTTTCTAATAAAATAGGGAAATCTATTTAGCCAGATAGACATCCTAAGATATCTATATCTTTCATATCCAAAAAATAACTCATCTCCACCATCGCCTGCAAATACAACTTTGTGATTTTTTGATTTAATTTTTTTAAATATAAACGCACTTGGCACAAGACTTGAATCTCCAAAGGGTTCATCAATAATATCAATATAGTTATCCATTATGTCTGTTAAGTCTTCAGGCCTAATAAGATATTCATTATGGTTGGATTTTATATAAGAAGAAACTTGCTTAGCATATTTAGATTCATCATATTCTTGATCAGGAAATGAAACAGTAAAAGTATCAAGTTTTGATGAATAATTTTTTGCTAAATAAATACTTATAAGTGAAGAATCTATCCCTCCTGAAAGAAGACAACTAACTTTCTGATTAGAGGGAATCATCTCATTGATGGTTCTAGAAATTATTTTTTCAAATTCTTCTACATACTTATCATTTGATTTAATTAAAAATATTTTTTTTGGAGAATATCCTTGATTGCCATTTTTTATTGAATTGTGCATATATGATTCAATATCGATATTTAGCTTTGAATCTATTTTCATTATTGATCCAGGACCTAACCTTTTGATATTTGGGAAAATAGTATCAGGAAAGTTGTTCCTAACTTTTAACAAACTTTTTTCAAGACTTTGTATATCTGGAGCTTTGTTTAGATAATTAGCAATTGGAAGTAATCTTGAACAAAATATAAATTGTTCTCGATCTATAAAATAGTAAAGAGGTTTTTCCGCAAAATTATCATTGGCTATAGTTAGTTGCTTTTTTTTGTGATCATATATAGCAACAACAAAAGTACCTTTAGAATATTTTTTAATTGTTTCTTCAATTCCATAAAAAGAAATACTTTCAATAAATGTTCTTGTATCTGAGTCGTATTTTTTTTCTTCTTTAGAATAATTATTAGAAATTAAATCATTATTTAATTTTTTATAATTATAGATTTCTCCATTGAAAACTAATGTATATCTTTTGCAAAATGATTGCATTGGTTGTTTGCCAGAATTTTGCCCAACAATTGATAACCTTGCATGACCTAATAGTGAACTTTTACTTGATTCCATATAGCTAAATTCATCAGGGCCTCTTTTAGATAAATAATGCTTAGCATATTCAACAAATTTATTTCTATTTTTATTCCGTGGGCCAAAAATTCCAAATATTCCACACATAATTAAATCCAGTTAAATCGATCAGTTTTTATTGGGAAATCTGTCCATGGATGAATATAGCCTTTATAAAGCCATTTATTTGTTGGGGCAATTACTTTTGAATTTTTAAATATTGAGGCAAAGTAACCTATCCACCATGAAAAAGTACTATTACTTAATAAGATGGTAGGAAAAGTACTTAAGAAAAAAATTAACTCATCAACTTCCATGTTTTCTGTAAGAGGTCTTAAGTCTATAATTTTATATTCTCGTAGATTTTCCATTTTTAAAATTTTCAAAATAGATTTAAGTGATAACTGACTATCAGTTGATATATAAATAGTATTAATATTTTTTGGTATCTCGTTATTTAAACACTCTCTGAAAAATTTAGGATTTATACTTTCTTTTATTGAAAACCCATCATTAGGATAGTACCTAAAATGTATTAACACAGAGTTTTTTTTTGGATAAAAAGGAAATGAATTTTTGTAGATACTATAAATTTCATTAAAGTTTTCCTTGTTAATTATCTCATCAACATATTTATAATTTTGGAAATATCCATTTATAGAATATGAAATAGGAGTATGAAAAGTAAAATCATATATATTATTCGGGAGATCTATATAATTTTTCTTAAACAAGAAACTTAATTTTGTAAATATTCTATTAATAATACTAAAAAGTCCATTGGAAAATTTAATCTTTTTGTAGTATTTTTCGGTGAGTATTAGTTCACAGGTATTTTTTAATTTGTAATACTTTTTTTTGCAATTTATATTATTTGCAAAAATATTACTATTACAGTCAATGCATAATTTATCTTTATTGTATATTTCAGATAAAAAGATTCCTGCGCATATTTGGAACAATTGATTCCCAAAACCACCTTGAATTCTTTGGTATGCTAAATTATTAACACAAAACATTTTAATGTGATTTGTTTCTTAATAACAATTTTTAGGTTAATAAAATCTTCTAAAAATATAATTAAAGGTATACCATATAAATTGTTTTTAATTATTTGTTTATTAAAAAACTTAAGATCTTTTAGAAAAAAATTAGTCTTAAATAAAAACATTAAAATAATCCCCAAAGGTAAAAACATATATCTTTCTAACTCTTGTTTAAATCCCTTTGATAGTAATAAATATATAAATCATAATAAAGAATTTTCATCAAATTCTCGTTTCAGGGAAACGTTCAATGCTATAGAATCTATTCGGAAAATTGATAAAAATTCGTATATTCTTTTTATAGAAAATTCCAAAATAGATTTAGATAAGGAAATTGAGATCAAAAAAAATGTAGATATATATATAAATATAAGGAAATTTCAATCAGTCAAAGAATCAAGAAAATCAAATAATAAAGGGGTACCTGCCTTAGTAACTATAATTTTTGGATTAGAGCTATTATCAGTGATTAATAAATTTAGAAATAACTTTAATATAATACCTTCAAGATATAAAATTTCCGCAAATCTCTTCACGACTATTAAGGAAAAAGGTGTTTATTTAAAGTTTGATAGTAAAAATTTTATACACCTTACCCAAAGAATGGTTTTTGTAAAAAGAGATATTTATAAATTTAGACTTTTGGTCTTATTATTTTTGTGTTGTTCCAACATTTCTCTTGAAAATATTATTGGATTATTTCTTTCCCCAATTAAAAGAATATCCTATCTTGGTATAGAGGGATATATAAATGGGAAAAACTATTCTCATGAATAATAGATTTAGTTCATCAAAGATAACTAATATATTAGTCTTCCTTTGTTTAAATTACATCGCAGTAAATTTACTTAAAAATTTTGTATTAGCAAATGATATTCCTTATTATCTTGACTTTTATGATGCTTCAACATTAGCTAATTTATCAATAATAAACTTATTTAATGAATATATTTGGAAAAATTTACTATTCATTTTAAATAGTCTAGGTTTAAAAGGTGAATTTGTCTTTAGTTCTTTAAGTTATTTTATTTATACATTTTTTTCATATTATGTTTTTAAGTCAATTAAAAACTTTTTTAAATGCAAAAATAATCTAGAACTTTATTTTCTTTATATTATTAGTATATTATTCGTGGCTTTGCCACAAACTATTGTCCCAGTTTTTAATCAAGTTAGAAATGGATTGGCTATTACAATAATAATTCCTGCATTAATAAATAATTTTAGTTTTTTAAATACTCTATTTTTAATATTAATTTCTAGCTTATTGCATAAGTCATCTTTCTTTTTTTTAGTTCCATTAATAACATTTTATTCAGGTAGGAAAATTGTATCTATAAAAAATAATAGAAAAATTAGTAGATATTTAATTATTTTATTCCCCTCATTATTTTTTTTATTTTCGCTGATATTTTATTTACTTTGGGAAAATGTTGGAATGCTTGATTATTATATAGATCTTGGCACTTCATTAAACAACTTCAAAGGCATATTTGTTTTCTTCGCACTTTTATTATTGATTTTTAAGACTAATGGATTATTCAAAGAAAACTCATTAATAACACATTGTCTTTTATTTATAAATATTCTTTATTTCTTTACAGTATTTTCTGGCAGGTTATATACAGCTGTAAATATACCAGTTTTATTTTTTATATTTAAAAATAAAAATAAGGAAATAATATATCTTTATATCCTTCTTATTGTTTTTAAATCATTATTTGAAATAAAATATGCTTACTTACTATGAATACTATTTAAGTTTAATTACTTTGTCATGATATTTACTTAACTCTACATTATGAGTAATTGTTATAACAATAAGAAACTTAGAAAGTGATTTTAATAAAGATGAAAACTGAATCATAGAATCTCTATCCATAGCACTTGTAGGTTCATCAAGAATTAATATCTCAGGTTTTGAAATTAGTGCTCTCAGAATTGCAATTTTTTGGATCTGGCCACCGCTTAGATTGTCAACTTCTTTTCTATAAACAGTATCAATTCCATTTGGAAGACTTTTAAAAAGATCTTCTAAATTTAATATCTTGCTCATCTGAAATATATGACTTAAGGATTCTTTTGTAATTAGATGCTTTCTTGCAAAATAAATATTATCTTTAATACTGGAAGTTAATAACGCGGTTTTTTGTGGAACCAGTGAGATCCTATCTTTTATTTCTCTTTTTTTAAGTTCGTAAGTTTTATTGTTACTGCAAGTTATATAAATCTCTCCCTTAGAAAACATTTCTTGGCCAAGAATTATTTTTAATAATGTTGTTTTGCCCGCACCACTAGGTCCAACTATTGCGGTTGATTGTCCATATGAGAATATACAAGATAAATTATCAAATGTTTTTGACTTTGAATTTTTGTATTTATGAGACAAGTTTTTAATAATTAATGAATTTATTTTTGCTGATTTAGGAATAGGTTTTTTCTTCAATATTCCAAATTTATTTTCTCTAAATGTTATTGTATGAAATAGTTCTGATAAAGCAGGGGTCGACGTTTGAATTAAAGTTAATGAGGAATATATTATTTGAATTGAAGGTATTAGTTTAAGTCCAAAAATTCCAATTGCAGCAATAGATGAAATGTAAGATAAGTCATTTGATTCTTGGCTTTTTGCATTTATAATTAATAAAAATAAAATAGTTCCTAGTGATATCGTCTCTATTAAATATCTAGGAAATGTCGCTATAAACTGAGAATTAGCAAGTGCTAATCTCATTCTAGAATCGTATTTTTGGACTTCATTTGAAAAAATATCTTGTACGTTGTAAATATTGATTTCTTGTTTAAGCTTTAAAGTATCATCTAGAACTTCAGATAAATTATTTGATGCTTTAACAAATCGATAGCCAAATTTTTTGATAAGTTTTTTACTTGAAAAGTAAATAAATGCATAGAAAAAAATGATTATTAAAGCAAAATATATGAATAAAATTTTTGTTTCTAAAATTAAGATAATTATTATTAAAGCTGACACTATACTTGATGAAATTAGTTGTAATAAGTTGATGAAAACTCCGCTTATAACTTGATTTATTTTTGCTAAAATAATTGATTTAACTTTTGCATCTTCATTCTCATTAAATTTAATATTATTATCAGATGTGGCATTTCTATAAACTGATTTGCTACTTTTAATACCTATGTTTGCTGCAAATGATTGCGTTAGATAAATAGAATAACTTCTAATAACACCAGAAAAAATAACAAAAATTAGAATTGAAAATAAAATAAAACTTGAGTTGTTTTCGTAGGCCGGTAATAATAAATGTAGATTTTCAAAAAAAGAATTACTTTTCTGACCATTAGATATTATTGAGTATATGTAAGAAAATACAAATGCAATAGTTGAAATTTCAAATAATGCAGATATGAAAAATGTGAAAATTACAAATAAGAATTCCTTGTAGGAATTGGTTTTTAAAAGTAAAAAATGTGCAGTTTTTAAACTATTCAATTGATTTAATTACTTTTGAGGGAGATCCAAAAGAAATGCAGTTGGAACCAACATCTTTTGTTACTACAGAACCTGCTCCAACTATTGTATTTGATCCAATATTTATGTTTGGGAGAATTGTAGAACCAGCCCCAATAAAACTCATTTCCCCAATTGAGACTGAACCACAAATCGTAACTCCTGGAGCAACGTGAGAAAAAGAACCAATCTCAGAGTCATGTTCGACAATAGAACCACTATTAATTATAACACCTTCTTTGAGAATGACATTTCCAGCGATTGTACTATTGAGTAAAACTTGGACACCCTGAGATAAATGAGAAGTATTAGCAACTACTGCAGATTTTGATACGTATTTTTCAATAGAAAATTTATTTTTTTTTACTTTTTCAAAAAGATATTTTCTGTCTTTGGAACTTGCGCCTCCCACGCCTAAAATCATCTGTATATTTTCTTTTTGAGGATAATTTTTATTTACTTCACTAATATTTTTATAAATTGGAATATTTTTTATATTACTTTTTATTATCTTTTTATCCCGATCGATGAAACAAATAATATCTAAGCCATCATTTTTTTAGATTATAAAATAAAGCCTTACCATGTCCCCTAGCTCCATAAATAATATATTTTTTGTTTTGCATTAAAAATATCCTTAATAAGTAATTAATAATTTTAAAAAGATAAGATTATTCAATTATTAATTTAAACGTCATGAGATAATTATATGAAAGTATTTCTGATTTAAAGTTTAATTATTATATAAGGTTAAATTATTTTATAATTTTAAAATTAATACTTCTGAAAATCCTTAAAAATAATTTTTTTATTTTAGATTTCATAGAGTGTGGATTTGATTAGTTAATCATGTATATTAATTAATAATTAAAATCAATTAATGAATGTTATTGTAACTGGATCTGCAGGATTTATCGGTTATCATTTATCAAATAAATTAATTAAAGAAGGATTCAGCGTTTGTGGGTTGGATAATCTAAATAATTATTATGATGTAAGTCTAAAGAATGCTCGCTTAAAGAGATTAATGAAATATGAAGGAGAAAAAAATCCTTTTACTTTTTCAAAAACAGATATCACTAATAAAAAAGGTTTAGATGAATTATTTTCTAAAACAAAACCTGACATTGTAATTAACTTAGCTGCACAAGCTGGAGTTAGATATTCTATTGAAAATCCATCAGCCTATATTGAGTCTAATATTGTTGGTTTTAGTAATATTCTAGAGTGTTGTAGAGAGCATAATACTGAACATTTATTGTATGCGAGTAGTAGTTCAGTATATGGTGGAAATAAAAACTTACCTCTAAGAGAAGAAGATAATGTTGATCATCCAGTTTCTTTATATGGCGCTACAAAAAAGTCTAATGAATTAATGGCTCATTCTTATAGTCATCTTTATGGTATCCCTACTACAGGGCTAAGATTTTTTACTGTTTACGGTCCTTGGGGTAGACCGGACATGGCACTATTTTTATTCACAAAAGCTATTTTAAACAAAGAACCAATCAATATATTTAACAATGGCAACATGATTAGAGATTTTACTTATATAGATGATGTTGTTGAATCAGTTAGCAAATTATTGAAGAAAAAGCCTTTAAGAGATGATAAGTTTGACTTCCACAATCCTAAGCCTAATAAAAGTTGGGCTCCCTACAAAATTTTTAATGTAGGAAATTCTCAGCCAATTAATCTTATGGAATACATTATTAATATTGAAGAAACTTTAGGAATAAAAGCTATTAAGAATTTTATGCCAATGCAAGATGGTGACGTTCAGACTACAGAATCCTTCACAAAAAATCTTGAAAATTATATTAACTATAAACCTAATACAACTATCAAAGAGGGTATTTCTAAATTCATATCATGGTATAAAAGCTTTTATAAAATTTAATTATGTCCCTACTCCCCAATTTAAATACATGTAAAGTTGCAATAATTGGCCTGGGTTATGTTGGCTTACCTATAGCCGTAGAAATAGATAAGACTCTAATATGCTATAAAACGGGCAAAAAATTAAGTAGGAAAATAATAGGTTTTGATATCAATAAGGAAAGAATTGATGAACTAAATATGGGATTTGATAGAACAAATGAAGTTTCAAGAGATGATTTATTGAAGGGAAATAATATTTCCTTTTCAAATATAGAAAGCCAAATAACAACCTATGATGTTTACATCATTACAGTACCTACTCCTATTGATGAATTTAATAATCCCAATTTAAAGCCAATTAAAATCGCAAGTAAATTAATAGGTAAAACTCTAAAAATTAGGAAAGAAAATAGTTTAATTAAAAATTTACCTATTGTAATTTTCGAAAGTACAGTTTATCCGGGATTAACTCAAGAAATTTGTATACCAATAATTGAGTCAGAAATGCTTGGAAAAGTAAATAAAGATTTTCTTTGTGGATATAGTCCAGAAAGAATAAATCCGGGAGATAAAGGAAAAGCTATTGGAGATATTGTAAAAATAACAAGTGGTATGGATGAAAAGACATCTATTTGGATAGATAGTTTTTACGCTTCTTTCATTAAGGCTGGTACTCATCAAGCTAAAAGTATTAAAATTGCGGAAACTGCAAAAGTGATAGAAAATACTCAAAGAGACTTAAACATTGCATTAATAAATGAATTAGCAATAATATGCAGAAAACTTAATATTGATACTCTCGATGTACTGGAAGCCGCGAATACAAAATGGAATTTTTTAGATTTTAAGCCTGGATTAGTTGGTGGACATTGTATTGGTGTTGACCCTTATTATTTAACTCACAGATCAACTTTAGCTGGTTACACTCCAGGGGTTGTTTTGGCTGGGAGAAGGATAAATAACTATATGGCAGATTGGATTATAGAAGAATTAATCTCAGTGATGACTAGTGATGGATTTACGTTAAGTGAATCTAAGTTTTTAATACTAGGATTAACTTTTAAGGAGAATTGTCCTGATATGAGGAACTCTGGAGTTTTAAAATTAATCAAAAAAATTCAATCATATGGTATTTCTATAGTAGTAGTTGATCCATTAATAAAAAAAACAGATAAAAATTTACCAAAAGAAATAGATTTTTATGATCAGATTCCTGATGATCAAAAATTTGATGCCATTATTGCTGCAGTTGCACATGATCAGTTTAAGATCCTAAATTTAGAATTCTTAAAAAAATTGATTGTGAGTAAAGGTAAATTTGTTGATATCAAAGGTATGTTACCAAGAGAATTAAATCCAATTAGATTATGATTAATTTTCAAAATTAACTAAAATAAATTAATTGTTTTTATTAATTTCTTATTAATCAGATATGAATTGATATATTTAATCATAAGTCTTTCAATATAAAAATAAATTAAATTTGAAACTTAAAAATGAAAAAAATACTTGTTACTGGGGGATGTGGATTTATTGGTAGTAATACCTCATTAGCTTTGTTAGAAAAAGGATATGAATTATTGATAGTTGATTCTTTAGTTAATAGTTATCAGATTGTAATAGATAAGATTAAAAGTTTATGTTTTGAAAAAAATCCTGAAAATACAAATAGTATCAAACTTATAAATTGTGACTTAAAAGATCGTAACGCTTTAGAAAAAATTTTTAAAGAATCTAATACAGATGGCAATAAGATATCAGCTGTTTTACATTTTGCTGGTTTAAAAGCAGTCTCTGATTCTTTATTAGATCCATTAAGCTATTGGTCTTCAAATGTTTTAGGTACAATAAATTTACTCAATGTAATGGACAAATTTGAATGCAAAACACTTGTTTTTAGCAGCAGCGCTACGATTTATGGGATAAATAATAGTAAAGAAAATTTAAAAGAGAGCCATTATAAAAAACCTTTAAATCCTTATGGTATGACAAAGGAAACTATAGAAAAAATTTTAATAAATTTAAATAGTGTAGAAAAAAATGATTGGAGAATTGCAATTTTGAGATATTTCAACCCAATAGGAGCTCATACTTCAGGAGAATTAGGGGAAAGCCCCAAAAATACCCCAAACAATATAATGCCAATTATAAATAGTGTGGCATCAGGTGAAAGGGAATATTTAAATATTTTTGGAAATGACTGGAATACTTTAGATGGGACTCCAATCAGAGATTATATTCATGTAATGGATCTTGCTGATGGTCACTTAAAGGCAATGGAACATCTTTTTAAAAGTAGTGAATCTAATTTAGTTACAGTAAATTTAGGAACAGGTATTGGGAAAAGCGTTTTGCAATTAATTCATGTTTTTGAAGAGGTAAATAATATTTCAATTCCATATAGGTTTTCTTCTAGGAGAGCTGGTGATATTGAGTACTCTGTAGCGGACAATCAAAAGGCGAAAGAATTACTAAATTGGAAACCAAATAAAGATATTAAAGATATGTGTAAAGACAGTTGGAACTGGGTATCTAAGAATCCAAATGGGTACTCAGATAAGTAAATCTATCCCAGACCATTTCCAATCTGCCAGAAGTTTAAATCTGATTTTTTTATATCAATAGGATTTAGAATTGAACGAGTATCAAATATCCAAGCAGGACATCTCATAACCCTAGAGACATCTTCCCAATTTATACTTTTGTAAATATCCCATTCAGTTAAAATTACTACTGCATCGGCATTATTAAATATACAAGATAAATCTTGCGCAAAATCCCAGTTGCCACCTTTGAAAATGTTGGAATTATCGTTATTTTTTAAATCATCTAATAAAACTTTCCTCCCTAGATCAACTTCAATCTGTTTAGAGGATACTTTTGAATCATGTATTACTAAATATGCATCTTCCTCTAATAAATTTTGACATATTTGTATAGCTGCTGACTCTCTTGTGTCATTAGTATTTGCTTTAAATGCAAAACCTAATATTACAATTTTTTTATTTGATAATGTACCAAATAACTTTTTAGTAATTAATTTTGAAATTCTATTCTGGTGCCAACTATTTAAATTTACAACACTTTCCCAAAAGGCTGCCACTTCGTGTAATCCAAAGAATTCCGATAAATATACTAAGTTTAAGATATCCTTTTTAAAGCAACTGCCACCAAAACCTGGGCCTGTATTTAAAAACTTTGAGCCGATTCTACTATCTGATCCAATTGCTCTTGATACCTCTTTAACATTGGCTCCAGTTGCTTCGCATATTGCACTAATTGAATTAATTGAACTTATTCTCTGAGCTAAAAAAGCATTAGATGTTAATTTCGCTAATTCACTACTCCAAATATTTGTAGTGAGTATTTTCTCTTCAGGCACCCAATTTTTGTATATTTCGCATAATGCTTTTATTGCATCATTATTATCGCCTCCTATAAGAACTCTATCAGGATTTAAAAGGTCTTTTATAGCAGAACCCTCAGCAAGAAATTCTGGGTTAGAAAGAACATTGAAGGTTTTTGACGGGGCGCTATTTTTAGAAGATTTCTGTGAATCATCAAGTATAGATTTAATTACTTCAGCAGTTCTTACAGGCAAAGTACTTTTCTCTACAACTATCGTATATCCAGTAGAAAACTTAGCTACTTGTCTTGCGCAAGCTTCAACCCATTTCAAATCACTTGCTTTCCCAGCTCCTAAGCCCTTTTTTTTTGTTGGAGTATTTACAGAAATGAAAATCATGTCAGCTTCTTGAATTTTTTCTTTAATTAAATTTGAAAAATATAAATTTTTATTTCTGCATCTACCAACGATCTCCCCCAAGTAAGGTTCATATATAGGCAACTTTTCTATATCTGGATTATTCCAATTTTTAATTCTTTCTTCATTTAAATCAACAACGTTAATAGTTATGTGAGGACACTTATCAGCTATGACTGACATGGTAGGGCCACCAACATAACCTGCGCCAATGCAACATATATTATTAATTTTATATTTCATGAATTACTATTAATCTAAATTTTAAAATTAGAGTTAAATTATTATAGTATCTAAATTATAATTTGATATTTTTAATTAATAATCAAATTCGATTGAATAATTAAAACTTTTTAAGAGGGGATGTTGTTGCGACTTCCTTCATTCTTTTTTGAAAAAAAAGAATATCGAAAATTATTAATTTAAGCTTTAGTTAACTTTTTATTAATTTCTTTTTTGAATATCAATTATTATCGAACTATCGAAGATTTGGAAAGAGATGGATCAGAATGGGAGTGAATTTAACCTAAATTTATTAGTAAATTTGATCAGAAACTGTTTTAGTCTCTAATGCTTTTATCTTGTAATTCTTTTAAGAAACTTTGTAAAGTCAATTCTATACCTTTCTTAAGTTCTATTTTGGCTGACCAACCTAATTTAATTAATTTTGAAACATCTAATAACTTTCTTGGAGTTCCATCTGGCTTTGAAGAATCCCAAATTATTTTACCTTTGTAACCTACCACTGTTGAAATTAAATTTGCTAATTCTCTAATACTAATATCTACTCCAACTCCGATATTTAATGTCCCATTAAAATCTTTATTTTCACCATATAAAATTTTGTCGTCGCTTGAAACATTCTCAAGAATAAATATGCAGGCTTCTGCAAGATCATCAACATATAAAAATTCCCTTCGAGGCGATCCAGATCCCCAGCAAGCAATTTCATCTAGGCCCCTAATTTTTGCATCATAGAATCTTTTTAACATTGCTGGTAAAACATGACTATTTTGTGGATTATAATTATCTCCTGGACCATATAGATTTGTGGGCATCAAACATATTGCATCAAATCCATATTGTTTTTTCAAAGAAGTACATAATTTTATGCCTGCAATTTTTGCTAGTGCATAGGATTCATTAGTTTTTTCTAACTCTCCCGTTAATAAGTATTCTTCCTTTAGAGGTTGCTTAGCTAATTTTGGATAAATGCAACTGCTACCAAGAAATAAAAATCTTTTTACTTTATATGCCCAAGCATTTTCTATCACATTATTTTGTATCTTAAGATTTTCAAGGATAAAATCAAAGCTATAATTTGAATTCGCATAAATTCCGCCTACTTTAGCTGCTGCTAAAATTACAACATCAGGCCTATTTTGATTAAACCAATTTTTTACCTCCTCAAAATTTAGTAAGTTCAAATCATTTCTGGAGGCGTAAAGTAGCTTATTATATCCTTTCTGATGCAGAGCTCTTTTAATTGCACTTCCAACCATCCCATTATGGCCTGCAATAAATATCTTAGATTTTTTTGAAATTAACATGAATTTAAATATATAAGATTTTAAAAATTAAAAAAAAATTCTTTTAACATGTTTGTATATTTTGAAAACAATCATACCCCTAAAAATCTTTTCTAAGTTGAAAAATTAATTATTAAGAAGTAAAAGAGCTTATTTTTTTTACAATAATCTGCAAATCTAACATTATATTTTTCCTCAAAATAATAAACAAATAGAGTGCTATTAGTTTAAAGGGTTAATGCTCAGAATGAATAGTCTATGTTTTTAAACAAGTGCGATAAAAGTCATTTCATTTTAATATTAAAAATCTAAACCTTTGTTTTAAGCTAAAGTAAAGTTACTCTGTTTTACTAAATGATAAAAAGTAATAAGGTTGCTTTAATTACAGGAGTTACCGGCCAGGATGGGAGTTATTTAGCTGAATTACTTCTAGAAAAAGGTTATGTAGTCCATGGTTTAAAAAGGCGTTCTAGTTCATTTAATACTTCAAGGATTGATCATTTATATCAAGATCCGCACGAGAAAGATGCTAGGTTTATCCTTCATTATGGAGATTTAATTGATAGTACTAATATTTTAAAGTTAATAGAAAAAATAAAGCCAGATGAAATCTATAATTTAGGTGCTCAAAGTCATGTTGCCGTTAGTTTTGAAACGCCTGAGTATACCGCTAATTGTGATGCATTAGGAATTTTAAGAATTCTTGAGGCTGTTCGAAATTTAAACCTCACAAAAAAGACTAAGATTTATCAAGCAAGTACAAGTGAATTATATGGCCTTGTGCAAGAAGTACCTCAAAAGGAAACAACTCCTTTTTATCCTAGGAGTCCTTATGCAGTTGCAAAATTATATGCTTATTGGATAGTTGTAAATTATAGAGAGGCCTACGATATTTTCGCATGTAATGGTATCCTTTTTAACCATGAAAGTTCTAGAAGAGGTGAAACCTTTGTAACGCGAAAAATAACAAGAGGACTCTCAAGAATAAATGTTGGATTAGAAAAATGTATATATATGGGAAATCTCGATGCAAGAAGAGATTGGGGGCATGCTAAAGATTATGTGTTTATGCAATGGCTTATGCTGCAACAAGAAAAACCTGAAGATTATGTAATTTCTACTGGGCAAATGAAAAGTGTTCGTGAATTCATAGAATTAAGTGCATTAGAACTTGGTTGGAATAAAGAACAAGGAGAAAAAGGTATTATCTGGGAAAATAGTGGTTTAGATGAGATAGGTAAAAGAGCAGACACGGGGGAAATAGTCGTGAGAGTTGATCCAAGATATTTCAGACCAACAGAAGTTGAGCAGTTACTTGGTGATTCAACTAAAGCCAGTAATAAACTAAAATGGAAGCCGCAGATAACTTTAAACCAATTAGTTTCTGAGATGATCAAGGAAGATTCCAATGAGGCTAGAAAAGAATCCTTACTTATAAATAAGGGGTTTTCGGTTAATAGTTCTAAGGAATGATGAGTTCAGAAAATATTAAAAAAATTATTCCAGTTATTCTTGCGGGAGGAACTGGTTCAAGACTTTGGCCTTTATCTAGAAAAAGTTTTCCTAAACAATTTCTTAATTTGTTGGATGATCAGTATACTATGCTCCAAAAAACATATAAAAGAATTGAGAATTTAGATAATATTTGTAAACCTATAATTATCTGTAATGAGGAACATAGGTTTATTGTTGGCCATCAAATGAAAGAAATAAATGTTGAACCTCTTGAAATATTATTAGAACCTGAAGGAAGAAATACCGCACCAGCAATTGCAATTGCTGCTCTAAAAGCTTTGGATAATTTTAAAGGTCAAAATATTGATCCAATACTTTTAATACTCTCTTCAGACCATCAAATTATTGATATTAAAAAATTTCAACTAGCCATTAAAAATAGTATTGATGTTGCTTTACAGGATGATCTAGTAATTTTTGGAATACCTCCTACATATCCTTCTACTGGTTATGGATATATAAAATCTGAAAAACAATTTGATCATAATGAATATATTCCTATTAAAGTTGAAAAATTTATAGAAAAACCAGATGAGAAAACTGCTAATTATTTTATAAAGGATAAAAAATATTCTTGGAATAGTGGAATGTTTGTTTTCAAGGCAACTGCAATAATCAATGAGATCAAAAAATTTGCTCCGGAAGTTCTCAAAAATTGTGAAGAATGTCTAGAAAAAAGTAAAGTTGATCTTGATTTTTTAAGACTAGAAGAAAAATCATTTAAAAATTGTGAAGATACTTCAATTGATATATCAGTATTTGAAAAAACAAAAAAGGCATTCGTAATACCTCTTAACTGCGGTTGGGATGATGTAGGGAACTGGGAATCTCTTTGGAAAATATCTAAAAAAGATCTTAATGGTAATTCTTTGAATGGAAGGGTTATAGCCCAAAATACAAAGGATTCCATAATACGTAGTGAGGATAAATTAGTAGTAGGAATTGGTTTGGAAAATGTTATTATTGTTGAAACCAAAGATGCAGTTTTAGTAGCAGATAGTAAAAGTTCTCAAAGTGTAAAAAATATCGTATCTCATATGATAGATAAGGGTTTCAATGAAGCTCAACATCATAAAATTGTTTATAGACCCTGGGGTTCTTTTTTGTCTATTGAGGATGGAAGTACTTGGCAAATAAAAAAAATTGAGGTAAATCCTGGTGCCTCTTTATCTCTTCAAATGCATTTTCATAGATCTGAACATTGGGTAGTTGTTAGTGGAACCGCAAAAGTAGAAATAGGGAATCAAGAAAAGATAATAGGACCAAATGAAAGCGTTTATATTCCTTTAGGAGAGAAACATAGACTATCAAATCCTACAAAATTTCCCTTAATATTAATTGAGATACAAAGTGGAAATTATCTAGGTGAAGATGATATTAAAAGGTTTGAAGATAACTATGGTAGAAAAAATTTATGAAAATTATTATTATTATTGAAAAATACGGAGGTTTCTGTAACCGCCTTTTTCAATCTCTTCACTATAGTGCATTCTCTATTGAAAATAATATTTATTTTTTTAATCCTTCTATGTTGGGTCTTTTAAGATTTGATAATAAGTTTTTTTATTTTTGGGATAAAGTTAATAATTTTTTTCTAAGTATTCTCTCTAAATTTATAAAATATTTAACTGCTAAGGACCAAATATGCTTTTATTTAAATGAAAAAAATTATATAAAAATTGTAAATGGTTGGGGTTTCAGAGAAAATAAGTTAACTAAAAAATATCATAAAGAACTTAAAGAAATTTATACTTTCAATAAAAAAAATTTAAAAAGAAAAGCAAAGTTATTGGTTAATTATTTAGAAAAACTTAAAAAGACGGGCAAATATCTAATCGGATTACATATTAGAAGGAATGATTACAAGCTATGGAATGATGGTAAGTTTTATTTTAGTGATGAATTTTATGAATTTGTTGTAAAAAAAATTAGACTAGATTTTGTTAATAAAAATAAAGATCCCTTTATTGTTTTGGTTAGTGATGAAAAGATATCCTCCAAGATTGGAGTTGATTTTATTTCATATGGTTCTTGGAAAGAGGACCAAATAATCCTACAATCTTGTGACATTCTAATAGGACCACCCAGTACATTTACAATGTGGGCTTCTTATATTTCTCAAGTTCCATTAATAAAGTTAACTTCAAATAAAATGAAAAAATTTAGTTTAGGAAAAGTTTGTGAAGGTTAATTTTTATTTAAAAGGGAAAGTTTTTTAAATTATTAGAAAAAAAATTTAAAAACAAGTAAAAACTATAAAAAATTACCCTAATTATCGTTTAAGGATAAAAAATAAATGTGATCACCTTATATAGGTCTATAATAAAAAGTTAAGGTTACAATAAATTATAGATATATTGATATTGCAAAGATATCCATGCTTAGAATTAAAAAAAATCAACCGAATCTTGATGAACTAATAGAATACAGTCTTATAGTTTTTGGCTACGTGATTATTGATGATTTTTTCTCAGAATCTGATGATCTATTCAAAAGTTTAAAGAGTAAACATTTAATAGATCTTTCTCTAAATAATGTAGCCCCTGATCATAATTATCTTGGTGGTGTTTGTAAAACATTTATTGATCTATTAGGGAAAAAAGAAACTAAAAAAGAATCCAAGAATTCAAATAGAAAATTAAATAATGAGATTGAATTAAAAGAACTTGTTAGATTACCTTTGTTTTATGAAACAGCAAAGAGATTTTTTCATAGTGATAATTTAAAAATAGATGTTTTCCAAACCCTTGATACGCCTAATAGTAAACATATTGCTCAAGAACCGCATTTTGACCGAATCCCTACATTAAAGTTCATGCTTTATATAAATGATATTTCTAGTGATAACGGCGCTTTTCAATTATCTGTATCAACTCACCATTGGGTTAAAAGAACTTTTCCTCTACCAAGACCCTCTTATGATAATCCTGAATATTTTAAAAAAACTAGAGAATTACCCAAACCCATAATTGATAATTTAAAGCCTATCGAAGGTAAAGCTGGAACATTAATAATTTTTCATACAGATACCATTCATAACCAAGGAGTAGTTAATAATGGTGAATGCAGAATAATTAGATCACATTTTAGAAATAAAGAGGATAAATCAAATAGAAGGCAAAATATTCAAAAATTAAAAAATTTATTCAGATTTTTATCCAAATAAATAATCTTTAACCTTAAGATATCATTTAATGAAATTAAAGTTTACCTTTCTTATAATGTAAAATAATTTGTGCTTTATTACTAAAAAAAATTTAAATATATAAATAAAATAGAATTAATTAAATATCAAACTTCTTATCTTAATTTATTAAAAGAATCTCTATTAAATTAAATTTTTTAATCTGATTAATTTTATACAAAATCCAAAAATTATTCATACTTTTTACTATCTAAGCAAGAACTTGGAATGTGTCATAATTTAAGAGGTTTTTAATTGCTTCCAAATGAAGAAAAAAATTAGAACAATTTACAAATATTTAAAGTCAACTTTGAGTAATGATTCAAATATTTTATTAAATGATAAAGACCTGATATATGATTGCTGGATAACAAATATTTTTCAAGAGTCTATAAAAGTACCTGGACACATAATGGAAATAGGAGTCGCATCTGGTAGAAACTCTATATTATTTGGGTCACTTTTGAAACTAACAGG
>MWOS01000198.1 GCA_002026165.1 Prochlorococcus sp. HOT208_60m_813G15
TACTGTATATAAAAGCTACATCTTTTTTGCTTATAAAAGTGCATTTCTTAAAATAATGGTTAATATCGAAATATGTTTTCCAAATTAATATCTAAATATTGGAACAAAATAAAGATATAAATCAATTTGATATACCACTTGCTAAAAGAACTCACTTAGATAATCCTAATTCAATATTTAAAAAATTATTAATTTTTTCTCCATTTCTTTTCCTTCTCTTTTCTATCGCTGCATTCAAATTGTTTAGAATTATAAAATTAGAACCTCTTAGCAATCTCAATTTTCAAACTGAAAATAATCAAGATCATAGAATCTTGGGCCATTTACCTTATTCTGAAATTCCTAAGGAAAAACTAGTTTCTATTGGGCCAAATATTGAAGTTCATATTGATATGCGTGATTCTCTATTGGATATGAGAGAAGAAGCGAAAAAGGATGGGATATATTTAGTCTTCTTAAGTGGATATAGATCAATAAATTTGCAAAACGAAATCTTCTATTCTTTAAAATCAGTTAGAAATCAAGAAGCTGCAGAAAGAGCAA
>MWOS01000199.1 GCA_002026165.1 Prochlorococcus sp. HOT208_60m_813G15
CTGGAAGAGATTATGATTTAGCTCAAGCACTTAATCATATTTCAGAAGTGACAAAGGTTAATAATGATTCTTCCTCGCTCGTTGAGTTTTCAGACTTAAAGGAAATTATTTAAATCATGAGACGATTGTGTATTAATACTGCTAATAAGTTTGAGGATGATTATTTTGAAAGCAATTTTAAATTTGAAGAGAATAATTGGATTAAAACAGATCTAAGTCTTGAAAATATTCTTGGGAAATTCTCAAGTCATAAATTTGATAAAAATAAATCTAATTTATTAAACCTACGTAATAGAGAGAAAAAACTAATAATTTTCTTAGAGAACAATATAAATATCCAAAATCAGATCTTCTCAGCAACTTTGACGGGTTTAAAATCTAATGAAAGAGTCGACTTTACTAATCGTGTTACTAGAGATGGAATTAATTTCACACAAATAAACAAAAATGAACTTTCTATTTACAAGGAAGAAATAATCAATATATCAATAAATCTATTCGAACATTTTTTCGATAAAAACTTTAATTTTGATAAATTTAGTTCAATAGAGAAATTTAATAGTGATCAATTTTCGTTTGTAAATCTTGAGTTGATATGGTCTTCCTTTATTGAAGAAAAGAAATTATCAAAAAATCAATATGAATTTAGATTTTTTGAGAGTGTTCGAGAACTCTTAAAAAACTATTCTCTTAAGGAGGATAAAGAAAAAATATATAACAATTCCAACCCTAAAATAAAAAGAAAAAATTTTGATTTATTTGAGCAATTTATCAAACAAAAATTAAAAGTTCCTGACACATTTGAAGAAATTCTTTCAGAAAAAAGAGTAAGCGATATAAATAGTAAAATTTCAAATCTAGGAAATAATTTATTTTCAAAATTTAACCGTAATAGAAATACTTCATCAAACAATATTTCCTTTAAAAATCCTAAAGAAGAACCATCTAAATATTCTATTCCTTTTTATAAATTAGAAAATATTAATGTGAATAATTTTTTGCATGATTTATTAAGTAATTTCCCTAATAAAAGTTACTCCAAAATTTGTTTAATGCTTGACAAAGACATTTTGCAAATTGTTTTAATTAAATAGTTAAATCAAAATGGACAAATTATGGACAAATAATCCTTGATTTGTCTTGATAAACCAAGCAAAATTATGTAATAAATAAGCAATAGCTTAAAAACCTAGTGCTTCACTAGATCCATTTAGTGCTTTGGGAGCACTAGGTCGCAGGTTCGAATCCTGTCGCC
>MWOS01000200.1 GCA_002026165.1 Prochlorococcus sp. HOT208_60m_813G15
GCAGGTTCGAATCCTGTCGCCGTGATTGACTTCTCACGATTCTTAAACACCTTTTGGGTGATCCCTTGGCGATCGCTTGCTATCTTTCAAGATAAAAATTCTCGCAATTTATCTCAGTAATATTTAAAAAGTTATATTTCTGTTTATTTCTTAAATAAATTATTTTTAACCAAAATAAAAAATAATTTGAAAAAATTGATGTTATCTTTAATAAAATTTATTTTTAATTTTGTAATTTATATATGGAACTGAAATTAAATTTTCTCATAATAGGTGGCCAAAAAACAGCCTCAACATTTATTCACGAATGCATAAAAGAACATAATGATATTTTCATGCCAGATGGCGAGACTCCTTATTTTGAAGATCCTGATTATCAGAACAATAACTTAGCTGATTACTTTAAGACAACATATCCCCTTGAGTTTAGAAAATTAGGGATAAAAAGACCCAATTATTTATTTAATTTATCTGCAATGAGACGTATCAAAAAAGATTTCCCAGATGCGAAGTTAATAGTAGTACTAAGAGATCCTGTCATTAGATTTCAATCTGCTGTAAATCACTATATGAAATACAACTTTATTCCTGTTGAAGATATAAATAGTTCTATAAAAAAGATATTTAATGATAAATCATATTGTAAAAATTTTCCTAGAGCAAATGAGTTATTGGAATTCGGTCTATATGCCAAATATTTATCTGAATACTTTAAGATATTTTCTAAGGAAAAATTTCATTTAATTTTCTCAAATGATATTAAGAATAATCCCAAAAAGATTTTCAAAGAACTTTTTAATTTTCTTGAAGTTAACGATATTTTCATTCCAAAAGCTATAAACACAAAACCACAAAAAGTAGAATATAGATTGCAATTTTTAAAAATTATTGCATTCAAATCATCAGT
>MWOS01000201.1 GCA_002026165.1 Prochlorococcus sp. HOT208_60m_813G15
TCAATAAATCGCCAAATAATACTGCCTCCAAATCAATCCTTATTCCGAGTAGAGGGATAATAAGGACTCCAAACCCAAGCATTCCAGCAAGAATAGTATTCATAACTGCTTCATAATTTTCACTTTTTCTATTGGTTAAACTTTCCGCAATTACCGAGCCTAAAAGACCACTTATAACACCACCAATTGAAGGGTGAATTCCAAGCGCTAATGCGAGAGCAAGTCCAGGCAACACGCAATGAGAGATTAAATTAACTTGTAATAATCTCTTATGGGTGATTAATACAGTTCCCATCGCTGGGCATAAGATCCCAGAAAATATAGTTATTATTAATGGAACCAACCACCAGTTGTTATTAATAAAAGACATTATTCGAAAGATTCGGTATGATCAAAAATACGAGGCAAAAAAAGATTTTGAAAACAATGGTAACTAAGTCTGACATTACCAAAAGACAAGAACAACTTCTTGAAGAACTTAATAAATGCGAGGATGAACTGAGCGGTCAAGAGTTGCATAGACAATTGATTGAAAGCGGAAAAGCTATGGGACTGACAACTGTTTACAGGAATCTTCAAGTTCTTATAAAGCATGGTTTAATTCGTTCTAGACATCTCCCAACAGGAGAGGTTCTTTATACTCCCGTAGATAGAGACATTCATCATTTGACCTGCGTTCAATGCGGAGAGACGTCGAAAATGGAAGGTTGTCCTGTTAAAGATATTCATGCCCCTAAAAAAAATCCAAGAAAGTTTCAACTTTTGTTTCATACACTCGAATATTTCGGCCTTTGCCAAAACTGTTATCAAGCTCAAAATTAATAAGGAACATTTTCTAATCACAGAAATTATTTTCCTTTATAGAGCTTATGTTTATCGCATCTAATTTATCTTTTATTTGATCAGGACTACCAACTGCTAAAACACTTTTATCAAGAACGATTACTTGATCGTAGTTATTTAGAGACTCGCCCCAATCATGGCTACTTACTAGCAAAGAAAGTCCCGCATCTGCGAGTTGACGAACAATTTTCAGGAAGTCCTCTTTTGCGGGGGGATCCAATGCCGCACAAGGTTCATCCAGAAGAAATATTTTTGCAGGGGACATAAGAGTTTTTGCTAATAGAGCTCTTTGTTGCTGTCCTCCTGAAAGAGAATCAAGTCTTCTATTAGCCAAATTAGCAATTCCTACTCTTTGCATTGTCGCTTCTAATTCACAACATTTATTAATCCAAGAATTAGGATATTCTAGAAGAGCCTTGATTTGAAAGGGGTTATTACTTCTTGATTTTGAATACTTTATTTGACCAAGAGATACCAATTTTTCAACTGTAATGGGAAACTTCCAATTCATGGAACTTCTTTGAGGCATAAGTGCCACTAGAGCTCTAGATCTATATAAATTTTCACCATCAATTTTTATTTCGCCTTTATCTGGAGTATTTTGTCCTTGCAATATCCTCAAAAGAGTTGATTTTCCGGCACCATTTGGACCTACTAGCGCTGTTAGAGTTCCAGGTTTAATCTCAACCGATACCTTATTTAAAGCTGGCTTACTTTTTTCTGTGTATGCAAATGTTAAATTTTCAGCGACTAAAGTAGCCATTAATTAATCTTCATGAAAAAAGTCACTTTACAAGCTTACCAATAATATAAGCTGCGTATTATTTTCATAACATTTGATACCTTTTCTTGTCAGGTGTAATGAAAATGATTATCATTTTTAAGTATTTAATAATTTTTTTATGTCAATTTTTAAAAGACTTTTATCAAATAAAACATGTTCAAGTAAGTCAATTATTAAAAATTCCGTAATCGCTGGAACGATTATATTTTCTGGTTTTGGGCAGGATGTAATGGCTAAAGGGAAGTCATACGTAGCAGTAGAACCACTAGTTTGTGATTTAGTTAAATCTATTGCGTTACCATCTGACGAAGTTACATGCTTAGTAGATAGAAAACAGGATGTTCATGACTTAAAAATCAATCCAAGACAAGCTCAATTACTAAATAGCGCAGACAAAGTATTCACTCTTGGCAAAGAAATGACTCCAAGTATGAGAAATTGGGAAAGTAAAAAGAATACTATTGTTGTAGGTGTTAGTGCAATAGACGTAGATGATCATTCTGATCATGAAGGTCACGAAGACCACTCAGACCATGGCGGACATGACGATCATGCTGAACATTCAGCTAAGGTAGATGATCATTCTGATCATGGAGGTCATGATGATCATGCTGAGGGTGCTTTCGAATGGGCAGGTAAATTCCAGCTTTCTAAGGGTTCATACAAATGGTCATTTGAAAAAGTCGATGGCGAATATGCAGATCCTGCAATGAAGATGGTGATTCTCAAATCTAATGACATAGAAGGGTCTGAAGATTTAGCCAAAGAATTATTAGGATCTAAAGACTCAATAAGCAGAAAAAATGATGGAACTTTGATAGCAAGTAATAAAGCTTTTGTTCTTAACTTTGATCAAAGAAAAGAAAGTACTGTTTTTAACGTGGATATCAAAGAAGATGGTGAATATATATTTTTTACTGAACACATGCCTTTTGAGTTTGAAGCAACTCAACACTTTTTTAAAGACGTTTCAAATAGTGATGTAGAACCAATAGCACAAGTTCCAGACGAAGGAGAGGGGCATCACCATCATGACCATGGAGGTCTAGATCCACATGTATGGCATGATCCACATAACATCATAAAAATGGGAGATCTTATAAGCAAAAGTTTAAAGAAAGATATTTCAGTTTTTAATAGAGGTGACAGAAAACTAATTAATGAAAGATTCGAAAAAGCTGATTCTCTCTTAGAAGGCTTAGATAGTTGGATCGTCGAACAAGTAAGCTCTATTCCTGAGGAAAACAGAGTAATTGTCTCTAAACACAAAGCAATGGAATACTACGGGGATGCATTTGGTTTTGAAACCATTAGTTTACTTGACTTTCTTGGAGACTCCTCAAGCTTAAGGCCAGACAACATAAGTTCTACTTTAAAAATGTTAGATGAAGAGAAAGTTCAGGCGATATTTCCTGAACAAATTCCAGCATCTAAGTTATTAAGGAACTTAAGTAGACAAAGTTCAGTTCCTTTAGCTTCTAATCAAATATTCGTTGATGGATTGATGATGGATGGTAATACGGTTTCAGTAGCCGTTCACAACACTTGTACAATTGTTGATTCATTAGGTGGAAGCTGTGATAAAGAATCTGGCTCCAATCTTGAGTCTGAATGGTATAAACTTTCAGATTAATTTTTCTAATAAAAACGGTTTTCATTTCTTATTATTACTATTATTAAACTATTGTTTATTTGGTAAAAATCATTAAATGAGCATCAAAGATAAAGTTCCAGTTACTATTCTCACTGGATTTCTAGGTTCAGGGAAAACTACTTTACTTAATAGAATACTAAGTGAAGAGCACGGGAAAAGAATAGCCGTAATTGAGAATGAATACGGTGAAGTAGGGATAGATCAAGGGCTCGTAATTAATGCCGATGAAGAAGTGTTTGAGATGTCAAACGGGTGCATTTGTTGTACTGTTCGCGGTGATTTGATAAGAGTCCTTGGCAACCTTATGAAAAGAAGAGATAAGTTTGACTATGTTTTAGTAGAAACGACCGGATTAGCAGATCCTGGGCCAGTCGCGCAGACATTTTTCATGGATGAAGAAATTAGTTCTGAATTTACTCTTGATGGAATTGTAACTTTAGTTGATGCTGCTCATATTGATCAGCAACTAGGAAGAAGTGATGAAAGTTCAGAACAAGTTGCGTTTGCAGATGTTCTTGTCCTTAATAAAACTGATTTAGTCTCTGATGATGCACTAGATACTCTTGAATCGAGATTGAGAGATATGAACCGAATGACTCGAATCATTAGAGCCGAGAATGCCCAAGTACCAATCGAAACAGTCCTAAATCTAAGCGCATTTGATCTCGATCAAATCCTTAAACGCAGACCAACATTTCTTGAACCAGAATATCCTTTTGAATGGACAGGTGTTTACGACCTTGCTGCAGGTAAATATGAATTAATGCTAGAAGAAGGTCCCGATCCAGAAATGTCATTAGTAGCTTTCGCTAATCAAAGTGAGAGTGAAGAAGAACTTAAAGATGGTGCTGAATCCTGCGTAAGACTTTATGCAGAAAAAGCTAAAAGCATAGAACCTGGTAATATCATTCCATTTGGAGAACATATAAACCTTAAATTGGAGGATAAAGGAAATAAATCATTTATATTAGATATCGAAAAGGGATCAAAGATAGGTTTATATACACAGCACACTGCTGAAGAATTCAATATGAAAATCATTAAAAGTGAAGACAATAATTCAAAAGAGATCCCATTTAATATTGAAAGATTCTGGCAAGCCGAGCACGAGCACGATGATGAAGTAACGTCCATTGCAATTGAACGATTTGGAGATGTTGATCCAGAAAAACTTAATACTTGGTTGGGCAGACTTCTTTCTGAAAAAGGGGTGGATATATTTAGAACTAAAGGTTTCATTAGCTACTCAGGCAACCCACAGAGAATAGTTTTCCAAGGGGTACATATGTTATTTACAGCGCAACCTGATAAGGAATGGGGTAACGAACCTCGTAGAAACCAACTTGTTTTTATAGGTAGAAATTTGGACGAGAAAGAGATGAAAGAAGGTTTTGAAAAATGCCTGATATAGAATCATTTAGCCCAAGAGGCATGTTCCACGAGGGATGGACAGCTGAAGTTAATGATTATGCCATAGTTTGTGGTTGGGCTACTAAAGGAAAGTTATTCATTGTTGGGGATGTAGCAGGAGGTATTTTTGCCTTTGAAGGAGATACTGGGAAAATTATTTGGAAAAAAGAAAATACACACTCTGCTGGTCTATTAGCAATGTCCATTCATCCAGAAGGAGAGATTTTTGCAACTTCCGGTCAAGATGGAAATATTCTAATATATAATTGTCAGGAAGGTAAAGTAATTAAAACTCTCGATCTTGGCAAGGCTTGGGTAGAGCATCTTAAGTGGTCAAATGATGGCTTATTTCTTGGCAGCAAGCTTCTTCAAAAAAAGTATATGTTTTTAATGAAATTGGGGAAGAAAAATGGGTATCAGATGATCATCCAAGCACAGTGAGTGCAATAAAATGGTCAAATAATAATGAGCTAGCTACAGCCTGCTACGGGAGAGTAACATTCTTTGACATAGTAAATAATAAAACGAATCAAAAGCTCGAGTGGCAAGGATCATTAGTCTCAATGGAATTAAGTCCCGATGGTGATATAGTCGCTTGCGGGAGTCAAGACAATTCAGTTCATTTTTGGAGAAGATCAACCGGAATGGATGCTGAAATGACAGGATACCCAGGAAAACCCAGTCACCTTTCTTTTGACGATAGTGGAAAATTACTGGCAACTAGTGGAAGTGAAAGAATTACAGTGTGGAGCTTTATAGGTGACGGTCCCGAGGGGACTATGCCTGGAGAGCTATGGCACCATACCGAACCTATTTCTAGCCTAGCCTTTTCAAATAAAGGCATGCTTGTAGCTTCCGGATCTAGAGATGGTTCTGTTGTCGCAAGTTTTCTAAAAAAAGACGGTAATGGTGACCCAGTTGGGGCTGCATTCGCAGGCGATTTAGTGGGTGCACTTTCGTGGAGACCTGATGATTGTGCACTAGCTGCAGTTAACGCAAAAGGTGTAGTAAATGTTTGGAAATTTAAAGTTCGTACTAATTCTTTTTGAAGGAATTTAAGCAGGAAAATAAAATAATTCAAACTACCAATAGTTAGCTTTTAAATGTCTTTCCATACAGATGACTTCACAGTCATTATCTATACCTTTTGGGTGAATATCGCAATATGAGAGACATTGAAAATATTCGTCTATAGGATTAGATTGATCAGCTTTAATAACTTCTTTCGAATGATTCATAAAAGAGTTCCTCAATTATTTAAAATCAAGATAATCGAATTAAATATCAAAGGAAATAAGCAAAACTTACTAAAAATATCTCAAAAAAATTAACGCGAATGATTACTACTCTCGGACATTTTTAATTAAAAAGCAATGCGTATAAAAACGGATTGTCTTTAGAGAAATATTTTCCTAATTTTATATTGTTGAGTTCTAGGAGGTCTTTCAAAATGATCGATAGCCTGCCTGAAATTTCGGAATAACCCCAACTAATTTAATTAACTGCTCCAATTATTTTTTATTAATGTCTAAGCTTCCTTCTTCTGCATCGTTTAGGTGCCCTTTAAGAAACAAGCTTAATTCTAGAGTTTTTGCCCCAGTTAAAGACAATTAGTTAATTTTGGTGAGAATTAGCTTAAAAGAAGTTAGCGACAAGGATCCATGATTTAGGTGCGTTAATAACTTCAGTAAAAAAAATAAGTAAGAGATAAAAGAGGGCTTAAGTAAGCCCTCTTTTTTTTATAAGATGACTTTCTTCTAGTTTTATAGATAATGATTAAAACAATTAAATTTAAAAATGGTTCGATATTATTGCCCATATTGCAATCCTAAATATCAATTTCAAAAACAAACCTCAAAAGGTAATTTGATTTGTGGCTTGTGTGGAGAGGAACTTGTAAAAAAACCATTTATTAGGTTGAACCAGATAATCGCTTTAGTTGCTGCTTCATCATTACTTTTACCGTTGATATATACTTTTATTTTTTTAATTAAAAATCAATTAAATCCTCCTAATAAAAATTATCAAGCAAATGGTACTTTAATGATCATTATCAAAGAAATAATTTCATAAAACAATTTTAAAAATCTCGAATGGTCAACCTCTACATAGTGATTTATTTAAACAAGAATTTTTACTCTCAATATTTAGTTGATCATCAATATTTTTTAATTTGTTTTTATTACTTATTACTTTAACTTTTTGCCCACAATGTTCTTTACAACCACCATTAAATAAATTATGTGCATATAAATTGGAACTATTCGTAAGTAATAAAAGAAAAATTATTTTAAAA
>MWOS01000021.1 GCA_002026165.1 Prochlorococcus sp. HOT208_60m_813G15
GATGAGATTAGGTCAAGAGAATCAATCTACTGGACCAATCCTTAATAGATTATTAACCCAATCAGTAAGTACAGGTAAAAAAGTAAGATCAGAAACAAATTTAGGAACTGGAGCCGTATCAATAAGTTCAGCAGCAGTAGAACTTGCCCAATTAAAAATTGGTCAAGAAAAGGGTTTTGATACTCTTGTTAGTTTGGAATCAGAGAACGTTCTTGTTGTTGGCGCCGGACGAATGAGTAGGCTTTTAATCACTCATTTAAAATCAAAAGGATGTCAAAAACTCATTCTTGTAAATAGAAATATTGATAGAGCACTAAATCTTGCTCTAGACTTCCCCGACTTAGAGATTGTTTGTAGAGGGTTAAACGAATTAGATGAAAACATTTCAATATCTACTCTCGTTTTCACTAGTACAGCTTCTGAAGAGCCAATAATTGATCTCGCAAAAATTAAAAAATTAAATTTGAGTAATAAACTTAAATTTATTGATATCGGTGTACCGAGAAATATATCTAATGATGTTAAACAACATGAATTTATAAAATCATTTGATGTGGATGACTTACAAGAGGTCGTTTCAAGAAATCAAGAATTTAGACAGAAAATAGCAAAGGAAGCGGAATCTTTAGTAGAAGAGGAAAGGATCATATTTCTTGAATGGTGGGCAAGTTTAGAGGCAGTTCCAGTAATTAATAAACTTAGATCCGATTTAGAGTTAATTAGAAAAGAGGAATTACAAAAAGCACTTAGCAGGATGGGACCAGATTTTTCTGCTAGAGAAAGAAAAGTTGTAGAAGCTCTGACTAAAGGAATTATTAATAAAATACTTCATACACCTGTTACCAAATTGAGAAGTCCTCAAACAAGAGAAGAAAGACAAGTTTCTTTGAAAATTGTTGAAAAACTGTTTTCCTTGGTGGAGGAGGATAAAAATAACTAATTTTTCTCTATTTATATTAAGTTTTTCCAGTGATTTATCGAAATACCTTTGTAAACTGACCATTCCTATTTCTAAATCTGCCCATAATCAGTTACTTTAAATAGTTGTATGTGTACTTCCATTAGATTGAATGAAGCGTGTGTTGGCTATAATCCTCGGAGGAGGAAAAGGTTCTAGACTTTACCCTCTAACAAAAATGAGGGCTAAACCTGCTGTGCCATTGGCAGGAAAGTATCGTTTAATAGATATTCCAATTAGTAATTGTATTAATTCAGGCATCGAAAAAATGTACGTATTGACCCAGTTCAATAGTGCATCTCTAAATAGACATATTGGGAGAACCTATAATTTAAATGGTCCTTTTGGGCAAGGATTTGTGGAGGTTTTGGCCGCGCAACAGACTCCTGATAGTCCGAAGTGGTTTGAAGGTACTGCTGATGCTGTAAGAAAATACCAATGGTTATTTCAAGAATGGGATGTTGATGAATATTTAATATTGTCTGGTGATCAACTGTACAGAATGGACTACAGTTTATTTGTTCAACATCATAGAGATAATAGTGCTGATTTAACTGTTGCGGCTTTGCCCGTTGATGAAGCCCAAGCAGAAGGTTTTGGCCTCATGAGAACAGACGATGTAGGAAATATAAAAGAATTCAGTGAAAAACCCACTGGTGAGAAGTTGAAAGCGATGGCAGTAGATACTTCAAAATTTGGATTAAGTTATGAGTCAGCTGCCGAAAAACCTTACTTAGCCTCTATGGGTATTTATGTTTTTAGCAGAAATACTCTTTTCGATCTTCTAAATAAATTTCCTGATTATACTGATTTTGGTAAGGACATTATTCCGGAAGCCCTTAATAGAGGCGATACTCTTAAAAGTTATGTATTTGATGATTATTGGGAAGATATCGGTACGATTGGAGCATTCTTTGAGTCAAACCTAGCACTCACTGAGCAACCAAAACCTCCATTTAGTTTTTATGATGAAAAATTTCCAATATATACGAGACCGAGATTTCTCCCACCTTCTAAACTAGTAGATGCTCAAATTACTGATTCAATTGTTTGTGAAGGTACAATTTTGAAATCATGCAGTATTTTGCATTGTGTTTTAGGTGTAAGAAGCAGGATTGAAAGTGATTCGGTTCTTGAGGACACTCTAGTTATGGGTGCCGATTTCTTTGAATCTCCTGAAGAGAGGATTGAATTAAGAAAAGGAGGCGGAACGCCTCTTGGAGTAGGTGAAGGAACTACTGTAAAAAGAGCAATCCTTGATAAGAATACAAGAATTGGTGATAATGTCGTGATCATTAATAAAGATCGAGTAGAGGAAGCAGATAAGCCAGAATTAGGCTTCTATATCAGAAATGGAATTGTTGTAGTAGTTAAAAATGCAACCATTGCGAATGGAACTGTTATTTAAATCTTTTCGATCATTTTTCGCTGACATAAGTATTTTTTTTGAGCAATTTTGTTGAGTTGCAGGCACACTATATTTATTGAGTTTTTTAATTTTTATGTCCAAGGCACATTTTGGTTTAATAGGTCTTGGTGTTATGGGCGAAAATTTAGTTCTTAACGCAGAGAGAAATGGATTTTCTAGTGTAGTTTTTAATAGGACTTACTCAAAAACTGATGAATTTTTACAAGGTCGTGGCCTTGGGAAGAATATAGAGGGAGCCGAAACTCTTCAAGAATTTGTTAACAAGCTAGAGAGACCTAGAAGAATTCTAATGATGGTAAAAGCTGGACCAGCAACAGATGCTGTTATAGACAATATTTCTGGATACTTAGAGGAAGGAGATTTATTAATAGATGGTGGTAATTCTCAATTTAAAGATACAGAAAGAAGGGTAAATACTCTTGAAAGTAAAAGTTTTGGATACATTGGGATGGGAGTATCTGGAGGTGCCAAAGGGGCTCTGGAAGGTCCAAGTATGATGCCTGGTGGTACTAAGGCTTCATATGACGCAATAGAAAGCTTATTAACAAAAATGGCTGCCAAAGTTGAAGATGGACCATGTGTTGCATATGTTGGACCAGGAGGCTCAGGTCATTTTGTCAAGACTGTTCATAACGGGATTGAATATGGAATTGAACAAATACTCGCAGAAGCTTATGACCTTATGAAGAGAGTCAAGGGTATGAATGGACAGCAGATGTCAGAGGTATTTGGTATTTGGAATAATACTGATGAATTAGCTTCTTATCTTGTTGAGATAACAGAGATTTGTCTAAATACAAAAGATGAGATAACTGGAGATGATGTCGTCGAAAAAATATTAGATAAAGCTGGCCAGAAAGGTACAGGGTTATGGACTGTAGTAAGTGCTTTAGAATTGGGTGTATCAGTCCCAACTATTTATGCATCTTTAAATGCAAGAGTAATGAGTTCTTTAAAAGAGCAACGTAGTGAGATTGAAAAAACTATTCCATCTAAAGAGATAGAGGATTTTGATTTAGGAAATATATCAGATGGGATGAAACCTTTATTTGATGCTGTAGTCCTTGCCACAATTGCTAGCTATGCCCAAGGTATGGATATTTTAAGAGAAGCATCTGAAGTATATAACTATGATTTGAATATGCCGTCAATTGCTCAAATATGGAAAGGTGGTTGCATAATTAGATCAAAATTATTAAGTAAAATTCAAGACGCTTATAACAAAGATCCTAATCTCAAAAATTTAATTTTTGATGATTGGTTCAATAATGAAATTGCGACGAGATTAGATAACTTAGCTAAAGTAGTTTCTTTATCTACAAAGGCAGGTATACCAGTCCCATGTTTATCAAGTACTTTAGATTATTTGAATAGTTATAGAACCAATAGACTTCCTCAGAATCTTGTTCAGGCAATGAGAGACTGTTTTGGCTCTCATACATATGAAAGAATTGATAGGGAAGGTAGTTTTCATACTGAATGGATGAAATGATTGAAAAGGTCAAAAATGGATACACCTTATATATATATAAAAATAAGTTAGAACTATCAGCGGCAGTTTTTAAGTTTATTCAAAGCCACATTATTCATACTTTAAAAAAGAAAGAGAGGTTTAAATTTTGTGTAAGTGGAGGTTCAACCCCTAAATCTGTTTATCAGCTTTTATCTAATAGTGATCTTCGATGGGATATGGTAGATGTCTTTTTAGGAGATGAAAGATGTGTTGATCCAAATTCAGAATTAAGTAACTCGTTAATGTTGAAAAAATCTTTGTTAACTAATTCTGGATCTAAAGCTTATTTTTATGAAATTTTCAATGATTTAAACGCTGATGATGAAGCTATAAAAAAACAATTTATTTCTAAATTATTTGAAAAATGCGGATCAAACCCTCCCTCCTTTGATTTAACTTTATTAGGTCTTGGAGACGATGGTCATACAGCTTCGCTATTTCCTTATCAAAAAAACAATAATGTAGATGATTTTGTGATTTTTAATGAAGGCAAAGGATTAAAAAGAATTTCATTAACGCCAAAGGTCCTTTCAGCCTCATCAAAGATAGTATTTTTGGTTAGTGGAGCCAATAAAAGAATTGCTCTTGAGAGGTTATTAGATAAAAAAGAGCCTCCAGATAGAACACCATCAAAATTAATAAAATCTATTAATCAAATTTCAATATTTTGTGATCAGGATTCAGCAAAAAAATTAGAAATTTAGTTAAAGTCTATTAATAATTCAAATTATTTAATGAGTAAGAAAAAATTTTTATTCCATAAAAAGGAGTTTGATGGTTGGAAAACGTTAAATGATACTGTTATGGGCGGATCAAGTTCAGCTTTTTGTGAAATTTCAAATTCTGGTTTGATTTTAAAGGGTAATATTGTCGAAAAAGCAGGAGGATTTGTTAGTTGTAGATCATCTATATATAAACCTTCTTTAAATGTATCTGAGTATTCATCCTTTGAATTAAATATTGATGGACAAGGAAGAACTTTTAAATTTGCTGTGGCTTGTGAAGATGATCTACTAGGACTAACCGAATTTATTCCAGGTGGTCTTAGATGGATTAAATCATTCCCAACAAAAAAATTCGGAACAACAAATGTTCAAATTCCTTTTAGTGAGCTAAAACCTTCAGTAAGAGCTAATAAAGTACGTTTCCCATTTAAATTCAAGCCATCTAAAATTAAAAGATTGCAACTACTACACTCTAAGTTCGGTGATAATGGATTTCTTAATAATGAGTTCAAGCAGGGTTCAATAAAAGTTTTAATTAAATCAATAAGTGTTATTTGAAAATCCACCTAATAATATAGAGAGCTTAATCGCTAAGTCAGCAGATTTAACAAATAAACCTTTTGTTCATTCTGTCGTAAAAATAAATGGCGAATACGAATTCAAAGAAGGAGAAATTGATTTAACAGTTAATATCTTATGTCGAGATAAAGAAGGTAAAAGAATAGAAATTTATGATCTTGAATTAGAACTTTTTAAATCAAATAAAGAGTTGGTTTTAGTAATCTCTAAGCTTAATTTACCTGATGAACCAATATTATGGTGCGGAGTTAAAACATTATGGATGGATAGCAATAATGGGAAAAAATGCAACTCACCAAAATACAGCGCTAGATTGGAAAATTTAGCAAATAGGATAAAAAGTTTTATTGATTAAGAAAATAAACCTTGAGTTGATTTATAAATCAGTAACAGCCCCTAAACTTGATGTGCTTACGATTCTCGAGTATTTTGAAAGAATTCCTCTTTTGTATTTTTGTATAGGTTTCACCCAATCTTTTTTCCTTTTTTCTAATTCTTCGTCAGATAAATCAACTTCAATTAGTTGTTTTACAGCATCTACTGTAATTAAATCACCTTGTTTTATTAGAGCAATATTTCCTCCAACAGCAGCCTCTGGAGCTATGTGACCAACAACAAGACCATAGGTACCCCCGCTAAATCTGCCATCGGTAATTAAAGCTACCTGCTCTCCAAGGCCTTGACCAACAATCGCAGATGTTGGAGCTAACATTTCTCTCATGCCTGGACCTCCAACAGGACCTTCGTTTCTAATAACAACAACATCACCAGCTTTGATATCGTTATTTAATATCGATTTTAAACAATCCTCTTCACTTTCAAAAATCTTTGCGGGACCTGTTAATACAGGGTTTTTTACTCCGCTAATTTTGGCTACAGAACCTTCGCTCGCCAAGTTACCTTTTAATATCGCTAGATGTCCTTTTTTATAAAGAGGGTCATCTATGTCTCTTATGACATTTTGATTTGTTGGAGGCTTATCTGGAATATTCTGTAAGTATTCTGAGATTGTTTTGCCTTCAATGTTTTTGCAATCGCCATGAATTAATCCTGCATTCAAAAGTATTTTCATTACTTGTGGAATTCCACCTGCCTTATGAAGATCCACCGTCACATATTTACCACTTGGTTTAAGGTCACAAATAACGGGTACTTTTTGCCTGATTCTCTCAAAATCATTAATGTTGATATCTATTCCTGCAGTATTCGCAATAGCTAAGATGTGCAATACCGCATTTGTTGATCCGCCAATTGCCATAATTACTGAAATTGCATTTTCAAATGCTTTCTTAGTCATTAGGTCTAGAGGTCTTATGTCTTTTTCTATTGCAGAGACTAATATCTCAGCACTTTTATCTGCACTTAGTTCTTTTTCAAGATCTTCAGCAGCCATAGTGGAACTGTGAGGAAGACTTAACCCTAATACTTCAATAACCGCAGACATTGTATTAGCTGTAAACATTCCTCCACAGCTACCAGCACCAGGAATACAATTTTTCTCAACTTGGATTAGCCTTTCTTCATTAATTTTGCCTGATGTTAATTGTCCAACGGCTTCAAATGCACTAACAACAGTAAGATCTTCTCCATGCAATTTCCCGGGTTTTATTGTCCCTCCATAAATAAAAATTGAGGGAATATTCATTCTTGCAATAGCAATCATGGCACCGGGCATATTTTTATCACATCCACCTATAGCAAGTACTCCATCCATACTCTGAGCATTGCATGCTGTTTCAATTGAATCAGCAATAACTTCTCTTGAAACTAGCGAATATTTCATGCCCTCTGTTCCCATAGAAATTCCATCACTTACTGTTATAGTCCCAAACATCTGAGGCATCCCACCTGATCTTTTTATTGATTCTTCAGCTTTTAGAGCTAACTTATTTAAACCCATATTGCATGGTGTTATGGTGCTGTATCCATTTGCAACTCCAATAATGGGTTTATTAAAATCTTCATCATTAAATCCAACAGCTCTTAACATCGATCTGTTAGGGGATCTTTGCACACCTTGGGTTATTGCAGATGATCTGAGTTTATTCATATTATTTGAGAACCTTTTTTATTCTATTGCCCCAACTCTTCAAGTTGCTTCCTCACATCAGCAATTGCAGAATTAAGTTGCTCAACTTTCTTCTCAAGATTCTCTCCTTCAACTTCATTTATATTTTCATTTGAATCAATCGCTTCAGATCCGTCTTGAATTCTGGAGGAATACATCATTGCTTTTTGTTTTTTTTCCTCCTTTCTTTTGTCTGCTTCGGATATTAACCACCAGGCTAGACCTGCTGCTCCAATAAAAGCACCGCTTATTAATGATAAAAGATTATTTGAAGACGAATCTCTGTATTCAGACATTGGTAAAATATTTACTCCTATATTCTATATTAGTTCTTATCTTCAAATATAGTACTTAAACGCGATAATGGATTCCCAATACCGGGTACTAATGATGGTGTTTTTTCGTCTTCCTCATCTATGCAAGAGGTGTAAATTACCTGATTAGGGAATAATTTCGCAATTTCATTTAACCCTTTATTTGAGCAAATTGCAGTAATCAAAAGAATCCTATTTGAATCAACACCTAATTCCTTTAATTTAATTAAAGTTTCTAATGTTGCTGATTTTGTCGTTATTTGTTCAGAATAAAAAATAACTCCTTCATTTGATTCAATAGTTTTAGGAAGTTCTCCTAATGAGAGGGTTGAATTAGGAATTACTTCTTTAGATCCAAACCAAAGAGATAATCCTTCGGGCAACATTGCGAGCACTTTTATAGGATAATCATTATTAATAAAGAATCCATCTGCGTCCCCATTATCAGTATTTACTATTTCTTTTTTATATGGCAGCCAATTACGTAATGCTTCATATGTAAGCCATTTCCCTAATTGCTCATATCCTGTTGAGTACAAAATATTTGGAGTATTTTTTTCTCGCAATATTGAAAGCCAATGTTTTATTAATGGATGAGGAGGAACAATAACCTTTAGTGACATTGCCATATATTTTCCTTTAAGATACTCTTACAAACTTTAAATACTTAAGTTCTAAAATACAGTCTTATTATGATTAAATCAATTGTTTTCCCCTCTCTAAAGAATGCATTAATTACTTTGTTGTTCGTTGGGATTTTATTTTTTAATTCTGTAAATTCTGCATGGGCTAAAAGACCTCCTGAGATTAGAAACCAGCAAGACCTTAATTTAGAGCCAGATATGCATGGTCAAGATTTAAGTGGTAACGAATACGTTAAGTTTGATTTGAATGGGTTTAATTTCAGCGAAAGTAATTTAGAAGGCGCGGTATTCAATAATAGTAAATTGCAAAATTCAAAGTTTAATGGAGCCAATTTAAGAGATGCACTAGCTTATGCAACAGATTTTACTGATGCAGATCTTTCGGATGTTAATTTTACAAATGCTTTATTAATGGAAAGTAATTTTGAAGGTGCAAAAATAGATGGTGCAGATTTTACTGATGCTGTCCTTAGTCGTACACAACAAAAACAATTATGTGCGATTGCTAATGGCACAAATAGTTCTACCGGAGAGAGTACAGAATATAGTTTAGGTTGTTAATCATCAAAGATGAAAAAAAAAATACCAGTCATAGTCGTTTCGGGATTTCTTGGTTCAGGTAAAACAACTTTTCTAAGATATCTATTAAAAGAGAGTAATAAAAAATTTGGTTTAATAATTAACGAATTTGGTGATGTTGGAATCGACGGTGATTTAATTAAAAGTTGTGATAAATGCGATGAATCTGAAGACGATTGTGTAATCGAATTAAACAATGGATGTTTATGTTGTACTGTTCAAGATGATTTTGTTCCATCAATAAAAGCTCTCCTAGAATTTAATCCTCCTATCGAATCAATAATTATCGAAACAAGTGGCTTGGCACTACCAATTCCCTTAATTCAAGCACTTAACTGGCCTGAGATTAGATCTTCCATCTACCTTGATGTTGTTGTTGGTATCGTTAATGGAGAATCAATGCTTAATGGTTCACCAATTAATGATTTAAATAAAATAACAAAACAATATAATGAAATAGATAAAATTGATCACAACGTCACTATAGATGAACTTTTTGAGGAGCAACTAGAAGTTTCTGATATCGTTTTAGTCTCTAGATCAGATATCTTAAGTGATGATCAGTTTGATGTTGTAAAAAATAAAATTCAAGGAAGACTTAACTCATCTACACCAGTCCTTAAGTCCAAGAATGGCAAAATTGATTTGAAATATCTATTTGATTTTTATTTTAAAAAAGAGACTTATAAAGAATTTTTAACTGAAGAACATGACCATAGTCATGTTGAACTGGTATCAGATTCAATTAAATCAAATTATTTCCTTGAAAAAAATGACTTTGAAAATGAGATGTCAAAAATCTTGGATGAATTAAACATTCTTCGAATAAAAGGACGCATTTGGATACCAAACAAATCATTGCCTTTACAAATACAAATTGTTGGAAAGAAAATTAATACTTGGTTTGAAGAATCTCCAGACAATTGTTGGAGACCAAATGATAATGCTGGGCTTGAATTAGTAATAATTTCCTTTGATGTAAAATCTATAAGAACTTTCAATAGAAAAATTAAAGAGAAATTTAAGATTTTAAGTGAACCAAAAATAGCAATTTGACATTATAGTTAGCAGTCGTGATACTTAATCAGTAGACAGTCCAAGATGGAAAATCCAAAAATTGCTTTAAAACAAATAATCTCTCACGAAGTTACATCAATTGATAAAATAAAATGTTCAAAATGTGGAGGGGCAGGAAATTTTAAAACACATGAAAATTCAAGAAGAACTTGCTTAGTATGTTTTGGTAGAGGCTACATAAACATCTAACAACTCAGAAAACCTCAAGGTAAAAATATTTGTTTATTAATCAATAGTACTTTTTATTAAAATTTAAACTAATCTTCTAGTAGAAATTAATTTTTAATTGGACCAATTTGCTGTAAAAGTTTTTGTAAGACTAAGACCCTCAGTTTTAGATCCAGCAGGGGAAGCTACCAAATCTGCCTCTATAAAACTTGGAGCCGAGGGAATAAAATCATTACGTATAGGAAAAATGATTGAGGTAAAAATAGAAGGTAATGGTGAAAACGAAGTAAGAGAAAAAATTGATTTATTGTGTGATAGGTTATTCGCAAATACTGTTATTGAAGATTATGATTATTCACTAGAAAAATTATAAGATGGAAAATTTAACTGTAGGAGTTGTTGTCTTCCCTGGTTCTAATTGTGATCGTGATGTTTCATGGGCATTGGAAGGTTGTTTAGATATAAGAACAAAATACTTGTGGCATGAGTCTTCAGATTTAAGTGATGTAGATGCAATAGTTTTACCTGGAGGATTTAGCTATGGTGATTATTTGAGATGCGGAGCAATTGCGAGATTCTCTCCATTAATAAATGCCTTGGATGAGTTTGTTAAAAGCGGTAAAAGAGTTTTAGGAATTTGTAATGGGTTTCAAATTTTGACAGAATCAGGATTTTTGCCTGGTGCTCTTGTTGCAAATAAAAATCTTAATTTTATCTGTGATGACGTTGAACTGGATATCGTTTCTTCAAAAGGAGGTTGGTTTAATAATGTAGATGAAAAACAAACTATTAAGTTGCCAATAGCGCATGGGGAAGGAAGATATCATTGTGATTCTGATACTTTAAAAAAACTTGTAGATAATGAATTGATCGCTTTGAGATATAAAAATAATCCCAATGGATCCTCATTCGATATCGCAGGTATAACTAATGAAAAGGGAAATGTTCTAGGTTTAATGCCTCATCCAGAGCGAGCATGTGACGAGATGATCGGTGGGACTGATGGTCTTTATACATTGAAATCATTAATATTGAAATAAAAAAAGACCCCCAATTGAGGAGGTCGTTTTTTTTAATATAGGAAGAAATTAAACAGTAGCCTTTACTTTTGGATCTAAATCCCCTTTTGCGTAAAGATCAGCAAAATAATTAGTGCTATTTTGTTTGATCTTACTTGCTTGACCTTCGCACCAGAACTGCTTGTATCTATCAAGACAAACTTGCTTCATATATTTTCTAGCAGGCTTGTTGAAATGTCTTGGGTCAAAGTTTGCTTTATCAGCAAATGCTGCCTCTCTAACCGCGGCAGTGAAAGCAAGTCTGTTATCGGTATCGATGTTGACTTTCCTAACTCCATTTCTTATACCCTCTTGAATCTCTTCAACAGGAACACCATATGTTTGAGGAATTTCACCACCATATTTGTTAATGATATCCAACCATTCTTGAGGAACTGAACTAGATCCATGCATTACAAGATGGGTATTTGGAAGTGCTTTATGAATTTCGGCAATTCTGCTTATTGCGAGAACTTCTCCTGTAGGTTTCCTTGTGAATTTATAAGCACCATGACTTGTACCTATAGCAATAGCTAATGCATCAACTTTTGTTTTGGCAACAAAATCTGCAGCTTCTTCTGGATCAGTCAAAAGCATGTCAGTAGAAAGTTCACCTTCAAATCCATGACCATCTTCTGCTTCACCTTTCCCTGTTTCTAATGAACCTAAGCAACCTAATTCTCCTTCAACGCTAACTCCAACTGAATGAGCAAAATCTACAACTTTTTTAGTAACTGCAACATTATATTCGTAACTAGCGGGTGTTTTTGCATCTGCCTCTAGAGAACCATCCATCATTACTGATGTGAAACCATTTATTGCTGCTGAATAGCATGTTGATGGCTCATTACCATGGTCTTGGTGCATTACTACTGGGATATTAGGATATGTTTCTGTTGCGGCAAGTATTAGATGACGTAGGAAAATTTCTCCTGCATAATTTCTTGCCCCTCTTGAAGCTTGGAGGATTACAGGACTATCGGTTTCATATGCTGCTTCCATGATTGCTTGAACTTGCTCAAGGTTATTAACATTGAAAGCTGGAATACCGTAACCATTCTCAGCAGCGTGATCTAAAAGTAGTCTTAGTGGAACAAGGGCCATAATTAAAATAAGTTAAATGCTATATAAAGCATATGTTTCCGAGAGTTTAGTATAAAGAGGTATCAAATGTCACGTCATTAGATATACAAAATACTAAATTAGAGAAACTAATTTTATGACCCAGAGTATATTTTTAAAGTTTTTCTAGTTAATAAGTGTAACCAGCTACAAACAATTGCTCATCAGATGAAGGTTGAGATCCTGCTATATAGGCACCTTTTGAAGCTTCAGAGTTTGCTTGAGCTCTTGCTATTAATGCTTTTTGACCTTCTTCAATGTCGCTTCCTTTCCAGGCCTTTAAGCATGAGTGCTGTAATGCTCTTCCATAGGAGAATGAAACATTCCACAAAGCTTTCCTGTAAAGAGTGTTCATATTATTTAAATAAACAGAAGCAGCTTCTTCGCTTAACCCTCCTGACAAGAAAACTATTCCAGGAACAGATGCAGGAACGCATCTTTCCATAGTTCTGATTGTCATTTCAGCCACTTTCATAGGATCAGCCTTTGTTAGACAATCTGCTCCATTAACAGTCATAGAGGGTTTTAATAGAGTGCCTTCTAGAAAAACTCCATTTGCTTGGCAGGCAATATAAACCTGCTTTATTACCTCTTCTTGAACGTCAGCAGTTTTTTCAATAGTATGGTCGCCGTCCATTAAGATTTCAGGTTCAATAATTGGTACCAACCCAGATTCTTGAACTGATCTTGCATACCTTGCTAATCCCCAAGCATTCTCTTGAATTGATAGTTTTGAAGGACAACCATCATTTGTAATTTGCAGAACTGCTCTCCACTTTGCAAATCTGGCACCTTGCTCATAATATTTTGCTGCTCTCTCAACTAGCCCATCTAGGCCAGAGCAAAAAGTTTCTACGCCTCCTCCTCCTGGAAGTGGATTTAGCCCTTTATCGACCTTTATACCTGGAATGATACCTAAATCATTTAGTTTCTTAACCATTGACTCACCATCTTGGTGATTCTGATAAAGAGTTTCTTCGAAGAGAATCGCTCCACTTATATATTTACCAAGACCTTCTGTAGTAAAAAGCATTCCTCTATATGCCTTCCTATTGTCTTCAGTATTCTCAACGCCAATTCCAGCGAGTCTTTTACCTACTGTTTTAGTGGATTCATCTACCGCTAATATCCCTTTTCCTTTAGAAGCTAGTAATTGAGCATTTTCTTTAAGCTCATTTTTGTAATAATTTAAAGCCATTCTTTAATAGTTCAGTTCAATTGATTTTTCCAGAATATGAAAAAAAAATAAAATCAATCCAATACTTTATCGGGTAATAATTGCTACTTATAAATGTATAACCTTAAATTTTGATACTTAATCCACTTTTCGAAGATTCTCTTATGGCTTCGCAAACTTTATGACTAGCAAGTCCCTCACATAAGCCTGGGATTACAGGTGTTCCATTAATTATACTCTGAGCCCATAAATTTTGAATTCTCAAAACTGGAGCTATTCTCCCATCAGTCCATGTTTTTTCAAAATTAAAACTTGAATCTGCAGTTACATTTTGTATTTTATTTTCGTTGTTTGAATATTTCAAATTAAAACCATGTACATAATCTTTTTGGTTTTCGCTTTTAAGAATAAGTGAACCTTCGCTTCCATATATTTCAAAACTAAATCCTCTACCATTTTTAGAAATCGATGATAAAGATACTTGACATGGAATAAGATTCGAACTGTAGTTTGATATTTCTATATTAGCTAAACATACATCTTCACTTGTAACATCATTTAAATCAGATGAATTAGGTAAAGGTCTTTTTTTTATTGATGTTGCTAATTTGCCAGATACGTTTATTGCTTCTCCAAAAAACCAATTCAACATATCAAAGGCATGAGTACCTAAGGCGCCAATAACTCCTCCACCTTTTTCTATCAATGAATACCAATTCCAGGATCTTTTGGGATCGGATCTACTGCCCATTAACCAATCTAATTTGACTAAATATATATCTCCTAAGATATTTTCATCTATAAGTTTTTTTGTCTGAAGGAAAAGAGGTACTGCTCTATATTCAAAATCAACACATACGCTTAAATTATTAATCAAAGATATTCTCTGAAGCTCTTCAATTTCTGAGGAGGATATTGAAACAGGTTTTTCTAATAGCAAATTTTTCTTATTCTCAAGAGCGCTTTTTGCCAATTTAAATCTTGTTTCAGGAGGGGTAGCAATAATGATCCCATCAATTTCTGGAGATTTAATTAAGTCATCCCAATTATGAAAAAAATCTAGGCCCGTCTCTTTTTCTAATATCGATTTTTGCTTTTTCTCGTAATGATAAATAGCTACAGGAGTTAAGTAATCAGACTCTTTTAGTGCCTCATAATGAACTTTTTTACCAAACCCTAGTCCAGCGATTGCTATTTTTAATTTTTTATTTTTAGAATTCATTATTATCCATTAATAAATTCTGAACAACTATTTTCAATAACAACATCTATTAGTTCATCATTATGAGAAGTTCGCCATTTTGAATTAAATTGCGGGATTCCATTTATTGAAGTATCTTTGAACTTTTTTTCATCGCAATTAATTCTCATTACATAAAGTGATAACTCTCCATCATCATCAGAATTAGTTGGATTTTTAAAGAACTTTGTTAAAACACTTATTTCATTATTTGGAAGCTGCTTAATACTCCCTTTATCAAGCCATTCTTTCCCTTCATTATTCTCTTTTAATAAGACCCAGTCAACATTTCCTATTCCATAAGAATATGGAGTAAAATTTAAAATAAAAAATAAAAGGCTTAAAGAAAAATAAAAAAAATTTGAAATAATTCTCATAATTATATATTTGCTTTTGCAAGTTCTTTTACACCATGAATTTTTAAAATTTTAGTCAGAGTAGCCTTGAGATCTTTCCTTTTAACTATTACATCAACAAAACCATGCTCAAGCAGATATTCAGCTGTTTGAAAATTATCGGGTAATTTTTCTCTTAATGTTTGTTCTATAACCCTTCTTCCCGCAAATCCAATAAGAGCTTTAGGTTCCGCCAAAATTAAATCACCTAACATTGCAAAGCTTGCTGTTACCCCCCCAGTGGTCGGATGGGTTAATAAGGGCATATAAAGAAGGTTTTTTTCTTTATGTTTTTTTAGTGCTCCAGATATTTTTGCCATTTGCATGAGACTTAACATACCTTCTTGCATCCTTGCGCCACCTGATGCACAAACAATAAGAATTGGAAAATTTTCTAAAGTTGCTCTTTCAATTATCCTTGTAATTTTTTCGCCAACTACTGAACCCATGGATCCACCCATGAATCTAAAATCCATAACAGCTAATGCTAAAGGCATTGAATTAACAGAACAGATACCTGTTACAACTCCATCTCTTAAACCTGTACCTGCTTGACTTTCTTTAATTCGATCAGCATATGATCTTCTATCTTTAAAACCTAAAGGATCTGTAGGACTTAGTGAACTATCAAACTCTTCGAATGAATTTTTGTCAGCAATTATATTTATCCTTTCATCGCTATTTATCCTATTGTGGTGACCACAATTACTACAAACATTGAAATTTGAAATTAGGTCTTTTCTATAGGCTACTTGCGAACATTCTGAACATTTAACCCACAAACCATCTCCCTCATCAGTATCTTGCGAAACTTTCCCAACAAATTGATCTTTACGCCTTGCGGCAAACCAGTCGATTAATGACACAACGTTTCCTGTTTTTTCTATTTAAATCTAAATAAGGTACTTTTATCAAGAAAGATATATAAAAATTTGAGATCTTCTAGATTAAAAACTCCTCAAAGTAAAAAATATAGTGATTTGAGTTGATAATCAAAAATTAATTATTTATTTTTCTCCTCAATCATTTTATGAATTATTGGAGTAAGAATTAGTTCCATTGCGAAACCCATTTTTCCTCCATTTACAACGATACTTGTTGGACTTGACATAAATGAATCATTAATCATTCCAAGCAAATATTGAAAATCAATCCCCCATTTCTCTCTTGCTCCTTTTCTGAAATGTATGATTACAAAGCTCTCGTCAGGAGTTGGGATATTCCTGCATATGAAAGGATTAGAAGTGTCAATTGTGGGAATTCTTTGGAAATTAATATCGGTTTTGCTGAATTGGGGGCAAATGTGATTTATATAATCAGGCATTCTTCTCAATATAGTATCTACTATGGTTTCCGCTGAGTAACCTCTTTCTGCGTTATCTCTATGGATTTTTTGAATCCATTCTAAATTTGTTATAGGAACAACACCAACAAGTAAATCAGCATAAGATGCCACATTGTATCCATTACCTTCTACTCCGCCATGCAAACCTTCATAAAAAAGTACGTCTGTTCCCTCAGGAATATCTTCCCATGGAGTAAATTGCCCAGGTTCTAATGATGTCCCAAGTCTTGTATTATGTTCTTCTGCTTCTTCAAGACTATGTAGATAATATCTTTTTTTTCCTCCTCCAGTTTCACCATAGATTTTAAAAAGTTCTTCTAGCTTGTCAAAAAGATTAGCCTCTGGACCAAAATGAGAGAAATTTTCGCCTTTTGAAAGAGCGTCTGCCATAGCTTTTTTCATAGGCATTCTTTCAAATCTGTGGTAACTATCACCTTCTACAACTGCGGGAACAATATCTTCTCTGGCAAATATATGCTCAAAGGCTCTTTTTACTGTACTTGTTCCTGCTCCTGAAGATCCTGTTACAGCAACTACTGGATGACGTTTTGACATTTTTTAAAAACAATATCTAATGATTCTGACAGGTCATATGCCAACTTTATGTTTAACTTAGAAATATTTTTTTATTTATTAATTTTTTTTTAAATTTCATCCATTATTTTATTTCCGATTTCACTGCAAGATAAAACTTCAGAAGATCCATCAGCTAAATCTGCTGTTCTAAATCCTTTTGACAAAACTTTATCAATGGCAGTTTCTAAATTTTGTGCAGATTCTTCTTCCCTTAATCCAATTTTTAACATCATGGAAGCAGATAAAAGCATTGCTATAGGATTCGCTATATTTTTTCCAGCTATATCAGGAGCCGAACCATGAACAGGTTCAAAAACACCAGGGCCACTATTGTTTAGAGAAGCAGATGGAAGCATGCCAATAGAACCAGTTAACATAGCGGCTAAATCACTTAAAATATCTCCAAATAAATTACTAGTTAAAATTACATCAAATTGACTAGGATCTTTAACTAATTGCATTGCGGCATTATCAATATACATATTGCTTAGAGATATATTTTTATCTTTTGAGGTGATATTTAAAACTGTATCCCTCCACAATTGACTAACCTCAAGAACATTTGATTTATCAACAGAACATATTTTTTTATTTCTTTGGTTAGCAATTTTTATTGCTATTTCAGTTATTCTCTCTATTTCGGCCGAATCATAAACCATCGTATTAAAAGCTTTTGGAATTTTTGTATTTGTTATATGTCCTCTTGGTTTTCCAAAATAAATTCCCCCTATTAATTCTCTTACAACAATAAGATCTACATGCTCAACAATTTCTTTTTTTAATGTACTTGCATCTAATAGAGATTTTCTTATTTTGACAGGCCTGATATTTGCGAAAAGGTTTAGGGCAGATCTTAACTTTAGTAAACCACTTTCTGGCCTTAATTCTCTTGCAAGAGAATCATATTTAATATCTCCAACACAGGCTAAAAGTACAGCATCACTTTTTTTGCATTGATCTAGTGTTTCATCTGGAGCAGGAGTCCCATATTTTTCATAAGCTATCCCTCCAAATAATTTTTCAATAATCTCAATATCAAAATTATGATTTTTCGAAAGCTTTTTTAAAACTTTTTTTGAAACTTCTGAAATCTCTGGTCCAATTCCGTCTCCTGACAATAAAACAATCTTATATTTCTTCATTATAAATTGTTGTTTAATAGAACAATAAATTATTGCTTGTCTAATTGTCTAAGTTTTTTTGCCAATTCTGGTAATTTTTTAAAAATACTTGAACTCCTTAGCCATGATTTATTTTCCATCGCAGGGAAACCACTAATTACCTTGCCATCTTCTATGTCACAATGGATTCCGCATTTTGAACTCGCTATGACATTATTACCGACTTTTACTCTATTATTGACTCCTACTTGCCCTGCCAAAATAACACCATCTCCAATATTTGCTCCTCCAGCGATACCGACTTGAGCAGCAAATGCACAATTCTTTCCAATTTTAACTCCATGGCCTATTTGTATTAAATTATCCAACTTTGTTCCCTCATCAATAAAAGTAAATCCAACTGCTGGTCTATCAATACAACAATTCGTTCCAATTTCTACAAAACTCATTATTTTTACACCACCTTTTTGAGGCATCTTGACCCATTTGCCATTTTTAGGAATAAAACCAAATCCCTCTGATCCAATAACTGAATTTGAATTAATTACACAATAATCTTTTATAGTGGTATTTTCGTAAATAACACAATTTGGATGAATTATATTATTATTTCCTATTCGAACATTGCCTAAAATTGATGACCCAGGAAGAATACGATTATTTTCACCAATTACAGTATTTTCTCCAATATAGACATTAGGTCCAATATGGCAATCTGCTCCAATTATTGCTGTTTTATCTATAACTGCTGAAGCGTGAATTCCTGATTTGAAATTGATAGTTTTATATAAACAATCCAATACTTCTGCAAATGCAATTCTTGGATTTTTAACGATTATGTTTGATATATTGAGTTTCTTTAGGGTACAAACTATTTCATTGTTGTTAGTAGTTATTATTGCTGATGCTTTAGTTTGATCTAATTTTTCTTTAAGGATATTATTTTCTTCTAAAAAAGATATTTGATGTTTAACTGCAGTATCTAATGAGGCAGCATCATCTATATTTAAATCTTCGAAAATATTGGCACTAATAAAATTTGAATTTCCTTTTTTTATTAGATCAACTAAATCACTTAAAAGCATTTTTCAGTTTTAATTTTTTTCTAAGAGAGAGCAAGAACATCTCTGTGTACGACTATTATCGAGGAGTTGTTATTTTCTTTATTATTTAAGATACTTCTTAATTTGTCGCTACTTACTGATACTAAACCTTTTGCAACTTCTTTATCATTTGTATTGACGATTTTAACTGCCTGATTAATCGTAAAGTTTCCTTCTACATTCTTAACACCAACCGCTAAAAGTGAGGCACCTTTTTTTTTAATTGCAAAAGAAGCGCCATCATCCAAAGTAATTTTCCCTACTGTTTGAATTGCATGTGAGAGCCAACTTTTTTTGTTTCCTATAGGTTTTTCTACTGGATAAAATAAAGTTCCAATTTTATTATCATTAAAAATTTCAATTAAGTTTTTTTTATTAGTTCCATCAACTAATTGGACTTCAACTCCTCCTTTTGTTGCTATTTCGGCAGAAATTAATTTTGTGGAAATTCCTCCTGTTCCCCATTCATTATTTAAGTTTTGAATATTTTTATCTTTAATTTCTTTTAATTCGCTATTATGAACTTCTTTAATAGGTTGCGCATCTTTATTATTACGTGGATCTTTTGAGTATAGATTTTCAATATCTGTTAATAGAATAAGCTTGTTAGCATTTATAGCTAAGGCAACTAAAGCAGAGAGGGTATCATTATCTCCATATTTAAGCTCTTCATTGGCTACAGTATCATTTTCATTAACTATTGGAATAACATTCAAATCTATTAATTTTTTTAAAGTTTTTGAAGCGTTATTAAAGGATTCTCGTGAATTGAAATCAGCTTTAGTTATTAAAATTTGTGCAATATTATGACCTAATTTATTAAATACTTTATCGTATAAGGACATTAAATTAACTTGACCTACTGCCGCAGTGGCTTGAAGGGTACTTAAATCATTTGGTCTTGTTTTTATATTCAATTTTTGGCAACCTAATCCAACGGCTCCACTAGTTACTAATATTAATTTGTTTCCTTTTGAAAGAAAATCTGTAAAGGATCTTGAAAGGGTTTCAATAATTTCTTCTGTAGATGTTTCCTTTGTCCCTCTTAAAATACTGGTACCAATTTTTATAACCCAAGTTTTCATTTTATAAAATGAGAAATTAATTTTTCTATTGTCAAAGTTAAATTAAATTTTATAGGCAAGCCATCTCTATTTAATCGCTTAACTAATATTGTTTTTATATTACATCTATTACCAACAATAATATCTGTAAAAATTCTGTCGCCGATAATGGCTATATTTTCTGGCTTAATGCCAATTTCTTTGATAGCAGACAAAGTTACTTTTTTTCTTGGCTTTGATGCATTGTATTTATACCTTAAATTTAATTCTTTCGCTAATTTTGCGATTCTTTTTTTTGATGGATTATTACTTATTAGATATAAGGAGAAAAGTTTTTTAGATTCTACGATCCAATTTTTTACAGTTTTAGGGATCATATTTGATTTTCTATTTACTAGAGTCCCATCCACATCTAGCAATAGAGAATGAATTCCTTTTTTTTGCAACTCAGATTGAGAAATTGCATATATTGGTATGTTTGAATCCCAATTAACTTTTAGGATAGATCTCATTTATTTTAAGAACTACTTTTTTCAAGCTCAGTTTCAATTAAAGGTTGAATTTTATCGAACTCATCATCTTCAACTAATAATAAAGATGCGCAACC
>MWOS01000202.1 GCA_002026165.1 Prochlorococcus sp. HOT208_60m_813G15
TTTCAATTTTATTCAAGGCGTTTTTTTCAAGTTTTGTAAGCTTTTCATAGGAGTTTCTAAGTTTATGCGCAAATTCAAAATCTTTTTTGTTTGTCGCCCCCAAAGACAAAGTTGTAATTCCTTTTGCCAGCAAAAATCTATATGCTAGTTCTAATGGATGAAAAGGCTTAGAGGCCTCTAACAAAATATCACTTGGAGAATATAATCTACCCCCTTTATCAGCAGGCGATATTGCCAATACTCCCATACCTTTTTTAATAGCTTCCTGTGCCAAAGTAATTTTAGACTGATCTAAATAATGTAAATGTAGGCTACAAAAACTAAAAACTTCACAGTTTATTGCATCTTTTATTAGTGCATAACTTCCGTGTGAACTAAAACCAACTTGATCAACTAGTTCCTTTTCGATTATCCATGATATGAATTTCTTACCCTCTCCAGTTAGAACCCAATCTAGATGTTGTTTTAAGTTGAGTCCATGAATTGCAAGATTATTAATTCTCTCGCGATTTAAATTCTTAAGAGAATTTTTAAAATTACTTTTTAAAAATTCAAAATCACCCTTTGGTAAAATTTTGCTAGTAAGAACCCAATTTTTTTCTTTTATATTCTCTTCTATTTCTAGTTTTTTTATTGAATTTCCAATAAGCGATTCAGCATTACCATAAGAAGGAGCTGTTTCTATGTGGTTAATTCCTGCATAATGTGCATTTTTTATTATGCCATACATTATTTCGAGACTTTCAGTTGCGCGCATTGTCCCTAAAGTAAATAAGCTAACTTTCGCTCCTCTCCCAAATGATCTTTTTTGTGAATTAATAATCATATAAATATGATCAATTTCTTTTATTTACTCTTTAATTTATTTATAGTTGAAAATCATTTAAAGTAAATTAAAGTAAATACAAAATTTTGTAAAAATTTTTTTCTTAAATCTATGTTTACAGGAATAATTCAATCAATTGGAAAACTAAAACAAAAAAAAAATATTTTAGAAATTGAAATTCTTAATAACTTATTTGATATGGCTATTGGTGACAGCATAGCTGTTGATGGAATTTGTTTGACAGTGAAAGAGATTTTTCAAAATAAATTTACTGTTGATGTTAGTGAGGAAACATTAAAAAAAACAACTTTAGGAGTAAAGTCGAACCTGAATCAGATTGTTAATTTGGAGCCTGCTCTTAGGGTATCTGATCGTCTAGGAGGGCATATAGTCAGTGGACATGTTGATGGCCTTGGAACAGTTGAGAATATAGAAGAATTAGAAAAATCTTGGCTTTTGTCTATAAAGTGGAAAAATAATAATTTTTCGAAATATGTAGTTAATAAAGGCAGCATTTGTGTAAATGGTATAAGTCTTACAATTGCAAAATATGAGCAGGAAGGAGAAATATTTACTATTGCGATAATTCCTCATACTTGGCATAACACAAATCTGAATAAATTAAATGTCGGTGAAAGCGTAAATCTTGAGGCAGATGCACTAATTAAATACGTAGAGAAATTACTTTTATTTAATAAAAATAGTAACCAAGATTTATCTTCAAACAATATTTCTTCGGAGTGGCTTAAAGAAAACGGTTGGTAAAATATATTTTTTATTTTAATGGAATCAGATAAATTGTTTTTGACTCTTTTTTAAGATCTATTTTAAATTCCTGACCAGGTTCTAGACCTAATTTTTTGGTGTACGCATGACCAATTAATAGGTTCCCATTGCCATGAACTTTAGTTTTGAATTCTGTCTGCCTGCCTCTTGAAGCTCTATTACCATTTTTACCCTGACGACCATTTCCTATTTTGTAACCCTTAGCTTCGATAAGCGCCCTATAAAAACTTTTTCTTAAGATTCTTCCACTAGGACCAATATACCCACAACCTTTTGCAATCTCATCTTCAGATTTTTTACTTAATAATTTTGCTTTTTCAAGAAGTTCTTTTCCTTCTAGCATTATCTGACAAATTTCTAACTATATATTCTCACTAAAAAAGAGAACTGTGGCAATATAAATTAATAAAAAATATATTTAATTTTTTTAATTTAGTTTTTTATAAAAGATACAAAATAATAAATAAAATAACCCATATTCCATCTACAAAATGCCAGTACAATTCAACAGCCTCCAATGGGAACATATTTTGACTAGTTAATCTTCCGCCATTGATTCGCGATTGCCAAGCAATAATTAAAATCATTAAAGTGCCTAAAGTGACATGTAATCCATGAAAACCAGTAAGAGCATAAAAAGTACTTGCAAATAAATTATCGGTTAATCCAAAAGGTAAATGAAAATATTCAAATAATTGACATATTAAAAATATAATTCCAAGAAAAGCAGTAAAAAATAACCATTTTTGGGAATCAGTATTTTTATCTTTTAAAAGTGCTTTGCCTGCTTTATGGAAAGTTGCACTACTAACAAGTAACAAAATTGTATTGAGTGTAGGTATTGGTAGTTCTAATTCATAAATAGCACCATCAGGTAATGGATTTACTGCTTTATAAGTTAAGTAAGCAGCAAAGAATCCAGCAAAAGTCATTCCGTCCGCAATTAGGAAAGTTATGAGACCAAACATTCTGAAGTCTTCATGTGTTTCATTAACTTCAGAATTATTTTTTTGAATTTCTTTTGAGCTATCTAGTGTTGTCATGTGTTTTATTTTTGTTCAGAAATTTCTTTACCATAACCATAAGGTTCTTCAACTAATGGAGCTTCTCCTTCCCAATTTTCAACTGGAGGAGGGGAAGATGTTAACCATTCAGGTGTAAGGGCATTCCAAGGGTTATCTCCAGCATCTTTCCCATTTCTCACACTAAGGAATACATTAATTAAAAAAGGAATTGTACTTATAGCCATCAAAAGAGCCCCAAGGCTACTAATTTGATTAACGAACTGGAATTGAGGATCATATTCTGCAACTCTTCTCGGCATTCCATTTAAACCAAGCCAATGTTGAGGAGCAAAGCACAAATTAAATCCAATAAAGGTAATGATAAAATGTAAAATTCCTAATTTTTCATTGAGCATTTTTCCAGTTACTTTGGGGAACCAATGATAAATTGAAGAGAAAATAATAAAAACAGTCCCTCCATAAACTATGTAATGAAAATGGGCTACAACGAAATAGGTATCATGTACGTGAATATCGAAAGGTACCTGTGCCAAAGCAACTCCTGTAATACCTCCAAAAACAAAATTTATAATAAATCCGCAAGAGAATAACATTGCACTATTGATGGAAATTTTACCTCCCCATAGTGTTGCAACCCAATTGAAAAATTTTATACCTGTTGGAACTGCAATAAATGCCGTGGCAATAGTAAAGAACAGTCTCATCCAAGGGGGAGTTCCACTCGTAAACATGTGATGCGCCCAAACAACTAAACCCAAAACTACTATTCCCATTATTGAAAAAACCATTGTTGTATATCCAAAAAGTGGTTTTCTAGCATGTACAGGAAGTATTTCACTAACTAAACCAAAAGCAGGAAGGACCATAATGTATACAGCTGGATGAGAATAAAACCAAAATAAATGCTGATAAACCACGACATTTCCACCTAAAACAGGATTGAAAAACCCTGTATTAGCAACGATATCGAAACTAAGTAGAATTAAAGTTCCTGCTAAAACAGGAGTTGACAAAACAACTAATAAACTTGTTCCAAGCATTGCCCAACAATACATTGGCAATTGCATAAGTTTTAATCCTGGCCTTCTTAATTTGATAATGGTCGCGATAAAGTTTATTCCGCCAAATATTGAACTGCCTCCAAGTAATAAGACACTCAGAATCCAAATAATTTGTCCCGATTGAGGCGTAGTTATGCTTAGAGGTGGATAAGCCGTCCATCCAGCCTGAGCAGCACCCTCAACAAAATAGCTTGCTACCAGCATCAAACCTGAAGGAGGAATCAACCAAAAAGCTACGGCATTTAATCTTGGGAATGCCATATCTCTTGCACCTACATAAAATGGAATCAAATAATTTCCAAAAGCACCGTTAACTACAGGTACTATCCAAAGGAATATCATTATTGTTCCGTGTAAAGTTAAAACTTGGTTATAAACATCTCTTGGCATAAAGTCAGACATTGGACTGGCTAGTTCAATTCTTATAGCGCTCGCTAAGGTTCCCCCTATCAAATAGAAAAGAAAACCACAAACCAAGTATTGTATCCCAATTACTTTATGATCAAGGCTAAAACTAAAGTATCTAAGCCAGCCTTTGGGTTGAAGACTTTCATCATTGGTTTTTTGTGGATCAATTGATATTGTCATAAATTTACCTCTGGTTTTTTATTTTTGTTAAACCATTCGTTGTAATCAGATTCTTCTTCAACAATTATCGAGGCTCGCATCCCTCCATGATATGGGCCACATAATTCTGCGCAAATTATCTGATATTTTCCTACTTTTGTAGGAGTGAAATTTAAAATAGTCGGTTGTCCAGGAATAATATCCTGTTTAATTCTGAACTCTGGTACCCAAAAAGCATGAATGACATCTTTGGATTCCATTTTCATTGATACTTTTTGATCAACAGGAACGTGTAGTTCTCCTGATATGAAATTGCCTTTGGGATAATTGAATAGAAATGCAAATTGCATAGCTGAAACTTCAATTGATAAATTATTTTTTGGCATTTTATTATCAGAAGTTTGACTTATTCCAGCCCATATTTTTTCAGTATTAGAACTCATCATTTCATGGTTATGATTTAGTTCTTTCATCCCTCCCATTCGATCGTAGATGTTGTAACTATATAAACCTATTAATAAAACAATTATTGAAGGTATAATTGTCCATACAATTTCTAGGCTTAAATTTCCCTCTAAAGCTATGCCATCGCCTATTTGATTATCTCTTTTCCTAAATTTAAATAAGCTATAAACAACTGCTATTGTCATTCCTATAAAAATGATTAATCCTATGATGAAAAGAATTTTAAAAAGTTCATCGTAAATTGGTGCATTAATACTTGCTTCCGCTGGGAGCAAATTTACATTAAAACCAATCCAAAAAGATATAACAAAAACGAGCGAAATAATTAGTATTAAATAAATGTTTTTATTTAACAATTGATTTCTAAAAATTTTTATTTATACCATTTAAGATATTCAATTTTTTAAATCCTGCATCCTTTGTTAAAAGAAAATCATTTAAATTCACAACTTCTTAAGATTTATGAAATAAAAGGCGTATTATTAATAACTTTTTAGAGTTAATTGTCAGGGAAAAAAGATTAAATTAGTAAATTATTTTTTAAATTAAACATATTAATTTTTAATTAATGTTTGGTTTTTGAATCTAATTTATTATGCAAAATAATAGGTTTTATCCATTTGATTAATAACCAATTATATAAATCAAAATATCTGACGATTTTTAAAAGGTTGGGAAGTCATAGTGTACTTGCTCTTATAGCACTTATTGTAATTGGAGGTGCTACTAGAGTCATGGAGGCAGGACTTGCCTGTCCAGATTGGCCATTATGTTATGGATCTTTTTTGCCTTTTAATCATATGAACCTAAGAGTTTTTCTAGAGTGGTTTCATCGTCTAGATGCTTTTCTGGTTGGGATATTAATTCTTTTTAAATTTACCCTTTCAATTATTTGGAAAAATGAAATTCCAAATTGGTTACCTAAAACTTATTCATTACTACTTTTTCTTGTTATTGTCCAAGGATCTTTTGGAGCTTTAACAGTAATAAACCTGCTTGATTCATACACTGTTACGGGCCATCTTTTAATAGCTTTTCTACTTCTCATTACAACAATTTCAATTAATCAAAATTTAGAAAATAACGAAATAGAAAAGCCATTAATTTGGTGGAGATTGTTATTATTTATTCCTCTTTTACTTACTTTAATTCAATCTTTTATTGGAGTAAGGCTTTCTTCAACCTGGTCAGCACATATATGCTTATCTTTTAATAAACAATGCCTAATTCTAAATACTCATAAATTATTTGCCTTTCCAATTACTTTTTCAATTCTATTGATTATTGCTACTGCAATTTATAAGAGAAGTTTGCTTACTAAAAATTGGAAATATCTCTCAGCACTTATTTTTCTCTTGTTTTCCCAAATTGGTTTGGGCGTTTTAAGTCTTAAAACAAATTTGAATGAACCTATTTTTATTATCGGTCATCAACTTAACGCTTCTTTATTTATTGCGATATTGACAACATTAATTTTTAGAAATCCTTTTACCAAAAAAGATCTAAACCACTCCCTCAATTCTCAAATGGTTGGTATCAATTAATGAATAGTAGTAAATTAGAAAACTTGAACTATAAATCTTCAATTAGGGATGAAGTTGTACCTTCAAGAAAAAGATTAACTTTGCCACCTTGGCTTGAAGTAGCAAAACCTAGATTAATCCCACTTTTACTGGCAACAACTTTAGGAGGTATGGCTTTAACAGAGGAATGGCCTTTGTCTTCTCCGAAGCTTATCTGCACTTTAGGAGGCGGCGCTTTGGCCGCAGCAGCAGCAGGAGCTCTTAATTGCTTGTGGGAAATGGAATTAGATAAAAGGATGACAAGAACTAGCAAAAGAGCTTTGCCAGCAGGAAAGCTGTCATCAGAGACTGTATTTTTAGCTGCCGTATCATGTACTTTGGCAGCTTCGATGCTTTTAGTAAGTGGTGTAAATTATTTGGCTGCAGGATTAACTCTTCTTGGTTTATTTAGCTATGTAATTTTATATACAGTTATTTTGAAACCTCGTACAACCAAAAATATTGTTTTCGGAGGAGTTGCTGGCGCGATACCACCTTTAGTTGGTGCATCTGCTGCCACGGGGCATGTAGGCCTTAGTGGCTGGTGGTTGTTTGGTCTAGTAATGTTATGGACTCCAGCTCATTTTTGGGCACTTGCAATTTTATTGAAGGACGATTACGCATCTGTTGGTATTCCTATGCTCCCTTCTGTTAAAGGATCTGTTTTTACTGCTAGAGCAATTTCTCGTTACGGATGGGCAACAGTTTTAATGAGTATTATGGGAGTCTTTGCTTTACCTGAAGGAGGTCTATTATACGGAATTATGTTATTGCCATTTAATGGAAGACTTTTGCAATTAATAAATCAATTAAAGAAATCTCCTGATGATCTTTCAAGAGCCAAGTCTCTTTTTAGGTGGTCTATTCTCTATATGTTTGGCATTTGTCTTTTGTTATTAATTTCCAGAACCCAACTATCCGTAGAATTTGAGCATCAATCCATTCAAATATTTTTATCTATACTATCACTGCTCAGTAATTAAATTAGATGTAAAATGTTTTTTAAGAAATAGTAAGCTTGATGAATTATATAAAAGTTAAAGGGCTCTCAAAATCTTATTCAGAAATAAAGGCTTTAAAAAATTTATCGATGGAAGTTGAAGCTGGAACATTATTCGGAATACTAGGTCCAAATGGTGCTGGCAAATCAACACTTATAAAAATACTCGCTACTTTAATAGAGCCTGATAGTGGAGAAGTTTTAATAAATAATATTAATTTGATAAAAAATTCAAGGAAAATTAGAGAATTAATTGGTTATGTTGCCCAGGACATTGCACTTGATAAGATATTAACTGGACGGGAGCTTTTGGATTTTCAATCAGATTTATATCACATCAACAAAAACAAAAAATTTGAAAGAATTAAGAAATTAATAGATCAATTAGAAATGAATGATTGGATTGATCGTAAATGCGGAACATATTCAGGGGGAATGAAAAGAAGAATAGATCTTGCAGCTGGACTTTTACATTTGCCCAAAGTATTAATATTGGATGAACCTACAGTTGGTTTAGATATTGAAAGTAGAAATATCATATGGCAACTTTTGAAAGATTTGAGAAATAATGGAATGACTATTATTTTAAGCAGTCACTATCTTGATGAAATAGATAAATTGGCAGACAAATTAGTGATAATTGACGATGGAAGAGTTATAGCACAAGGGCCTCCTGCAGAACTGAAAAATAAATTAGGAGGAGATAGAGTAACTTTGAAAGTAAGAGAATTTAGTAATCAGGAAGAAGCAAAAAATATATGCCAAATTTTATCTTCAATAGATGGAATTAGTCAGATTATCATAAATGAAGCTCAAGGTTTCTCGATAAATTTTGTAGCAGATAAGGAAAAAGATTTACTTACGAAGCTCAAAGTGGAATTGGCCTTCTCAAAGTTTGAAATTTTTTCTCTTACCCAAAGTCAGCCAAGCTTGGATGATGTATATCTTCAGGCAACAGGGAAAACATTATTGGATGCCGAAATTTCTATGACAGGGAAAAGAGACCTTAAAAAAGAATCAAAGCAATCAATGCGATAGAAAAACTTCTGGTTAACTAACTATAATGAAAATTAATTACTGCTAATTATGGAATTACAAGGGTATAATTTATTTTTTTTATATCAAGAAACATTTGCCTTAACAAAGAGATTATTTATTCAATTAAAAAGAAGACCATCTACTCTTTTAGCTGGAATATTACAACCTATAATTTGGCTTTTTTTATTTGGGGCATTATTCTCTAAAGCTCCTGGAGGTTTTTTACCAGGAGTTGATTCTTATGGGAATTTTTTAGGAGCAGGACTTATTGTTTTTACTGCTTTTAGCGGAGCACTAAATTCTGGTCTTCCTTTAATGTTTGATAGAGAGTTTGGATTTCTTAATAGATTACTTGTAGCTCCTTTAACCAGTAGATTATCTATAGTTTTATCTTCTTTTTTTTACATAACAATCCTGAGTTTTCTTCAGAGTATTGTAATAATGGTTGTTTCATTCATTTTGGGTTATGGATGGCCCAACTTATATGGTTTAGGAATTGTGTTTACAACACTAATTCTATTAGTTCTTTTTGTGACATCAATCAGTTTATGTTTAGCGTTTGTTTTGCCCGGACATATTGAATTAATCGCTCTTATATTTGTGATAAATTTACCTCTTCTTTTTTCAAGTACTGCTTTGGCTCCAATTTCTTTCATGCCAAATTGGCTTGGGTGGTTGGCTTCATTAAATCCATTAACTTTTGCGATCGAACCTATTAGGACTGCTTATACAGAAACTATGAATTTAGAATTAGTGGCTTTACATGCTCCATATGGTGATTTAACTTGTAAGAGTTGTATATCAATTTTATTTTCTTTAACAGTTTTATCCTTGATTATTATAAGGCCTCTGTTAAATAAGAAGTTAAATTAATAAATTTATGCTTTTAAAAAATCATCTAATAGAAGTTTTTAAAAAAGCCTCTTCAGAAAATAATATTTTGCTTAAAGAAAATGTTGTTCTTAAGTGGGTCCATAGATTTGGGATTGATTCTTTAAATGATTTATTAATCCATACTCCAGTACAAAAGGAAAATCATGAAGAAGAAAATCAAGAACAAATAACCTTAATTGATGAAAATTATGAAGAAGAAAATCAAGAACAAATAACCTTAATTGATGAAAATTATGAAGAAGAAAATCAAGAACAAATAACCTTAATTGATGAAAATCATGAAGAAGAAAATCAAGAACAAATAACCTTA
>MWOS01000203.1 GCA_002026165.1 Prochlorococcus sp. HOT208_60m_813G15
AGGCATAGGCCCCTCATTTGCATCAACAATAAGCAGACAACCATCTACCATACCCAAAACCCTCTCGACTTCTCCTCCAAAATCTGCATGTCCTGGTGTATCTATAATGTTAATTCTGGTATCTTTGTAGTTAACTGCAGTATTTTTTTGAGAGTATTGTTATTCCTCTTTCTCTCTCTAAATCATTCGAATCCATTACGCATGTAGGAATGACTTCATTGTCTCTAAATATTCCTGATTGAGATAATAATGCATCCACAAGAGTTGTCTTTCCATGATCAACGTGGGCAATAATTGCAACATTTCTAATTTCTAGGACCGAAGATGACATTTATAGATTTATATAAATATTAGATTAACTTTATTAAGGCTAACTCAAAGAATGCTTATTATGGGAATTTTCTGTTTAAGACGTTGAAAAACACAATCATATTGAATACTTTAATTAAAGAATTATATTTGTAATTTTCTATTTGAACTTTCAAAAACTTTTAG
>MWOS01000204.1 GCA_002026165.1 Prochlorococcus sp. HOT208_60m_813G15
TTTTTGTACCAAAGTAAATCGTTAATAAAACGAATGGAAGGCTTGATATAAATAAGATAGTTGTTAAATCCATAATTAAATTCAAAAATTAAAAAGGTTATAAGAAATCAAAATAACCTATTTGTTCTTAAAATTAAACTTTAATAATCTGTTGGACCTTTGATACCAAGATAAAAGAAAGCTCCTAAACCGATTAAAAGTAAAACTCCAGCAATTGCGGCTGATGGAACAAAACCACCTATTGCAAAAGAAGAAAAATAATACATATCTAAAACTAAACTAATTTGATAATATCAATAAAAGATTGGTATTTGTAAAAAATTTTGACTCGAAGACAATTAGATAAAATCTCTACTATGCCACTAAAGTCGAATCTTCGTTATCAGCAGAAATTCTTATTCTCTCTTCCAACTTAGGGCCATATAATTCATTTCCCCAGATTTCAACTCTTGAATCATTTGGGGCCATAAAAGTAAGAATGTCAGTTGGGAATAAAACTCTCTCTAAGAAAAAATTTGATGGACCAATACATCTCA